>CAYFLR010000084.1:0-20155 GCA_964343805.1 uncultured bacterium | reverse complement strand
TCACATCGGGTTCATTCCAAATGCGCCTTTTCACCGTCTTTTTCTTTGTCTTTTTTTGACCTTTACTAAATTCATAAAAATCTGGCATAGTTTCTTCTCCAGGCTACATTAATCCCAATATTTCTCTTGTTACGATATCGTAGTCCTCTTTGGCCGTTGATTTACGATCAAAAATAGTTTTCTCTGTGTTGATTCTATTTTTAATTTCGGTAGAGGATCTTACAAAACTTCGGAGCATTTTATCCCCAAAGTGCTCATAACACTGCTTAAGTAATTGGTTGCTAGAACTCTCTCTGCCATCAAAACGTGTAAACAGAATTTTGGTATTTATGGTTCGATCAAAGTCTTCACCGAGATCATCAAGTTCTTCCATGGTTTTTTCTAAACCACTCACACTAAACTTATCAGGATTCACTGGTAGAATAACTAAATCAGCGGCAAAAGCAGCTGCCGCATTCGTGGCACTTAAATTAGGAGCTGTGTCGATAATGATCATGTCATAGTTTTCTTTAATGGGCTTTAAATACTGACTTACAGCTTTCAGGATATTCCTTTTGCCATCACTAATGACCTTATCGAGTAAAGAATTATTTAAATTTGAGGGAATAATATGGAGATTAGGATTTATCTCTTTGATACAATCGGCAATCACTGCAGTGCCTTCTACCACATCAATCCAAACAGACCCTTCTGTATTTTCAAGACCAAAATGATAGGATAAGTTAGCTTGTTGATCGAGGTCAATCAGTAAAACTTTTGCTCCATACATACTGGCTCTAATAGCCACATTAGCGGCGGTAGTACTTTTTCCCACCCCTCCTTTCAGCATTTGAATGGAGATAACTTGTTTTTTATAGACATACCCTTTATCCATAAAGTAAGACCGTGTAGAGTCGGATGGCATGTGAACTCGATTACCGATGGTTTGAGTTGGAATGCCTTGAGCTTTGATGTTTTTATAAACTGTTTTGACTTTGCACTTCAGGGCCTCTGCCACATCATTGGCAGTAATCATTGAGTTGAAGGCGTTCATGGGACCCCCTTACTATGAAAATTTTTATTTATGAAGGTATTAATTGGCATTCTATCATTTCGAATTGAATTCACAAGGAAAAAACATAAAGAGAGTTTAAAAAATATTAATTATTTAGGTTCAAAAGTTCTTTCTCAGACAGAAAGCCTTCAGCACCCGATGAGGCGCCTATTTTGTATGAGGCAAATAAGAGCGCTTTTTCTAAAGCATCTGATGCATTTTTTGATTTGTGATAAAAATGAATGAAACAGGCAAATAGTGCATCGCCTGCTCCAATAGTATTGACAACGGGTCTGGTCTTCACGATGGGATATTTTTTTAATAGTTTTTCCTGATCATCGTAAAGGAGAGCGCCTCGCTCTCCCATTCCGATCACAATTACTTGGGGAGAATATTTTTCGAGAATTTGATTTACAAAGCCATCCTCTTTTCCTTCAAAATGAGCATTGCTTAAAAATAAAATATCAGCCGATGCTAAAAACTGTTTATTATATTCATCATCCACACTCTCTATAGCATGAACATCAGTAGCAATGAGAATCCCCCGTTCTTTGGCTTTAGAAAGAAGCGGTCTGACAAAGTTGACATTACAGGCCATTAGCAAAGAACAATCATTCAGCGCTGATATTTGACCTTCTTCATTTAACTTGAGTTCTTGGATGTCTTTTAAATCAGTATGTATCTGCCTTTTTCCCTCATTATCAAAGATAACGATTGATTGGGGGGTGCTTCCTAGAGTCGGTTTGAAAAGACAATTTTCAATATTTAAACTATTCAATTCGGTAACAATGATCTCCTTTGCTCTATCATTACCTAGAGGAGTCAGGATTTTAACAGAACTGCCTAGTGTTTTAAGTGCCTTGCTTAAATTAAAGCCCACTCCCGAAACGGTCGAGTTAATACCAAAAAAAGGGTAATTCACCGAGTTCCACTCTAAGGGGAAACGCTCAATTTGAAGGGTGGTCTCAACATTTGTGACCCCGGCAACTAAAATAGTCATATTAGTTACCGTTTTCAGTGGCTAGTATTTGCAGCCACTGCTCACAAGCGGCTACAAAGTTGGTGTCATCAATATTATGACACTCACCATTCAATTTTACTGCCCATATCTTTTGATCGGCCGAAATATCTTGCAGGGCTTGCTGACAGGTGCTGGTTTTCTCTAAAAAATACTCTTCCGAACTGGAGCAGTCATCAGAGTAGTAGAAGATAATGGGATCTTTCGGGATTTTACGGTATTTTTTACAACCTATGGTAAAGGATTGGTCGTTTACATTGTAGCAATTCCCATTCACCTCAATACCCCATATTTTTAAAGACACAGACTCTCCTAGCTTTTCGCAGTCCGTATTCCATGTGATTCGAGTAATGAGACTGTTAGAGCAATCATCACTATGATAGAGACTGACAATTGGATACTCTTTTTTCTTTTTCTCAGGCTTAGGTTTATTAGCATCCATGGTTAATTCTGAATTAGCCGCTTCTACCCTCTCCCTGGTGGCTCCATCATAATAGGTAGCAGGGTCTTGAACTAAGGATTGGGTTTGACTATGAGGTTCAGTGCTTTTGCATCCGAGGGTCAATATAAATAACCAGAAAAATCGAATCATCGTTAGCTCCGTACCTTCCCTAAAGTAGTTACAGTTTACCAGTCAAAACTTTATATAGCTGCATAGCAAAGTAGGCATCTTTGTAAAAGAGATAATTCCAATCGGTGGGAGTTCGATTCACAATATGCTCATTCTTTTTCGCAAAACTACCCGCAAAGCGAATCTTTAGAGGATGGATCACCTCTTTATGGATTCGAGCTTTCATAGCAGTGAATTCTTGCATTCTTAGAATTAATTGCTCATCTTTTATTTCCTCTTTGGCAAAGTGTTTTTCTAGTAAGGCAACCTGTTCTGAAAAAACATAAGCGGTTGATGCAAACATCATCAACTCAAGCCCACACTCGGTCACTTTTTCTGATTTAATCTCTGGATAATGATTAAATACCTCCAGCCACTGCCGATGGAGGCTAGGTTTTCCAGCACTTTCTGAGATAAAAAGACTTTGCCAGATATGGTCTTTGGTCAAGATTTCCCTCGCAGTGGTTTTTCCCTCTTTTAAAGGACGGAAAAGTTGTTCCATTTGATTTATGATTTCTGATAATCGGATTTGATCAATGTTGGTTAGCCCTAATCTTGTTGAGTAATCCATCTGTACTAATCCCCAATCGGGATAGATAAATACCCCCTCTTTTCCACCGGTGGGGGCTACTTCCATATGACGAGTTAAGAGTTTAGGGTTAATAATGATTATGAGTTCTTCATCTATTAAAAGGACTTTCATAATACGATTCAAACGAAAATCACCCACTACGGTATTTCCTTCATTTTCCTTATCATCGAGGGTGGAGGCAAAAGTTTTGAACGCAATATTCTTTACCAAATCTTTTAACGACAACATTTTCAAAGTGGCAATATCCAGCACTTTAATGATTTTTAATAGTACTTTGTATTTGCCGGTTTTAATTACACTGCGAGAAAGGTCCATCACCAAAGCTTCATCGCCAAATAGGACCTCATTGGGTCGTAAATCGATTTTATTTTTAAGTAAATCAGCCACCGGAACTCTTCTCATAAACATATCGAACTGAATGGTTATGGTATCTGTGGTGCGGTAGTACTTAGTACTGAACCATCTTTTGGGATTATAAATTTCACGTTTCACCTTTTCGATAAGAGAAATGACCCCTTTTAGAACGAGAGCCCCATCTGCCCTGGGAACTAAAGAGAGGCTGTTAACTCTCACATGACGTTGCTCTTCGGGCTTAGTCATTTGTTCTTCTACCGCTTTATCGGTTTTTTCCTGTAGGTCCTTAACAATAATACTGATAAGCGAATTGACATTCTCTACCCCTAAAAAGGTCCGCAAATCGATTTTACCGGAAGAGTGATTATCTGTTGGTAATAAAGGGCTTTCAGGAGGTGGATCATTGGATGCTGCCCGATTCACATTTCGACTCTTCAACAGATAATCGAAGAAGGTTTGAGATCTAGGACCACTTCCCATGGCCAATTCTAAAAAATTGGTTTTTAAGTTAGGAGAATGATGGGCACCCAAATTCCAAATCTGAATATCTTTATCTTCCGTGAAAAAAGTAGGAGCAAATATGGAAGGATCTATTTTGGTAAGTATAGCTCCCTCTTCGTATTTAATAAATTCAGAGAGTTTATGTTTGATGGACTTTTGAGTTTTGATAGGGACATCATACACATTGTTATAACTATTATTTTTAAGGAGTAGGTAGAGTATTTTATGACCGATAGTAGCTTGATTGAGCTTATGATTCTCAACTCTCACCATTTCTAACAGCTTATTTTTAATATCAGCAATATGATTTTCTTTCTGCTTTTGAATCCGTTCTGCCTCTTTATTGGTAGGTAGAGAGAAAGTGTATTTTAAAAGAGACTTGGTGACGCCCAGTTGCATAATTTTGAGTAAAAAATGACCGGCAGGATCATATTTTTTAAAGCTGATCTTTTGTTCCTTATCAAATAAATCTCCCTCTTTTAATTCAAAACGCAGCCAGCCGCCCGGGAGGTAATGAATCATCATGGTTAGCGAGAAGGGCACACTGTCACCCATAAGATGCTCGTGCATAGAAAAGGGGTTGCCATCATTGCGTTTTAAATGACTTGGCAGCACATCGTTTAAATCGATATGCAGACGACCATGAACTTTGATCCCCGGTAAAGCGGGATTGAGTGTTAAATCTAAATCACGAAAGAGATATTTTCCTTCTACTTTAATGTCCCGAAGCTGTCTCACTAATTGAGATAAAGAGCGCTGACTCACCTGTTGAATCAACATAGGCCAGGGATTTTGATTGTCATTAGCACCTTTTAAAGACTCTTCTTCCACCCTTCTTCGAGTATTTATTGTTTCACTAAAAAGCGTTAGTTTTACATCTATTTCCTCCATCAGCTTTTTATACTCAGTGCGAGGTGACGGTAAAAAGAGGGAATTTTGATCACTTAATCTTTTTCTTATTTCTTGCATGAGATAAATAAGAAAATCGGCGGATTCTCCTTGTTCATGTCCGGTCAGGTTTTTAATATTAAAGTCGGCTAATCTTTGTTCTAATTGCTCCTTCAATGATTTTTCTATTTCAGAGAAGTTAGTCAGCTCAGCAAGTTCATCTTGCATATCACCCATTAACTGATCCACCTGCTTGTTTATCTTAGTTTGAAGGGAAGAGACCCATTTACTAGAAGGTCGTCCCATGCCGACTGCGATATAAAATATTTGCAGAGGAGACCCTTGCAAGTTCATAGGCAAGAAGCTCCAAAAGCGAAGTGATTTTAAAAACTGATTGGTCATGGGTAATCCTTCATATCCAGCAAACTGGATAATCTTACTTGGCTCCAACTCAATACGTATAGTTTTCAATTCTTCCAATATTTCGATGTTTTTATTTTCATAATATTCATGCAAACGAAGAGAGATCTTGGAACCGGAGACCTTCTGATCCAACTCCCCGGTTTTATTTCGCACCACATCCCCTAATTCACTATGTGCCAAAGCGGTCACGATAAATTGAGACACCAGAGGAAAAAGTTCAATCAATTCCACTCCGGCAAATTGAAAGGATTTACATTTAATACTCAAAAAATTATGATCTTCCAATACTCGTACAGATGGGATGAGAGTGATTTGAAAACTATAACTCGGTTCAGTCAACTCAGAATCGAGTTTACTATCAAAAAAAGGAATCAAATGGGAGGGGACTTCAAACTCCCCTTTTATGGTGATACTCTGATCGAAGGGTGATAGCTTTAAACTTTCCAACTTCTTAATAAAAGGCCGATCCTGATCCGATTTGGCAGAGAGAAGTTTCTTTTTAATGATTTCACTCAGTACCACCTCAGGAATTCTGATCTCCGCCATCGGCTCATCAAATTCACCTTTAAAAATATCCCCGCTAGGCTGACTCAGGGCCTCTTTAATACTCGAGTGATTATAATCCGTTTTGTAGTTAAGATCCTTGGCTAAATCGATCCTCGACTTACAATGAGTTAGACCCATCATTAAGACCAACAAAACACCCCATAGAACCACTCGTTGTGCTTTCATAAAAAACCTTTCAATAATTATTGATAATCCTTTCATTATAACTCAGTTTTTATAAAAATTCTGCCCTCGTCATAAGAGGATTGCCTTTCCTCATAAAAGGCTTATATAATAGAAGTCTTAAGCCCTTGAAATAAAACCTTTTTACGGAGTTTACACCATGTCATATCTTAAGAAATTCCCCTATTTTTTTATTCTCTCATTTTTGCTCATGCAGTGTGATCAAGAGGCTGATAAGGTGCGAATGAATGGAGACTGGTATATTAGTCAGCTTGAGGATGGAAACAGGGGCTATGATTTCACCTCTAAAACCACCCCTCTCAAATGGACCATTACCACTGATAAAGTGAAGCTAGCAAGAATCTCACCCAAAGGAACTGAATCCTCTCATGAGTACGATCTCGACGAGGACATGAAATTCACTATGAAACTGGATGGCGGAAAAGAGTTTATCGCTACCGTTGAATTCTTTGATGATGAAAAGCATATTCTTTTTGAAAAACTAGAAGGATCAAACCCCCTCCTTGATGAACTCCAAAGTAAAAAAGCAGGAGTAACTGAAGGAGAAGATGAGGAAGCAGAGAAAGACACCAGCGCGCTCAAGTGGATAAAAATATCCCGCTATTAGATTATATTTTTAATATTCTATTATTTTATTTGACTTTTTACCAATCAAATTATAACCTCTCTTTTCTTGCGTGTAGAAACCCACTATTTATAGTATGATGTGAGCCAAATTCAGAATTGGAGGATTTTTCTATGATTATTTTACCAAAATGGATAGTTAGTATTTCTCTTTTGTTAATCTTTATTTCCCCTGTTATCCATGCGAATGATAGCCTAGGGCAACAGCACACCGCAGTTATTTTGATAGATATGGTAAAAAATGGCAAAGAAGTGAGTCCTGAAACATATAAAGAGGCCATTTTTTCCGGCGAGTACTCTATTAATAACTTTATCAAAGAAAATTCCTACCAGCGCACCTGGCTCACCGGTGAAGTTTACGGATGGTTTGATGCCTCCGGCTTTGAAAACCCTGCCATTGCTGGCTGTGTTTTAAGCATAGAACAAGTTTGGAAACTTATATCAGATCAAGTCACGCTCAATGCTTTTGATAGATACCTGGTTTACTTTCATCAAAACAGAGATTGCGATGAGCCAGGATTAGGTCATGCTCTTAGTTTTGGTAAAAAGAAATACCAAACCCCCCAAGGCGAAATCAATACCGGTGTTACAGTAATGAATGCAGTGAGTCGCTTTGTAAAGCCAAAGCTTCCTCATCAAAAGTTAGGAGATATCACCTCCACCACATCGGGTCATGAACTCGGTCATTCTCTTGGAATTCACAGCCATGCCAATCTATTTGATTGTGGCAAAGAGATGGTGTCTTTAGATGAAAAAGAGTGCAAACAAGAGGGCATCGCTGATATGTTTAGTCTGATGTCAGGAGAAAGTTATTTTAGGCCAGCTATGCACTATAACTCTTGCCATAAGGAAGATATCGGTTGGTTCAATGAAGGAGAAGTATTAGAGGTAAAGCCCTCCGAAGAATCTTCAATAGTGGAACTCTTCCCCTATGAAACCAACGCTCATGAAAATGTTATGGTGGTAAAGATTCCTCTAAAAAACCCCATACCCATTAACAAAGCCTACAAAGTAACTCTGACCTACCTCTATTTAGAATATCGCGCTCCCATTGGATTTGATAGCAATCTCACTAAACTAACGGAAGATATTTCCTCTCTCTACAGTGGAATCCATCCTCATCCCCAATACTATCCAGATGAGTTTAAAGTAGATATTAACGGTATTCAAATACGAGGTGGATTTTTTAGAAGCTATATTGCAGACGGTGAACTCCAAACTCATTGTAACACCACCTACCTCATTGATACCAAACCCCAAAGTATTAAATATAAACTAGATCCCTATGAGCAAGAGTATTCGCTCTACGACCATTTAGATGCTTTCTTACTCAAAGATGAGTCCTTTTTAGAACCCTATAATAATATTAAGATCACAAATTTGGGACTCACTCCTCAAGGTGCTATGAAAATTAAAATTGAATTCTTATAGGAAAGACAGATGAAAATACTCACGCTTTGCTTTCTTCTCTTCTCGTGTCCTCTTTTAGCAGAAAAGCCCCAGTTTCCCCCTTTAGAGCTTCCCTCTGTCCAATGGAAAACAATTCCCCCTCATGCTTCGGCTCAGGCCGAAACCCTGAAAGATGAAGAAATTAAGGCTCAATTTAAGTTAACTAGCCAGAGATTTAAGGCCAAAGGCTTTGAAATAGACAAAATTGATCAATTTACCATGGATGGAAAGCTGTATAGCGAAACCGTAGTTTACTTTAAAAATGAAAACTTAATCAGAGTGACCGCGGATAATTATCACACAGATGCTAAGATGGATATCCGATACGACCAAAAGCAGATCTATATTCATTTTGTAAAAAAGGGAGAGTCTGACTTTGATGTGATGGATCGAGAACCCAACATTCACCTCTGGTTTGAACTCCATCGACTGATAAAGAAAAACTGGGATCAGTTAGCAAAAAAACAAACCATTGAGTTTGAACTTTTAGTGCCTTACATCGCTAAAACTTTTAGTTTTGAAATTAATAAAGTAGCCGACGAAATGATTCAAAATAAACCCGCAAGCCGCTTTTCCATCCAAGCTTCCAACTGGCTCATCAGCAAAATGATGGACCCTATATTTTACTCTATCGAGAAACAGCCCCCCCATCGTATTTTATTCTATCAAGGTCCTATTGGAGCTATTATCAAGGGAGAAGATAAACCTAAAAGGGTGAATGGAACCCAGCTTTGGTCTTACAAGTAACCTTCTTATTTAGTAAGTAGAAAATAGTTTTAAAAGACGGGAATACAGTTTGAGCGCTGAAGGTATAGCTTGATGAACTAGAGTGTAGTTTATTTCATCATAATCATGAGTGAGGATATTTCTCATACCACTGGCAAGGATGAGCTCCTCACCTAAGTCTTTACTCAAAATATTGGTCTTCACAGCATTGGCAAATGTCTCTCTATAAGAACTACCTACCATTTCTTTTTTAGCCAGTTCATGAGAAATGATATCGGATGCCACCTCATTTAATAGTTGTAGCAATCTTTCGATCTCATAATGATGATCCATGAATACCTCAAAAGAGACATCTTTATGCTTACTAAGGTCCGTGTGGTATCTGAGTAGTTTTTGAATCTTTCTTTGAAATACTTCAGGGGACATGGAACCACCTATAATTTGTCTATTTTTAGCTTGGTTTCTCTCTCTTTAAGATCTCGAAATTTTTTTTCATCTGCAAACAGTCGCATCGATAAGGAACACTCCTGTTCAAATAAACCAGCTTGCTCTTCATAAAGAACTCTTGATTTTCTGGTTATTTCAAATCTGAGCAGAGAAGAAGTGCTGTGACTTATAACTGCCAAATCCACTTTATGAGGAGAAGTAATGGATTCGAGTTCTTGAATTAACTTTAAAACCTTCAATTCCTTTTCTTTAAAAGGCAACGGATAGATAGCAATATCCACATCATTAAATGAGCCTTGCTGATTAACAAAGGAGCCATAAATAACGGCCATTTTAAGCAGATGAAGGTCTTTCCAACCTCTGAAATAGGCGACCAGTTGATTATAAAGATCTTGCTTGTTAACTTCCATAAGTGGTTTTAGCATACCAAACATCCACGGGATACACCACTATTTTCATTGAACTGAAATGAGCACAAAAAAAAGCCGCCAACCCCCGAAGAGATTGACGGCCTTCCTTAACTAAAGGTTAGTCCTTATCAATAATTTTGAGTTTTTCGATGTGACCACCGCCACCACCTTTGCCCTCTTCTTCTCCCTCTTCAGAGGCTACCAGTTTACTACCGCCATCGTCATCACCTTTACTATCTTGCTGATCACGACAGGTGTCCACAAAACCTCTCTCATACTTAGATTTAAAACCATCATCGGTGAACTCTAAGTTATAGAGACGCTGAACTTCTCCCCAGTAACAAGATTTCTGGAAGTTGAGTCTTGCGGCATCGAGACGGAACATATCGTCCACATCATCACCGGAGCTGTCTTTATCAAACTCCAGCTCTCCAGCAAATTCACGCTTTACAGGAGCACGAATCACTGCAGGGAAGACCTCATTACCATCATCATCAAACTCTCTGGATTCCCAAGAGATACCAGCGTCAAAGAGACACTCGGAGTTAGAAACAATGGTCTTCATTTTTGCACGGTAAGCTACATCCGTTCTAAAGGACTCACGAGCCACTTCTTCAGTTAAGAAGCGCTGAGCCACTTCAGGACCTCTCTTCTTAATCTCTTCAATCATCCACTTCATATGATCCCAGCCAGACATTCTCATGTACTTATTTAAGGCTTTGATCAAAGTGTCTTTAGTAAATTCACCGGCAATGAGTTTTTCTAAAATGGATTGAAGTTCAGTGCTACGATAGCCTTCCATCAATTGCCATCCACGCTCCATAGCCCATTGATAGGCATTCTTGTTCTCTTTATTAAAGCTATCAAATCCCTCAGGCATTCCGGGTCCACCATAGGAGGCCACCAAGGCAGCAGTTTCAGATGGATCAAAGTCGGCCGCACAATGAGGCAGATTAGGATCTTTGGTACACTCATGCTCGAAACACTCGGGCTTATGGTTAGGACTTCCTGGCAGACAAGCACACTCTAGCTTATCTTGATTGGCAGGTAAGTGACAAGCATGATTGTAGAACTGACACTCAGGGGTGTTGTAGTTGATACTATCAGAGCCACCATAGCAGAAAGTATCTTCTGCCGGCACATCATTGTATCCATACATCGCCCACTTCATACACATATCATGCTTTTCAACACCTAGGCCAAAAAGGTCCCATTGACAGTTATGGAAGACATGGTCATCAATGTTATTCTCATCAAAACACTGAGGATCCATGGGGTTCCATTTACAGAATTGATCATCATCATTGGTTCCACTACATTCAGGTTTATCATGGTTAAAGGCTTGACCACAGTCTACAAAATCTTGAGGTCCATGACCACCCATTGTATGATCCCAGTAGAATTCCATTCTATCTAAGCGATCATAGTCTTGTTTTAAGTGAGTTAACTGACAGCCATGAAGTTTTTCAGACTGGATCAGCTTTAAAACAAGAGCTTTAGCCGCCTTTAGACGTCTAATACCAGCAGCCGCTTCCGTCTCTGTAGACTTTTTAGCAACCCAAGTGATGTTATGGTTTTTAAATTGGAAGTTTTCTGCCACGAATGGTCTGATAATATCAGCTACAGGCACAAAGTCAAAGTTCCAGTCATTGTCACAGAGCTTCTCTTGAATCATTTTGAGGCGCTCTTTGTCTGCTAATGAACCTAAAATAAACTCCTTACCAGTAGTGGCCTCTGTAAATCCGGGAGGTGGTGGAGGACAGTAGTGACCACCTTTATAGGTGTCATCATCTGCATGATCATCAAAGTCATCCTCAGCCCCATAGTACATATCATCGTGATGCATATACTCATCATCCATATAGTACTTGTTCTTAACCAGATAAGCTTCATCACAAGCGAACATGGCGGTGTCATAGTTATTGGCAGCCAATCTTAACTGCTCGGGGAAGGTCCAGTCCCACATTTGGATAAAGTCCGCCCAAGCAAAGGTGAAGGCTACTAAAGCTTCTTCAGAAGTAGAAGCCAGGTTATCTTGATCTAAAGCATTCCAAGCCTCTCTAAACTCTTTGTTAAAGTCGTCGCCGCTATGCTGCTGATGACGGGACTCACCAATTGCATGAAGAAAAGAGTCAACCAGCCTTAAGCCAGCTTCCGCTTTTTCACGCTCCATCGGATCTCTTCCTAACTCCTTAACAATCCACATGGAGAATTCATCAATCATTCCTTGGAGGGTATCAGAGGTAGCACCATTGGCCTTTGCTCCACGGTAAGGACCGCAAAGGTAGATGGGATCATCGCCTTTATCACCTTCTCCATCAGCGGTTACAAGTTTATATTCACCTTTATCATCATCTTCCATCAGCCAAGAAGGAATATTCACCTTCTCAAAGGCTTCCATAATACTCTCTTCAACACATTTTGTTTTGTTCCCATCACTTACAGTCTTGGCTTTATCAAAAGCTTTAAAAAACTCAATAGCCAGCGTATCAGCTAACTCTTTGAGATTTTCCTTATCATTTTCGATGCCATAAAACTCAAAAAGGGCAGTTACAAACTCACGCTCTTTTTCCATTTTATCAACACTTTGCACCATAGTCGGATCTTGAGAGAGCTCATAAAACTTAAGAGCGAAATCAGGAGCCCATTTGTTGTCGATAATTTCATCAACTAAATCAAGAGCGTTGAATGAGGTGGCCTCAGGAATAAATTCATTGGTTCCATCAGAAAGATGATACCTTAACTTGCCATCCACCACACATTTATTAAAGTCTTGTCTGGAAGACCAGAGCTCAAGACGTGGGAATCTTTTCTCAGCCACGTCCCCTTTAGTATATTTAAGGTAAGCAACTCTGGTCATACCGCCATGATCACCACAGGCATCTTTGATGTTATCACCATCAAAAGGTCCGCCGGCATCAACTAATTTGAAATTAGGTGGTGGTGGAAAACACATGGTGAGGTCATAATCACCTGAGCTAATTTTTCCATCAAGGGCATCTATAAGAGCAGGATCTACTTCACGCTCAATGGCCTCAGTTTCAATTTCCACTTTGGAACCATCCACTTTCTTGGCGTACTGGTTAAAAGCTTTAACCTGCACCGCACCGGTTTCAGGATCAAATACGATTTCCATCTCTGCGTTAGTGGAGTTTGGATCGAGGTTAAAATCACTGGAAGTTACCACCCCTGCAATAGATAGGTTGGTAGCATCTTCCCCAGTGAGGATAAAACATCCAAAGGCTCCGGAAAAGGAGCTAGGACAGGTTAAGTTAAACTCACTGTCAACCACCTGATTAATACAAGCGGTCTCATCGGTCACACTCAAAGTCACACACTTAAACCAATAATCTGTACTCTCAGCCTTCACCAAGCTGGCCGTGGTTGAAGTGGTCGACATAGATCCCACTAAAGATAGTGAGGAGGATTGAATAAAGCTACTGGCAGAAGTACCTGTAGTTGAGGAACTGTCTGTTTCTGAGCTTTCATCGCTCTCCTCCTCATCATCTCCCAGCCCCAACATGGTACAACCCATGAGGCCAAATTGAAATAAAAGCAGGAAAATACTCCAAAGTTTTAAATCACTTCTTCTCATAAAGAAACTCTCCTCTAAAAATGGTTAATATTCTTAATTATATATTTATAGGGTAATAATACATTGTACATAATAATTAAGGTCGGCACAAATGAAGTATTCTTAATAGCCAGTAGAAAAAAATTGAAAAAAATGATAACAAAATGAAATTATATTTTCATATCAGGGATTTACAAACTATGTTAAAAGTAAGAAATATCTCCAAAACCTACGATACGGCCCTCGCCGTTGATAACATGAGTTTTGAAGTAGCAAAAGGCTCTATCTTTGGTTTGGTAGGGCCTAATGGAGCAGGTAAAAGTACCACCATTCGGATGATTATGAATATCATTGTACCCGATAAAGGGTCCATTACCCTCCATAACAGCCCCATGAATTTAGCCACAGTTTCCCAAATTGGGTATCTTCCCGAAGAACGAGGGCTCTATAAAAAGATGAAAGTCCTTGATGTGCTTATCTTTTTTGGACGATTGAAAGGACTCACGCGGGAAGAGGCCAAAACCAGATCCCTTGCTTGGCTCAGTCAGTTCAATTTGGCAGACTGGGCATTAAAAAGCTGTGAATCTCTCTCCAAAGGAATGCAGCAAAAAGTTCAATTCATTGGCACTGTGTTGTTTGATCCCACCCTGCTTATTTTAGATGAGCCTTTTTCCGGATTAGACCCTCTCGGCATGGATATCTTGCGGGAAACGATACTCAATTTAAAAAAACGAGGCACCACCATTATATTTTCTAGTCATCAGATGGAGCAGGTGGAAAAACTCTGCGACGATTTCTGCTTGATAAACCGAGGCAAGAGATTATTGCTAGGAAATTTAGCGGAGGTTAAAAGTTCCTTTGGCAAAAGTACCATTCATATATCTTTCAACGGCAGCGGCGATTTTATAAAGGAGCTGCCCTTTGTTAAATCAGCCATAGATTTTGGTAACTATATGGAAATAAGCTTAGCATCATTAGATCACTGTCAGGAACTCCTAAAAACCGCAGCCGAACAGCTAAAAATAAGTAAATTTGAAATAGTGGAACCCTCACTCCATGACATCTTTATCGAAACGGTGGGAGGTGATCATGTCTAAAATTTCCATCGTCTTAGAAAGGGAGTTTTTACAGTATGTGAGCACCAAAGGCTACAAAATAAGCACCCTTATTACCCCACTCTTTATGATTGCTATTTTCCTCATTCCCCGACTGCTTCTTTCATCCAAGGGAACCCACCAAACCATTGGGATAAAGGATACTAACCGCCAAGTATTTGATTACCTAGTTAAATCCAGGGAAAAAAACTCTCCCTTCACCTTCAAATGGGTTATTAAAGACGCCATCATCAAAGAAGAGATGGCTAGAAACAAGCTGAATGCCATCCTCAGTCTTCCAGATCAAAGTAGTGACCCCACAAAGTCGATCGTTCTTTTTTCCTATGGATCTGTATCTCGAATTAATGTTTTAAAATCCTTGGTTCAAAGGGCTATTATCAACTATGAACTTGAAAACAAAAAGATCTCCCGTACTGACAGAGAACGGATCCTCACACCCCTTTCCATTGTCACCAAAGTGCTAAATAACAAAAAGTCTAAAAGTTTTTACGCCCTAATCCTTCCCTATGTGCTCGCCATGATCATCTATATGACACTCATCTTAAATGGCATTGCAGTAATGAGATCGGTGGTGGAAGAAAAAAGTTCTCGCTTAGTGGATATCGTCATTTCCAGCATCAGGCCATTTGACCTTATGATGGGAAAAATATTGGGCATTGGACTCGCTGCTTTTTTACAAATCGCTATTTGGATCTCCACTGCCCTTATTCTAGTCTTACTTCTACCCTTTCTCAAAAGTTGGGGACTTGTAGATTTTAATTCTATTAGCTTAAGCCAACTTCCCTGGGTAGAAATCTGCTTTTTCATCATCTTTTTTATTTTGGGATTTCTGCTTTACGCCTCCCTCTATGCCATGATTGGCTCTTTTTCATCTAACGAAGCAGAAGCCAACCAGATGCAGATGCCGGTGACCTTTTTACTAGTAATACCCATTGTGTTAATGAGCGCGGTGATCGAATCGCCCGACAGTCTTTTTTCCATAGTTATGTCTCTTGTTCCCTTTTTCTCCCCCATTTTAATGTTCCTACGAATTAATGTAGCAGACCCCTCTTTTCTCCAGATTGTTTTATCTCTTTTAAATATGATACTGCTCCTTTTATTGGTAGTTTGGTTAGCTGGACGTCTTTATCGAGTGGGCATCTTAATGACTGGAAAATGGCCGGGATTAAAGAAAATGATCCGACTTGCAAAAATCACTTAATTGTTGTTAATTTATCTAAATAATCAGTATTTTAGCTTGGTATGTAATCTACAGGATGATAAAATAAAGTAATGTTACGCAAACTAGCCCATCTCACTGGTCAGTCCGTTGGCTTCATCCATCACTATACTGAAGCCAGTGAAGAAGACCGTCATCATATCTGGGAGAAATCTCTTACCGATATTAAAAATCTCCTCTCTCACGAAACTGAAAAAACTCGAGCTATTTTAGAATCCTATGAAAAGTTTCAAAGGCATGATATTTCTGCTAAAGAGATGGAAAAGGCAAATGAAGATTTCCGCGAAATGCTTAAAGCGGTTGGTTTAGGAGTCTTTCTTATTCTTCCATTCACTCTGGTCACAATCCCAACTATGGTCTATATGGGAAACCAGATGGGCATCGATGTGCTTCCCAAAAAAATGCGGGAAAAAATGGAACAAGCCAAAGAACAATTGAGGACTAAGATGGCCCATAAATCTCTGACTATTGATGAATATTTAGCCAAAATTCCCGAAGAAAGATTGATTGCCTTTCAAAAGCTCAGAGCCATCATTAAGCAAAATCTCCCGGTTGGATTTATTGAAGAGATGAATTACGATATGATCGGATATGTGGTCCCCCTCACAATGTACCCAGATGGTTATCATGCCAACCCTGGAACTCCCCTGCCCTTTGCTCATTTAGCGAATCAAAAAAGCCATATTGCCCTTTACCATATGGGAATATACAGCTCTCCCGCGATTCGAAAGTGGTTTACTCAAGAATATGCCAAGCATAGCAGGTATAAACTCGATATGGGAAAAAGTTGCGTCCGTTTTAAGAAAGAGAAGTTCATCCCCTATGATTTGATCGGAGAGCTTTTTACCAAGATGACCTTGGAAGAGTGGGTCAAAATTTATCAGCAAACTCGTAAAACTAGAAAATAAGCTATTCCATTTTTTCTAACTCAAAGGCTCTTGCCTCAATTTGTTCCCGTAACTCACTTAACAGCTCTGAAAGAGTCATTTTCCGACGAAAGGATTCCATCCTCGCCCAAAACATCAGTCGCCACATGGTGGTAAGAGGTATATTAGCGCTACTGATGGCCATAGTGGTTCCACATGAGCAATTGGCCATGGCTACAGTGCCTATGGGCTTTTTAGGTTCCCAGTCCCCACATTCTGCATCATAAGAGACAGGGTCTCCCTGATGGGTGGTATTTCGGAGATATTCAGGAAGGGTATTGTATACTTTAGAGCAGCAAGGACATGTGCGGGGAAATCCCTCATTAATATATTTTAAAATTATTTCAACAACATCAACTTGTTGCACAGCTGCAGCCCCATTATTGTTTATCTCATTCATTTTAGCATATAACCCCCAGTTTGACAGAATTTATATTTTGATTTACAACCCCAGCAGAATGAAGGGGGATATTCACCTATTTCAGATGGGAAACCAGCATGCGTTTACAATTTCTATTTATGATCATCTTTTCTGCTCAGCTCGGAGCAAATCTCCCCCTCTTAGCAAGTGAGGATCCTTTGTTCTCTTTTTCTCAAACAGAGCCAACTTTAGGGTCAGAAAGTGGCTGCCAAGAACGAATTTCAGGCGAGAATTGCTCATTTTATTCCTGCGGGGAAGAGCACAAAAAGTGTGGTAAAGGCGGATACTTTACCGGTTTTGGTGAAAAATACTGTCGTAAGTTTCTCTTTGATTATTACCCTCGTTTCACTCAACAAGGTCAACTCTGGTTAGAGCAAAATGCCCTTTGTCTGCAAGAGCAATTGGCTATACTGCCCACATCCACCTCCTGCAGTCAAATCTATCGAAAATCCATTCGAGTTCATGCTCACTGTTATCTAGAAACTGAGGTGTGCCGTCTTCCTTGGCATGACTTAAAACTCATCTTAAAAGTTGTAGGCAGAAATTTAAGAAAACCTTCTGTGATTTATCAATCGCTACTCATTTCTAAAGGCTGTCGTAGGTATGTGGGACGAATCCTTCGCAGTATTTGGTAGGGTTATTGGAGTCGAAACCACTTAGTATCGTCCTTGGAATCATGTTGAGTTTTGGAACACCCTACATCTTCTTCCCAGGTAAACATAACCTGAAAAAATTCCCCTACGAGAGCTCCCGCTTCATTTAAATGCATGGTGAAAGGGGTCATTTTTTTTCTTTCTTCTTTAGTGCAATAAGAACTTAATTCATCTGATGTAAGGGTTAAAATTTCACCTTGAATTGAATTGTCAATTATTTCTCCTTGGAATATTAAATCTCCTTTTTGAACCAGGTCAGTATGTTTATTCTCTGGATCTAAATAATCAATAACCGCTTTCACTTTTGAGCCATCGATTGTTATGTTGTACCTGGCTTTTGATTTTTCAAAATCAGAACTTGAGCCCCAAAGGCCGGCTATGGTTGTTATATCAAGGTTTTCTCCTGCTTGAGCTTCGCCGGATATAGTATCTTCCAAAGAATGGCCCATACTGTCGGAATGTTCAGAAGGCGATTCTGAATATTTAATCCAAAATTTGGTAAAAACACTGGCGGTATCAGCGTCTGTAGCAACTAAGTTATTACCCGGTTTTACTTCTAGTACCCCGTGAACTTTCGAATCCTTCACTTTGAGTCTACTTGAAAACCAATTGGCTTCCTTCGTATTATCGTAAAATAGGATTGTTTCTACTTTCTTTATCTTTTTTTCTTTATAAGTTAGCTGAGGATAATAAAGAGACCCTTTAACTGTGACAAAAGGCTTTGTAACATGATAGACAGGGTAACCACCTTCTCCTTGTTCAGCTTCTATTACTTTACAATCATTCTCCGATTCAACGAGGCAATCTCCTTGTTGTAAGGATTCAATCCTAAATTCAGGAAAAATACTATTGTTAAAAACAATTCTTTTCTCTTTCACCGCCTGGTCTGCTAGCTTTTTAAAAGGTTCCATTTTCATAGGATCTAAATATCCCGAATGCCTAACAGTTGTGAATTTGGTTGAAGTTTCACCTTCAGAATTAATATCTCCCAAGTAAGGATCAAAACCTGTTTCAATCCAACGTTCATGAAATATAATTTTAACCACCTTATTTTTTGAATAGGTAATATTGGGATCGTATACGTAAAAACGAATACTCCCATCTTTAAATACCTCGGCTTTGTATGTCATGACGGAATGACCACGACTTTCATTTTCAAGGTGTATAAGTTGTGGAGTTCCATCAAGATAAAGTGCTCCTAATAAACTATAAGCATGTCTATCACCATAAGTATTAAATTTATAAAGTTTATTCCCAGAGGCAGCTTTTGCATCATAGTAGGATAACTGAAGACGGGTTGCTAATTCATAGGCAATGCCATCATCAAGGTTAGTTTCCGACTTTTCTTTATCACGGTAACTTTCCCTCAGAGAAGAATCCGTTTTATTTAAAAAGAAATATCTCGCAAAGGAAGTCATGCCAAAGCAGTTCCCACCGGATGTTAAGTAGGAGCCATAATTACTTATAGCCCATCCATCTTTTTCGGGTTTAAATGATGTGCCTATTGTAAAGGATTTTTCAAAATCTTTCACGAAATCGGCATAATCGATTCCCACGGCAATATAGTTTTTCTGAACCTCTTTATTGGGAACTACAGAAGAAACTAGATTGGCCGATTCTGATTCGATTGAATCATCATAGCTTAAAAGAAATGAGACAGATTGATCGTTTCTATTAAACAGTCCTACACTTACTTTACTTCCATCATCTCCAATTTGATAAATATTTACTATATCCTTCTTTGCTATGGATTTACTAAGCGGAATAGTCACTAAAGCAGGAGAGTTTTTCCTCTTATTCTCATTATCCTTCATCTCTATACCCATCGTTAAAACTGTAGGAGAAAGTTTAGCAGCGGAAGGAAAGTTAGGGGTCTGTTTAAAATCTTTTGGTTTAAAATAACCTATCTTTAGATTGCCTTTATGAAGATTGTCGCTTTCGGGGGTAGTAATTTTTAAACCAAATAAGGGGCTCTCCTTATCTAAAACTTCAAAAGTCGATAATTGATTTTCAACAGTTTTTTCAGAAAGTTTTTTGCTTTCATCAGTAATTGTGGGTTCTGCAGCAATGGATTTGGTTGCATTTTTGGCTTGAGACTCCCCATTATTGGATTTATTCCCACAATTCTGATAACCCACTATAACTACAAATAAAACTATACTACCCAAAAGTATAATTAGCTGCTTTTTCATATTTTCCTCCAATCACATGCTGCTCGGTCATTCGAAGGAAAAACCAGAGAATTGATGGATTTTGATATATTTTTAATACGTTAAAGAGACAAGGAATGAGCAGCTAAATGAATGAAATTTGTAATTAACAGGCAAAAAAATCCGGCCTACGGCCCGTCCAAATTCCATGGGGATAAGTCCCGATTGTACCGTAGATAGTTTATCCGAAGGAGAATCGGCACTCTTTTTGG
>CAYFLR010000083.1:19087-20185 GCA_964343805.1 uncultured bacterium | reverse complement strand
AAAAATTTAGGGCGAAAGAAGAAGGGGTCAAACCGTCTTTATTTTTCTTATCATTTTTCTCTTTAGTAAAGCCTATGCCTATTTGGTAATGGAAGTGCTGTTTTAAGTCTATGGGATTACTCTTATGTTGAGTAAGAAAATTTGGATTCCATCAGTATTAATTCTATCTTTGGTTTTTGGAATATATAAATATTTGAACCCCAAAGAAAATCCTCTGGCAGAACTGTACACCTATGAAGAAAAAGGGAAATACTTTTTCATTAACTTGTATCCAGGAGATAGTGCTGGAGAGAAAAACCTTCCTTACTATAAAGGTTATATCTTTATGGATGGTCCAGAGCGGCAGTCCGTGTATGGCTATTTAGATGAGTTAAAATTGGAAGTGAATTACCAAGGAAAAACTGCACCACTCATTTTTAGTCAGGATTTTTTGGAGGTGGAATTTCAAGGATTGACCTTTTCTTTATTATGTAAAAAAGCCCCTTGCCAAGAAAGCGAAAACCATATTGACAGGTACTTTGAACAAATTGATAAGAATAAAGGAAAACAAACTGTCAAAAAAATAAATCAGCTGGAAGAAGCCTTACGTCAGTTTAAAAAAGACATTGGTCGTTATCCTACCTCAGCTGAAGGTTTAGAAGTATTAGTCCAAAATAGCGGTCGATTAGATAATTGGAAAGGACCTTACTCCCGAAAAGAAGACATTATTGATCCTTGGAAAATGCCTCTAGAGTATTCATGGATCGACAAACATAAATTTGAAATTTCTTCCTTTGGAGCTGATTCTGAATATGGGACAAAGGATGATATTAGTAAAGTATTTGAAGAGAGTGTTACCTTTAAAAAAGAATTCCTAGCGCAACAGACGGCAAAGCCCAAAGAGCTAAAGCGCCTGCTAGATATTATCCAAACAGAAAAAAGTAACTTTACCTTTTCCCTCCCCAAAAGATCTCAGTTGATGGGCTTTTTAGAAAAGAGCTTGAAGAATAGAGATTAGACAGCCGCTCTTCTGATGGCTCGAGTAATATTACAGTCCCATGTGCTTAGACAAATCGAAGATCAACCCTTGCCAAATAGGAGTTGCGAATCCTCTATAGA
>CAYFLR010000083.1:8171-19077 GCA_964343805.1 uncultured bacterium | reverse complement strand
TTAGCAAGGATAGGAGATGATTATTCACCAATTAAAACCGAGCAGAGGCTGAATCCAGTTAGTATAGATATGACAGGGGAACCCCTCGGCTTTGAAGTTTTAAGAATGACCGAACACTCTCTCTTTCATCAAATAGGGATAAGAAACAAAGATATTATTTATCAGGTTAATGAGGTGGATTTGAGTAAAGAGCCCTCGGGTTTCATAATTTATACTATTTTAAAAAAACAAGCAGAGGTGAAAATCTTAATTATTAGAGATTATAAGCTGCTCTGTTTGGCTTTAGATGTAAAATGAGTTGGGAGTAGGATTTGAGGATTTCACTTCAATTTCATCGATTTTACCGTAAATATGACGAAACAGCAGCTTTCACCATTTATGAAAGTCATCTATACTAAAGATATGGTCTTAATCCAAAAAACGAACTATAAATGGTCAATCCTTCTCTTTATTACCCTAATCTTTTCATTTGACCTAAAGGGAGAGGACTTTGTTTCCTTTTGTCGGGATTTGAAAAATCAGTCCGAAGCCGAGCAGTTAATTATTGACCAGTTAAGGAAAAATTATGGCTTCTTTTGTGGAGAAGCTTATGAGGGTTTTCTAGTGGAGCATAGCGGGATCGAACCGCTGGCTGGGCGCCCCCGACTTATGACTGCCAGTAATAAGGTCTCCCAATTATGTCCTCTCTAAAGCCAACTTTTAAGAGCCACTTATTGTATTATTCGGACCTAGATTTCTCGAAGTGAGGGTTTCATATGACTTTTTTCACTTTCTTTTAATTATTAGCTGATATTAAGATTAATACTTGATTAGAAAAGTTGAATAGGTCAAACTATTAGTAATTTGTTTTTTATACAGGTCAAAGTATTCTGGGGGCCGATTTGAAGTTTGCGAATATAAAACAGAGTCTTATTGATCAGCAACAGGAAGCTGAAGAGTATGTAAAATCAAATGAATTAGTATCACGGGATGTTATGCCACAGTTATACGAATTTATGCAGTCTGATTTTATTACAGTGATTACGGGTATGAGGCGTACCGGAAAATCCACCTTGGCTCTTCAGGCTCTAAAAGATAAAAATTTTCTTTATTTTAACTTTGATGACGAAGTTTTAGGGCAAACTCCTTCTGAAGAACTAAATAAGGTGTTAGAACATGCCTTATCCATTCGACCTGAAGCCAAGTATCTATTCTTTGATGAAATACAAAATCTAGACCATTGGGAGCTTTTTATTAATCGTCTACAGCGCCAAAAGAAGTATAAGATAATAATTTCAGGTAGCAACTCTCACTTATTAAGTACCGAGTTAGCCTCGCATTTGACTGGAAGACACTTATCAATAAATCTATTTCCATTCTCTTTTCGAGAAATTTTAAAATATAAAAATCAGGCAGTTCTAAACACTGAGAAGCTAACCACTATAGAAAAAGCCCAATTAAAAAATAGTTTTCATCTTTTTATGCAGCAGGGAGGTTTGCCAGAGACCCTAGCTTATGACCCTAAAGGTAGAGTATATAAAACTTATCTGAGAGAACTTTTTGACAAAATCATCACAAGAGATATCGTTCTTCGCAAGTCCATAAAGAATGTGAAAGTGTTAAAAGAAATAGCTTTATTAGCCTTGTCACTGTTTTCATCTCAGTTTACTTATCAATCAATAAAAAAACAATGTGGTACTAACAGTGTAAGTACGGTAAAAAATTATGTAGATTTTTTGCATGAGACATTCTTAATTTCAGTGCTAGAACCTTTTTCAAATAAACCGAAAGCCAGAATCTCTCTGCCCAAGAAATTTTATGCAATTGATACTTCTATTTCTGAAGTTATTATTCCTAAAACCACTATTGACTTTGGAAAGAAGCTTGAAAATATTGTCTTCATTGAACTTTTGAGAAGATCCTGTGAGGTCTATTCAATCAACAACTCAAGTTATGAAATAGATTTTGCCATAAGAGAAGGAGTTTCTTTTATCCAATTAATTCAGGTGGCTTGGAGTCTGGAGTCAATAAAGACCAAAGAAAGAGAAACTAAGTCTTTACTGCAAGCTGCAGAGGAGTTTAATGTGGGGGAACTATTGATAATAACAGAGGATGAAGAAGAGATCCTTGAGATGGGCAATCAAACCATCCAGGTTGTTCCTATTTGGAAGTGGCTCATTACAGAACCTCTGCGGGGTTAATGTAGGCCTTGTTTTAGACACAGTGTGGTAAGATAAAGTGAATTCTTTGTCCTTAATCTCATGTGGTTTTTTAAGTTCAAAAATTGAACATCGATGATCCAAAATAAGACATCTTTAACCAGATAGTAGTTTTTAGTATGCTGCTTGGGGTGGCCTGCAATAATACTTAGCCGTTCACTTTGATCCCCTATAATTTCTTGGTCATATATTTGCTATGCCTTGTGCACTAACATGGCAGTAAACCGACCAAAAGGAGTTGGATCACTCCTTTTATCACATTCTAGCCCTGAACATTCCGTTTTATATAAAATCATCCAGCAAAATATTGAAACGGTAATAAGTAAACTGGCTACCCAGGGCCGCTTCATCCCAGCTTACGTCCAACAGGAATTCTATAGCTTCTTAAGCTGTGTTTTGCTGGTTACTACTGGAAAGAGTTATTATCCGGAAAAGCAAGACTCATCCCGGCATTAAATACTGTATATTGTAGAAATTGATTTTGTCTACAGTTCCTCTATTAAGATAACCACCAAAAAATAGCGGAGTAATTCTACACCTCCTTCCTTGATAGTAAGTCCACTGCCGAGTACCGTCTCTTTTTTCCTTAACTCTTTCTATCAGATAACCGAAATGAATATGAATCCTACAGGCTTAAACTCTATTTGAGGAAAACATATGAAAACCACAGCCCTTTTTATCTGTCTTTTAACAGCACTCTCATTAATGACCTGTAAAAAGAGGTTGCAGAACTCTGACACTAAACATTGGAATAAAAAACCCGCTTCTGCTTGGACTCCAGATACTTCTCATATAAAAGATCCTCTCTATATTATTGATGTTTCTGGTCAGCAAGGGGGGGATGGCTCGGACGGGAATGATGGATATGAATCTGATTCAAAAAGGTCCAATGACGGCGGATATGGGGAAAATGGACATGATGGACGTAACGGAGCCGTTATAAGACTGAACATTGGCTATACTGATGCCAGTCGCAAACAGTTTTTTATTGAAGGCAAAACCGGTTTTCCAGATTCTGGCTGGAACAAGGTAGAAAAAAGGATTTTTGATTTTAATGCGCCCGGGTTTATTTACCTACGATCCAATGGAGGAAAAGGTGGAAATGGAGGCAACGGAGGTAATGGAATTAACGAAGGTTGGCCTGGAAGTGGAGGAAATGGAGGAGAAGGGGGCAGTGCCGGCTCCATCACCATTGATATTAAAGAGAATGAAACCGAACTATTATGGCGTTTTAAATGGGAAATTTTCCGAGGTCCCGGAGGAGAAGGTGGAAAAGGGGGATTAGGTTCTTTTCTAGGAAAGACAAAGAATGGAAGAGATGGTGAAAAAGGAAATGATGGCTATGGGAGTGCTATAGCGGTGTATACCACCAAAGAAGATGGAGAAAGGATCGCTTCACATCGAGATATGTTTGAAATTGAAGTTATGAATTATCACTTTGAAGAAACCATTAATGATGACATTTTTGAGCCCGGAGAAAAGATCAAGCTAAACCTTTTAAGAGTCTGTAATAAAAAGAAAATGCCCACTCCCAAGGGCCAACCGGTAATGATGCACCTCAAACCCTGTCTCAGTTCCAAAGGAAAGTTTTGCGAACAGCAGCTACGAGACACTATTAAAATAGCCATTCCTGCAGGTCTCGGAGAGAAAAAGGACTGCGCTTTTTATAATTTTTCTGAAGAGGAAGCCAGTTTCACCATCCCAGAAAGGAAAACATACAATATTCCTGGCTATAAAAACCCTGAATACGTGTTTTATCTCTTTATTGATAAAGTGACCGTAGGAAACCAAAGGGATATTTACTCCGACTATCCCACTATTTCGCAGGACTCTTATATTCCCCCCTATGACATTGTTGTTAACAAGGTGGAATTAGAGGATGAAAATAAGAACGGATTCTATGAAAAAGGAGAGCGGGTTTTTCTTAAATCCATCTCGGTTGAGAAGAAAAACAAGAGATTGCTAATCCCTATAAATCGCAAAGTCACTATTACCTTAGACTGCTTTCCCTCTAACTATGATCTGGAGCTAGAACTTCCTCTCGATTTTAATATTGATGGAAAATACACTCATGTGTTTGATAAGGGTGAGTCATTTCAAATCCCTTCAGACACTGATTACGGTAATGCAGGGGTAATTATCAGGGAAATTAGAGCCGGTTCCTATAGTAAAAAAGATGGGAATGTGTTTGTAAGTAAATTTATCCGTCCCCCTTTTTCTATTACTATGAAAACCAAAGGTATATTCACTAATAAAAAGAAAAGTATTCCATTGAACCTTTTTATTAACAATCTTTCCAGTAAGTCCTATGGCCCTAGCGGTGACATCAATAGAAAAGTAAAGGTGACAGTGGAACAGATAGGAGGATCTCTCCCTAAAGATTCAATATCCATCAAGCAAAATGGAGAAGAATTACAAACCTTAGAGCAACAGATAGAACTTAAAATGACCGATTTATTAGCCGCCTCCAAAGCCACACCACTAAAAACGGAACTTTTTCTTTCTAAGGAAGCGATGATAGACAATTATTCTGAACTAAAGATCTCATTATGGCTAGAAAGTCCTGCAGGAGAATTTATTGAAATTCAAAAGGAAGTTATTCCCATCGCCTATACTTTAGATTACTACTCTCAAGACATCCAAAACTACAATATAGAGTGTGTTTACGAGTATGAAAAATACCTGATTAAATCAATAAGAGCCTTCTATTTTGCTCAAGATGAGGCTATGATATTTAGTTATAGGAAGAATTTTACCTCCTATGATCGATCTCCCCTTCATTCTGTTTCCTCCCGAAAATTGGGCCCCTTTAAGACGTTATTTAAAGATAATAGATTGAGCCGCAACTCAGTACTGCGCCTTTTGAATGAGTACATTAAGCCCAGCAGTAATGAAAGTGGGGTTTCAGGGTGGTGGAATATTGAAAAATGTCGAGTTGCTAAATAGACTCACTACCCTTCTATTGGCTTTAGTTAGTAAAAAAATCTCTATTAATTCTATTGTTTAGGGTAAACTTAGCGGTTTAAGTGAACCATCTTTACTTTTATGGTGTTACGCGGGTAGAGTCCCACATGAGGATCCATAATAAAGTAGACAAGGATTGGTTTGTATGGAAGTTCTCTTTCGCACCCATAGACCGGCACTCATCGCCTTTGCTGAGACTATTGTAAAAAATAGAAATGATGCCGAGGACATTGTTCAGGATGTCTTTTTAAAATGCTTTATTAAACATAAAGCTAAATGCACAAAACCCTACTTGTTTCAATCTGTAAGAAACAGCTCTCTGAATCTCATCCGCAATCAAAACCGCTTTCAATCCTTCTTATAAAAATGGAGTGATAACCTAGAAAACCTCTTTATACCTCCGACGGAATCCAAATCAAATTTACTAAATAGCATAGATAAACTACCTACAGGTCAAAAAGAGGTGCTTATTTTAAGAGTTAAAGGAGAGCTTATATCCTCTATTTGATTGTCGTAAAGGTTTAAACTTTCCAATGATTTTAGATTTTCTAGTAGGTCAATATTTTTTATGTGGTTGGAAGCGAGATTAAGCTTCTTTAATCTTGAAAAACCTGCAAGAGGTTCAATATTGGTCAATTTAGTATTTACTAAATCAATCTCTTTAAATGTTTGAAGTTTTGTAAATGCAACTTCACAACTCACGTATGAAGTTAGTAGATATTTTTTCATTACATGGATTGTATGTTTTATATCATCTTCAGCGTTATCATCATTACAGTATTCCAAGAAGCTACTAGCATTAACTTGGTTAGTAGTTCTTTCGTAGCTGGTGAGTATACTAATAGAGGAAGGTGAACCACATGATATGATAAAAAGAACCAAGAAAAGGACCGAAAAGAGTTTACGAATTATTTAAAAATTCCTTTAATACAGTTTTATTAAAAGTTTCAGCATTGAGCAATCCAGAGTGGTCTTTGATGGTGAGGGCAACGCCAGTAATCTAGAACTTGTGCGGGATACGTTGGGCTTCCTGCCCTCCGCCTTTCGGGGTGGACGGCGAGTCCTCGCTCGGACTTACGTCCTCGTCTCGTGAAATTCGCTCCATCCTGGGCGAATTTTCGAACCGCTGGCTGGGCGCCCCCGACTTATGACTGCCAGTAATAAGGTCTCCCTTTTAGAGCTCTTCTTATAAGCAGTAGGGTAGAGGATATTGACTGCTTACCTCTTCTTATCGTCACCAATATCCTTGAGGTGATACTTTTAGTGTAAAAAAGTTTTATTAACTGTTTTTTCATTAACTTTACCTGTTTATATTTTTTACTTTTAATTGACCAAAATAAACGTTAAAATTGACCAAATTGTTAAATTGTATTGACCAAATTGAACTTATTGGTGTATCTATGCAAAAATTTTGGGGAAAAATAGGCTGGGAAATTGAGGATCGCCATCTAAGTGCCATTGAAAAAATGCCTTTCAAGCGTAACTTTCCCTTTATCCCAAAAGAAAAGGGGCTTTATATAATCAGAGGACCAAGACAAATAGGAAAAAGTTCATGGTTGAAAGCAGTCCTGAGCCATTATGCAAAAGTGGATAGTTGTTTTTATTTAAGCTGTGAAAATATAAGCGATAATAAAGAACTTGCAGAAATTTTAATCTCTTTAAGGGGGACCAAAATCATCCTTTTAGATGAGATTAACTTTGTCCGTAACTGGGACAGGGCTATTAAGCATGAGGTGGATATAGGCCAACACCATATTATTATGCTTACTGGTTCACATGCCCATGACATCAAAAAAGGTTCTGATCTAATGCCTGGCAGGTTTGATGCTGGTGGTGATTTTAATTTGCTTCCTATGCTTTTTAATGAATTTGTTGAAATGAGAAAGCAAGCGGGTTGGGCAAGTGAAGATCGCCTTGAAGAACTAGAGGTTTTTTTTCGAGTTGGTGGTTTTCCTAGTGCTATTTTGGAAGCTGGAAAGGAAGGGAAGATCCCCCAAAATTCTTTAAAAACGTTTTGGAAGTGGTTAAAAGGTGATTTTATAAAGCTTGGTAAAGATGCAGACTATTTGGAAGAGCTGATTATTCAACTGTGCAAAAGTATGCAAAACCCAGTTAGTTATCAAACTTTAGCAAAAAAAACGGCCATTGGTTCCCACAATACCGTAAAGGAATATCTAAGTGTTCTAGAATCATGTTTTGCATTGAGGCAACTTAAGTATATCAATCTTGACACCGGAGCTTTTCATCCTAAAAAAGATAAAAAGCATTATTTTACGGATCCACTACTTTTTCATCTCTCATTGCAGCTCGCAGAAAGCCCTTTTCTAAAAGAGGCTCATTATCCAAAAATAGCGGAGTTAGTAGCCAATGAATCACTCAATCGTTCTTATAGAAGGTTTGGCTACTTTAAAAACAAATCTGGTGAAATTGACTTTATTAGCCCTAAAAATTGGGCAAGAGAAGTAAAATGGAGTGATATCCCCTCTGATTTGTCTAGGTCTTATCTTAACTTGGGATTAGCTGACAAGAAGGTTTGGACTAAGGCGAATTTTTTAGCTGACCTGCCCGGCTTAAAGAACTAGAAAAAGAAAACTCACGGTTAAAAAGACTTGTTGCTGATCAAGCGGAGCATATTCGAATTTATTGAAATTTTTTATAACAGGCAGAGATCATATTCAGCACTTGGATTTTGCTCGCCTGTAGAATTTTAAAAATAGAATTACGTAAAGTAGCTTAACTGAGTGTCCATTTTTTTATTGTAAGATCAAAATCCCTATGATCAAAGACAAGTATTTCTTTCTTTTTATTCTTAGCTCTGAATATATAAGCGAGGACTTTGGATTTGGTTTGGATCACTTTTCAAGAATCCAGTCATATTACTTTTCTACTTAACCGCAGAATAAATAAACCTCCAAGGAAGTGTTTTAGGATCGATTTTAACAGCTTCATCTGTTTTGATTCCTATATCATTATCCGAGACTCCTTCAATCAATAGAGAGCGATTATGAGAAAACAAAGAACTAAATCTGGGCTCTTTTTTAGGATCTTTTATCAAAAGAAAACTAGTATGTTTCAATGAATTTCTTGACATGCAGTGCTTGAGATCTAATTTGATTGAATTATTGTGATTCAAATTTTCTTTGACACAGTTATCAACTCCCATTTTTTTTAATAGTACACTTGTTAGCTCACCTGCTGACAAGGATGTGGTATCAAATACCTCTAAAACTTCAGACTTTAATTGGCCTGTAAAACCGAATGCAGTTGTTAGACCAAGAATCTGATCTCTTTTTCCAACGGATGCTTGAATGGTTTTTATGTTTTTTGCCATCATCTGCTTACAGTTTTTATCTTGATATAAAATATTCAACTGTTTAACTTTAAATAACTTTTGTGAGATAGCTGAAATTTCCTTTAACTGCTTACTCGACCCAATACCCCTCTTCTGATCTTTGTTTTTGCAAGCGGTAACCCAAGTTCCAACAAACATGTCAGGCCTTATTTTGTCGTTGTTTTGTGCATTTAATAATGAGCCTAAAAATAAAAATGTTATGGTAAAAACCAATCCCTTCATGATACCTCCAAAATTCTAAATAATGTCTTTAATTGTAATTTTTTCCCGATAATCTTGTTCGGGTTGCATCAGACACCTGCAAATCTTAGACCATACCCAAGCATTTAACTTTATTCATTATTTTTAAATTCAAAAGTGAGGGACTGTAAGAAAATGGGGCAAATTATGACGCTATCAAGTCGACGGGGACTTATTTGTCACAAAAAAGAAATGAGCTGATATTTTAAGGGATAACATCATCAAAATCTTTATGATTGAAGACTAGTAATTCTTTTTGGTCTTTAATAGTTCTGAAAATGTAGGTTAGGACTTTGGTTTTAGATTTGCTTCCATCTGGCACCTATTAATCAGGGTTGCAGACAAACATAAAGCCACGGCCATGTATAGTTTGGATATAGTTTTTAAAACAGCCAGATTTTTTTAGCTTGTTTCTTACTCTACTAACATAGATATCTACCGTTCTTGTTTGCAGTGCCCTTTTTTGCCAAACTTGATTAAGTAATTCTTCTTTACTAATCAATCGGTCTTCTTTTTGAATTAAATACACAAAGAGTTTGTATTCCATTTCGCTAAAGGGAATTACTTTTCTTCCAAATCGAACAACTTGGCTCTCCATGTGAATGCGTAAGTGGTCATAGATATATGTTTGCCTGCTGACCTTTGATATGTTAGCTAATTTGCCATCGGAAGGAATTAAACTTATAACCAAATTACTTTTTTTGTTTTCATCTGGGGAATGCCTCTGGACAAAAACATTGAACACTGTAGTTGTCTCATTTTTATTCATAAAACGGATGGTTCCAGTGTTTTTGTTTTGATTTTTTTGTAAGGTTTTTAGGAATTCTTGACGGACCAAATCAATTGAACCATATTCATGCACTCCTGTTTGTAGTATATCTTGGAAAACAGAGTTACTATAAATAACGGTAAAGGTGTCTGAAAGGACCAATACACCGATGGGTAGCGCATTTAGGCAGCTGTATGTCTGTTGGTTTTGATGACTATCTAATAGATGTATCATAATTGTTACATTATCGTTGCATACATGTAACATTTTAAGTGGTATACCCTTTCTTGTCAAGGTCGGGTGAGTGCACTAAAGAGTGGTATTAAAAGAGGAGAGGTAATATGAAATTTTTTATATTCAACATATTTGTTATTTTGTCCCATCTAACCCCCTTATTTGCAACAGATCAAGTGATGGCTGTGGGAGATTTTCACGGTGATTTAGAAGCCGCAAAGCAGATTCTATACAAATTAGAATTAATTGATTTAAATGATAAGTGGTGCGGTGGGACTACAACCCTTGTTCAACTTGGGGACCAGATAGATAGAGGCAAACAGGATAAGGAGGTTATTGATTTCTTTGAATATTTAGACGCACAAGCCCAACTGGTCGGTGGAAAGGTTTATTCTCTTATTGGAAATCATGAGACAATGAATATATCCTTAGATTTCCGGTATGTCGCATCAGAAGCATTTCCAGCATTTAGAGATTTTTATAACCCAAATACCTTTCCCTCCTACTTAAGTTATTTACCAGACTATCAACGAGGTAGAGGGGTCGCTTTTGAACCAGGCGGACCCTATGCAAAAAAATTAGCAAAGAGAAAAATTGCCATAATTTCTCACAATACAGTATTTGTCCATGGCGGTATTTCATTATTTTATGCGACCTATGGCGTTGATCGAATCAACAGAGAAACCAAAGAGTGGATGATGGGAGAAAAGCCTCGCCCTATTTTCATACAAGACAGTCAGGGACCACTTTGGAATCGTGACTTTTCCTTAAACACGGATGAGAAAGATTGTAAAGAGTTAGAAAAGACATTGAGTCTACTTAAGGTACAACGTATGGTTGTTGCCCATACAAGACAAAGCAGTGGAATTACCCATGCCTGTAATGGCAAGGTTTGGCGAATTGACACCGGCATGTCTTCTTTTTATGGTGGTTTATTACAGGCATTGATAATAAACAAAGATGATGTTTTTGTATGGAAATAAATAGAACCAATTAGGGAATCAACATATGCATACTACCATAAAAAGCTCATAACATAATCCAAGTTAAGAATGGTCTGTCAGCGGTCGAAATATACCAATCGCAAGATATTGACCTTATTTTCATGGATCTTGTCATGCCGGTGATGGATGGCTATGAGGCCACAAA
>CAYFLR010000083.1:340-8161 GCA_964343805.1 uncultured bacterium | reverse complement strand
AAGCAAATTCTTAAATTGGAATCCAAAAGAAGGACTACGGCGACTCCCATTATAGCAGTTACTGCCAATGCTTTTAAAGAAGACTTAGATCGAGCTTTAGAATCGGGCTGTGATAGCTACTTGACGAAACCTCTCAAAATGTCCCATTTATTAGATGCGGTAGAAAGAGTGATATGATAGGGCAAACTACTTAGAAATTTGTCTACCACTTTTCTAACCCTTTAAGAGGGTGAATCTGATTCTTTCCCAGGTAGAGTTTATTAATCATACCAAAGACTTTTAGGAAGTAACTCTTGAGGAAATTTAGTTTGGAGAGATGGCAACTCTTGGAGAGCTTGGTTGGGGTTATTGCGAAAATGCTCTAGCATTTGGGGATGGGAATTTGCAAGGAAACGATACGCTTTAGATAATGCAAGAGCCGTTTCACCACAATCACCCTTTTTAAGGCAGATGTCTAAAATCCGTTCTAGGACTTTTCTGCTAAACACCTCCTCTTTTAAAAGCAGGTATTCGATCCATGATTGAAAAAAGGTCAGTTGCTCTACTTTTGAGAGAGCTTTTCGGTCTGCGAGGCGGACGAGCCCATAAATTCGATGTTTAAGAGCATAGCGAATGGATCGTTCTGGTAAAGAGGTCTGAGACCCTGCTAAAACCAATCGCTGGGTTTCTACCGCTAAAGACTCATTTAATGCGGTTCGAGGAAGTTGGTAAGATATTAAACGTTCGAGTTTTGATAAAAGGGGCGGCGGTAGGAAATTTTTTACTTTTTTAAAATCAGGATCATTTCTAATTTTTTGAATCAATTGAGTGGGATCGAGTGAGTTTTCAACCTGCTTATTCTGAGTAAGGTGCTGGCTTAAAAAACGCCAAAAAATCAAATGAAAGAACTCATGTTCAAACACATCCCAACTGGACTTGGTGTGAAGCATAATAGAGGCTTTTTCTCTGTGGGTAAAAAACCTGGGAGCCTGCATGTACCCTCGAACACCAATTATATCTATGTTACTATCAATTACCAATCTATATCCCCATTGATGTAAAAGAGCCAGTCGTTTTGGCATTTCTGGATGTTCCAGGGCAGGCATGGTGGAATGACCTGGGCGATGATGAGTCGGTATATGGTCTATTATAAAAAAAGTCGATTTATTAAAGGCTTCTGGTTCTCCTTTTACACGACCCTCGTAGAGCTCTCTGGTTAAGATAGGCTCAATGGGGCTTATTCTTCTGGCATCCGAAAAATACTTTGTTTCGGAAAAACTAATGTTCTGGCGAGTAAGGTATCCTCTTGCTTCGGTGTTTTTGATATGGATGCTTTTAGCTCTTACATAGGGAGAAACAAATTTACCGGGCTTTAACTTAGCCAACCATTCAGGATTCTTTTGGGGGGGAGATTTATAGAAGGAGAGAACGCTCATCATAATAGACTTGAGGGAGATGGGTTGAGCCGATAAAAAATCCGAAACCATCTTATGGCAATTGATAGCTTGAAGAGGGGGGGGGAGAATAATGACTACTAAAATAGTAAATAAAATATAGCGAAAGATGAGTTGGATGGGTTGTCTCATTTTTCAATTGTAATACACCTTAAGTAGATATTCACTCACATAATAAAAGTATAAACGGTCCGGTTAATTCCACTCTATGAATGAAGTAAGGAATTTAAGTGAGCTGTTTCAGCAGGATACCGATGTCTTGTAGGTGTTATTTTAATAGGATATCATTGAGCTTAAAAACATTGAAAGTTTAAGCATTTGGAGGTCTCCGTGAAGTATCTTTTGGTATTTTTATTTTTAATTGGTTGCGAGGGGAATATGGATACTAAAGAGGGAGAGGGACCTGGGATAGAGAAGAAGGGAGAAGAGACAAAAGAGGACCTAGATCAAAAAGCTAAAGAAGGTATAGGGAATAACCTAGTTGGAGTTACAGCTAAAAAAGATCTTCCCGATTGCAACGAAAAGAACAAAGATAAAATATACTACGTTGGAGAAAAGGATGGACTTTTTAAATGTGATGAAAATCATAAAATGGTACCCATTTTAGATCAAATCAGGGTGAATAAAGAAATGATAGCAGATATTAATATAAGACTTCCAAGCTATGATGTGGTGGATAGTGATGGAAACCTCATTGGTATTACAACAGCTGATCAGGCTTTGCAGTTTTTGTCGGGTAGTCCCACTATTATAGTCAGGGATTCAGTCCTTGCAGTCCACGCCCTAAAGCTAAATGTAAGAACGGGCTTTGTGGATAAATACTGTGGTTATGCGGAAGATTCTTGTGCGGGGAAATGTGTTGTCTCTGATTTTCATCCCATGGCCACATATCATGGTGAAGGTAATAAGTTATACTCTGCCAGAAGTGAGAGTGAGGCCACTTTACATGAGAAATCAGATGTAGATTCTTTTATTGAATGGGTGGATGATGGGCCGGGTCACCCAGTATGTACTCCATCAGGTAGTATCAATGTTAAGGTGTATGAACTTCCAGAGCTAGATAAAACTACCAGTCAACTTCTAGAAAATTATCCTTATAAAGCCCCACTAAATGTAATTCAGATGTTGATCAATGATCCACCGCCACCTCTTCCTGAACCGTAATTGCCAACTGTAGGGTGTAGATTATGATGTTTGACGTTCTTTTAGAATTAAGTATGGCCGTGATTGTGGCTGTTACATTTTTCCGTTTTTGGCGATTTAGTCAGCGTAAGAGTATTTAAGTTTGACAGATATAGAGGTCAAATCATTAGATAAACTCCATCTGCCTCAATTGAAAAGTCTTGGAATTTGATCAGTTCACTTGAAAGATGCGAAGTTCCTATATCGCATGCCTAGATTAGAAACCCTTGTATTTAATAACACACAGATAGCTGACTTAGAACCACTTACGACTCTGGAACAACAATTGTGCAAGACGCAGAGAGATCTCACCAGCCATTCGAACTCTGAGTTATTACTTTACCTCCGATGGCAGTAAAACATATGGCTTCAGTGTAGATATCTCTTTAGAAATAGATTAAGGATTTCCTACTCCATCCTTACACTCGAACAAATCGAGTTAGGGCCCCCAGTTAGATTCCTCACTAACTGGCGGCTCTTTATATGTAAGCACCCATCATCCTTTCAATAATCGTTAAACTTTTTCACCTCTTACCAGTAATTGATAAAAAAATTATTTTTTAGTTAATAAAAGTTTGAAGTTGACCGATAAATGCTAAGAACTGGTGTCACTAGTGTCACTTTAAAATTAGGACTAAAATATGTTTCTCAAAAAAATGTTTCAATTGTTTTTAGTAATGACGATCCTTGGCAGCGCTACCCAGTGCAAAAATAGAGATGATGAAAAGGGAAGCGATGTCAAACATATCTATGGAAAAGACAACCGTGTCCCGGTTAAACCCAAAAGTGATACTTTCTTGAAAAGCGTCGGAGCTATTACGGTGGACAACAAAGTTGCTTGTACAGGCTCATTGGTTGGAGTAAGATTGGTCTTAACCACTAATGAATGCGTTCCACATAAAGATTTTTCTTTTGACAATGAACCGCAAATCCACTTCGTACCCCAAGCCAATTTAGGGCCAAACCCCGAAGATATTCAAAAAATGTTGGTGATTGATGCTTCTTTTGGTGGATTTGATCCCCAGACCGAAAAAGCTGAGCGCATTAAGGATTGGGCCATATTGGTTCTTGAGCATCACCCCATTGATATGAATGGAAATCCCCTCCCCTTTTTGAAGTTGAGCGATATCACACCGGAAACAGACCAGGATGTGCAAATGGCTAGTATGGCGAAAGAAGCCGATTTGAGTAAAACCTTCCTACAGCTCCAAGAAAAATGCACCATTAAACACCACTATGAGAGTGATTGGCCTGGCGTATTATTGCATAACTGTGATTCCGAATCAGGTTCTGCCGGTGCGCCTCTGTTTGTTCCTTGCGATGACCAGCTCTGTATTATTGCTCTGCAAGTTTCTGCCATGACTCCGGGACATATAAAATCCGCTGATAGATACTTTTCTCGATATTATCATATGGTTGCAAATATTGCTCTCTCTCACAAAATTTGGGCTGCAGCCATCAAAGCCTTAGAGGCCAAAATTACCCCTTTATAAGTGAATACTTAACCTCCTATAATTTTAAAGAAAATAGAGAATCTTAGAGTTCTTATCCTATCTCTCCGACAAGGAGTTATACAACATTAATGATAGCTCTTTTGATGAATCCTTGTGGAGGGGAACATGAAAGCAAAAAAGGTGGTGCTTTTCATCACTTCTATAACCCTGCTTACCTTGGTGTTATTGTACCAGAACTGCGGCCAAAACACCGATTATCGAATCAAAAGCAGAACTAATAAACAGCCATCCAATCCTCAAGCCGCTCCCTCTACCGCTCCAAAAGAGCATTCTGAGGCACAAAAACCTAAGTGGATTGCTCAAGAAGGCCCGACGGTACTCTATATCTCTTTTTATCAAAATAGCGCAAATCTGGTGAGTTCTACCATGGAAGAAATCGCCACCAGCCATAAAGCAAACTCTGATTTATTTCAATACGAACCCAAAGAGTTCCCGGGAGCTGCCGATGAAGTAGCTTGTTTAGTCAGTTCATCGGGTGGAATGTGTGGGGGAACTAAAGAGGATCGATTATCCTCCATCAGCCAACACTCTTCCGCCCTGGACCGAATTAGCAAAATTGAAAAGGGGGCAAAGTATAATGCCAGCCCCTTGGCCACCTTTGGATCAACCCAGTACGATGAAAAATTTGTAGAGAAAGTGAGAGAAGATAAATCTTCAGCTATCAATAATTTAGTGGCTTGCCGAACGGAAGCTCTCGCCATGCCTGATGGACCTGAAAAAGATGCCGTACTGGATGCAGCTCAAGATGCCCTAATCCGAGAAGGGAACAAAACGGTTGATGTTTTGATGGAGGCAAAAGAAAAAGGAGGCATTGGCAATTATTTGAAAGCTCAGGCAGCGGTTAATCGAGTGAACCCCGGTTTAATTGGTCAAGCCATAGATGTTTGGCAAAACGATAAAGTGGCAGTGGTGGATGCCAATGCTGATATGGGATCAGTCTATGCTAAAACCCGCCTTGAATTTAATAACGATGAAAGTATTCCTTTAGCGGCTCGAGTAAGTGGAGAAGGCGAGGTTCGTCTCAAAGCAGATCCCAACACCCCCTATTCTACTAATGCACAGATCACAGCGTTTGACCGGGATGAGATTCCCGATCCCAACGGCAAAGATAAGGGTCTTGTCATCACAGATAACAGGGAGGGTCAAGTCCCTTTAAATCAAAAAGACAGTGTTCTTACCTGGTCGGTTCGCCCCAACCAGGAAGAAGGAGTTCCCAATTCTGAACGAACGACTGATATTAAAGTGGACGGAGCTCACGAAGACTTATACGTAAAGGCCGATGTAGCTGTGAGTCACGATGAGAATAGGCACCCCATCAATCGGGTAGATGGAGAAATACAAGGTGGTATGAAAGATGGGATGACCATTAAAATTGAATACCACCCCTATGAAGGCAATATGAAAGATGCAGCCACCGCTCTTGATCAATCCTGGCAAGACGATCAAGCTCTTGAAAAAGCCCAGCAGGAGGCAAAAGATTGTTTCTTCTGTGGGGATGAAAAAGAGGCACTCGCCAATGCCGAAACTCGCAGTGAAGCTTCCACGGCTATGGTCATACTCGAAGTGGATAAAATGGAAGGCCAAGACCGGATTGATGAACTCACTCAACAAGTTGAAATGAGAGGGGGAAGGCTGGTTGAAAGTGTTAATATACCTAGTGATTTAAACGAATTAAGTTCAGCTATGACTACTGCCCAACAAGATCATGAAGCAGCAATACAAAAATTAGAAAGAACCCAAGCCAGGATGGATGCCGTTTTTAGTCAACAGATGGATTCGAACATACAAAAAGCTGATCGAGCTACAGCGGAGTATGAGCGCTTAAGAAGCAGTTCTGATCGAATGGAATTAAGAGTTAAACAGCTGGAAGTAAATAAAATTCGTTTAGAAAATGCCGCCCGAGATAGAGTCCTCCAGGCGGTTAGACAGGTTCGGCAAGAAGCTCAACTGGTAGCAGGAGAAGAGGAAGATGTCTGCATGAAAGAGGACTGCGATTTATTAGAAGCAAAATTTCCACTCATCAATGTGGAGGCCGCTGAACTTTTAAAAGAGAACCATTGCAGCACTATTAAAGCCTATTTTATAAGTACAGATACCATAATTTACCAAAGTCAAGGAAGAGAAGGCTGTGAAAAAGGAGCAGAGATTGTTGCTGGATTTGAGATGGCCGGTGATAAGTTTATGATCCAAGAGAAAAAAGAGGACATGCAATTTAAACAGATCGCTCAATTTAAATTGAAGAATGGAGAAACTTGGACCATTCGCCATTTGAATCTCCCCTTTTCTATTTTACGAGAACTCAAAATAGAGCAAGTGGATGATTACGCCAAAGTCAGCGGATCGGATCCTCGCTTTTTCCCCTTCCGAATCTTAGAAGCCATCCGCGTCAGTAATATGCCTTATGCTCGCTATTTAGCAGGAGAACAGTGTAAAAAAGATCCTAAGACCTGTGGCATTGCCTCCAAACTCATTATGGATGAGGTGGTACAAGAACAGCTGCTCAAACACATTGAAAAGTATGAACTAGAAAAAAACCAAAATAATAATGATGAAAGTCAATTATCGGAATAAGAATATCTAAGGCCGGACAGCTAATCTAACCAGATAATAAGTCATAAATTAATTGCTTCCAAACTTTGGCAGAGTCTTCAGAGGTGGCATTTATATTCCATCCCATCACATATATCTTTCCACGACCATGAGGAATTAGCGTTACAGCTGAATTTCCGTAAGACGATATATAAAGAGGCTTGGCATCGTGTAATAGCTACTTATCCATCAACCCTACCAATCGGCGATCATAACACTCTAAAATATTTTCCGCTAGTCTGTCAAAATCAATATATTCCTGTATTATGCTGGACATGTTTTGGGAATTTGTCTTCTTCATATTAAGAATTATATTTTCATCCATCTGTGGACTATTTGTCATTTCGGATAAGGATCTTGAGATTGCCATTCTTAGAAAAGAAAACCTAATTCTAAAGAGAAAACGAGGGAAACCTCGTATCATGAGCCTAGATCGTTTCTTCTACTTATTCATTTACAAGCATTATCGAATCTTTATGGATAAAATTATGCTTGTGAAACCTGCAACCGTTATCTCTTGGCAAGGGATGCTGGTTAAACGTAAATGGAGTTTTAACAAGAGAAAGGTTGGACGACCACCAGTGACCGATGATATCAAAAAACAGATAATAGCAATGAAGCAAGCGAATAATGGGAGAGCTTAAGAAAATTGGCATAAAACTCTGTAAAAGGACTATTACTAAGATTTTAAAAGAATACGGCATCGATGATAGACCCAGAAGAACTTCTTATAGCTGGAATATCTTTCTTAAAAACCAGGGCAAACGGTTCTTTGCCCGGCCGGGAGCGGATGTGATTTCTTTTGTGTTGAAACCATATTTTTGCAAAGGCTTTATATTTTTTTCATTATAGATACTCATACAAGACAGATCGTCCTTTGGGAAACTACTTTATGCCCATGTGAGGTATGGCTTAAAAACATTTTAAAAAGTCATTTTTCTTTTACTGATAACCTTCCAGACGTTTTGATATCGGACCGGGATGGAGTCTACGGTAAATGGTTAAAAATATTTTTAAAAGACTATTATGACGTCAAACATGTAAAGACTCCCCGGATCGCCGGACCGCCCCAGATGCCAAGGAGATCATAGAGAAGTGGCGTG
>CAYFLR010000083.1:0-211 GCA_964343805.1 uncultured bacterium | reverse complement strand
TGAAGTAGAAAACTAACCTTAAAAGTGGACCCAATTCTGGGGGAACCTCACAATGCAATTATGTTACACTAGAAAGTGGACCGATGAATGGGGTTTGGTCAAACCCCAGCTTTATGCCATCAACTATCTCAGTGAAAACTGCTCTGCAGGTCGGGCACTTAAACCTTTTCTAATTTTAGTCCTGGTAAAACAAGCCTGGATAAGAGATACT
>CAYFLR010000082.1:12457-20651 GCA_964343805.1 uncultured bacterium | reverse complement strand
AAAAGGAGCAAACATGAGAAATAACTTTAGAACCTATCACTTGGCAGTTAAACTTTATCATCAAACCAGCAAATTAAAATTACCCAGACATTTAAAAGATCAATTAGATAGGGCGGCCTCTAGCATTGTCCTCAATTTGGCAGAGGGGTCTGATAAGAAATCATCAAAAGATCAACTGAGATATTTTGATATAGCACTTGGCTCACTACGAGAGACTCAAAGTATCCTTGATCTTGCTTTAAATGTTTCTGATAATTTGATTAAAGAGGCAGATATTGTGGCAGCTCATTTGTATCGATTGATTCATTATAAAAAGTAATTAGTTGAATTGCAGGTTTGACCAGTGTAAGTCTGAGGTCTGAAGTCTGAGGTCTGAGGTCTGAGGTCTGAGGGGTATATTCCGGGCACATAGGTAACATTTTATACCGAGCATTTAGGTGACACATTTAACCTGGTTTTGTTTGCGAACAGCTCACGATAGATTATCGTCGGCACTTGGCGGACACATTTAACCTGGTTTTGTTTGCGAACAGCTCACAAGTCACCGCAAGTCCTGCACACCTAATACTTAATCGCCGTCCACCTCAAAGTATAAAGCGCCGACAAATATCTAGAGAAAAAGGCATTGTTATTATCGGGAGACATATAAGAAAATGCGATATTCGTGCTTCCCTTCGCATAGCCTCCTCCCGATAGGTTATCATAGGCCAGTCTCACATCCGTTGGCAGTGATTGGTAAAAAGGAGTCTCTTTGAAGGCAGGCAGATACTCGCCCCAGATTATGTTTTCGGGAGTTCCTCGTTTTCTCATCTGAACAATCGCAGTTACTGTGGTGAAGATAGGGGCAATAATGGTGCTCTCTTTAAAACCGTTAAAAAATCCGGCTGTTTGGGCATTGGTGAGGCTTTCACCACTGCCGGCAAAGTCATCCAGAATCACTAAAACCCCATCTTTTGGCACCTCTTTTATATTATGCACGAACTTTTCTGCGGGCACTTTATTGGTTCTGCCATAAATTTGCGCCACCAATTGGTAGCTTTTGCCATCAATGGGTAAATAGAAATAGATCGAATTAGCATCTTTTCCTAATACAGCTGCTCGTTGGAGAATCTGTTGGTGCATTTGAGCGGTGAGATCAGATAAATAGGGCAGGCTTTTTAAATGCCCATTGGTGTACAAAATTTCAAGTACCATTCGTTTATCTTTTGGCGGTAGCTTCTCCACTGCTTGCAATATATCCTCGGGCAGGATCTGTCTCGGGTTAGCCCTGCTCATGATTTGATTGAGCGTAGGTTTCCCAGCGGGCTCCGGGTCATACCGTAAATTGTGAAACTCCGTTTTAAAACCTAAGGATTCCAGTTGATGACGAAAGTCGGGGAGGAAAAGTTGATTAAGCTCTGCCGATCCCTTTTGCTCAATTCGGCGATAGAGTTTTTGAAAGGTGGTTTTAAATTCCACAGCGGGAGAATTCACAAAGGGGGTTAGACCTCCTTCAAGTCCTTCAGCAAAAACAAACTCGACGTTATTTTCTTTTAACTCTTTAGCTAACCGAGAATCTTTTTGGAGTAATCTCTGTAAAGCCATGTCAGCTATGATAACCGGTGTTCTTCCTGCTAACGTGTCGAGTCCCTTGTCTTGAAGTTCTCTTAAACTACGGTAGTGTCCTTTGGGTTGACGACTTTTGAAGGTCAGATAAGCGAGACTATCAGCGGTGGTACCACGACCAATTGATAAAAATGCCCAGTTATTTTGGTCTGCCTGTATTTTAAGATGATCCACAAGCTCGAAAATCCGTGACATATTGCCAAATTGAGACATTTGATACAGGGCATTTAAGGCTGTTTGCTTATCTTTCACCACCGGATCATTGAGGATTTCCATAAAGAAGGAGAGGTTGCGACCGGACAATTGGCGATTAAAATGACGAGCTGCATAAAGAGCCAGCTTTTCATTATTTAATTGACCAAGTTCTTTTGCTGTTACCTTATGGGGGCGATATTTTGATTCAATGGCTTGTTTGGGGCCTGATACAGGTCCTGCTCGGACCGCCAAATGATCACAGAGGGCTTTGATTTCTGCAATGGCCAGATTGGCAGCCTGCAGGGAGACTGATCCCATGCTGAGAGCAATGAGAATAGAGAAAAGTCCTAGCCAGTTTGAAATCGTGGTTTTCATATCTTTAATAATATCGGATGAGGAAATTGAATGATTAGGAAATTATCTCTAGAATTTTGTGCTGCTGCTTTTCAATGCTTGCTGTCAGTTGAAATTGAACCATGGCCCGTCTTAAATTATGCTCTTCATCTTTGACTTTGAAATAGACATTGCCCGCCAAAAAGTCCGTAAAAAACCTGAGGCCTAATTCGAGAGGAATGGTGTGAATAGCTGTATAGAGATGCTCTCTGTCTTTAGGAGTGAGTAGTCCTGAGGTGACCTTTAAATAGCTCTTTAGAATCGCATTGCAGATATCGAGGTCAAACTCTACTTCGTTTAAACTTTTTGGATCTTCCCCATTTAGGTTACAACCCGATCGGAGGCAATCTCCTAAATCGTAATGGATAATTCCTGGCTTTAAGGTATCTAAATCGATAAGTCCGATTCCTCGATCGGTCTCCCTATGAAAGAGGATATTGCCGACTTTAGGATCGCCATGAATGGTCTGAAAGGTGAGGTCTCCTTTTTTATGCGCATTATCGAGGGTGAACATGTTGCCCCGCCGAGTCTCTATAAAGTCGATGCAATGACGAATTTCCGCATTTTGTTTTTTCTGATGCTTATCTAATTGATCGTACTTTTCTAAATAGAGGGGGGTAATATGAAAACCAGGAAGGGTGTCATACATCTGGGAGGCATCCATTTTATGAGTCACTTGGTGAAAATAGCCCAATAAATAGCCCACCTCTTTTGCTTGAGCTTCATTAGCAAGAAAGTCATAGGTGCAGGAATTTTCAATAAACCGCATAGCACGCCAGAGGGTTCCTTCCTCATCAATAAAATAGGGTTTTTGTCCAACTGATTGATATATTGAAGGAATTTCCCAGCTTTGAATCTCTGCGGGAACTTTAGGCTTAAGATTCGATTCATTATGGTCGATGTATTTTTGCATGTTCTCCATGATTTCACTGGGTCTGTCGAAAACATGGGGGTTGATGCGTTGAAAAATGACTTTTTCTAGTGGCGAATCAAGGGTCACTAAATAGGTGTCATTCACATTCCCTGTCCCAAATGGTTCCACTTGGTGGTCGGGACGATCAGGGAAAAAGTGCTTAATTATTTGGGTTATGGCATGCATAGTGCTGCTATTTTACAATTTAGTTAAGTATTTTCCATTAAATATTTCTTTTTTTCTGCCGATCCAAACTCTAGCGAAGAAATGTTCACGATGAACACGAGCTTGTTTTCAAGGAAGAAAGTATGATAACTAAGAGATTTTATTTCCTATTTTTTGTCATTGGACTCACCAGTAACCTCTTTTCCAATGATTTAGAACCCCTCAATTTCACCTTTGATGATCGATTAAAAGTGGAAGAGCATTATCAGCACAAGGTAGAGAACGCCATTCATCGCCTTCTTCCTGATAAGCGTTTCATGGTGGAAACCAATGTGCTTTTCAACGATGCGGCAATCAAAGCCTATAATCAGAAGATTAAGGATATTAAAAGGCAGGGGCTCAAAGAGATCGAAGGAGCTTATCAGCAGCGACTTTCTGAAATGAGTCAGTCGCTTTTTGATGTGACAGGTGAGAAAACAGCCACCTTCGGCAAGCTCAATTTGGATCTGAACTTGGAAGAGGCGAAATTCCTTAATGAAGAGCGAACTCCTGAGGAAGAGGCTCTGTTTAAAGATCTTTTACAGATTAAATCTGAAATTATAAAAATAGAACAAGGGGGAGCAGAAAAGTCTCTCTATGACTTTATTAAGCAAGTTATTGTGCAGATTACCTTGGAGGAGTTTGTTCCTCAAGAGACCATCGAGATGATCAAAAGATCGGTGATTAAAGGTCTTCATCTAGATATGGCTAAGAGGAAAGATGTTCTTAAAGTGGTCTCCAAGAAAATTGAAGCCAGCAATGAACCGGTGGTTCCTCCTAAAGAAAAAACCTTCCTAGAAAAACACTCTTCGCTTATTGCATCCATGCTCACTTTTACTGCCATCTGTATTCTGGCCTTTGCGGTGCTCATTACCGGTATATTGGTCATGAGAAAAATGGGCAGTGGGTCCAGTAAATTAGAAGGTAGCGGATCAGGTGCCGGTGCCGGAGCTGGTGGAGGTGCCGCGGGAGTTGCTGGTACTGCTGCTGGCGGAGGAGCTGGTGGAGCGTCTGCGGCGGGTGCTGCTGCAGGAGGTGGAGGCGGAGCTGTGGCTGCTGGCGGAGGCGGAGGTGGAGGCGCTGCTGGTGGTGGCGGTGGTGGTGCCGCTGGAGGTTCTGGAGGTGATTCTGGGTCTGGATCCGGTAGCGGAGATGGAAAAGCTGGTGGAGGAGGCGGAGGTGGTTCTGCCCGTACTAAGTCCATGGCCAGTGAAACAGTCGAACAGTTAAGAGAAAAAATGGGTTCTCTTTTCTCAAGTAATAAACAGTTGGCGGTTCAGATGATCCGCGATTTAGCCTTTGCGCCAGATGGCTTGGAATCCATCAGGGCTATTGTAGACTTTTTGGGCTTTGATATGGTGGAAGAGCTCATTATGTCCTTTCCCAAAGATGAAGTGAAGGTGATCAGGGATTACTTAGAGGAAAAAGCGGGAGAGCCCATTAGTGCGGATGATGTAGAAAATGCCATCACAAAAATCTATCAAGGTGGGATTTCCAAAGTCCTTAATGAAAGAATCACCGGAGGGGCTTTTGCCGAAGAAAAACAGCGCCTGCTGGAATTGGGAGACGAAGCCATTCTGCATGCTTTTTCCAAAACGGACAGTCGTGCTTGTGCCAGTTTATTGCCTCTACTTTCTAAAAAACATGTGGCCCATATTATCCGAGAACTGGAAATGGATCATTCGGTGGATGTCCTATTAGAACTGCAAAAAATGGATAAGATGGATATTGCGGAGATAAAAAACGGGTTGGAAAAAATTGAAGAGAGCGCGGAGGCCTATCAGCAGAAAAAAGATGCCACGGCTATTGATGTTGATTCCTTTATGCTCAGCTTAATGAAAGAGATGGATGTGAGCAATGAGGGCAAGGTCTATGCCGCCTTACCTCCTGAAAAATATCTCCTTAAACGAAAAATGCGTCAACTCAACTTCCCATTTGCAGATCTTTTATACTATCCTATTGGAGAATTAAAAGCATTATTAGACAAATGGTCAATTGCCGATCGAGCCGAGCTTATTTTTATCTCCTCAGATGAAATCGGTCAGCGAATGCTCAGTGTCTATAGTGGATCACAAAAAGTGAGTGATATGTTGTTCTTCGAATTGGAGGCTATGAAAAATAATACTGCTCGGAAGAGACGACTTTTTCGCCGACGTTTTGAGATTCAAAAGAACTTCCTCTTCTTGGTCAGGGCAGCCATCACTGAAAACCCAGATCTGTTAGTGGCAGTTGATCGAGATGAGTATGAGAGCAAAGCCATTACCATGCCTCCAGACTTGAAGAAAGAGATTGCGGAATTTGAACAAAATGCAGTTTTTGATTCCTTTGAAGATGTAGCGGATTCCAGTGATGAGTCCGTAAAAGCGGCCTAATGTGGGAATTTGATTAGAGGATACCATCATGTCAAATGAAGAGATGCCAGCAAAAGGAAGTAAGGTTGATAATTTTGATTTAGAGGTTGATCAGGCTAAGAGATCAATGTCTTCGGCTTTGCATGCCCGAGCCATGAAGTGGGTCAAACAGCGAAAGTTTGATAATGCGGAACAGGACTTTGCGAAAGCCATCGATGTAGATCCACGAATCGAAATTTACTTTGATCGTGGCATCAGCCGTATGCGCAGTAATAAGCATGAAGCGGCCCTGGCCGATTTTGATCATGTGATTAGTGAAGAAAATTACCATCGAGCCCGTGTCTTCCGTGGTTACACTTATATGATGGAGCGAAACTACGAGAGGGCTTTAGAGGATTTAACCTCTTTCATTTCCAATGGAAAAAATCCAGGGGAGATGGCCTATTGGTATCGGACCAAAGTTTGGTTTGAGCTAGGGAATGATGAAGCCGGCGTCAAAGATGTAAAAAAAGTCATTGAGCTTAATGACAAGAATGCCACGGCTTATCTTCATTGGGGAAAACTGCTCAATCGACTCGGGCAATACCAAGAAGCCATTGAAAAATTTGATCTCGCTTTGACTTTAAACAATCATCTCAAAGGAATTTTACCTGGTAAAGCTGAAGCTTATTTAGGGCTTGACCGAAATCAAAAAGCTCTGGAATTGAGTCAAGAAGCTATTGAGAACGGTGAGAAGTTAGACAGTGTCTTTCTCATTCGAGGTCAGTGTCTAGCCAGGCTTGATGATCTAGAGATGGCTCTTAAAGATTTTGAATATGTGATTAATCGTAAGCCCACTCTCAAGGCTTATAACCTTAAAGCTGAAGTTTTAATTGATCAAAAACGGTATTCTGAAGCCACTGCCATTTATACTCTAGCATTAAAAAAGCAGCTAACCCGCGATCTTTTAGTGAAAAGAGGTATATCCAGGGCTTTTGATAAAGATTATGAAGGAGCTTTTTCAGATTTTGAAGAGGCTTTATGTATTGACCCTGACAATTTGAACATTGTTATGAGGAAAGCCATCCTCTTTCAAATGCAAGACAAGTTTGTACAGGCTGAAAAGATTATCTCTTATTGTGTGGAAGAGGAGAAAGAAAACTCTGCTATCTTAAGAACTGCCTACTACATACAAGCAGAGATGGCTTTTTTACAAGAAGACTATTATCGACTGGTAGAATCAGCCACCCTGTTTTTTGAAATGGATAAATTGGTGGGAACCGATAAAAACTTGAGTCTCGGTGCCAGGGATATCCTATTTATTGGACCAATGGAAGAGGCTAGGTTAAGGGCTCGTAAAGGCTACGCCCTCTATAAAAAGGGGGAAGAAATTGATGAGGCCATCGCTCTTTTAACCGATTCCATTGAATCCACCAATCTAGCAAAATATATTCATTGGCGGGGACTGGCTCTTCATAGTAAAGGACAGCTCGGACAAGCAATAAATGACTTTACTACAGCTATCAATAAAGAGCCGGAGAAGGAGTATTATCACAGCCGTGGTCTATCCTATGTAGAGCAACGAGAGTGGCGTTATGCCATTGATGATTTTTCATCAGCTATAAATAAAGATCCCAGTGATACCGAAGCTTATAGGGAAAGAGCTGAATGTCGCTATGAATTAGGTGTTTATCGAGAGGCACTTCAGGACTACGATTTTGTGATTGAGCATCGTCCTATTCCTGGCGATTATTGGGGACGGGGTCAGTGTCATCATAAACTTTACTACTATGCCGCAGCCATTGATGACTACACTCAGGCTCTCGCCAAAGGAGTGTATGAGAAGTTAGGGTATATCTATACCCAGCGAGCTGAATGTTACAAATATCTCTTAGAAAAAGATAAAGCTCATGAAGATTTAGTCTGTGCTATTAAAGAGTTTTCCACTCATATTGGGAGAGAGGATGCTCTAGACAGTTATATTGCCCGCGCCAAAATATGGATGGAGCTAGGGGATTATGCTAAGGCACTCACTGATTTTCAAGCGGCGGTAGATATAGAACCTCTGACCCTGGTTGAATTAGCGCGCAGTCGTGTTTATGTTAAATTAGGAGATCTAGAGCAACAAGTGGATGTTGCTTCCAAATCTTTAGAACGGCGTACAACGATAGAAGCATACAATATCAGAGGGGAAGCTCACTATCTACTACGTAATTTTCAAGCTGCGGTCCAAGACTTTACCCGCTCAATTGCCTTGGTCAATCTTGTCGATACTCGTACTAACAGTAAAGAACAAGACGAAATTGTCTTTGCATATCTCTATCGAGGTTTCTCGCTGGATGCGATGGAGAGCGGTTTAGAAGCGGTGAATGATTTTCAAGTGTTGACTCATTTGGAAAAAACCTTCAATCGAGATAAACTTTCTGCCTTTGTTCTTTATGCCATTGGTGCAGCTTGGTTAAGAATCAATCATGAAGCCAATGCCACTCTCTATTTAGATAAGGCCATTGATATTAAACCTAACATGTTTAGAGCCTTTTATAGCAGGGGAGAA
>CAYFLR010000082.1:1788-12447 GCA_964343805.1 uncultured bacterium | reverse complement strand
TATCAGTTGGCGATGAAAGATTTTAATTGTGCCATTGATCTTAACAAGCACGATGCTTGGAGTTACTATCAAAGAGGAAAAACCTACCTTGCTTTAGGCAATGTGCAAGCGGCAGTTGAGGATGTGAGTCGAGCTTTAGAGCTGGAACCCATCAGAGAAGTTTATATGCTGCGAGCTCAGATCAGTGCTGCAGATCGCAAATATGATCAAGCCATTGCTGATTACACCCGAGTGCTCAAAGAGAGTGATGATATAAGCGCTTACTTGGAGCGAGGTGGAGTCTATTTACGTCAAGGCAAGACGGAATTAGCTCTTGATGATTTTAAAATAGCTACCAGTTTAGATCCCACTGCCCTTAGCTATCAACAGTTAGGGGAGGTTTGGTATCAACTAAAAAATTGGCCGGAAGCCATTATGGCCTTCTCTCAAAGTCTACAAATGGAACCCACTAGTCTGGTTTTTTGTAAGCGAGGAATGGCTTGGATTGAGCAAAAGGAATTCTCCCGAGCGATTGATGATCTGAATCGCTCTATAGAGCTGGAACCCAGATCTGATGCTTATTTTGGTCGGGGAATCTGTTGGCATGCTCTCAATAATGTGGAACGAGCTGAGAAGAGCTACGATAAGGCGATCGAAATAGAGGAAAGAGCAGAGTATTATGTGGGCCGCGCACGAACCAAATTAGAAGGTGGTAATTACGATGCGGCTATAACAGATACCTCTAAGGCGGTAGCTTTAGCAGGGAGTTCTCATATTGAAAAAGAAGCTCTTAATATCAGAGCTCAAGCCTATCAGGCCAAAAAAGGCTACATTGAAGCTTTGGAAGATTTTAGCAGGTGTATTAAACTCTCGGAAGATACCAAGAATTTTCTGGATCGAGCCAACTGTCTAGTGGAGTATAAGGAGTATCAACAAGCTATTACTGACTGTACTTCTGCGCTCTCTCGGGATAGCGATAATGCAGAAGCTCATTTCATTCGTGGTAATTGTTATTTTGAATTAAAAAATTATGAACGAGCTGCAGAAGATTACACCAAGGTCTTAGAGTTTCAGCCAGATCATGTGGTGGCCTGGAACAATCGGGGAGTGTGTCTGCTTAAACAGGGAGAGTTTGATCGTGCAATCTATGATTTGACCAGGGTGTTAGATCTCGATGAAGATTATTTTATGGCCTATTACAATCGAGGGAAAGCCTATGTGGCCACTTCCAAGATTGAAGATGCCATCACCGATATGTCTTTAGTTTTATCTAAAAGACCTGGCTTTGCCCCTGCTTATCATCAAAGAGCGGTCTTATGGGAGGAGTTAAAGGATTGGAAACAAGCCCTCACCGATTGGACAGAGGCCTTACGCTCTGACCCTGAAAATGTTGAAAACATGATACGCAGAGGAAAGTGTTATTTTCATTCTGATATTTATAAAAATGCCATTGAAGATTTCACTCAAGCTCTGCGATTAGACCCCAATGCCCAGGTAATGCTATGGCGAGGGAAATCTTATTTTCTTTATGGGCAATATAATAAAGCGGCAGATGATCTCACCTTAGCCATTGATAAAGAACCAGAATACGAAGCTTTTTATTATCGAGGAATGGCCTGGGCTCAGTTAGAAGAGCATAACAAAGCCATTAACGACTTTTCTACTGCCATTACTCTAAGACCTAGTGCGGAGCTTTTTATAGCTCGTGGAAAAGTCTGGCGAGATTATCGTGAAAACGAAAAAGCCATTGAAGATTTTCTCTGTGCTGTGGGGATGGAAGAAAATACTGAAATATTTATGATCCTGGCAGAGATGTACAATGAACAGAAAGCCTTCGCTGAGGTGGTGGATTATGCCACCAAAGTGCTGGCTTTAGATCCTGATATAGAGGCTTTTAATTTAAGAGGCTATGCCTACGCTAAGTTAGAGCATTATGAAGAGGCCATTTCTGATGCCAATGAGGTATTAAGGGAAGATGATACCAATCTGCAAGCCTTTGTAGTGAGGGGACTGGCGTTTTTTAATCTGCAAATGTACAAGCAAGCAGTGGATGATCTCTATCAGGTGCTTTCTCAAGATCCCACCCATATCACTGCCCTTCTTATGAAGAGCCATGCTTTTTATGAGTTGGGAGATTTTCAAGCAGCGCTGCGTGATGCTTCAGATCTACTGGCACGGGAACCCGGCCAACTACTCGCAAGACAACTGCGAGGGAAATGCTACCATCATTTAGAAGAGTATGAAGCGGCTGTTTCTGACTATGATATTGCCATCGGTCAAAAGCAAGATCCTGAAATCATTCTGCTAAGAGGTCGAGCCCAGTACAATCTAAAGAAATATGTTCAAGCCATTGCCGATTTTACTTCCGCCCATCAATTAAAACCCTCTTATGAAGCGATGGTAGGAAGAGGTTTAGCTTATTATCATCAGAGGGAGTATGTGCTGGCCATCGATGATTTTACCCTCGCTGAGTCATTAGACAACAGTGATCCTCATGTCTCTTTTTACAGTGGTTGTGCCTCATTTAGAAAAGGGGATTATGAAAGTGCGATTGATGGTTTTACCAACGCATTGGAGGGAATTGAAAAACTAAAGCAGCAATCTAGTAAAACCCAAAGTATTATTTATGTCTATCGTGGATATATGCATCTCTTGACAGCTCAGTACGAAGAGGCTTTACAAGATTTCAGTAAATCAATTTCTTTAAGCCCTCATATTATGGCTTATCACAGTCGGGCTCATGCCTATTTCTCGACTCAGCAATATAAAGAAGCTTTAGCGGATTATACCTATGTCATCCGATCGGGTAAGGGCACCTTTGATTCCTTTTTTAATAGGGGATGTATTTTTGCCATCACCCGAGAGTTTATGAAGGCCATCGTGGATTTCAACCGTGCTTTGGAGATGGGGACTCCTGATGCCGATCTCTATATTAACAGGGCGCTCACCTATATTGGACTAGAAGATATTCCAAAAGCGGTGGATGATCTGAATCGGGCTTTAAAACTGGATCCCAACAAATGGGAAGCCTATCTTCACCGTGGCATGATCAGTGATGAAAATAAGAACTACACTCGGGCCATTGAAGACTTCTCTATGGTGATTCAAAATGAACCAGGAAGTCCTATTGGTTATGCTAAAAGAGGAAGTACCTATGGTTTAATGAATGAACCGGCTAAGGCCATGGAAGACTTTGCTCGGGTTATGGAATTAGGAGGAGATAAAGAGACTCTTGAAGGAGCGGGAGAAGGTGTTTTCCACAATTACTCTTTCATTCCTCAAAATGTTCATATGATTGATGTAGATATTTTGAGTCTAGGAATTGAAGAAATGCCTGTTTTAGAAGAACTTTCTGGCTTGCAGAGCGATACTTTTCATGACCATGTCATTAAAGTTCCTGGGCAACCCAATGAGGTCGTAAAGGTAGCCTCCACACCGATACATACGGATATAGATACCGAGGTTGAGGAGCTCCCCGAACTTCCTTACTTAGCGGATATAAAAGAGTATGAACACGAAATTGATCAAATTAATAAAGATTTAGAGACCGAACCTGATTCCGCTGTCAGTTATTATAATCGAGGCTTAGCTTATGAGGGAATCAAAGAGTATACGGTGGCCATAGAGGACTATTCGAAAGCTTTAGAGCTAGATCCTAACTACAGTGCAGCTCTTTATGGACGAGCTCTTGTTTGGGAAACATTGAATGAGATTGATCATGCGATCGAAGATTTTTCAACCCTGATTGAGGTGAACCCTCATCACTATCCAGCCTATTTTGGTCGAGGTTTGGCTTGGTCTCTCTTAAAAAATTACTCCAAAAGTATCCCTGATTTTAATCAAGGCATCGAGCTTTCTACCGAATTGGAAATCAATCCAATGGTGCAGGAGAGAGGACGAAGAAAGGTTCAGCATCGCAGACCAGGAAATGAAAATATTGCAGATGAAATTCATGCACTAGACAAGCAACTCACCAATGAACCCAGAAATGCTTTCCTTTACAATAAAAGAGGTACGTTACATTTTAAAATCAAACAGTTTGAAAGTGCGGTGGAAGATTTTGCAAAGGCCTGTCAATTTGATTCACAGTATGTTTCGGTGCTTTCACAAGTGATCAACTTAACGAAAAGTATGCTGCCGAAAAAAGAAGAAGAAAGTAAAGAGGGTGAAGAGAGTTAACCTTCAAAATCGGTCGGGTGTACATCCACTTTGATGGGACTCGCCTCATCTATTTTAATATGTTTGATGATCTTTTCTAGTTTAACAATGGTTTCAGGAGAAGGTTCAGAGAATTCACATCCATAGCTGTAGTGGGGGCCTTTTTCTTGGTTTAGCCCTTTCCATCTGACGATGGCCTTCTCTTTGATTTGAATAGATTTCATAACTTTAGGTTTGTCTTCATAGGCAAGTTGGAGACTCACTGTAATTTCCATTCCCTTGTCAAAAATGGCATTGCTATTGAATCCTAAACCTAAGAGAGCTATTTTGGTTAAGATCCCTAAATGTTTTTCTGGTCCCAAATAAACATAGAGGACCACGCTGGCATTGTATCTCGGAACTCTACGATGATTCATTTAACCATTATCCCCCAATTGATTGTATTTTTCCATCTTCAAATTAAGGAGAAAGAGATCTTTTTCCCCCAGCCCAGACAAGACTTCTAAGTGTGAAACCCCCAGGAGTCCCGGGATAATCTTTCGCCAGACTCGATTTTGCTTATCGGCTTTCTGCAGTACGTAGAATCCTCCATCTTTCTCAATAACTGAGGCGATGGGGACACGAAGAACATCATCTTTATGAGCTATCTTGACTTTAACCATTAGACCCATACCGGGAATAATATCCGGGGTGAGCTCTTTAAAGGCGATTTTTATTTTAAATTCTTTTATCAGGTAGGCAGGGTCGTTGCTGTAGAGGTTTTCTCGTTCTTTTCGGGTGGAAGGAAGTACTGAAATGGATTTGATTTCACCGGGTATAGAGACGCCACTATTGATGTTTAGGGCAATTTCAACTGGAAGATCCGGTTTCACTTTAAGTACATCGATCTCATTCACATATACCACGGCAACCAAAGTTTGTAGGTCGGGTATTTTGATGACACTGACCCCATCTAAAACGGAGGTTCCTGCCTTAATCTTTCCTCTTTGTCCGGAGAGGTTGATACGCGGGTGAATAATGAGCCCATCAGAAGGGGCCTTTATGGAATATTTAGCGAGCCCCTCTTTGATATTGGCTATATCTTTGGTGAGCTTGCCTTGCTTAAGACGATACATCTCTAGTTCTTTCTTATTTTGCGCCAGTTGATGTTTTAGTTTATTCTTCAATTTTTTTAAAGTGATCTTCTCTTGCTGATAGTTGATACGCCTTCTTTGTCGCTCTTTTTTGGGAATGGATTTATCACGGGTCACTTTAAGTTTCGACTTTTTTACCACCAAAGCTTGGTTGGCAATACTGGCCTTAATATTATTGATGTTGATTTCATGATCCAACATCCTTTTTTCTTCCGCAATTTTCTTGACCATTTCCTGGTCTTCAAGAGCAGATAGGTCCTTTTCTAGTTCGCTGGTGTCAAAGGAAACAATGGTATCTCCTTTTTTAACCCGAGTGCCCTCTTCAATGCGTTTCTCTACAATCAACTTATAATAACCCCGCACCTTGGGGGAAAGAATTTCGATGGATCTGTCTGCCTCCACTTGACCTTTTAAAAGCAGGAAATCTTCCACCACACCTTTGGATGGCTGTACAAATATATCTTTTTGCACCTCTTGATCATCAAAGGATCCCCAAATATGGTAAGTGACTCCTCCGAGGGTTAATATAACAATCAGGGGTATAATTATTTGAGCACGCATAAGGACTCCTTGAACTTAATTATCTCTGAGAGCGTCAATGGGATTAATGTTCGCTGCTCTTTTGGCTGGGAGAATACCAAATACTAAACCCACGATGAGAGAAATGGAGAAAGACAGTAAAATGATCTGGAGAGACATGGAAATCGCCCAACCGGTGAAATAGCCGATAAAAAGTGCGATGAGGTATCCTAAGATAACCCCCGCTAAACCTCCTAGAGAACATATAACAATGGATTCTATTAAAAACTGAGAAAGTATATCTCTCTTACGAGCGCCTACTGAACGCCTGATTCCTATCTCTTTGATTCGTTCGAGGATATTCGCCAGCATAATATTCATGATGCCAATTCCACCCACTAAGAGTGAGATACCCGAGATGCAAAGGAGAACCATATTGAAGATATTTTGAGTTTTTCTTTTTTGTCTGAGAAGTTCTTCTGGTGCAATGATTTCAAAATCTTCAATTCCATTATGAATGCGAAGGAGAGCACGGTGTAAAATGGATTTATATTCTCCGGTTAAGTCAAGTGATGGCACCTGGACAATGATCCGATCGATGACCCCATAAGGGACAGGACCAGACACTTTCTTCAGGGCGGTGCTATTGGGAACGAGAAGGGCATAGTCTAATTTTCCTAAGGAGGAAAAAATATCCTCCTTCTCCTCTTTGGATTTCTTTTTATCTTTTTTTGTCTCCACCTCTTCCTTAACAATGGCTGCTGATTTCATGACTCCAACCACGGTGAACCAGGCTTGATTTATCCGTAGTTTTTGGCCTATAGCTGAGCTCTCTGGCCAAATCTCTGCAGCTAATTTTTCTCCTACCACACAGAGTTGTTTGTTTTCTTTATTCTCAGAGGCAAGAAAGACTCTTCCCTCTTTCATTTTTATCTTCATCAGACTGAAATAGCTGGCGCTAACACCTAAAAGACTGGTATTGTCAATATCTACTTGATGGTTAAGGGTGCGAATTCGAATTTCACTGATGGCGGCCAATTTCTCTATAAATCCGAATTCATTTTGCAATATCGCAGCGTCTTGCAGTGAAAGACCTCGGCTTTTATCAATGATATTTTTCAAATTGGATCTAGAAATGGATTTAGTGATGATATGAATATTTTTGGCACCCAGACTATTAATCATAGCCATAATTTCTTTTTCAGCCCCTTCACCTATGGCCATCATGGCAATAACAGCACTGACTCCAAAAATAACTCCTAAAACCGTAAGGCTGGTGCGAAGGAGATTGGAGCGTAAACTCGCCAGGCTCTCAATTATATTTTCCCAAATATTCATTCTACCGTGACCTTTACATTCATATTGGGTTTGATCCAATAGGGAATGTCTTTTAAACCCACTTCCGCTTTAAATACCAGTTGATCCCAATCTGGTATCACCCAGTTTTGCAATATCTCAGCCTTTTCAGTTATAAAATTATGTCTTTTAAGAATAAACCCATTTATAGTTCTACTCTCATCACTGAGTAAGAAGACTTTAGCTGGTTGATTGTTCTTAATCATAAGATAGGCTTCTTCTGGAAAAAACACATCTGCATACAGATTCTTAGGATCTAAAATTTCTACAAAAGGAGTCCCTCTAGATAGCTCCAATCCCCGAGCCGTCTTTTGCCAGCCACTCTTTTGCCAAATCCGTTTATAGACCACGATTCCTTTCATCGGCGAGTAAATGGTTAGTTCCTCTTTGGCAGTTTTCTTCATTCGTTTTAAGCGATTGAGGTTTCGACTGTAGAGAGCATTTGAATAATCTTTTACGATTTTAAGATAGCTCTTTAAAGTCTCCAACTTTCTTTTGGCATCTTTATAGTCTTGTTTAGCTATCTCAAAGTCATATTTTTTGTCTTCAATGTATCTTCTGGAGTAGGATGGACTGATCTTAGAAAGGGTCAGCTTTTTCTGTTCCATTCTTTTTTGCTTGGAACGAGTCTCTAATTCAGCAGATGTAATTTTCTCTTCCGCTTGTTTTTCTGCATTTTGGTTAGAAATCTGCTGTAATTTTAATTGATTTTCTAGTTTATAGACTTTGTCTGTCAAGGTGTTGCTTTCAAAAATAGCGAGGACATCGCCCACCTGGATGGATTGCCCTTCGGGGATGATAAATTTAAGCCTCATCCTTTGAATCCCTCTAATATAAGGGACTGCAATGTTCTGAGTTTTTAAGGAACGAACAATACCTTGGGCTGTATACTCTTTGCCCCATATTATAGAGCTGGAAAAACAAGTGGCAATAAGGGTCAAAATGATAATGTTTTTCATTGTCCCATTTCCCAATTTTCAATTAATCCATCTTTTAACCGGATACATCTAGGAGTTGAAGAGGCGATTTCATTATCATGAGTGACCATAACAATGGTTATATTCATCTCTTTATTCAGTTGCTCAAACAGATCTAAAATTTCCTGGCGAACTTTTGAATCCAGGTTACCTGTTGGCTCATCCGCAAACAGAACCTTGGGTTGGTTAACCAGTGATCTAGCAATAGCTACTCGTTGCCTTTCTCCCCCGCTGAGCTGACCCGGTTTATGATCGAGCCTATGGGAGAGACCTACTTTTTCTAAATAATATTTTGCTCGTTCATCGCGGTCTTTCTTGGGTATTTGGTGATTGTACAGCATGGGGAGTTGAACATTTCTTAAAATCGTCTGACGGTTAAGCAAATTAAAAGACTGAAAGACAAAGCCAATGGAACGGTTCCGAATATGGGACAGCTGGTCATCGGAAAGGCTGCTCACATCTTGCTCATTGAGAATATATTGTCCTTCGGTGGGCGTGTCGAGACAGCCCAAAATATGCATGAGAGTGGATTTGCCGGAGCCGGATTGCCCAATCAGTGAGACATACTCACCCTCGGCAATATCAAAGGAAACCCCCTTTAATACTTTCACATCAAACTCACCTGATTGGTAAGTTTTCTCCAAGTTGGTTACTTCGATGAGGTTCATTATAAATCCAACACCTCTTGTAGGGTTCCCATCTCTTTTAAGAGACTCAAGTAGCTTTTAAGATAGTTTATTTTTTGTTTGTAAGAATCTGCCTGAACTTCCTCATAATTGATTTGAGCATAAAACAGATCGTTGGCACTGGTGCGACCATCAAAATAGCTCTTCTCCATGATGTCTAATTTCTCTTTAGCTATCTTAACCTTCTGTTTTAAAAGTTGATAAACATTGCGCGATTCTTCTAAATCAATTTTAAGGTTGGTGAAGTCAATGAGTTGCTGATTCTTAGTATTATGGTAGTCTTTGACCGCTACAAAATAGCTGAGCTTACTTTCGGTGTAGTCGGCTTTTTGTACATGAAAACCAAGGGGCATGCTAAAGGAAGCCTGTAAACTCCACTCCTTATGATAGGGCTCTTCATATTCGCCCGGAAGGTAAGTGTTGGAGTAAGTTCCTTGCACGCTTAAATTTGGTAAAAGATTATGGGCTGCATTCTTGCGATAGAGATTTTGGATTTCTGTTTCAATCCGCTCCTTCATGAGGGTGGGGTTCTGTTTGTAGAAAGAGCTAATATTCGCATTATTATGCAATCTGGTTTCTAAATATTTCAGAGATAAATTCAAGTCTAATTTGTCAGTGGGTAAGAGGTAAAGGGATCTTTTGAGCCTGTTTTTGGCTTGGGTGAGTCGATTTTTTTGATATTGCAGGCTGATCTTGGTTCGAATGATCTGCTCTTGAATCCACAGTTGATCGGTTCTGGCTTTAAATCCTCTTTTTACCAAACGATTGATCTTTTTCTCACGCTTACGCATGTTCTCGTAAGATTTTTCTTTGATTTGCAGCTTTCTTTGCTCCAGTTCGATGTTCATGAAGTTAGAGCTTACATTGTAGATCATGGTATTGGTAGATATGGTTTCACTGACTTTCAGTTTTTCCATTTTTAGTAGATCTATTTTGGCATAATTGCGGTTGGTATAGTCTCCCACCCCTTTCAGAAGAGGCACTTTGAGGTTCGCTGATAAAACATGGCGCTCTTTTTTAATATCACGTTCCGATTCCTTATCTGGTATGTAACCAAATCCAAAATCATCTTTGATGGAAAGAGAAGGACCGTAGGGAAGATCTTGCGAGAGTGATACAGAAACTCTCCTACTGTCGAGCCGTTTATTTCTCTCCAGCGGGTAATAACCCACTTTGGTACTGAGATAGGGATTAAAGTGCCACTTTCTTTGCCAATGGGAGAGCTGCTTTTGCAGCTGCCATTCTTGGTAAGATCCTTTGATTTTAGAAGTCTTCTCCGCGAACTTCATCAAAGTGTAATAGTTAAAACGATAGCTCTTGGCTAAACAAAGTCCAGAGAATAGAAAAGTAGTAAGGATAAGTGCTATTTTTATCATATTTATATCTTTAAGGTTTTTTTGAAAGAATATCAAATGAGAGGGGTTATTACAAGGCTTAGGGGGTCAAACCTTGATAATAAGATAAGCCTACATATCCAACATAGCCTACTAGAAAAAAGATTCCCGTCATGCGACCTAAATTCTTAAATAAGGCCATGCAAATTAAGAGCACAACTGAAAAGAATAAAACCGCTGGTAGATCAAAGCTCAGCGCTTTAGCCGAAATAGATAGTGGATAGATAGTGGAGGTGAGTCCCAGGATAAAAACAATGTTCATGATATTGCTACCCACCACATTGCCAATAGAAATTTCTTCTTCCTTTTTTATTAGAGCGGCAATCCCAGCGGCTAATTCAGGAAGGGACGTTCCAATAGCTATGATGGTGAGACCAATAAATAGTTCACTCACCTGGTAATAACGAGCAATGTTGACGGCTGATCTTACAATGAGCTCTGCACCCCCCAAGAGAAC
>CAYFLR010000082.1:0-1778 GCA_964343805.1 uncultured bacterium | reverse complement strand
GCAATGGAGATCGCCGTAAATATGAGGGGAAGTAGCATGGGATCTTTTTCGCTATTCTCGCCTTTTTCAGCTTTGGCCTGTTTTTTTGCTTGCAGGAAGAGGATATAATTAAAAGCAAAACCAGCTATCATTAAGATGATTCCGTCCGTACGCGAGAGAATATTATCATAGCTAAGCCCCACTAAGAGAATTGAAATAACCAGCATAGCGGGCATTTCAAAACGGAGTAGTCTTTTATTAACAAAGGTGGGAGCTATGGTGGAGGTGACACCCAAGACCAGAGCTATATTTGCAATGTTACTTCCTATAATATTTCCTACTCCGAGATCAGAAGACTCTTTCAATGCGGCAATAATGTTTACCAAGAGTTCTGGGAGGGAAGTACCCAATGCGATAACCGTTAAACCAATCACCAAGGTACTAATTCCTAGTGCCTTAGAAAGCTTGACGGCATTTTCCACCAAGTAATGAGAGGAAACAACTAATAAACCAAAACCTAAAATTAATATAAGAAATTGTATAAGCATGGAGTAATTCTGTCTTTTTTATTAATCTTTTGCAATACAAATTTGGTAAAGGTTGACTGACAGAGATTAACAGCATATGATCGAAAGTTCGGAGTAACTGGAATAGAACTTATTGAGGTTGTCATTATGATTATTGTTACGGGCGGTGCGGGTTTTATCGGGAGCTGTTTATTATGGAAGCTGAATGAGAAGGGGCATCATGATATCTTGGTGGTAGATCGACTTAGAGAAAGTATTAAATGGACTAATTTACGCAACAAGTTTATTTCCGACTATCTTCACAGTGACAAACTCTTTGACTGGCTCGATCAAAACACTCAACCTATTGAAGCTATCTTTCATCTTGGGGCCTGTTCTTCCACTGAAGAAAAGCGGGTCGATTATATCATGGATACGAACTACCATTTTTCTCAAAAGCTTTGGCTTTATGCAGTTCAAAATAAGATCCCTTTTATCTATGCCAGTTCTGCGGCCACTTATGGCGGAGGAGAGCATGGATTTGACGATCGTGATGATATTCCTTACTTAATGAAACTAAATCCTCTTAACCCTTATGCCTATTCAAAAGTTCTTTTTGATAGATGGGCCATTTCTCAAAAAGAGAAACCTTTAAATTGGAATGGTTTAAAGTTTTTTAATGTTTATGGTCCTAATGAAGCGCATAAAGGACGTCAAGCCAGTATGGCCTATCATCTTTTCAATCAAGTGGTAGAAGGTGATGGTCTTCGTCTCTATAAATCCTATCAAAAAGAGTATGCGGATGGCGAACAGGTGAGAGATTTTGTCTATGTGAAAGATGTGGTCGAGCTGATCTACTTCTTTTTCCAGCACCCCGACTTTAATGGGATATATAATGTTGGCTCCGGTGTTCCTAACTCCTTCAATGCTTTAGCAAAGGAAGTGATAAATTCATCAGGTAAAGAGGGGGCTAAAGCCACTCATATTGAATATATTGATATGCCTACCAAATTAAAGCCCACTTACCAATATTACACCAAGGCGAATTTGGATAAGCTGGAAAAAACGAGCTGTAAAATAAAATTCCATTCCCTCAAAGAGGGGGTGGAGGATTATGTTAAAAATTATTTGTTAGTTGATAAAACATTATAAAATAACCGTAAGTCAGTGAAGTCAGCAAGTCAGCAAGTCAGCAAGTCAGCAAGTCAGCCAAGTCTGGTTATATTCCGGGCACATAGGTAGGTAAAAACCTGGTAATTAGGTAACAAAAAATACTTTGCATTTAGGTAACAC
>CAYFLR010000081.1:18962-20803 GCA_964343805.1 uncultured bacterium | reverse complement strand
AAAGAAGAGAGCTTTCAGCTTTTCTTACAATGGGATGCATTAAGGGCAGCGCTTTGTGCATATATTGGTAAAGAAGAGAAGGTGGACCGTTCTCGTTATCAGATCTCTTCCATAACTTATGAACCCTTACTTACCAAAATTGTACTCGTTCTTAATCCACCCAAAGATCCCATTAAAATAACTGCTTGCAGTCAAAAGAAAAAAGAGGGCTTTCATCCTGAAGCTCGGGTCTAAAACTTGCTCTTTCCTTCAATGTAGATAAATTCCCCCACATCTTTGAAGAGGAGATCATCTTGGTTGCGGAATTTCTTTTCTTGTAAAGGGGTCCGACCTGCTTTGTTTTTTAATTCGGGATTAGCTCCTTTATCCAACAGATAGCGTAGAACTTTTTTATAGTATTTTTTAAATATGGCGATGTGAAGAGGGGTGTTTCCTAAATTATTAGCCGCATTAATGTGAGCTCCATTCGTTATGAGTAGCTTAATAATATCTTTATCTCGTTCATTGGCTAAAGCAAAATGAAGGGGAGTGTCGCCAGATATATCTCTTGCATGTAGATTGGCGCCTTTTGAAATGAGATATTCGATAATTTTCATATTTTGTTGTACTCCAGCAGCAAAATGCAGAGCCGAAATTCCATAGAGATTCACATCATTGATATAGGCTCCTTTTTTAATCAGGAATTTAACCAGGCTGAGACTGGAGGTTTTAAGACAGGCTAAGTGGAGTGGAGTGAGTCCAAAAGAATTTTTATAGTTTACACTCGCTCCATTCGCTATCAAGGATTTTATTTTACTTAGTTTCACCTGTTTGGAGATAGCCTTATGTAAGACTAATTTGTCTTTCATAGGGGTAGCAGAGGTTAACACAAGTGCGATAAGAATATATTTAATCATTGCTTACTCGAAGTTGGATAAATGATCATAGTTTCCTATCGTCTTCAACTGTGAGATCTTTAGACAGAAGGGTAAAAGGTGTCTAAGGAGTTTACAAAAAAAATTATGTTTTAATTTCCCTAGTTAAAAAAATATAAATTAAATTATATAGTTAAAGTCTTTACAGGATGGGAGGAGGTTGGACCTTTTCTTGCTTACCTTATATATGGTGACTTAATTTTGTCATGCTCTTTAACACTAAAATCGGATCGAATCTCTATGGATAAGATAAATTTATTTCTATTTTCAATTTTTTACATGCTGATGACCCAAGCCTGTGGTCAGAATAAGTCCAAATTGTCCAGTGTTGAAGATTCTGACACCCTAAAAATAGGTTTTACCTACTCTAATAATCTTATTTTGAGATCGAATAGCTGTGAGACCTTAGTAAAGCAATATCAGTCTCTTTGCCGTTGGAAAAAGAGCATTGAACCATTATTTCAAATTCCTGTCATCCATCACCAAAAGTGTAAAAAGTCATCAAACAACGTATACAAAATGGTTATTTCGGATTGTTTACCTTTTTTTGTGGGACAAAACTTTAATCACAAACTTCATAACCATGGTGCTAACTGCTGGGGTACGGCCATGAGTTTTAAAGGTATATCAAAAGACCCCCGTTTTGTATGGTCAAAAGAGATGGGTTATTGGTTAAATGAAACCCCTATCTGCCGAAAATTAGAACCGGGAGAGGCGAAGAAAGTAGGTGATATTATAAGTACTTTTGGTCCTGAGTATTACTTTACAGCTCCTGATAAGGATAATATTGGAACAATGTTTTGGCAGGCTCTATTTCCTGGCCGTCATCAACCCTCTCTCATTAAAGAAGGCTATACTGGCTTTCATCATATGCTCCATTCAGAAACTTATATTTCCGATTTGCTTAGCTTTGGAAAAGATTCACCC
>CAYFLR010000081.1:12940-18952 GCA_964343805.1 uncultured bacterium | reverse complement strand
AATAAAGATGATCGTTTTAAATTTAACTTGCTTAGTGAGGTGTATGGTAGACCTAGGGATCCCACTTGCCAAGAAAATCAAAGCTTAATTCCTCATATGCGTGAATATCAGAATCAAAGTCGATACTTAAGGTATGATAAATGTAACTATTTCTCTCTCGCTTTTAGATGTGAAAACTTTGTTTCTTACTTTGAAAACCAAACCCTCAACTCATATGAAATGAGCCTCCTCCAATCTATAAAGGGCTTTTTGCCTTATCATAAAAAACTGTATGCCCTTATGAAAAATAACCATCCTATAGATCAAGAGGTCAAACAAGTTATGCTCTCTCTCTCAGATCATATTGTTAAGACCTCATTAGCTGAATTGGCCCGCCCTTCTATAACTAAAAACACCGAAATGCTTCTTGTGTGGCAATATTTTTCTGCTGCATCCATCCGCAAATCTCTTAAGCAAGCTAATATTATTAGATAGTTACTGTTTTACCTTGTGCGCTGAAAAATGGAGGTAATTACATTTCGTGGATAGGTTTGTCTTACAAAATAAGTATCTAATAAAAATAAAAAATTTAATAAAATAAATACAAATATAAGAAATAATTGAAAAAAAAATAAAAAATGATATCATATATAGATTTAAAATTGACAAAAAATATTTAAATTGCTATAATTGTAATTAGAAGTTGAGGAAAACAAAAATTTAAATACAGGGGAATGAAAATGAAACGAACAACTACTAAGATTATTTCTACGATTGCTTTCACTATGTTTTTTGGAGCTTGTGGTAATTTAGATCAAGGGATTGGCGAGGCGGTCTCTAAGTTAGGTGATTATCAAAACGAAGCTGATGAACTATTTCAACTTGTGACTAACGATAATGAACAAGCAACAGAAGAAGAGGTAATAGAGCAAATTGCTGAGGTGGCCAATGATAAATGGGAGCAAAAGAAGAGGTCAAGAAAGCCACTGCCTAAGGCAAGGTTACTTCGATTAGTAAGAATGATTATAAAAAAGGCGGATCAGAATGAAGATAAGACGGTAACTTTAGAAGAGATCAAGGAGATAAAGGAGCAGGCGGCCAATCAATTAAGAATATGGGTAAATAAAGTAGATGAAAATCAAGACCAAGAAATAACCAAAGAGGAACTCCGTGCCTTTATTAATGGCGTTAAAAAGCCTATTCGTAATAAACGAAATGAGGGTCAGAGTCAGCCTAAAAAAGTGGGGGCAATGAGTAAGAAAAGAGCTGATCTTCAAAACGTAGATCAGATTATTTTTAGACGGTTGGATATGAATCAAGATCAAGTTATTACCATGAAAGAAGTAGAAGGGGCTGTAAAGGTATTGAAGCAAAGGTTTACTAAATTGATTAAGAGAATGGATCAAAATAATGATCAGCAGCTGACTATGAAAGAACTAAAAAAGGCTGTTAAAATCATAAAGGGCAAAAGGCAGGCTTTCAAAAAGCAGCTAGGTGAAAAGCAGATGAATCGTAAGGATCTGATGAAGCAAGTGAGACCTTTCTTAAAGAATTTCGATGAAGATCAAAATGGAAGCCTGAGTAAGGAAGAAAAAAAGGTTGCCTTTCAGGTGGATAGGATCGCGCTCCGTAATCAGGCTGATATCATTGAAGATGAAGAGGTAGAATCACTGGAATTCTAAATAGATACTAGGTTTTTATAGAAGAAAAAAAAAGGGGGCTTTTGCCCTCTTTTTTTTTATCTTTAAAAGCTCTCAATAGTCCAAATTTTGGTCTAAAAATTACACCATTTTCCCGCGCACAATGTATTCTCTGCTGGAAATGTTTTGGTTTTAAATGTATATGCAGGTGACTTGCCTTATATGGGGCGGTGGATTTATTTGTTTTAGTATGGATCTTTATGAGTCTCCGATTAATTTTGTTAGCAATACTCCTTCTTTATCCTGGTGGCCTGCTGCTAGCAAATGCAGGGGCCCCCTTTGCTTTTGCACTCTATTTTTACGCGTTATTCGCGAATCTATTTTTTGGAGTATTTGAAGGTTTCATTCTTGGAGGTGCTTCAGAGTATAAAGAAAAATTGCCCCCAAACTCTCCGATCACAAGATTCTTTTTAAAAATGGAATTGCAGTGTGTGATAGCCAATGTGCTCTCTTTTTTTATTGGGGCTCCACTTATCCGTGTTGGATTTTTGGTATGGGATCAGCTGAGAGGTTCGGGTTTTTTTGATTACGAATTAAAACAATATGTTTTGTACTCTTCCATTTTCTTAATGTCCCTTTCAATAGAGTATTCTTATTTGCGATTTGCCTATAGAAAATACTTTTCATTTAGTGGTTTGTTTTGGCGGTTCCTGGGGGTCAATCTCTTTACTAACTTAATCGTCGTGGGATGTCTTATTCCTATGGGGGATTATTCATTTTTACAGCAATTTAAGTTTGTGGATAAAATGGAGACGGTTCAGTCTTTGGGAGCAAGAGTTGCTATGATCACTCCTAAGGGTGAAGTGGTGGAAAGGGTTATTCGAAAAGCAGGAGATCCAAAGCTCCGAGATGTGCGCTTTGAGGGTCGTTATCCTCTTAATATTTTACCTCCCCGCATAGAGAAAACATCTAACGAAGGGGAGTATTTGCTGCATGCTCACCCAGATAAAAGGGCTCCTGTTAGAGTTAAAATGGAAAAGCGAGTGGCTAATTATTTTCTTTCCACTTTGTATCAATCCAATAAGCGTCAATTTTTTTGGCCGAGAAATAATCTTTATTCCTGTGCTGAAAAACAGGTTCTAAAAAAAATATCCTTTCCGACTTCGGGTATATCGGGAGAGGGCCGATTGACGATCAAAGGAAGAGGAAGAGTTGGGTTAGAATCACCCTTTTACAGTTTTTTCTGGCCTAAATCCTACTATGAGTTAGGGAAAAATGAATTTTTATTCACTGAAAAAGGCGGGGTTTATTTGTTGAACTTAAATAAGAATGAATTTTACTTTTTGTTTAAAGGGAGCTATCCCCTCTTACTTTCCTGTCCAAGGCCTTTATAGTTTGTAATTTGTAAAAAAAATCAGCAGAAATTTACTACTATCATCGAGAGCAAGTAGAGCAAAGCAACGCTAATTTAAATCAAAAAAATGGCAGAGGAGAATTGGACCACTGCTATCCTAGGGCCTCCTAAATATTTTCAGAGTCGGGTGACTCTATGCGATCATCTGGCTGTCTTTAATTAGTGTTTGGGGCTAATAGTGTTTCTTGCAGGTGGTGAGGTCAGAGCATTTCACCCCTTGCCATAAGCCTTGGTATGATTTGTCCTTGATGACCAATTCCCACTCACCGCTCCAGGTTCCCTCTGAAAAGGTTCCCGTGAAAGTTCCACCTTTAATTTTTTTCATAAGTGGAAGAGATCCAGAACCTCCATCCCAGGTTGTTCCATCAGGGTAGTCTCCGGTGATGGTCCCACTGATAGTTTGCTTTTCTAGATTGTATTCTCCACGCCATTCAAACTTGACATGCTTTCCTTCAATATCAGTTCTTCCCCATCCATCAAAGTCTAAGAGATCCCAATTTCGCCCTTCCAGGGTATAAACTCCATCCATTTCGATCCAAAAGTCAAAATCAAAGCCTCCTCGCTGCATGATATTGTACTTTTCACCATTTTGTGGTTGGACTTTTTTTACGGTAGGGGGTGGGGCAATTTCTTTTTCATCCAAAAAGGGCTCAAGAGTCCTGTAGAGTGGATCCACCTTTTGTTTGATAAAAGGAAATTCTTTTTCACCCAGGGTCAACTTGCCTTCATATTGTTTTTCATCATTTAATAAGTCGTATTTAGCAGTGACTTTTATATGTTGTTCTTTATATTCATGGTGAAGCAGGGTGAGCATCCATCGATCACCTTCGGGAATTGGGAGCTTAAAACGACCTTCCTCATCAGTAGTAGTGTATGAAACTGACTTGGTGGGATCACCATCAAAGTATTCATCTCCAAGAATTATTTCACAATTTTCTAAGGGGACGATCTCACCTTCTGCATTTTTACCGGTGATAGTTCCTCGGATTTCTGATTGGGGTTCCAATTCAGTTTTTAAAATGATGGCCGGAACTTGACCTTTGCTCAACTGCGCTTCATAACTCTCTTTAAAAATTTTTTCTTCCGTTTCAATATCAATGATCTCTACCGCAGTATCACTAATGGCCACTTTATATTTTCTGGTTTTGAATCCTTCGGCAGTGAAGGTGAGGGTGTAAGAACCGGGTTTGAATTTCTGTTTAAAGTCAAACTGATCTCTTTTATTTGTACTACGTCTTATACTTTTGCTACCTCCTTTAGCAAGAATGCTGACTTCTCCTTTGGCATGACCTAAAAGATGTTTTTCAGAAATAGGTAAACCTGTGGATTTGTTGTGTAGCCAGCCTAAAATGGTAGGTTCAATATAAGAAATAGTAGAAGGCCAACTAAAGCCGGCTGCTGCTACTCCCATCACTGATAAGGCTGCTGCAATTGGGTCACCTGTAAGAGATTGCAGTAAGTTCAAAGTAGTAGAAAAAGAGGAAACCCCAAAGTCGCCCGTCAGAGTCCCTATGGAACTGATGAGGGCCCCTCCACAGGCAGAGGCTAATACCGGGTTTGTCATAGCAATGACCGAATAGTAACCAGCAACACAAACCGCAATGCTGGTTCCGGTTTCTACCACACCGATCCAATAGGAAATAGATTCATTGCGACTTTCGTTGGATTTTGAAAAGTTTATTAGGTTTTGAAGGGGCAGTTTTTTTAATGGATTTAAGTCTGAGAACTGACTAATGGGGAGGGACGATTCATCTTGTTGTGGTGAATGTGGCCTTTTAGTGGGTAATGGCACATCGTCAAAAAACTGAGGCAGGGAGCCCTTTGTGATCACCACTAAATCCACCAAGTCCTTTCTATAATTATTAAAAGCAAAGAGAGTCTCTTTATACTGCATGCTGATGGGTCTTCGCTGCTCATCGAATGAGATGGTAGCGATACTTTGATCGTAGGCTTGGTACAAAATAGTGAGAAGCTGTTTGTCATTTGCCTCTTTGTTGAAGTAAGCATATATTCCTTCCCCCAGCTGATGGTTGAGAGCTAAAACTTCTGCTTCTTTTTTATCAGAGATGAGAGCAATGGCTAAATCTTGGGAACCCGCTTTTTTTCCACTTACGATAGAAAAATTTTCTTCCTCTTCTGGCTGAGGGGAACTTTGTTTTTCTGATCCATCACAGCTTAGGAATGCGGACATTAGTAAAATGAGCATAATTGTTAAGCTGTTATTTCTTAGTTTATTCATAGTGTACCCCATTGGTGATTAAAGAAGGTAGGGGGTAAGTAACATAAAATTGTAAAATACACAAATTCAAATTAGATAAAAAACAAATTGAGTAGGGAGGATAATTTAAGGTAAGATGGATCTATCATAAATTATTGCCTAAATAAGGAGTGAGCTCATGGATTTTGAATATAGGGGAGCTGGAGGAACTGATGGGGGAGGAATTCGTTTTTTCGTGGGTTTAGCCATGCTGATTGGTGGCGGCTTTCTTTTTTTCAATTCCATTCGTGTAACCCACCATTTTGGAATGGGATACTCTATGTTCAGTTTGGGCGGCTTTGGAGTCACTCCCGGTTTAGTTATGGTGCCTTTTATCTTTGGTATTGGGATGGTTTTTTACAATGCTAAGAATATCATTGGCTGGATATTGGTGGTGGCAAGTATCATAATGCTCAGTTTTGGAGTGATTTCAAGTATTAACTTCCGCTTTAAACACATGTCTGCCTTTGAACTGATGATGATACTGACCCTCTTTATAGGAGGAATTGGAACTTTGCTGAGCTCGCTACGGAAATTAAGCTGAAGCTAAAACCTTCTCGTAGACCTTCATAAGCTGCTTACTGGTGTTTGCCAAATCAAATTGCTTCACATAATTTAATCCCTCATTCACCATCTCTTGTTTTAGATCTTTGTCCTTCACAACCTTTAAAATATTTTCAGCCATCTGATTTACATTGTGAGGGTCAATATAGATGCTTTTT
>CAYFLR010000081.1:6879-12930 GCA_964343805.1 uncultured bacterium | reverse complement strand
TAGTAGTAATCACAGGTGTTTTTGAACAGAGTGACTCTATCACCGGTATGCCAAATCCTTCAGTGAAGGAGGGAAAGATAAAGAGTTCTGCTTCCTGGTAAAAAGAGGGGAGCTCACCATCTTGCACTCCCTCCACCAGAAAAACACGATTTTCCAAGGAAAGATTTTTTATTTCATCTAATAGCACTTGTTTATATTTACTTCCTGAACCAATGAGTACAAGATCCTCTTGCAATTCTTCTTTTAAACTGCCAAAAGCTCTAATAATGGTAAGCGCGTTCTTATTAGGGACATAGGCTCCCACATGGAGTAGGTATTTATTATTTATTCCATACTTTTTAACGGTTTTGATTCGGGTTTCGGAGGGAATGGTTTCACTAAAAAGTTTGTTATAACTGATATAAGTCACATCAATTTTTTCTGCAGGATATCCAAAATGGGAAATAAGATCCTGTTTGGTATTCTCACTGATAGTCACCACATGATCAGCGATTTCCAGGCTGTGTTTTACTTTTCTTAGGTAAACATTTCGGTCTATTATTGAAAAGAAGTGGGGAAAATTAATAAATTGAAGATCATGGACGGTAACCACTTTTTTTATGGATAATCTTTCAAGATGGAGAGGGAGTTCAAAGCTGAGGCCATGGTACAGGTCCAATTGATGATCTTTTATAATCTCTGAAAGGTAAAAACTACGCCAAATACTACTAAAGAGTTTTCCCCACTGGCTAACCGGCTCCACCACATTGACCTTTGGAAAGTTATTTACCCATTCTTTGGCCAAGGGATGTTTGGCGGGGGGAGAGAATAGAGAGTATTGATGGTCGGGGTAATAGAGACAAAGCCCCTCTATAAGAGATCTGGCATAGTTTCCTAGTCCCCTAAAATTATAAAAGGCTCTTTTTCCATCAAATCCGATTTTCATGGTCCATGGTTTTACACTTTATTAATGGAATAATAAAGATTATTTGCAGATTATTGCAAAATCACTGGTACCAAATTATCTCCCATATGGCTGGAGTTATCTCCCTTTTGATCAGCGTTGCCAATTCCAAGTTGACCTTGATTGTTATAACCCCAGCATTTCACCGTGTAATCACTTAAAATGGCACACATATGTTTACCTGCTCCGTTATTCACATGGGTGATGGTGACTCCACTTCCTAGGTTTACCAACGGTAAGTTGTCTCCCATAGAATTGGCGGTATTTCCTTTACTTGTAGTACTTCCAATTCCGAGTTGCCCCCTATCGTTAATGCCCCAGCATTTTAGATTTCCCGTATTCAAAATGGCACAGGCAGAGTATTCTCCTACCGTCACCCCCGTTGCAGTAAGGCCAGAACCTAAATCTACCACTGGCAAGTCATCACCGAGTTCTGTTCCATTATCGCCCAGATGATTGGCATTTTCTTCTGTTCCCAAAGCTCCTTGCCCTTCATTTTTTCCCCAACATTTGAGATCTCCATTATCGAGGACAGCACAGGCTCTGTATCGTTCGATCGCTAGTTCTTTAATAGTCCTGCCGGTGCCCACATTTAATACCGGTAAATTGTCTCCCATTTCATTTGCTCCATCTCCTTTGCTACTTCCGTCTGAGTGAAGTAGGGATCCATTGGCATTAATCCCCCAACATTTGGTCGCTCCCGTATTTAAAATGGCACAGGTAAAACTAAGCCCACAATAAACCTTCTCTGCATTTAATCCGTTACCTAAATTTACGGTGGCTAGGTTATCACCCATTTCTCCCGCAGCGTCCCCTAAAGTATCTGTATGACCCAAACCAAGTTGACCCGATTCATTGGCCCCCCAACATTTTAGAGTATTATCATCTAATATGGCACAAGCATGATAGCGCCCTGCGCTAATATAGGTGGCCGTTCTTCCTGTGCCTAGATCAACTGCATTTAAATCATCTCCCATTTCTCCTGCTCCATCGCCAATGGGATCTGTATGACCTAAGCCAAGTTGTCCCATGGTATTTTCTCCCCAGCATTTCACTTGACCATTATCCAAAAGAGCGCAGGAGTATTGATAGGAGCCATCCATCATGATAACCGTTCTGTCAGTACCAAAATCAATATAAGGAAGGTTGCTTCCCATTTCACCCGCTCCATCTCCCAGACTATCCGTGGATTCATAACCTAAGGCACCAAAATTACTCCCTCCCCAACATTTTACTTTGCCATGGTTAAAAAGAGCGCAGGAATGAGTATTTCCTAACTCTAAACGAGTGGGGATGATTTTTACTAAAAAACCGTCACCGCTCGCCGCATCTCCAATGTTACCTGCCTGATCTAGGGCTCTTACTTGACCATAATAGCTTGTATCAAAATCGAGGGTTAATCCCTTTTTAGTATAGGAGGTAATGGCTCCTACATCTGTCCAGTCAAGGATATCACTGTCTCCTGATGTACTACCAATTGCTATTTCATAGCTTTCAATGCCAGATCCACTGTCAGAACTTTCATTCCAACTGAATAAAGGACTTTGAGTATTGATGATAACCCATGTGCCGTCTAAGAAATTAGTAGGAACACTAGGCTTTAGATTATCATGCAGGATCGAATCACTCACACAAGAACTCTCATTGCCGGCCTTATCTTTAAACTTGGCATAGGCGAAGGCAGTGGCATTGGTAGTGTTTAGGGTCCAAACTTTGATGTTTTGAACTGGCTCCCATTCTCCTCCCGACTGACAGTCTTTTATATTGGTAATATACATGAAATCCGCATCGGTGGCAGTTATTCCAATTGTGACTGTGGTTGAAGTGGTAGTGGTGTTATTAGAACTAATGACTATAGAAGTCTCAGTAGGGGCTGTGGTATCTGGAGTGACCATAGGTTGAGGGGCTGGAGATTCTTCTATAGTGCTATCTTCTAATTTTAGTAGGAGCTGTTCAATTTCTTCATTACTCACTCCTTGTTCTTTAAGAGTATCTAGCAAGATGACAGAAGATGTGCCTTTGGTGGCTGATATCTCATCTTCACTCAATCCTCCAGTAGCCATTCCTTCTAGGACTCTAGTGACAATATTTAAGGTTAAATCCATCAGGATCTTTGCACTCTCCTTACGGGGTTCCAATTGAATGGCTTCCAATAAAGTTGATTCGAATATAGCGCTGGATACTTTGGGAATATCCGAGTCTTCATAAATACTTTTTAAGTAGCCAACACTTTCACTCACACTGCCACCTATCTCCCCAGCTATTTGGTTCATAAGATCATTTGATTTAGCAGAAATGAGAGAGGTGGAGGAGAGGGTACTTTTGGCTGTAAATGGTAATAGTTCAATTACCATAGTTTTTTCAAGCTCTGCCTCTATTATTCCTAAAGAGGTTCCTTTGGCTATTTTACCTATAGCCAAGATGAGAGTATTTTCATCGGGATTAGACTGTTGGTATTTTTGAATGGCACTTTGGGTTAATTGATCTATTCCTTTTTGGAGATCCGACTCGGTGGAAATCCCAATTTCACGGAGACTGCTGGTGGATGATTGCATGATCTCTTCTAAGGTGATCCCCTGGCTTTTTTCATCTAAAGCAAGAGAGGAAAAAGTGGCAATAGGGCTACTTACCACTTTTGATATAAGCCCTTGTTCTAAAAGGTCTACTGAATTGAGATTTATGTCTGTGAGGCCTAATAGTGAGGATTTACTAGCACTTGCTAGTAAATTCGGGATATTTTCCGTGGCTATTTCTAATTCGCTGACCACCTCGAAAGCCGCATCCAGAATCTGTTCTAAATTATCATTTAATTGGGTATTGACCAAATCTGCTTCATCCAGGGAGGATACGGCTGACCTACATCCACTGGCATAAACTGTTATCAGAACAACTTCATCTAATTCCCAAGTTGTTAAAGTTTTCAGGGTGGCTGCAACATAAGAACTAGCAGTAGAAATGTTTTCTGAAACAGGGAGATGAGGGTTAGGAAGTGTGGTGAGGGATCCCTCTACCACACTAGCAACAATTTTATCCGCTTGATCTTTAGTATCAGCATGTCCATACACCTGTTCCATGATCTCTTTTAATAGCTGTTCACTTAAAAGTGGAGCTTCTTGAGGCTGAATATTTGATTCCATAATACCAGTGAGAGATCCCATAGTGATGCTTTTGATAGCCGAGGGGAGGAGGTCACCTGCGACCCCCGCATTATCTAATTGATTGATGCCCACATTGATCATTTGTCCCATAAACGATTGCTTTTCCTCATTGGAAAAATCGGAACTTTGCTTAAAAAGAGAGTTGACGGTGCTGCTAAAAATTTCACCAATGGTACCGATTCTCTTCATCTGATCATTTAGTTTGAGCTGAGAATCAGCAAGGACTTTAACCGCCCCTTCTACCACTGGTGGAAAGACGGATTCTGGAACCTTACCAGCTCTCTCATTCATGCGTTCAAGCCGTTCTAAAACATGGTCAATAGCACTTTTGGCAATCTGTTCAACTTGAGGAGGGAGAAGTCCAAAACGGAGTAAGCGAATTTTTAATAGGTTGGTTACCTGATCACTCATGACCAGAACTTGGGTCCGAAACTCTTCATAATCTTCATCCAGCTCTTCTTTTTTGTCAAACCATTCACAAGCGGGAAACAAGAGGGGCAGTAAAAGAATTCCTGGGAGTAAAGTCTTTAGTTTCAATGTGTCCTCTCCATATTAGGGTGAATTCTAATTTTAGCAAATTAGCTGAGCTGCTTCTACTTCTGCTAAAGTTTCTATAAAATGAGGACGATGATCGGGAAATAAGGAAAGGCATTAGTTCCAATGAACCAGTATAAGTTGCAACAGTTTTTACATAGTTTTAATTTTGTGCGCAACCACCGAGCATTTTATGGTTTAATCCTGATATTGATGTTTTTGGGCAGCCTCGCCATTTTTATTTTTATTCTTAAATTACCTGCCAACTCTCAGTTAACTCTGTTCAATGCTCTCTCGTTGGAAGATTCTAAACTCTCAGTGAATAAGATTCTTTGGATTGATAAACTTGGCAAAATTCAGAAGAAGTTGGAGCTCCAGAAGTTGAGTTTTGACGATGGACAGGAACTCCATCGCTTTCTTAAAGATATGGCCGGAGGTATAACTGAAGATGAGGAAGAAGGGGGGAAAGAGCAAATCCTAGATTCCCTCAATCAGATGAAAGAAAATAAGCTCTCCTACCCCCTGTTAATTGAAGATCTTATGATGTTAGTGGAAGCCTTAGAAGAAGGAGACCTCCTCCTTAGTAATATTTTGGTGAAGCAAATAGTAAATCATCAAAAGAATTTAAAAAATATATACACACTGAGAGTGAGAGAGTGGCTTTATAGCTATTATCAGCAAAACGAGAGTCCTTTTGAAAAGCCTCTATTGATGGAATTAAACAGGGTGCTATTAAATGGAAATTTGGAAAAAGTTGATGAGGTGATCCAAGAAATTGAAAGGGGGGGAGGAAGTAAAGAAAAAAAGGAATCAGGCCCACCGAAGGTCCATAGTGGATGGCAAGAGGAAAGATCGCCTCTCTCTCCTATTTTAAAACAGAAGCTGAAAGCCAAGATCGCCATGATCAATCAAAATAAAACCTCCTTCCCCGAACGAAAAGAGCTCATTTCTAAGTACAAAGATGCGTTAAAAAGAAATCATTACACTGGAGCAAATTACTATTTGGACGAAGTGAATGAAAGGCAAATTAATCTCCGCCAGGAGGTGCCTGCTGATCTAGCCTTGGCTTGGAATGAGGTAGAGCAGAGTCAGCAAGATTATCCAGCAAAAGCAAAGGATTTAGCTCTTTTGGAAAAACTATTTCAAAATGGGAACTTTGTGGATGCGGATGATTATATCGATCGAATAAAAAACAAAATTAAAAACCTCGAGCGAGGATTGCCGCCCATCGCCGCCGAAAGAGTTCGTTTTTTGCAAGAAAGCTCCAAACAAGATCCGGTGGTGGCAACCAAAGCTGCTCAATTATTAGAAGCCATTGCCAATGGTGAATTTGAGGAATCTCTACCTGAGCTCTCAGAATTGCAACTCAAAGTGATGATCCATAAAGGAGGCTATTATAATTGGATAGTCCCACTT
>CAYFLR010000081.1:0-6869 GCA_964343805.1 uncultured bacterium | reverse complement strand
GATTATCGGCTTTGTCAGTTTGGAGTGTATATTCCACTTTTACTAAAGATTGAAATAGAGAAGGTTGCTTTTAAGGGGCGAACTAAGCTTCTGAAAGAGGTGGAACAAGCGCTGCAAGACTTTGAATATGATAAGGCCAGTCGACTTGTTTTGAAAGTGATCTTAGAGCAGCAGAAGAAAGGTCTGGTTAAATTGAGATTGGAAAGGAAAAATTGAGATACATTCGCCCAGTGTGACCACTGGTCAGTAAGTCGGTTCCCATCAATATAAAGTCGTAAAGAGTATGAGTCGCCATGGCTTGCAGGAGACCGTGAGGACTAATATCAGCAATATAGCCAAACCAAAGACCCATCAAGCCGGAGGAAATAAAGTAGTGCAAATTGGTAGAATCTGAACCATCAAAGTGACTTGCCTTGGCAACATACTCTTGCTCAACATCCAGCGTCCTTAATTTTCTCAAAAGGTGACCTGTTCCATAGGGAGTAGAGCAGATACCCCATGAGGTATGACAGGCGCCAAATGAGGCGGCTTGCAAGATATTTGCTATGGTTTTTGATCGGGTAAGATTAGCAAAAGCAGGGTATTGAAATCCACGATATTCGGCTTCTTCCCCCATGCCAATGAACATGGTGAGAGCCAAAATAAGAGGCATTGAAATGGATGCTCGCCCCCAATCCATATCCGGGTGAATTCCCTCTTTTTGCAAGGTTCCATAAGCTGCAAAACCTGCTACCATGAGTGGCATAATGGACCATAAGCTGTAAGATCGAGTGTCAAAGACAGAAAAGTAAGCCTCACTCAAAGTGTAGTGTTCATGTTTAATAATTTGATGATAGTCTGGAGCTCTTTCTAAGGCGAGCTGATAGGAATCGTAAACTGTAAACCCAAAGACATTTGAGGCAATGCGGTAAGAATTGGTCTTAATGGACTTTCCTAAAAAGGTAGGAGTTGTAACAAACTGGTAAGAGGCTATGGGAATGATGAGGGTGCTGGTGAGCAAGCCACTTTGATAGTCCCCTAAATAAAAATAACCACCTCCTGGAAATAGCTCGGCCAATAATCCCACGGTGTTAGGATTGGCTGTCTCTGAAGTGGGGGTGGGAGTTTCTTTTACCTCTTTTGCCTCACTAGATAAAGTCTCATTAGCTGCTTTTAATTGATTAAAACCTAAGGGTAAAAGAATGAGGAGAACCTTTAAAATTGAATTCATCAATTGACCACCTTATTTTACTTGTGCGGTACCACTTTTAGAACCATCAGAATACCAAAGTGCTGATTTTCCTTCAGCTCCACTCACGGAAAAATAGACTTTATCTTTAAAAGGAGTCATATAGTATATTCCAGCCCCTTCGCTGCCATTTAAAGAAGTGAGGCGAATTGTCCCTTTCATTGTCCCATCGCTCACCCAGAGTTGATCTCCCATATCATCTGTTTCACCATTAAACAGAATGAGACTGCCAAGACTTTCTTTGACACCACAATTATTGAACTTTTTTAGAAAAAGGGTGTTGGCTTTACTTCCATCACTGGTTATTAAGGAGCATCCCTTTTCATGTTCAATGAAGTAAAATGCATGAGATGAACTGGTCATGGAACTTAAGCTGAAAATATCTAAATTAAAGTCCTTTAGCGAAAGGGTCCCTTGAGGGCTTCCATCACTGACCCACAGGCTAAATGAAGCCCCTTTGTTGATGAGGAAAAAAAGTAGTGGAGAAGTGGAGGTTTTGGTCTTAATGGTTTGTAGAGCCCTTTCTTCACCAATGGAGAGGGGGCATTTATAAGCAGGGGGACTTTTATCGCTTTGGAGGTAACACAGCTCTGTTTTATCAAATCCATTTTTATAGAAGTAGAGACGCTTTTTAAAAACAAAGGGGGAGCTAATAAAAGCCTCTTTCGAAGGAGGAATGATTATTTGGGTTCCTTTATGAGTTCCATCGGTTTGCCAGAGGGCTTTGCCCATCTTGAGTGATTTGGTCGTGAAATAGATGTGATCCTTTAGAGGGGTCATCTCCCAGATATTAGCGTGACCTGAGCTCCATAAGGTGGTGACACTTTTTGTTCCTTTGAGGGTGCCATCACTCTTCCAAATTTCAAAATCTTTGTCTTTTATTTGTTTATTTTCAGTAAAGGCGAGACCACTGCCTGTAAAATAGGCATGATCTTTAAGTGGGGTCAGATGCCAAAAGTTAGGTGTGAATTGTTTATCAAGTGCTTTATTAATTGAAAAAGTTCCCTTAAAACTTCCATCACTGACCCAATAGCTCTTTTTATTCGGTAGAGAAAACCCTGGCTCTCGTTCTGTGAGTTGAAAAAAAAGTTTTCCCTGTAACTCGTGAATATAGGTGATGTGCCCATCTCTTAATACATTGGAAGAGCCTGCGCTGAAAAGCCACTTAATGGGCTTTGTTCCGCTATGGGTTCCATCGCTTCGCCAAAGGTAAAGATGATTGTTGCCAGTGGTGGCGAAGAAAAAGAGTTTATCTGCAATAGATTTCATGCCCACTATGAAGGAGGGGATTTCTTTTTTTACAGTTGCAAGAGGCTCTTGGTCAATTAGTTGCTGAACTTCTTTTTGTGAGGGGGGGAGAATCAGATCTGTGAGTGAGGATTTTGGTTGTTCACAGGCTACAAATAGTGACGATATTAAGAGAGGGCTCAAGTAAAGCCCTTCTTTGATCATCTTTTTATACATATTCTCTAGTACTCTTCATATTGGCTTTGGATTTGAATATCTAGTTCTCTATCTATTTCAGCAGTTGCAGGATCTATAAAGCTTCCTTGCAAATGCTGTTTCATTTGTCTTATTACTTGACTCCAAGCTCTTGGGCCTAAGTTTGCAGGGTCTATAATCAGGTGGTTGTAGCTCTCTTGCTCTGGGGGAAGGTCTTTATCTATAAGGGAGAGGTTCCAGTTGGAGAGCTGATGATCCTTTATAAAAGTTTGAATCAATTTATAGTCTACTAACTCATCCTCTTTATGTATAAAAAGGAGGGTGGGACGATTAACTCGACCTTGGTGGAGGGCCGCCAGCGTGTCTATGGAATGGAGGAGTGCTAAATAAGCCGAGACGGGAGTTCCATTATTAGCCCTGTAATCCTCGGGAGTAAAACTGGGAATGACAAAGTTAGGACCGTATTTAAGAAAACCGAAGAGTTTTGCTCCGGTATTTACCCGGATAGCAGGGGCAAAGTAAACTACTTTATCAAAACGAATCTCTTTATTTTGATTAATTAAGTCAAGGGATAGGAGTCCTCCCAGTGAATAGGCCACTAAATAAATAGGCTTATGAGCTGCTTTCTGTTTAAGTGTTAGATATGATTGTTTTATTTCATTTAGCCAAAGAGAACGGGTTGCAGATTGAAATGAAGCCATCCGGCTGTCCTCTTCATTTTCATTAGGGAGTCTTTTATAGTTATTTCCGTGGCCTTGCAGTTCTACGGCCAAGGTGTTAATTCCCCACTCTTGAAGATTTCGAATGAGTGGAATCATAGACCGTGGATTGTTATTCAGCCCATGTATAACTAGAGCACTCGCTTTTATATTGTTACTATTATAAGGAAGGTAACTTTTTACCGAGGTTCGCTCTTTTTGAATGCGCACTGCATCAGATTTATTTTGGCTCTTACAAGACCAAATGGTCAAGAGCAATGAGATGATAAGAAGGAGTATTATTTTCATAGCCGGCCTTTAAATGGCTTTTTGTTATCTAGCTCATATAACCCATTATATCGGTAAAAATCAAGTTTAGCAAAAGGGGGAATGTTAAAAAAAATAAGGGACTACCTGGTGAGTTCTCTGATGCTATTGGCTACTTGCTCCATTTTAAGAGCCTGCTCTAGGATAATAGGCCCTTTAACACGCTCAACGCAATCGGTAACCTGACATCGCTCACAGGTTTGTCCTACCGTCAGTTCTGGGATGGCAGAGGTTGCGCTGAATTTTATTTTCTTTTTATTTTGAGGGGTTAACAAAATACCTAAGGAGACGCAAGAGAGGGTGCGAGGATTTAGGCTAGCCCTTCTAGCGATAGAAAAGCAGATATAGGGATCTTGATCCTCTCCAAATTTCATAGATTTTTGAGCCTTCACCAGAATACTGGGGTTGAGGCCATCGTGAATCTGCTGATTATAGTTTTGCAAAATCTTAAGGGTGATCCAACGTCGACAATAGTGTTCGTGATAGCCCACCCCATGGGGAAAGTGGAGTTTGTTGAGGTGAAGCTCTTTGGTGATAAGAAATTCCTCCTGATCAATGGGCTTATTCATTCTGAGGAAGAAAAGGTTATTAATCCCCAATTCAGTGGGCAGGACCTGGCTGAAACGGTGAAAGAGGGTTTCTGGGCTCACTTGATATTTAGTTGTAAGGTCCAGTAAGAATTGAGGGTCCCAAGTGGAGGAACTTAAAAAGTCTTTTACATCTTGTAGAACCTTTGGCATCGGCATAAGAAGCGAGCCTGCTACATAGGCGGCATTGAATTCACCTAAAATATGCTGGAAGCTCGAGGTATGTCCACTGGTTTCAGAGGCTGAACGCTCATTGATATCTAAGATTTGGTAACCCAATTCCCGAGCGAGGATAAAGGCCTTTTGACTATCTGATAACAGAGGATTTAAAAACAGTTCCTTTGCGGAACTATTTTTGAAAACACTTCGGACCTGCTTGAGAGTGGGGTGCTTTGCTAAGGGTAAATAGTCAATTTTATAACCAAAATGAGTCGTCAATAGATCGGTTAACTCTTGTAGAGAATTGGAGGTGTTATGAAATTCGAATCTCTTAATGGTTTTTTGACTGATTTCCTCCAGAGAAGGAATGTGATTGAAATTGAGCTCCTGATAGGCTCTTAAGGCAGCGAGGTTGAGCTGAGAGAGATTGAGGTTATAACATCTCGCAATCTCTTTCAGGGTAACGAGGAAAGCGGAGAAATTTTGAGGGGTTAGAGTCATTAACTCGAGAATGGTTTGATAGTTTAAACCAAATAATTCCAGCGGAAGATCATCCAGAATCTTACTTTCTAAGAGATCGCCGAGGGGGGTCAGTTCTTTAGGTAAAGTTTCTGAAATAAGGTCTTCCACATTGACTTTAAAAGCCTTAGCCAAGGCAAAGACTTTTTCCACTTTAGGGTACTTTTTTCCCTTCTCGATCTCATTTAAATAGGAGATGGAAAGACCCGTTAATTTGGATAGGTCCTTTAAGGAAAGGTCCTTCTGTTGTCTATACTGCTTGAGTTTCATACTCAGTAAGAGTTGTAAAATTTGTTTTTGGGCCATGCTAATTCTCCTCTATTTACTTGATATTATAATGTTTTACCATTAACACAGCAAAAAATCAACAATTTCGAAAATGGATAAAATGCGAAATAGATGGGGTGGCGAAATTTCGTTTTATATCTAAGTTAGTGAAAATAAAGGGAAAGCGAATGGTGGTAAAAAGCGAAAATAAAAAAATAGCGAAATTTCGTTGACAGCGAACGATAAATGGTTTTAGATAAAGGAGATAATAATTTTCAGTTGGAGGAAAAAATGACTAGCCGAGGTTTTACCCTGAATCAAGAGCTCATTTCCCAAAAGGACCAAGAGCTCTTTCCAAAAGAATTACAAAATATGCTCACAGTATTAACACGCGAATACGCAGGTGTGAGAAAAGAATTATTAGAAAATAGAAATACTCTACAAAAGAAATATGACCAAGGGGAGATGCCAGATTACCTTCCTAAAACCAGTGAGGCAGTGAGCTCCGATTGGCAAGTAAATGAAATTCCACAAGATCTCCTAAAAAGAAGAGTAGAAATCACCGGACCAGTGAACGATCCCAAAATGGTGATTAACATGCTTTCTCGCAATGATCAGGGACACAAGGCTGATACTGCCATGCTAGACTTTGAAGACTCCATGAACCCAATCATTGAAAACGTTTTAAGTGGATATCGTAACGTCATTGGAGCCGTTAAGGGAGACTTGTCATTTGATAAACTGGATGCCACTGGGAAAATTTTAAAATCCTACCGCCTTGATACTGCAGATATGGCCAAAATGATGGTGAGAGTACGCGGTTTACATATGGTAGATGAGCACTTTCAAATTGATGGTGAAAGTATTCCTGCTGGACTACTCGATTTAGCTGTTTGCTCATATCATACGGTTAAAACCCAGCTTTCCCGCAATGAGACTCCTCTTTTCTATGTTCCTAAGTGTGAGCATCAGAAAGAGGCGGCTTGGTGGAACAGTCTTATTGGCTATATGGAGAACTGTTTAGAAATTCCCCAAAATTCTATTCGTGTCACCTTTCTGATTGAAACTTTGCCCGCAGCTTTTCAAGTGGAGGAGATTCTATATGAGCTGAGAGAGAGAGCGGTGGCACTCAATGTAGGACGTTGGGACAAGATTTTTAGTGATATTAAAGTATTTCAAAAACATCCAGCTAAGATAACTGGTGACCGTGTAGGCATTAATATGCAGCAATACTGGATGGATAATTATGCCAAAAGACTGATTAAAATTTGTCACCGTCGAGGAGCTATGGCTATTGGTGGTATGTCTGCAGCTACACCCGGTAAAAGCGGGGAGGTTCAAGAGCAACAAAAAGAGAAAGTCTTGGCTGATAAAAAGTATGAATATCAAATAGGGCATGACGGTTGCTGGGTTTCTCATCCCTTTTTCATAGGTATGGCAATGGAAGCCTTTCCCAAAAATAATCAAATGGTACGACAACTGGATGAGATGGAGCTCTACCCTGACTTAGTGTACCCTGATGGAGGTATTCCCTCCTATGATGGTTTAAAGACTAATATTAGAGTGGCTATTGCTTATATGCATGGTTGGAGCAAAGGACTAGGCTGTGTTTCCATTGATAATATGATGGAAGACTTAGCC
>CAYFLR010000080.1:0-21846 GCA_964343805.1 uncultured bacterium | reverse complement strand
TAATACTTCCTTACTGTAGAAGAATCCCACGCATTTATGCGGGGGAGTTCTTCAAATTATTTATTATCTCGGATGATTTGATTAAATTCCAACCCGGTGATCTTAGTGAGACCCCGAATGAGCACCCAAAGGGATCCCATCATCACAATCATACAAGGCACCATAATGACTGGAAAGCTGAGAGCAGTCATTTTTCCTAGTTCTTTATTGAATTCCGGTGTCCCAGTGGGGCTTTTAAGCAGCCAGATAGCCAGAACAAAATTCAAAACCGCACTGAGGATAAAAGAGGAGGTAATCATATAGTGAGTCAACTTTAAGAGTTTCTCAAAGCCTTTTTGGACCCCCTTCTCTTCCACTAGACGCTTGATCTCTTCCACATTGATAATCTTAGGGTTAAAAAGCATCATTTTAACAATAGAGTACTTAGTATTATAGGAAAAGAAGACAACAATACCTATCACAGCGGGAAAAGCAGCCTCTTTTACCGCAAACCAATGCCCTTCCAACTTAAAAAGAGCTAATCCACCGGTAAACAACACGCTCAACAGACCAAAAATGGAGATCATATTCCATTTCTTTTTGGAAATGAGATCCCCAATTCCATAGCCTAAGGGAAAGGATAAAGCGATAATGAGTCCCCAAACAGGTCCTAAGTGGGCTTTATCACTAAATTTAAAGAGTATGACACCGGGAATGATTATATTAAAAAGTAAATTGAAGAGAACATTTTCAGGTTTTTCTTGTCCAGGGACCTGCTGCTCTTCTTCTTTCGTATCCTGCAAATTCATTTATTCCTCACGATAATGGCAACCTCGACTCGATTTATTTCTGGAAGCAGCATACACAATTAACAAGGCATTTTGTACTGCATTTCTTAAATTGAGGAGATCTTTATTAACCCGACAGCCCGCATAGAAATCATTAACTTGATTTTGAAGTTCTCTGAGCAATTTAGCCGCGCGATTGAGTCGCTTCTCATTACGGATAACTCCAACATAATTCCACATGGTATTCCTTACCAATTGCATGTCTTGAGCTATCAGATCGAGATCAGCTTCTTCATCTGGGCTCTTCCAATCTTCAATATCAGGAAAGTAAAAATCTTTTTGGCAAAGATCATTTAAATCAGCTTCAGAAGCCAACTTACCCATGGTAACACACTCTAATAATGAAGTACTAGCCAAGCGATTGGCACCATGCAATCCAGTGCAAGCAGTCTCACCAATCACATTTAGATTTCTAATATTGGTTCGTCCGCGCATATCTGCATGAATTCCACCACATAAATAGTGCGCAGCCGGCACAACAGGTATGGGATCTTTGGTAATATCAATATCCTGACGAAGACATTTATCATAGATGGTAGGAAACCTTTTCTTCAAATAATCTGCGGGTTTTGATGAAATATCTATAAAGACTGAATTGGAATCAGTTTTGATCATCTCTCTGTGAATGGAACGAGCAATGATATCACGAGGAGCTAGAGATTTAAGCGGATGTTGCTCATCCATAAAGGCTTTGCCCAGACGGTTAATCAATACTCCACCTTCTCCTCGAACGGCTTCAGATACTAAAAAGGGGTTTGCCCCTTTTTTATAAAATACGGTGGGATGAAACTGAATATACTCCATATTCATGATTCTGGCCCCAATCCTATAAGCCATCGCAATACCCGCCCCAAAGGCGGTAGAGGTGTTAGTGGAATGTTGATAGACTTGTCCAACTCCTCCGGTAGCTAAAATGGTTTTTTTAGCAAAGATGGCTTCCACCACTCCAGTCTTTCCATCTAAGACGTATGCACCAAAACAGGTAAGGGGCTTATACTTATCTTGAAGATCTCTGGAACTGTGAGAAAGAGTGAGTAGGTCAATCACATGACAGTTTTCCCGACGCTCAAGATTGGGTAATGAATTAAAAGATTCATGGAGATACTCCAAAACCACTTTACCTGTGCAGTCTTTGGCATAGATAATACGGTCTTCTGAATGAGCTCCTTCACGTGTGAGAGCGAGCTGCCCTTCCTTATTCCGATCAAAGCTCACATTGAGATCATTGACTAGCATCTCTTTAACTGTGGTAGGGCCATGTTTGAGCACCTCATCAATCGTCATATTATAAGAAGTGTTCCCACTGGCCAGTTGAATATCTCCACGAAACAGATCGGGATGGCGTTCATATTCTACTGCTATCCCACCTTGAGCTAAGGCAGAATTACAAACCGAAAGTTTTTCTGCCGATAGCAAGACGCAATTGGTTCCTGTACGAGCTGTATTCAGTGCATACACCGAACCAGCAGCACCCGCTCCAATAATTAAACAGTCCGTTTCAGTTATTTTCATGCAAAGTTCCGGTGAAACAAAGTCAGGCTAATATCAGCAGAGGTATAGGAATGTGTCAGAGCGCCAATAGAAATTACATCGGCTCCAGTGTTCGCATAAGAAGTGACATTTTCTATAGTAACTCCACCGGAGATCTCCACAATCGCTTGTTTATTGATCATTTTAACAGCTTCTATAATTTGCTCTACTTTCATATTGTCGAGCATAATAATGTCCGCTTTAGCCGAAAGAGCTTCGCTCACCTGCTCGTGGCTTTCCACTTCCACCTCTACTTTAGAGGTATGAGGGATATTGGACCGAGCCTTTTCTACCGCATAGGAAATGGATCCAGCTGCTTGAATGTGATTGTCTTTGATTAAGACCGTGTCAGCCAGTGACATCCGGTGATTAAAAGCACCACCGCAACGTACAGCGTATTTTTCTAGTTGTCGAAATCCTGGAGTCGTCTTACGGGTATCACAAATACGCACATCAAAGGGAATAACTTTTTCTACAAATTCATTGGCTAATGTGGCCACTCCAGAAAGCCTTTGTAAAAAATTTAATGCGGTTCTCTCTGCCTTTAAGATGCTCGCAGTTTGGCCATCCACCTCCATGATCACCGTGCCTTTAGAAACCCGTTCGCCATCTTGATATTGAATAGCAATTTCTAAATCCGGATTGATTTTATGAAAGATATATTCTGCAATGTGCACTCCACAAACGACACCATCTTGTTTAAACCGAAGGACGCCTGAAGAGTGGTGATCCTTAGGAATTAAAGAGTCTGTGGTAATATCACCTAAGCCCAAATCTTCTTCTAAAGCTAATTGTACGATTTTTTCATAATTGACCATTTTTATTCCTTCACTCAGCTAATTCAAACATGCGATCAAGGCTCTTCAAAGCCATTTCCCTGACTTCAGCGCTAACTTCAATGATTTGCTCACTTCGAGGACGAACTAAAACATCTCTCACTTTGACCAGATCGTTCATTTTCATATAGGGGCAGAGCTTGCATGAAGCAATGAAGGTCTTGCCTTTATTTTCCGCCTCCAATCTACTCACCAGGCCACATTCAGTAAGCATCATAAAATAAGGTGCATCAGTTTGTTCAACATACTTCATCATGGCCCCGGTGCTCCCAACAAAATCGCTCTTGGAAGTAATGGATTCTTCACATTCAGGGTGGCTCACCACTTTTAAGCCAGGAAATCGATCCCGCTCTTTGGCGATGAGAGCTGGATCAAATTGGTCATGCACCTCACAGGTTCCATTAGAAGTGATGATCTCTTTTTCAATACCTAACTTTTTTAAGTCTGTACGGATATTGTCTCCCATCAACCGATCTGGCACAAAAAGAACCTGCTTCTGGGGAAGACCTTGGATGACTTTATAGACGTTACTAGAAGTAACACACACATCACACTCAGCCTTGATAGCAGCAGTAGTATTGATGTAGCAGACCACAGCCGCCTCAGGGTATTGTTTTTTTAAAGCTTTAACTTCATCTGCAGTGATAGAGTCGGCTAAAGAGCAACCTGAATTAATATCAGGGACTAGAACTTCCGCGTCAGGACACAGTATTTTGGCGGTTTCAGCCATAAAAACGACTCCCGCAAAAACAATCACTTTGGCATTGGCTTTCTTTGCTTCTAAACTAAGAGCATAAGAATCACTCTTGAAGTCCGCCACCCCATAGACAATCTCAGGGTGAACATAAGAGTGAGCTAGAAGAACCGCTTCTTTCTCCTGTTTTAGCTGATTGATCTCTAAGGTCAAGGGAGCGATCTCCCGGCATTGATCCCAGCTCCACTTTCTCTCTTTATCGCAGTTCACCTGCAAAAGGTTTTGAAAAAGTCGATCAGCTTCTCGTTCTAATTCGTTTTGTCTGTAACTCATCTCTTTTTTACCTCTAGCAATTGTTTCATCCTCCATATAATGGAATTCCCCCATCTTGTAAACCCTGAATCCAAGATAATCATATTTACATGTACTTTCATGTTTGATTGTAATAGAGTCAAATACTCAACTTAGAAACATGCAATGGATGTACATATGGAAACCTTTTCAATTGTAGCTTCAGGTCATTCTTGCACTGAGCTTATTGTAGAAACCAATCAATTAAGAAACTACTTAACTAAAAGCCATTTGCAAGAGATAGAAAATCCAGAAAAAGCAGATGTTGTATTAGTTTCTACCTGCTCTTTTAATCAGCAGTATGAAGATGAGGCCTATGAAAATATTACACATACATTAGCTACAAAGCAGAAAGATTCTAAAGTATTAGTATCTGGTTGCTACCCCAAAATTGCACCTCTGACATTCAAGAAGTTTAAAGATATACATGCCATACCTCCTAGAGAGATGGAAAAGGTAGAAAAGTTTGTTCCTTCAGATGTAAAAATAAGAGATATTCTTCCCAATAGTGTGAATATGAGCGAATATCTGGTGAGTGATACGTTTAAACTTGGAATCAAGTTAAAGAAAGGATACCAAACCCTCAATCGTTATTTACCATTTAATGTAGAGCCCTCATGGCTGGACTCACTTCCGATGACAGATTGGTACTTCATTCAAGGTGGCAATGGATGCCTAGGAAAATGTACCTTCTGCGCTATCAAGTACGCTCGTGGTCGAATTCGTAGTGTGGGTATTGATCATATTATCCCTCAAGTGGAAATTGCAGCTCGAAGAGGGTACAAAACCATCTCATTTACCGGCACTGATATGGGCTGCTGGGGGCAAGATATGGGCTTGAGCTTAGCCGATCTTCTCAGAGAGGTGATTAAAGTGAAAGGTGATTTCGCAATTGATATGCATTATGTGGAACCGGAATGGGTGATCAAAGAGATGGATCGATTAGAACCCATATTTCAAACCGGTAAGATCAAATCCTTTGGAGTTCCGGTTCAATCTGGATCCAACCGCATTTTAGATCTGATGGGCCGAAATTATAGAATCGAAGAATACATTGATATGGTGAATTTCGTGGTAGAAAAAACCAAAGTAAAAAGCCTCTCCTCCATTTGCATGGTGGGATTTCCCTCAGAAACTAAAGAAGATTATATCCAAACTTATGAACTTTTAAAGAAAACTAAGATCTCCTATTGGTGCCCCTTAAAATATGAAGCACGCTACATGGTCCCCAGTGAAAAGATTGAAGGAAAGGTACCAGAGGATATTCAAATCAATCGCCGTGATCGTATTGAAAGGAAAGCTCGCCTCCGAAACTACGCCAAGTTCCCCGAAATAGTAGCTGAGAGATTAACTCAAATGAGTTATGGACCCATCATATGAATTATCTAGAAGCTATGTATGCACGACGATCCGTGCGTAAATATCAGCCGACTCTCATTGAAGAAGATATTATTAATGAACTCCAAGATGGTCTTGTACAGTCATCAAAAGAAGTTCAACAAGAGCTCTCCCTTCAGCACCCTATTCAAACCCATGTGGTCAACACAGCCAGTGTGCCTCTGCACTACAAAGGGATAATTGGAGGGTATGGAAAAATCACGAATCCGTCCCATGCACTATTTGGGGTTATGAATGAGTCTCCTTTAGCGCGTATCCAGTATGGATTTCTGATGGAAAAGGTGATTTTGGATCTGATGAGAAAAGAAGTTAACAGCTGTTGGGTGGCAGCCACTTTTAACAAGGATCAGTTTTTTAAAAAGTTTGCCCCAGAAAAAGGGCAAGCCATCTTTGCGGTGATTGCTCTTGGGTATCCTAGCAAGAGTTTGATAGCTCGACTCTCTGAAAAAAGTCTGACCTATATCACCAAGCCCACCACTCGCCTGCCGGTCGACCAGCTGCTTTTTATAGACAACTGGCAAAATTTTGATGAGAGATTTGAAGGACAAAATCCCACTTTATTTAAAATCATCCAAGTCTCCCGTTTTGCCCCTTCGGGCATCAACTTTCAGCCTTGGCGTTTTTTAGTAAAAAACAATCATCTACAGCTTTATGTTTATCCAACGGGTTGGCGTGGAGCATTTAACTATCACACCCCCTACCTCGATGCGGGCATAATGATGCGACATATCTCCTTAGCGGCAAAAGAATTTGGACATTCCATTCGATGGAAACTGAGATTCAATGGATCTCCTCCGCCTAAAGAAAAAATGAAAGAATTACTTCTCATCAGCGAATTCAGCTTAAATGATCTTCTCTCTTAACATTTTCCCTACTATTTTTTAAATAAATGATAATTTAACTAGGATCCTCACTGTAAGTTATGGTATAGGGAAGGATCTGGGAATTATAAGGGGATATTGTGAAAGAAGAAAACCACCAAACCTTACAAGAACTAAAAAGGCGAACAAAAGAGGTCTTGTCTCAGACCAGAGGCAGCCATGCCTGGGATCATACCGAACGGGTCTATAATTTAAGTATGCACATTGGAAAAACAGAGAAGGCGAACTTGAAGATCTTGCAATATGCAGCCCTTCTGCATGACATTGGTCGCCCCTATGAAGATCGCTCCAAAGGAGGAGTTTGCCATGCTATTAAGGGTTCCCAACTGGCTAGAGATATTCTGGGAGACTATGATCTAAATGAGCAAGAAATAGACCTGATTGTGGAGTGTATTAAAACCCACCGTTTTCGAGGAGAAAATAAGCCCAGCTTTTTGGAAGCAAAGATCCTATTTGATGCAGATAAGCTGGATTCAATCGGAGCAGTGGGAATAGGCAGAGCCTTTCTTTTTGCCGGTGAAGTGGGAGCAAAACTTCATAACAAAGATGTGGATATCGAAAAGACAGAAGCATATACCAACGAAGATACAGCTTATCGAGAATACCGGGTTAAGCTATGCAAAATCCTTGATCGGATGCAAACTAATGAAGGAAGAAGGTTGGCAGAAGACCGACATCAATTTATGGAAGATTTTTTTTTAAGACTGAACAAAGAGGTAGAAGGTGAAATTTAAGTTTATTATTTTTGTTTGCTTTTTATTTCAAACTCATCTTTACGCTGATGTAAGCGCTTTTCGAATTACCCCTTATCTACAAAACCCCACCAATGATGGAATGACCATCTTATGGTATACAGATACTAAAGAAGCAGGAACACTTGTTTTAAAAAAGGGTTCACTTCTGGTGGACAAATTTATTTCTCATCCAGAAATTCAACCGGACCTGCAGTATTCTGCTACTGACCTAAAATACTTATCTCCGGCTCCATCTCTTCCCTATCAGCACCGCGTTACCCTTTCGGGATTGGAAAGTGGACAAAACTATACCTACCAAGTACTGCAATCTGAAAGTTCCTTTCAGGGAGAGTTTCACACCGTATCTGATTCCCCGAAAAATCTCCGTTTTACAGTGTTTGCAGATAGTGAAACCGAGCCTGAATCCACCGGTAAGAAAACCTATTGGCCAGACCCGGAAAACCCAGGTGTCTACCGAAGTTACCTTATCGATCAAACCCGTGGACTTGCAAATAATTTACTGGTCATCGGCAATCGCAAGCCCGATTTACTATTTATAGCTGGTGACTTAGTTGAATCAGGTGGAGAACAGAGAGATTGGGATGAATTCTGGAAACAGTTTCAAAAAATAGGCCATCATATTCCCATCCTCGGAGCTTTAGGCAACCATGATTATTACCGAGGACCTCCCTACTCCGGTGGCTTTAGTCCAGAAAACTCTGAAGCGGCTGTCGCTAAATATCTTAATTATTTTGTCTACCCTAACAATTTTGCCCAAAATGCTGAGTTGGAAAAAAGGTATTATCGAGTGGATTATGGTCCCGTGACCTTTATCGTTTTAGATACCGTCAATGGAGGGCCACAGGGTTCCGACTATGACACAAATTTAATTCTACTCGGAGAAGAAGATCCAGGTGGTGGACCGGCACCCTCTCTCACCCCGAACTCTGAGCAATACCTTTGGCTTGAAGCCGAATTAAAAAATGCCCAAATCACCAGCCAGTTTACCTTTCTAATTTTTCATCATGCTCCTTACTCATCTGGCCCCCATGGGTTTGAACCAGAGAATCACTCAGGTATTCCCCTACGTAAACTGACCCCACTTTTTATGAAATATGGGGTGGATGCCGTTTTTTCCGGACATGATGAAACCTGGGAACGGTCACGAGTAGAAGGAACGGAGCAAACACCGGCTGGAAATGAGATTCCTCATAGTATTCATTTTTATGATCTTGGGGTGGCGGGTGATGGTATCCGAGGAGCTCACAGTCAAGCCCATAATGCCTTCCAGCGATTTTTTGTTCATACCGATGTTCCTGAAGTTTGGGAAAATGGCATCTTAGTAGCCGGAGGCAAACATTATGGTCATTTAGAAATTAATGTTCAACAAAACAGCGAAGGAAACTGGGAAGCAGAGCTTTTGCCGGTCTATATTTTCCCCATTTTTGATAGTGAGACAGGAACATATTCCCGCTTCGAACGACGAATCTATCCAGATACCATCAAGATCGTTTCAACTCAATAAGTGAGATTTCTGGCGGCGCACCGATTCTCATGGGAGGACCCCAAAACCCGGTCCCTTTGGTCACATAAATTTGAGTGTTTGTACTATGACGGTGCAAGCCCTTAACATAGGGCTGGACAATAGAGACGAGATATCCAAAAGGCCATATCTGCCCTCCATGAGTGTGACCTGAGAGTTGTAAACTCGCCCCCGCAGCATCCGCTTCATAAATATGTGAGGGCTGATGAGCAAGCATGATGAGCTCATTCTCTTTTTTATGACTTTTAATGATTTCTTCAAAGCTGGGAGCGTAACTTGCAATCATACTGCCAGCTCTATAATCATGTACTCCAGCTATTTCTAATACTCCTTTTTCAGCGTCACCTAGAGTGATCAACTCGTTGTGGAGTACTTTAATTCCCAAACGATCCACTTCACTGAGCCACTCTTCAATACCTGAATAAAACTCATGATTTCCAGATACAAAGTAAGAGCCAAAAGGGGCCTCTAATTCTTGTAAGGGAGCTACGTCATCTTTTAACATGCTCACCTTTCCATCCACCATATCGCCCACGATGGCTATCATATCTGGCTTAAGAAGGTTCACTTGCTTCACCGTCTTTTCCATAAATTCCCGATCCAAAAAGTACCCGATGTGAATATCCGAAAGCAAAGCAATTTTAAACCCTTGAAAGTGAAGGGGTAATTTGGGTAAAACCACTGGGACGTGAGGTATATGAAAATCGCCATTCACCGCCAGGATTCCCGATCCACAAGCCAAACTCGCACTACCAGCTGCAGTAATTCCGAGCCCACGTTTTATGAAAAGCCGCCGCGAAACCAGAGGTGACTCGGTAGGGCTGGGAGTCTTTGAAACTCTCTTTTTAATAAAAAATGTCAATTCACCCAGTCCCCAGATCAGATCCCCTAAGAGCAAAATCGATAGAATATAAAAAAGAGCCCCCATCCAAACAAAGGCAAATAAAGAGGGCCATTCCATCACACTTCGTGGCAGATATCGTGCCGCCGCCATGGAGAAAAACATCAGAATTGGAATAATGGTTATGGTAAGTGTCAAAACCTTGTGCCACTGCTTTTTCCATTTGATGTCTCTCACTAATCGCATCCAAATATAGCTATGGGAGGAAATGAGAAACAAAAGAGCAACGGCCGCAAAAATAAACCTTCGGTAATTCAAAATCAAACTCCAAGAATCAATTCAGCTCGATTTTACCCTAATTCTAAGGAGTTGCAAATTAGGAACTTCTTTTCCAAGGGAAATGAAGTTCCCTTTTAAAAAGGGACTAAAAGAGAAATTAAGTTCTCAAAAGAAAAAACTCAAAAGTATAACCAGTTGATTTTACTTGATTTTCATATTTTGGCACACCCTTTGCTATATTCACATATTAACCGAATTGAAACTATAAAGGAGAACATTATGTTAACATGCTATAGACCACACCAAAGACGTTTTAATCAATTTTTTACACCAGAATACTCTCAGGAATTCACACCCCTGGCTGATATTTTAGAGCAAGACAATGAATACCTCTTAAAACTAGACATCCCAGGTATTGATAAAAAAGATGTACAAATTGAAGTAGAAGATGGAAAGCTAACGGTTTCTGGGGAAAGAAAAAGCACCCTCAAAGAAGATGAACAAAGTTGTCTGAAATGTGAGAGAACCTTTGGGAAATTCTCCCGGACCTTTAAACTCAATGGTCATGTAGAAGAGGAAAAAATAACCGCCGATTTTAATAATGGTGAGCTGACCTTGACTCTCCCTAAGGTAGCCAAAGCCCAGAAAAAACAGATAGAAATTAACTAATTGCCCTAGGAGCTCCCAAATGCGGGGGCTCCATCCTCCCCCCAAGCTATTTTTTTTTAAAGTCTCCAAATAAAAAACCGAAAAGACACCGTGGCTTCATAATTTTAAATTAGGATTTTTACGGTGCACAGATTTAAAAGCCTTCTCCTCATATTATTCCTTGCATTACTCACCCTCCCGGTTTGTAAGCAGAGAAAAAGTGGCTCTATCAAAGAGGCTTTCATAGGGAAAAATAACCCGGATCGTCTCACTTGGTACCAAAAAAACACACAACAACTCCAATTGAACATCCTAAAAATGACGAACGCGCTAGATGGTCAACGCCTTACAATCGATTCACAAAAAGATCCGTGGAGTTCCTCTTTCTGGTCAAAGTGGAAAGGAGGAGTGGCTGCCAGATGGAAAAAAGGAACTGTTTATAATTACCTAGGTTATAAAGTTCCTAGCAGGCAAGACATTCTAAAAGAGCTGGTTCGCCAAAAAGGAGGGAACTCCCAAGCTGAAAAATACATCAAAGAGCTCTCCCCTATTGAAAAATATGACCTGCTAGTGGGAGACTATAATTTCTCTGCCACCATTGTTGAGAGGATTTTAAGAGGAAAAGATCATCCTGAGTGGGGAGAGCATTGGGAAGGCTTTTGTAATGGCATTTCAGCCGCAAGTATCTCGGTGGAGGAACCGCATCAAGAGTTCACTCTTGTTAACCCAGATGGATTCCTTATTACTTTCTATCCAAATGATATAAAAGCTTTGCTCGGCTTATCCTATTTTCAATTAGATGATCTTACAGTTATGGGTGGCAGATGCCATGATGAACATCCAAAGCTTGACAAGCAAGGAAGACCAGTGGAACTAAGCTGCCGTGACATCAATGCCGGCAGCCTTCTAATAACTATGTTTAACAGATTAGTAATGAAAAAGTCCCCCTTTATCATGGAAACTGATCGTAAAAATCCGGTATGGAACTATCCCGTTACTGAAGGAAAAATTAGCCTCTTACCTCCACCAACAAACTCATCTCGAATTCAAGTTAAACAAGATTTGCAGGAGAGATGGACAGAAATATCTCAGCTCCCACTGTGGAACTCCGTGTACGATTATGATTCTCATAATTATCAACATGCCGCAGAAAACACCCGCTATCTATTGAATGTGGAAATGGAAGTGGACCTCCGAAAACAAAGCTCTCATGAAGATTCCAACCAAAAAGAAGCGAGTCATGAATTGCAGTACCAATCAGCTACCAAAACCAGTTTTAAACAGATTTACCAAGCCACCATAGAGCTAGATCCTGAGCTTAATATAATAGGAGGAGAGTGGATAAATGGACCTTCATCTCACAATCCCGTTGCCCCTGACTTTCTTTGGTATCCAGGGACACCTGCCATAGATAGAGATAATTATTTAAAGGCCAATCCCTATGTTCACCTGAATCTCCTACAAATACTGCATGATCTTAGCACAGGCAAAAGACAGAAAAAACCAGCCCCTTATCGTATGCTTGAATACCGTATGGAGTGGGGAGAGGCCTATACATCTTCTCACCCTTGGACCCGTGAAGTTCCATTTGATGACCAGCTTAAAATACTCAACCTCCAATTCACTCCAGGAAACATGCTTCACCTTGCAGGTACTCTTCATTTTACCGGAGCCTCTTATGCCCAAAAAGCGATACTCTTCCAAGATAGTGGAAGTGGGATAGCAACCTTTCCAGTTCACCAAAAATCATTTCACCTGGAAGAGTTTTTCTTTTTTGAGCCTTCTGCTCCCATGCAGATCGCCTTCTTGGATCAAAAGGAGAATGTGTTGTACCAAACAGCCCCCATTCCCATTAAACCCTCTATGCAATATTCTCCTCCGCCCCCCAAGATTATCAATATGTACTATGATCAATACTGGACAAGAAAGGGAGAGAAAAAGTTAAATGCCGTCTATCAGTTTTGGTACCCGGTGAAAAAAGAATTGGCTCCCCAATTTGTACAGGTGGACTTTCAAAGTATAGATAAACATGGAAAAATCGTATCTCTCTATCAGAGTAAGAGTTACCACATAATTCCAAGAGAAGATTTCCATTATAACTTCTCCATTCAAGGAGATTTTCCCAAGGAAGTTTTTAGGCTCTCTTTCAATTTTTACCGCCAACTGGGCGACACCATGGGTGAAGAAAGAATCTGGAGAGATGAAAAACCTTTCTATGCCTGGCTGGATTTAGATCTTGATTTTAAAACCTACCAAGCCGATGGAATAGCTTGGGTGGATAATAAAGCGGTAAGGCTCAGCGAAGATGTACTGCAAAGCCTTAAAAGAAAAGGTATTACACAGCAATTCTTAGAGGGTGTTGCAAATGAAAAATGGAAAGTACAGGATGGGAAGGTTATCCTAACTATGGAATATGCGGGGCACCAAATTCTGTATCATGCTCAGATAACCCCGCTCACAGAGGATGAGCTCCTCTACACATTTAATCGGTTTGACTAACCTGCCTGGTGTCTTCCCCCTCTCTTACGATTTCAAAGTTCTCAACCATTTTCGTATAAGAACTCTTCTCACCCCAAGACAGATGCTCTCGATGAGTGTAGAGCTGACGGCCCAGCATAAGATAAGTCTCTAAAGCCTGATCGCTTTGAGGCTTACTTTTGAACACTCTAACTAATTGACCCAAAAGTGTTTGGTCGGGTCGATCGGCATAGGTGTTTCCTCGAAAGTGACCAAATTTGCGAGCTTGTTCTAAGTTAACTCCCACTAAATATTGGGTTACCATAGATAGGCGATCCTCAGGTCGTACATGCTCCGGGACAATTCCTCCACCAGAAACTAAGAGATCATAATACCGAGCCAACTCGTAATTGCTATCAGAGGTTTGCAAGGCAAAGGAAGTTTCATCCATAAGGTCTTCATTCATAAAAACTTTGAGCGTCACCCGATTATCACCTTTAATAAGTTCAAAAGGATCCAGCCCTTTCACTTCGAAAACGGCATGCGAACTTTGCTTTGCTCCCACAAATCCAATATTCTCTTCACCCCAGTTTTTTGAATTGAGTAATAGCTGAACCTTCACCGTCGCTGGTGTAGGTATGGTAGAAACATTCTCACTGGAAATTTCCACCCGTGCTCTTCCATCATTGGCATAAACCGAAACTCTGCGATCTCTAATTTCCATCACCTTTTGAATGCGATTATAGATGGCTTGGGAAGGAAGATCATTAACATGAAGATTCACCCGGGCAGAAGATCGAGCGGGCAGTGTTTCTTCTAAAGTTGCGATATAATCTGTCCTTAGCTTCTTACTTGCAAGCCTGGGGACTCTTAAAGTTTGTTGTTGAGGATTGGTTACTTCTCCAGAAAGATAAACGGTTAATGGGCTCCCTACCCCACCAATATTAGTCACATTAAATTCAGCAGCAACAGCCTCTCCAGCCTTGTAAATGCCATCATTGACCTTACCAATGACCTTTAGAAATTTGATGCTAAGTTGAGGAGTTGTCATATATTCATCAAAAGTGGCGGCAAATGAATCTCGGTAGGAGTCTTCATAGCTTCTATAATAGGCATCCTCTGCACTTCTTTTAAACTCTTGATTAAAAGCGCTTTCAACCCCTTTGTAAAAAGCGATCCTCTTTCCTAATTGTTTTCCCACTTGCTCTCCGGCAAAGAATCCATCATCAAGAGATCGATGATAACTAGAAGAGAAATAATAATTCACATAGTAACCATAAGACTCTTTATAGCTGTTATGAAATATGGCTTTGAGATTAAGTCTAGGCAGACCCGCACGGTTACACTCGGGAAATTGTTGCCCTTCCGGAATCGGACCAGTACAATTGCCTGGATATTCTTTGTCGAGTCGCTGATACTTGGGTTTACTATCCATCGGTCTTCTCTTCCAAATTTGAAGAGAGCTAGCAGAATCATACCACCTTCTTTTTTCGAAGCGATGTAAGCCATCTGAATACCAATACTCCCAAGCGTGATAATCAACTTTTTCACCAAGATAAACACTGTCCCAGGAATCATACACGCGCAAATTACTGGCCGCATTAATCTCTCTTCTTAGGATTTGCTCTCTAGTGGGTACAACTGCAACATATTTAGCATAGGCATTCTCTTCCGCTTTGTAAAATGTCTCTGGAATGACAACCGACATATCTGGATCGACTCCTTGGTTGACAATAGATTGAAAACGCCCAATGGCATCACTATGTCCCTTACTTTCTCCATTGCTCCGACCAATACTCTCACCTTGGTCAACGCCGGTTCGCATTTGCCCACGAAGTGAGTGAATAGAATCAGCTCCTTTACTAATTTCTCTTTCGTTATTCTCCCAGAGACGACTCATTTTATGCATACCCCAGGCATATCCACGTAGAAACCCTTGAATACGACCATTTCCTCCGCCAAAGCGTTCTGCCATTCTCTCCGCTTCATCGCGACCAAACTCACAGGACCGCATTTTGAAGATATCTTCTGGCTGTGGGTTATAGAGATTTACATATTGATCACAGATATCATATTTGGGTGGCTTCATATTGACCATATTGATATCAACAGGAGGTCCATCATACCTTCTAGCTCGGTGGCTATCGCTATGACGACGTTGATTACCACGATTTCGATTGCGACGATCTTGCAGTTCTGAATCTGTACCTTCCATCATATCCAATCGGTTTTTACAGCCTAAAAATCCAGTTACCAAAAGACACAAGATGGCTAACTTAATCCACATAATTCCCCCTTCGATTATTTTTTGGAGTTATGTTAATTCTAAGGAAAAATAGTCTTTGTTGCAAGGCAGAGCTGAGACAAAAAAAAAGCACCGTCTGCTATCAACAGACAGTGCTTGTAACTTCTTTTAATTATTGAGTCTTATCTTGTAGGACGAGCCTTGGAAAGAATCTCTTTCACAAAGTTGCGCATATCAGGAGTGAAAAGCTTTGATCTTTCAGCAGAAAGCTTAGGAGCACGATAGTACATCCTTGGAACATCTTTCACTTCCAGGTTAGCAAAGAGGATAGTCTCCTTAAGAGGCATAGAAACAGCAAGCTCTGCAGCTTTTAACGCTCTCTCTCTGTTAACAATTCCACCTGATACCACTTTTCCTTCTAACCACTCTTTTTTATCAGCTGTTTTAATAACAATCTCTTTGATCATAGCAGGAGTTAAACTGGGGTTCACATCAAGCATCTGAGCAACAACTCCTGTGACATAAGGTGCAGCTTGAGAAGTTCCGCTCATCATCCCTTTTAAATGCTGAGGATAAGTAGATTGAACCATCTCACCAGGTGCCACAACGTCTACAGTAGTTGCTCCGTAATTAGAGAATGCAGCCAAAGAGCTAGAGTCATGGTTTGCTGAAGCTACAGTTAACATGTTATCAGCTATGTAGCTAGCAGGCTCATCTGGATAAATGTCATTATCAAGGCCATCATTACCAGCTGCCACAACAAACATGATGTTGGTATCTGTGCCAATAAGGCGCTCAGTATCTTTTCTTTTATAGAACTCTAAGAAAGCTCTTGCTAGACGATCGACACGATCAGCATCACACTCAACATTATTAAGAATACAGAGTCTCATGATCAAGTCTTTAGCTTGAGGGAAACCAAAGCCAAAGGAGCAGTTAGCCACTTTTGCGCCACGGTAACTTAGCATATTGATCTCTTCAGTCCAAGAATCAGAGTTCTTTTCAGCTAACTCTTTAAAGAGATTGATAAAGTCTTCGTCAGTGACTTCAGGCTCTGTACTATTACCGTTGCCATTGCTGTTATCATTTTGATCTTCTACGTTGTTATCGTTGAGTAGAACGGAAGCAGGAATTTCTGAATCGGCCACCTCATCAAGTACAAACTCGATGGTAGGCATAATTTGTAGACCCATAATGTTAGCGGTCATACTTGACTCTCTTAATGAGATACCTGCTACGTGGGTTCCGTGGGAAAAAGTAGCGGTTAAAGAAATGTTGGTACGGAAACGAGCGTTACCAGGACCGAGCCACTTTTCTCTGATCCAGGACATATCCTCAGCAGAAACATCCAAATCAGCATTGAGGGTCATTAATATATCAAGACCTTTAACATAATCTGCAAAATCGGCTGGGATCATGTCGTAATCTACTTGAACTCCGTTTTTCTCAGCGAAATTCCAGCCAAAGGTGTCATCTACATAGCCGTTGCCATCATCGTCAACTTCGTTTCCCGCCTCATCAAGCTCTTCAATAAGGTGACCTTGAAAGTAAGAATGTTGAAAGTCAGTTCCTGAGTCAATAATAGCAACTGGTACACCATATAAGGTTCCAGCTAATACTGATAAACACATGACACATAGAATCTTGACTTTACTCATACTCAGTCTCCCGCTGTGGTTAAGCACTTTCTCTTCGTATTGTTTAGATAATGTTCTAACACAACTCTGACTACCTGGCCAATGAATTTGACTTATAAAAACTTATATCAGTAAGACATTGTTTTTTAAGGATAAAATTTACAATATTTGGAACTTATTTGAAGAAACTAGGGATTTTTTCTAGTAAATATTAAGACATCTTTGTCAATTTAAGGAGGTTTTTGACAAATTTGGCAATTATTTTGCCTTCTGGTACAAAATCCTTACCAAATCATCCTGAGAGGATAGTATAAGTAGATCTTTTCGATTATCCCCATCAATATTAGCAGCAATAATACGTACCGGCTGGGCAGGCATGGAGAACCTCTTAATATTCGCTTGATCAAAATAGCGATCTCTCCCCCCTGGTAAAATCATCAGTTCCTGATCCACAAAGTTGAGCGCAAGAAGATCCATATAGGAATCATGGTTAATATCTTCAATGATAATATCAGCCACCTTTTTACTAAGTACTGCTCGGTCAGACTCATAACTGGGTCGCGCCGAAGATTGATAGTGAATATTTGACACCATGGAAGAGTAGTTCCCTACTACCATATCAAGATAATCATCCTGATCCACATCTTTTAGTTTAAGGACATAGGGTACAGGTCCTGTTTTGGGTTCATTACCGAGCCTATTAAAATGTCCACGACCATTTCCTTTAAAAATAATGACCGAGCGCAGTAAGGAATTCAGCATCACCACATCGAGATTTCCATCATGGTTCACATCGCCCAACTCAAGAGTTAAAAGCCCTGTAATATCAGTCACCAAATCATACATATAGACTGGGCGACTTGAAAAGCCTCCTCGCTGACCAAAATGAACCGCAAAGGAAAAGTCATTCATTACAACCAAGTCAGGCTGACCATCCCCATTCACATCACCGAGTTCGAAATCTACAATATCCCAAAAGGGAAAAAAGAAAGATTGTTGGTGAAACTGTCCCTTGCCATCATTGAACATAAGAGTCAAAGTCTCATGATTTTGATGGGAAAGAACTAGATCTGCACGACTGTCACCGTTTAAGTCGGCTACTTTTAAATCTATGGGTTCGGACTTAAAATCCACTTCAGATGGCACCTGGACCCGATAGTCATAGTATTTTAGAAATGCTCCCACCCTCTTGGAACTCTGGATGAAAACGCGTACCAACCGATCCTCTTGGCAAACGACCACGATATCTTTGAAGCCATCTCCATTAACATCTAGGAAAGCCATATCCTCTGGAGCAGCTGCGGTTTCCAGATCAACCGTTTCAAATTGCAGCCCAAGAGCCGTTAGCTGAAATGAAATGGTAGTAAAGAGAATAAAGCAAAGGCTCATCCTAATCATAAGTCACTCCGATGAAGTTTTGAGATTTGCCTTCCAGCTAATCACATGGCGAGGGTCAAGCCAATCTTTTTGGAGCAACTGGGTCTGCCTTAATAAGAAGTCTCTAAAGAGGGTCTTTCTCTTTTCCATGAGTTGGTTTTCGTGCAATATGAGGTAAAGATCAGAAATCATTTCATTTTGTGAGGCGAGTTGAAGATGCCCCTCGGATAACTCTTTCTCTACACTGAGATAAGGCACCACCGCCAAATAGGGATGGGATTGGAGAGATTCAACCATGCTGCGATGAGAATTAACAGCGAGTTTCACGTTCAATCTATTATAGGTAATAGATGGGTAAAAACGTTTTAGATAGGAAACCAATAAGGGATCTAAATGACGATAGACCACAAAATCATACCTAATCAACTGCTCAATATTCACCTTCATATCTGGATGAGAAACCAATACTACTCGTTCTTTTAACAAAGGGTAAGCTCGAATATTCTCTTGTACCAAAGCCGAAGTAATCACTCCAAAATCTAAAGTCCCTTTTTTCACCCCCTCTACAATTTCAAACTCTTTTAAATAAGAGACCATGAGCTGAATATTCTGGTAACTTTTTTGAAACTGCAGCAAGAGGGACATAAAGGTTGACTGCCCCACTTCAGTTAGACAGCCAAAAGCAACCTTACCGGCAATCACCTCTGTTCGATTCTTAGTATCTTCCAAACAAAGATTCACCTCCTGCAAGAGAGGTTTTAACCGATTTTTTAATTTACTTCCCTCTTCGGTAAGGACAACTTGATGATGGTCACGAATAAATAATTTGGTATTCAACTGCTCTTCAAGTAATTTGATCTGGCGAGAAATAGAGGGCTGGGCCACTTTTAAACGATAACCTGCTTTGGTAAAATTGAGAGTCTCGGCCACCGCAATAAAACATTCCAAATAATTCAAAATCGCCATAATTTACTTCATTCCTGAGTCAGATTACATTAATATTGTACCTTGTATAAAAGAGAGGAACTATGAAAAATTTGCAACTAAACTCTAAAGAGAGCTATTCACCTATGCGTAAAATTGGCTTGGCCACCTGGGGCAGCCCCAGTGACCCTAGCGTTTACGGGACCATAACCCTCAGGCCAGAAAAAGTCCTAGATTACATTGCTCGCTTTCGTAAAAAGCACCGGGCCCCTCTCACACTGCTGCAAGTATTGATGAAATCGGTAGCCATAGTCCTCAATGAAACCCCCGATGCCAATGCTCTGATACGCTATCGGAGAATTTTTAAACGCAAAGAGGTAGGAGTGTTTGCCCAAGTTTTTTTTAAAGATAAGAAAACGGGGGAGTTTGATCTATCAGGTGTCACCATTCGCCAGGCGGAGAAAAAATCCCTGCGTGCAATTTTAGATGAATTTTCTCATCGACTCAAAAAAGTAAAACGATGTGAAGATAGTGACTTTGAACAAACCCGAAATCTCTTTCGCTGGCTTCCCTTTTTTATAACTAGACCACTTTTGAACTTCACTGCCTTTTTATCTTATACTCTCAATTTAAATCTCAAATGGTTTGGTATACCTCATGATGCTTTTGGCTCGGTTATGCTCACCAATATCGCTACCCTAGGACTCGAACAAGCATATGTACCCATCGTCCCCTATAGTCGGGTTCCTATGCTAGTTTCTATTGGCCCAGTCAAAGATGAAGCAGTGGTAGAAAATAAAGAACTAAAAGTAGGAAAAGTGCTCCGCCTATTTGTCACCTTTGATCATAGAATTCTAGATGGATCTCATGCCGCTCAGCTTTCGCAGGTATTGCAAAAGATTTTTGACGATCCTGATAGCTATCTCGATCCCGTAGAATAAAAAAAAGCCCGCATCAACTAAATGATGCAGGCTCATTTTCAACTCAATTTTAATATTTAACTTAGTAGGTTAATACATAGACATCAAATTTTCCAGGCTTAAGCCACTTACGAGAAGAGGTCTTAATCTGAAGTTCCTGCACATATCTATAACCATTTCCAAAGCTTTGCTGCTTCTGATCACGTTTTTTTACATGTCCTTCTAGGCCAGACATACGCTGGGATCCGCCGTTTCCAAAATAAGCAAATACCTCAGTGATTTTACTCTCTCCGTAATGAGAAACAAACTTAACCGCTCTCGCTTGTTGGTTTACTTGGAGATAAAAAGTATTGTAATAGCCTACAGGAGGTTCGATGGTATTAACATATTGCCATTGATTGTACCCAGGATTTGGGTTGGGGTTATACCCACCTTGTTTTTCAACAACAACAACCACTCGGCGAACGATAAAGTTACCTTGTAGATGAATTTGCCAACGACCGGTGCTGTCCCAGCTTGGATTATCAATTACGACTCGATCGAAAGTGTAGTTAGCACTGTCCCAAAACTCCTGAGGATTTCCATTAACGATGTAATCCATAGATTGTTGTTGTCCAACAACTAAAGAAGCACGACCTCTACCACGCTTTGATTTAGCCACGAGCCTTACTTTGATAAGATCCGCATTACGAAGACGAAAATTGGGATACTGATTACGGATTTCTTGCTTCAGTTTAATAACACTGCTTCCTCTTAAATGTTGATCCCCCATTTCTAAACGAAGTCTTTTGACCTGCCGAGCAAATCCAACGCTAGAAAAAGATGTCAATGCAACTACAGCTCCTAATAGTACGATTAATTTTTTCATTTCATTCTCCTAAGTAGGTGTTCAATAAATGTTATCTTCTTTGTACCGAAATAACATTGCAAAGTACGTGCCAAGTGTCAACAAAGCTTTACCCCTGTATTTTCATATAGTTATAGAAGTATAAAAAGGAGAAAGGGCGGTATAAGAATGTGACTTACTCATTTTTATACCAGACAAAATGTAACCTCCCCGTTGATTTACCCATCTCCAAATATCCATTTACTAGCTGTTTTTTATATTTTTTTTACTTCTTTTTATTTTTTTCACTAATTTTTTTTAACCTTTTACCGATTAACAAAATGTATGAAGGTAAATTAAAACAAAGGCTAGAATGGAATGAGTGAAGAGATCGACTTTGGGGACATGTTCAGTGCTGAAAACATGCCCGAGGAAGAAGAAGACGAGTCTGAAGAGGAACCGTTAATGGCCTCTGATGACGATGATTCGGATAGCGAGGAAGACTCTAGCGACGATATGCTCATGTCTTCCGACGATGACGAAGAGGAAGAGGATGATGCCTCTACCGACTTCGATATGTCCGACCTATTAGGTGACACCCCTGATATTGCTCCCAAAGCATCTTCTGAGGGAATAGCCAATACCACTAATGCGCCTGATACCAATGAAATCACAGTTAAACCGCCAATGGATCATAATGACACCATTGATGCGGATACCATGTATACAGATAATCAAAACCCTCCCAAAGAGACCGTTGTTGCAGACGATCCTTTTGGTGCCCCCGCAGCTGAAGCTCCCACACCGACCGAAACAGTGGTAGAGGGAGATCCCTTTGCCGCGCCAGAACCTGAGGCAGCAGCTCCGGCTGCAGATGATCCTTTTGCCGCACCAGAAC
>CAYFLR010000079.1:6826-22638 GCA_964343805.1 uncultured bacterium | reverse complement strand
CTTTTTCGCGGGTAACGGAGGGAGCTTTGCTGATAGTCAACATCTGGCAGCTGAGTTTGTAGTGCGTTTTATAACCGATCGAAAGGCTCTTCCGGCCATAGCTCTTGGAACTAACTCATCTATTTTAACTGCTACGGGCAATGACATGAGCTATCAAGATGTTTTTGCAAGAGAACTCTCGGCCCTAGCTCGTCCCAAAGACCTTTTCATTGGCCTTTCAACTAGCGGCAATTCTCCTAACATCCTGGAAGCTGTGAAGATGGCTCAATCTATTGGAATGAGTGTCACTGCGTTCACATCAAAAACTGGAGGAAAACTGAAAGATCTCTGTGAATGTCTTTGTATTCCTTCTAATGATACCGCTCGCGTTCAGGAAGCTCATATTATGGTGGGGCATATTGTTTGTGAGTTGGTGGAGAAGAACCTTATTGAGGAGCCCCAATAGTTTTTCCCCAAGTCTTATTACTCCCAGCGTATTCATGATCCGCTAAATGGAGAAGGGGTATTTTGGCTTTAGTTGAAGTTATTCCCTCATCAGGTATATAAGCAGCTCCTAGTCCGAGCGAATCTGCAAAACTATAGAAACCATATCTTCCATCAATGGCAATAAGTTGTGCTACTTTTTCAGCTGTAGTTAATTCTTGCAGTATGGCATCAACTGAACCGGAGTTGGGAAACTTAGCGTAGAGTTGGTCTCCAAAATATTTCTCTTTTAATAGAAGGACCCTTTTAACCGAGCTATCAATCTGACCCATTGATAAAGTTCCATCTTCAATTGCCTTAACCACTCCGTTTATAACTTCCTCAAGACCTTGCTTAACAGGGTAAATATGCCCCGGTGCACGAAATTGGAGAATGAGGTCATTTCCTGCCTTGAGGGACAAAATAGTCCTTTGAAGGCCATTCTTGTCATCTAAATCATCCATCAGTTTTGCTATTTCATCATCGGTACAGCTACTTTCAGTTGGGCATTTTTCAGCTGCCATTTTCTCAAAAATATAGTCTTGTTTGTCTAGACGGACCATTTGATCCCAAGGCTTACTTAATCCTTCTTCATTAGCAGGTTTGTAAAGAATATCCAGCATGGCATCTAAGGTCGCATCCATGACTAGAATCTCATCGGTAATGATAACTCCATCATACCCCAGCTCATCCCTAAGGAGAGCAATACAGTCTTTATCAAAGGTACAAATGGTATCACTTTGCTCATTGATTTTGAGGAAGATATGGGTGGACATCATCATACAAGCCCCCGCTTTGGTTGCAGTGACAAAGGGCTTTAAGTCCTTTTTTCGGTGATCTTCAATTTGGAATACTTGATGGCTGATTTCCTGATGGGGATCTTTATCTAAACCACCGATTCCTGGGAAATGTTTAACTCCGGTGCAGCTATTGTCATTTTCAAAGCATTGTAGATACTCCTGCGTAATCATACTTGTCCACACTACATCATTTGAGAAGCGCGCCTTTGCATAACTTTTAGGGTCTAAGATATCAATTCCTAGACCGATATCTACATGATAGTTCTTGCTTTTCATACGTTCTGCCGTATCTTTGGCTTCTTGACACAGCTTCTGTAAGCCTTCCTCTTTGGCTCCACTCACTTTGCCTCTTTGCTCTTCCACATAATCTTGCCAACCAGCTAAGGAGACTGATAGAGCCGGATCTGCCTTACTAGAAGACCCTACTGATTTTTGCTTGGAATCGGTCTCGGGGGCTTCGCATCCCAAGAAGATAGTCATAATAGTTATAAGGGGCAGAAGAATCATCAATTTCATAGCGTTCCTCAAAGATTTCTTTTTTTATTGTATTTTGTCTTTATATCGGTGATGTCAGCTATTTAGTTGAGTGAATCGTGAAATATCGGATTAAATGTTGGGTTTTTGGTGGGTTATGATGGGCCGTTTAATAATATTTAAGGTTTTTAAGTGGGGGAGGTGGTGGATTTACTTTTAATGCCTACCAAGTAGAAAACTAAGGGGCTATTTTAGTTTATCGGGATTCACGGTATTCAAAGTCCGTTGTACAAAGAGCTGGATAACTAAATCAGGTTGTTCTTGTTTGATAATGTCATAGTTGAACCCAATGTCTTTTCGACTTAAAAAGAGGACTCTTGAAAAGCTTGAAATGAGAAATGGAATCATATGGGTGCCAAAAGAATCTCGAATAATGACGGCTTTTAGCCCTAGATTTTTTGAAGAGGTGTAGAGAAGAGGTGAAAACTTTTTGGAATATTGAAGAGCAGGTAACTTTTTAAATGGAGATAATGAGCTCAGGTGGAGATAGGGGACGGTTTCTTGAAAAACTTCAGGAAGGGAAAGTAGATAAGCCAGATCTTTACTTTTGGCAGGAATGAGATCAAATTCAAATTCCTCTTTTTGCATGGGAGGAAGACCAAATTCGGGATGGATGAATTTATTCCATAAAGCTTGGTAGCCATAAAAGGCCCCCAGGTGAGTCCAATGAGTGTCGTGACGATGCCAAATAATTTCGGTTCCTTTTTTACTTAACATGATGGATTTCAAGTTCAGTACAGGAAGTTGGTGTCTTGTGGCCATTGCCATAAATTGAGTGAGGCGGTTGATAGGAGCCTTTTTGCCAAAGGATTTAGGTAGAAGGGAACTATATATTTCATGTTTATCTGGAGCGATGACTACGTAATATTTTATATTGGAATCATTGAGAAGGTTCACTCTCTTTTGCAGGAGGGTTTGCCATGTTCTGAGTTGAAGTTTATTGAATGGGATGGAACCGATAAAATCTCTTTTAACGTAATCCCTATTGTGAAATAACCAGTTTTCTTTACCCATAACCACCTTGTTGGTGATAGGTTTTCCTAACCATTTCAATTTTGCATAACTATAATATTTGATTATTTGCTGTCTAAAAGCGAAATGGTCGCTGGTGAATTTATCTACCCCTTTGAAGAACTGCTTCCAACTGGTCTTTTCAGCTAAACTGGGAAAAGAGGAGAGCTTTCTATTTTCACTTGTACTGACACTTTGATTCCAAGAGCTGATGGATAAAATAAAAATGATAAACAAAGAGAAGAAGAAGAGCATGATTCTTACTTTTTGATGAAGGGCTATTATGGAAGAGGTTGCAGTCAAAAAAGCTCCTTAAAATCGAAAGTAGATAAATGGGTTATGGGTATTTAATGCCAGCAACGTCACACAGAAGGTCATAATGGAAATAAGAAGAAAAGTCCGAACTGTTTCAAGGCTGAATAATAGCCTTTGATTCGAAGATAAGATCTTTATTTCGAAAAGTTTATAAATAGGAGTAGAAAAAATGAGTCCAGCAATAAAGGCCAAGCGTACGGGTCGATTGAGATAGGGACTCATAGCAGTGGAAGCGTGTTCTGCTGCGCCTCCCAGCATAGAGCTAATACAGCTAATTGCCCAATCTAAATTTTCCGCACGAAAGAGGACCCAACCAATAATTATTACAACCATGGTGTAGAAATGTTTAATCACTCCTATTTTGGAAGGAAGTTTGAGGTTATGACCCAAACGTTCCATCACCAAGAAAAATCCATGATAAATGCCCCATGCCAGAAAGGTCCACTCCGCCCCATGCCAAAAGCCACATAAAACGAAAACTATAATTAAATTGAGAAAAAGACGAGGAGTTCCCTTTTTGTTTCCGCCTAAAGGAATATAGAGATAGTCTCTGAACCATGTTGATAGGGATATATGCCACCGTCGCCAAAACTCTTGAACCGAGCGGGCGATATAAGGGTAATTAAAATTCTCTGCAAAACGAAATCCCATCATGCGACCCAGACCAATGGCCATATCCGAGTATCCGGAGAAATCAAAATAGATTTGGAGGGTGTAGCAAAAAGCTCCAAACCAAGCTACATTGAATGAAAGCTCCGAAGAAGGGAGGCCAAAGATCTGATCTGCGGGAACAGCTAGAGTATTGGCAATAATCATTTTCTTACCAAGACCAATAATGAACCTCTCTATTCCTAATGAAACATCTTGAGAGTTGATGGTGCGTTTTACCAAACTGGCTGCAACATCTTTATATCTGATGATTGGACCTGCTACCAATTGAGGAAACATGCAAACATAACAGGCATAGTTAATGATATTGGAATTGGCTGCTACTTGTTTTCTATAAACATCGATGGTGTAACTCATGGACTGAAAAGTATAAAAGCTGATGCCGATGGGAAGTAAAATCGGATCCACTGGAATGTTCAAGATGGTGGCGGCAAATCCAAGATATTTAAAATAAAACAGGACTCCTAGGTTTCCCAGAATTGATAGAATAAGACCACCTAGGGATAAGATTGGGATCTTTTGCCGATGCCCTCTTTCAATGATTAATCCGCATAAATAATCTCTCAAGATACTTAGGATTAGGATCAGAGTCAGTTCGCCTTCTCCCCAAAAATAAAAACCCAGGCTGAAGAGGAGAATCCACAGCTGACTCATATTTTTTAATTTACTGAAGAATGTAATATAATAGAAGGATAGAAAGAGCGGTAAGAAAACAAATAGAAATGAGATTGAGCTAAAAACCATGGTTCAGAGATAAGCATATATTTGTGGTAAATTAAAGAGGAGTTGATAAATGTATATATATAAAACCGGAATTCTCTTCATTTTACTTTTATTCGTACTGAATAACTGCCGCAGCCATAATCCTATGCAAGGATCTCAATTAACGGATATTCTCACTCCTTTAGCATCAGGTGAGACACCGCTTCCTTTTGCTCCTCGCTCGAAAAAGTTTAAGCTGTTGAATGGAAAAACGGTATTTTCTTTAGAGATACCAGAGGCGAAACCACTTAAGATTGTTCTTGGTAATTTGCCTGAAGGTTCAGATGTCTTGCTTGGTTATGCTGATTGGCCTGCAGGCAAGTGGGTTGATAACAAAGGAAAGAGTCAGGTCGCTTTAGAGTTATCGCCTGAAAATAAAAAGGGAACCATTTGGATTCAAGTGAATTTTAGAGGCGGTATTTCTGCCGGAAATTGGTCCGGACAAAAGCTCACCAGTGATGGTCCTTACTATACCTTTCGAGGAGATTCTGAGCGACCTGAAGAGATCAATGGAATCCCAGTAAAGCCTCCCTTGGTTCTTTCATTAGAAACTCAATATCTGGATGAAGAAAATTCCTCTCCAGTGTCTGCTGAAGTGGTCCATTCTGGTCCTCAAGTTTTCAAAGCACCCTGGACTTCGATTTCCTTCACCTATCCAGCTAGTTGGTATCGTGGAGATGGCGAAGAAGAAACCACTTTGATGGTGGGTGAAGCTAGCGATTTATCTCCGGCTAAGATTTCGGTGGTGACTCTTCCTCATCGAGAGAGTTGCGTAAAGAGTATGATGGAAGATCTAAAAACTTGGGAAGTGATGAAATCCTCTCTGATCTTAAGTAATCATACCCAAGTGGAAGGAGCTATTACTCCTTATTATCTGGTTGGATTTCAAATCCAAATCAATCCAGATGAGGAGGTGGCCACTTATTATAATGCTAGTTTTTTTATTCCAGAAAAAAACTCACAAGAATGTCGGCAGGTGGATCTCTTATTTAAAAGGGAGTACTTACAGAAAAATCCCAACTTCATATCTAACTTTGTAACAAGTTTAAATAGACAAGGGGGTGAGCTATGACCTCTTCCGTTTTTACTTTATTTTTATCGCTGACCGGAATGGTACTTTTTTCCGGAACCTTAACTGCCATTACTCCCATGGCTAAAATTGCTTATGTAGAAGGGAAAGTCCATCTCCTCAGGCAAGGACAAACTCGGCCCATAAAAGCTCAGGTGGGGGATAGCCTTTTTGCGGGAGACCGGGTTGTAACCAAGCGTTCGTCGAGGCTTCAGTTAAATTGGTCTGGTACTGGAATTCAACGCTATGCCAGTAACACCTTTGTCATTGTTCCCAACCCCGATGGAAGCTTACCTGCCAAAGTGGGAATTACCATTAATGGAAAGGATATCTCCGAAATAGAAAAGATTGCCGGTGACGAAATTTTTGAAGTGGGAATCCCTGATATTCAAGGGGGAGGTATGGAACACATCAGGGCCAATGGCCCTCGCATTGTGAGAAGGTGGTTCGATAGTGAAAAGTCCACTTTGGAATGGGAGCTCAAGCGGTATAAAGAAAAGGGTAATCAAACCTTAGATGACATCCGTGCTGAAGTGGCCAAAAAGATAGGTCATCCTATCTCTCAGTTATGTCCAAAGGCGACCTGTAGACATAGGGGCCCTCACTATTGGGATGGAGATGGATGGACCTGCCCTCTTTGTCACTATACCGTAGCAACCCCAGGCACTGTATCAACGAGGTTGGGTGTTTATAGTGAGGAACGTGAAGCTATGCTTCTGCATATTGAAAAAGTGATGAAGAGGATAGAACAACTGCAGAAGAAGAGCGACTCCTTCTGGGGAAGGTAACTTGAGTTAAACAAGTCTGTAAGAAAAGCGTTATGCTTCTATTTTCATGGATTGAGCGTTAAAGGATTTACCGTAGTGCAATTTGGATTGGGCGCATGAACTAAAAGAATCTGACTTTCATCAAGGCCCATTTCAAGGAGAAGTTTCTTTACGATTTCAAGGGATCCTTGTGATGAGCAAAAGCGAAATGATTCATTGGATACCACCACTTGCTGGATATGATCCTGATTATGAAAGAAGTAAATAGCTCCTGCGGTGAAGGCGTAATCCCCATAAGCGAGAACGTGATGTGGTATTTTTTTGCTAGGATCTGTTTGACCTGCACGATAGGTGTGCCTAAAGACCATTAAGTTACATCTTGTATCAATAGTATATTTATAGGCCAATCGATGGGGGTTCACAATACGGTAAGCAAAGTCTTCAGGTACATTTTGAGGGTTAAAGTGGGTGAGAATATCCTCGATAGATTTTACCTGGATGATGTCTTTTTCCATTCCCCCTTTTCTTTTGAAGCGTTTGAGCACTTTGGGGTAAGAATTGTTGGATTTTACTGTAACAAGCTCTTGATCGAGACATGGATTGGTTTGTTCCATGGCCATTAGGTTATATGAGGCTACGGCGATCAGGATATAAATTAATGTTTTCATTTTATGACTCCACTTAGGTCAGACGGCTCAATAGAAAGAGTAAAATACCCTAATTATAAAAAATGTCAATTGTTTATATAAGAAAATATAATAGATGTGTTTAAATCTTATGATTTTAAAAGATTATATGTTCGAAAGGGGGCCTTAGTCTTCACAAACCATCTGTCTAACCATTTTACAAATGGCCTTTATGATAGTTTGACCATCAACAATCTCAGTAACTTCTTGGCATACCTTAACAAGAGTGTAGATGGGAGCCGTTCCTCCAGCACCGCCACCTCCTCCTCCAATCGTATCATTAACAGGATCCATAACAATTTTGGTGCAAGTGTCAGTGATTGAATCTGCATAAAGAGGGGATTGAGGTGTGATGATAAGGCTCAAAGATAACATCAAAGTGACAGTAAGTATTTTTCTTATAGAAATAAATTTCATAGGATGCTCCTTTAAATCAACTGCTTGTGCTGATTAAATAACAGTTCAGAAAGAGCTTTTGAAATTATTTATATAGATGATTTGGATTAGCTAAACTGGTTTTGGTTTAAACCTGCATCCTCAGAAGTTTTTGAAAGGCAGGCGGCAAAAGTAAAGAAAACCATAATCTCAAAGCCTTAATCAGCTACATACCGCGAGAGCTGCTGGTATTATCATTTTCAACTTCTGTTGAATTATTGTCATTATTGTTACTGTCTCCATCAGTGGTTTCGCTGGAAGCATTATTATTGGAATTATCAGACTCAGTATAATTATAGGTTTTTGTTACAGCAATTTCATCACAGCTGCTGAGAACACCTTTGATAACATCGCTTGATTTACATAAACCCACCGAAAGTGTAGTTGGCAACTTACTGAAAGTGCTGTGATTCCATGAGGTCATCTCTTCTGTAATGGTTTGGGTACCAGAAGCATCTTTGGTTTTACCGATCATCCAACCAAATTTACCTTTGGCTTTCTCATCCTTAGATTCAAAAAACCACACTGCTATGGTCATCTCTTCATCATCCTTTTTATTTTCAGTAGACCATTTAATATCTGTAAAAGTAAAGGTGAGCTTATCTCCTAAGGGAGGTAAAGGACTGCCTGGAGCTGGAGTAATACTTCCTACTTCAATTGTTCCTGTAATGTTAGTTTTTTCCTGTTCTGAACAGGTGAGGAGTGAAAGAACAAGACCGAAAGCGAGCAAAGATTTGATTATAGTGATTGGTTTCATAGTACTTCCTCTTTTAAAATAGTTATTCGAGCTTGATATAAACAACTTACCTGGAAATTTTAGGAAGGGCAATTCCTTATTTTCTTTGTGCGCGGGAAATTGGTGTTTTTTCCTCTCTCAGGCTTATAAATAGGATTATCCATTTAATTTTGAGATCTTACCTTAAGAAGAGAGTAAACCTACAATGATATTAAGAGGGTATAATAATTTACCTCCATTTTTTCGCGCACAAAGAAAAGGGTATGTTTATCAGTGGGTTAGCAAGGGTGAACAAAAAAAGCCGCCAGGGTCAAGTCTGGCGGCTTTTTTCAAAAGGTCGGGTTATTGTTATGTAAGGAAGTTTTATAAGTTAGTTACAATCAACTTTGATTAAGTATTTACTTTTAAGCTCTACGTAGTCACCGGCTTGTAGTGATAACTCATCATTAGGCAGGTTACTTTCGTAGATGGGAGCATCGTCATAAGCGGGCTCGCCACAAGAAACTGTGGTGTTGGTTACATATCGTCTTTCACCGCGGATCATTTTGATCTCTTTTGGGAAATTGTAGGTATTTACCTCGGCTTCATCATTGTCTTCATTTCCATAAGAAGGAGTATTCCATGGGTTAGAAGGGCTAGGTGAAGTTCCCGGTGCTGTGTAAGATCCGCTGTATCGACAACCGTATCCATATCCGTTAACCCATTGACGGGTATGAGGATCATGATATCCCCATCCGTATCCGCATTTGTAATTTTGATTGGCAAAAAGTGAAGTGGCGCTGCTAAGAAGTAGTATTGTAAAAATTATGTATTTCATGAGTATCTCCCAATTTATTTCTAAATCGTTGTTTTTATGTGGTTAGAAGCTCCCCCGTGCTTCTGAATATAAGAATATGCTAATATAGTTTTCTTGTCAAGCTTTTTCTTGTGACTTTTTAAATTATTTTGAAGGTGCTGGAAAGCTTTTTATTTTAAGAGAGAAAGAAGTGATAATCCATTTTTAACAAGTTACCCAACATATGGGCCATTTCTCTGCTGATGGCACGATGACCATTCTCGATGGCAGAGAGATTAGATTGAGAAGTTTCCAAGATTTCTGCCATTTGAATCTGTGAAACACCGGCCTGTATACGTATTTCCTTTAATGCCATGCCTGGATGTCGGAGCGGATTGGAGGGTTGTAATGTTGGTGGATGAGATGGAGATTCACTCATCTTGATGAATCCTAAACGGTGGAGATAAGCAAGAATTAGGCTTAATTTAAAACCTGGCCCTTTGTATCTTCCGCCTTTTTTTCCCATCACTATGATCTCGGTGGATTCTTGGGTTATGTGCTGTTTTCTTTTATTTAAATTTAAACTATTACTATTCATTTCATTTGATCCTCCCAAATAAATGTACTGTGATCTTTATAAGCAATTGCAGGGCCAAGTCTGTAAATATAAGAAATCATAAGTTTAAATGGTTGTTTATATCCGGGTGAGATCATTTATGGGACAATAATAGGACCATAATATGACAGAGAATGTAGAAGGGGCAAACGAATAGCGGGGAGGTATTGATGGTTCTTAAGAGGGGGTTTTCTTTTAATTTTTTTATAACTCTTTTTTCATTGCTTCTCTTTATAGCTGGGGGGAAAACTTTTGCTGAGGAGATACAAGGTGAGGTTGTAAAGGTTAAAAAGAAAAAACTCACGGTCATGTTTCCGAGTGCTCATGGCATTAAAAAGGGTAAGTCTTTAAAAGTGTATGCTGGTAAAAATGGGGAACCTGGGAAACTTCTGGGTAAGTTGAAGGTAAAGAAAGTCAAAGGTCGTAAGGTTATTGGCACTTTTAAGGGGAAAGGGAAGGTATCTAAAAAGAAATTGCGCAAGGCTATTATCCTGGCGGACCGAGGAAGTTCTGCTTCTGCTGGCGGGTTTGGATCCAGTAAAAAGGTTCCTATGTTGTATGTGAATCCAGTGGCTGGATATGGTTTAATGACGGGATATGAATCTGTGGAATCATCTTCTGCTATTTCAAACGATCAGGTTGAAGAAACCATGAAAAATATTAACTCCCAAAAGGATGTTGATGGTTCCAACCTATTTTTTGGCGGTGAAGCCACGGTCTACCCTTTAACTCCTTTAGGAAAAGAATTTTTTTATTCCCTTCTTGGAGCTGAATTTTTGTTTCATTATTATATGACCACTTCATCTACTGTGACAGTCACCAAAGGAGGTGAAACTGAAACCAAGCCTTTTTCAGAGGCTAATCCCGGAGAGGATGGAAAAGATACCGCAACGGTTATGAAGGCAGCTGTAAACTTTAGATATGCGAAATTTATTAAGAGTAAGCTTTTTTCAGCCACCACCATAAAGTTCTTTCCCTTCTATAGGTTTACCATTACGACCAAGTCTTCTGATGAAGGAGAGAATAATTCAGATAAATCGGAACTTGTTTCTTCTAATGATAGCACTACCTCTGCCACACCCACTCCAGAGGTTGATCCTTACTTTACATTTATGACCTTAGGTCTTCATCAGCATTTTTTGATAGGAAATATCTCAACTTCTCTTTATTTTTACTATCCTATTATAACTGATTATATTCATAGCAATGGAAAATCTATCACTGAGCAGGTTCAAGAAAGTGCGGAATCATCAGGAGAAGGGGGTAACCCTGCACCTGAATTTAGTGTAGTGGGATACACAATTGGTGGTCAGGTTGGCTGGAAGCAGGGATTTTTCACTGTTCACCTTTTTGGTGAATATGAAAAGTGGGGATTTCAAGTATCGGCAACTCAATTAGGCTCTAACGTGACATGGGGAAGTGGTTTCACCTTTTTAAACTTTGGTTTAATGGCTGGTATAGTCTTTTAATGAACCTTCTCTGTACTATAGTCTCCCCATTCAGGTAAACCCATACATGGAAAGTCTTTGGGACAATAATAGGACCATGAAATGACAAAGAATGCAGGATCAATTAAATAATGGTAAAATCCTCCTAATGCTTGATCCATTTTAAATACTTGAATAGGGAGTCTTATAATGAACTATCTTCGTTTCTTAACCTCTATTGCTTTGATTTTCACCATTGTCAATTGCGATGAAGATGCCACTGCTAAAAAAGAGGTGGAAGTGGATTTTGTTAAGCAGTTTAAAATTACAGAAGCGGAGCAGCAAAAGCTAGTGACAGGTATTTGGAAGAAAGTGACCACCGATTCCTATAAGACCTATTTGAAGATCTCTTCTAAAGGTGGATTTTATTGTTTTACCGATGGAAAATCTGAGAGTTTTCATTTTAAATTTTTAAAGTCCAAAGATGAGATTTCTATTTCAGGGCAGGGTGAATTTGGCGAAGTATTGGAAAAAATCTCATTTATAGGTGAAAGTCAGATGCAACTTTCCGGCAGTGAAAAGGGCACTGATTATACTATGAAATATGAACTTACGGAGAATTACCCAGAAGTTTGTAAAAAGATGGAGAAGGGTCAAGAGGTTCCCATGGAGGAGCTGAAGAAAACTTGGGAGTCTTTTATGATAGGGAGTTGGATCTCTTCTGAAAGTACCAAAAGCGGAGGTTACTACTATTTGGATATTAAATCAGATGCCACTGGCAAGTTATGTCGGTTTAAAAAAGGTAAAACATCCCAATTAACAACAATAAAAGCCGATTTTGATAGTCAATTGATTGATGATCGTATTTCGATCGGTGTAACAGGCGAAGAAATAGTCTTGCAAGAAACAGATCCCGTAGATGAGCTGGATGTAACGGTTAAGATAGTTAAAACAAAAGACGGGGTTCCCAGTGAATGTAGTGAATCTTCTTCTGAAACCACCGAATCTCAGAATGAGAATGTTATTCAGGGCATTTGGAAAGAAGTGACCACCGACGCTTATAAAACCTATCTTAAGATTACATCTAAGGGAGCCTATAGCTGTAATACAGATGGAAAATCAGGGGGCTTTCCCATTAGGTTCATTGAAAGTGGAGATGAGTTATACATTTTAGCGGAAGGGGAATCGGAAGAATATAAAGAAAAAATAGAATTCATTGATGATACCCACATGGAAATTTCAGGTGAAGAAAAAGGCCAAACATACACTTTTAAATATGAACTAACCGAAAAGTACCCCAGTGTTTGTGAAAAAATTGAAAAAGGGGAAGATGTCCCTATGGAAGAGCTAAAAGAAACTTGGGAGCATTTTATGATCGGGAGTTGGCTCTCTTCTGAAGGTACTAAAGAGGGGATTTATTACTATTTAGATGTTAAATCAGATGCCACTGGCAAGTTATGTAAATTTAAAAAGGGTGAGTCGGGTGACCTTATATCAATCACTGCGGATCTGGATGGTCAAGAAATATTAGATCAAAATATTTATATTGGGGTGGGAGGTGATGATATATCGCTGCAAGAAATGGACTGGCAAAGTGGGACAGATGAATCGGTAAAAATCGTTAAAACAGATGCAGGTGTTCCCACCGAGTGCAGTGGGAACTAACCAAATTAATGAACTCTCTCAGTGTTGTAGTCGCCCCATTCAGGTAAACCCATACATGGAAAGTCTTTGGGACCCCAAAAGTTGACGCCTAAAACTCCACCATATCCATGGCAACGGGAGAGTTTAATATTACTTCTTTTTTGGCAGTTTCGACTGAAAGTTCCCCAGAGACCAAAACCTCCACAATGTTCACCCTTGGGACCCCACATTTCAAGTCCTTTGACTCCACCATGTCCCGTGCACATACAAATTTCTTGCGATGATGGTCGGCAGCTGTTTTGATAATTTCCCCACTCTTTAAACCCTGCGCAGGGTTTTCCTTTTGGTCCCCACATGGTGACTCCTTCAACGCCTCCATGACCAGTACAAGAGCAGATTTCGGTGCCATTGTATTTTAAGGGCTTAAGCTTCTGAAAAGTAAGGGTTTCCGAGGCTGTATCTTGAGATCGCTCTGTTACGGTAACTTTAAGAAAAGCCGGCTGGGAGGCGTCTAAAACTTGAAAGGGGAGGTATTCATGACTGTCATTAACAGTTATACGAGTAGGGAGCTTAAAAAGGGATTTTAAATTGACCATTTCAAACTTAATTGAACTCTCTCTCCCTCGCCAATCGAGATTGACACTATAATAATCATTTCCTCGCACTAAATTGGATCCGTAGAGAAGCAGTTTTTCTTTGTGGCTCACCATACACTCTTTCCAGGCGGAAAGTATTTGTGAAGATGCGGAATGGCTGGTGGCATGATAGCGAAAAGAATCTTCTTTATAAGGGTTTTCTTCATAAGAACAATTTTCTTCTTTCCACTGGCGGTAACTGCTGCGATCATCATTATAGTCTGCACTATAAGGTCCGTAACTTCCGCTCGCACTCTTTCTTCTCGCTGTGTTAAACTCCTCATAGCTATGTTCACAAGCCCATGATTTGGCTAGGGCATAATGGTCATTTTTAATATTGAGATCCACCTTATCAAAAACACCTCCTGCAAGGATTGCTGAGCAGGTGTCATTTGCAAGTTTCGCATGGATCGAGGTATGAATTAAAAGAGCTGTCGCCAATAGGGCTATTTTATAAACTGTCTCGATTAGGTTTTTCATTACTTTGTCTCCTTTATAATCAAATTTCTTTTTTTGGCTGAGTTTCTTATTAAATTAACAAGACCCCATAGACGGCTTATAGGCAATTGGTGTGCCAACATGGTTAATATTTTGTTATTATGGGGGTAATTGAAGCGGCCAGATGCTTTTTCATCTCCTTCATTTTCCCATTGAGACGATTTTGTCTCAAGTTTTGTCTAGATACTGACTTAAAGTTTCCCCACTTTTTTCCGAGATAAATAAGATCTATCAATGATTCTGTTCGAATTATATTGAGGAAAAAATGAACATTTTAGCTTGTGATCCAGATATTGATTTTCGTAGCTTTTTAGAGATTCAGTTGGGGCAATTAGATGAAGCAAAGGTATTCCTGGCTCCATCCGGAGAACGTGCCCTTCAAGTTATGGAAGAGACATACATTGATTTCTTCATCTCCTCGTGGGATTTGGCAGGTATGTCAGGTATGGTACTAATGCAGCGTGTTCGTCATATTCCCAAGTATCTTTTCACCCCCTTTATGATTTACTCTGAGGAGTTGTCTAAGAAGCAAACACTGCTGGCTAAAGAATTTAGAGTGGAGGATTTCCTGTTGAAACCCTTTAAAGGGAAAGCTATGCGGGAGATGATTATTGGGATTTTGGATCGTGAATTTAAAACCTGCATTGAAGAGAAAACTTTGCGTCGTTGCGAGATGCTCCTTATTAATGAGGAGCCAGAGGCGGCACGGGATATGCTGGAGCCCCTTTTAAAAAAAGAGGAATTTGAAATTCGGGCGATGAAGATTCAAGGGGATACTTATATGGCTGAAAAGCTTTATAAGAAAGCCTTGATCAACTATCAGAAGGTTCTTGAAAAGGAAAGAAATAATATTGATGCCCTGAATGGCTTGGTGAAAGCCTATATACAACTGGGTGAGCATGAAGAGGCCATTCCCTTTTTAGAGAAATTAAATGAAGTGATTCCTGGTCATGTGGATAGAATGTTGGACTTAGGCACCAGTTACATTGAGACAGATCAATTAGATAAGGCCAAGGATGTATTAAAAGAGGTTGCAGCACTGGATGAACAAAGCTTCCGAATGAAAATGGAGAAGGGTAAGGTGGCTTTTAAAGAAGGAGATCTGGAACTGGCCACTCAAATGTTTCGTGAATCAAAGCAAGCCACTCAGATATGTTCCTACTTTAATAACTCGGGTGTGGCCCTGGTGAAAGCCAAAAAGATTAATGAAGGACTGGATCTCTATCATAAGGCCATTAAAACCTTACCCGCTGAGAGTCAAAAGGAGCTGATTCTATATAATATTGGATTGGCCTACTTTAAGTCAGAGCAGCTGGAGCAGGCCTTGGAGTATTTTTGTCAAGCTAAAGAGATGGCTCCTACCTATGAAAAAGCTGAATCGGCTATAAAAACCACCTGCATGAGACTAAAAAAGTGTGGTGCCGATTACGATAAAAAGAGGGTCAAAAACCTGGTTCAGAAATAGATTTTATCTGCTTTTTTTCTTCTGCATTTCACCCATTTAGGAAAAATCCCTAAATCTTGTTAGCACCTTGCCGTAGAGTTATTTGGAGCCAATAACAAAGAATTAAAAATCACCTATTTGAAATAGATTATGGATGCATCATTATACGGAATAAAGCATGTGGTGGCGGTGGACTACGATGAAACCTTTTTGCATCTCTATGAAACGGCTTGTGCCAGTGTGGGGGTAAAGAAGTTCACTCCTTTTACCTCTTCCAGAGAGTTTCTAGATTGCTTAGCTAAAAAGAAAGTGGACCTGGTCATCCTCGAATGGAAGGTGGATGAAATTCCCGGTTATGCATTGTTGCAGATGATTAAGAAGAATCCTAAAACCAAGTATATGCCATTGCTGGTGATTGGTTCCCGAATGCGAAAAGAGGATGTCTTTTTGCTGGGGGAACTGGACGTGGATCAGTATATGGCCAAGCCCTTTATTTTGAAGGATTTAGAAAAGAAGCTGGCGGATAT
>CAYFLR010000079.1:0-6816 GCA_964343805.1 uncultured bacterium | reverse complement strand
GGAGAAGGAGCGAGAAACTCTGAAGGATATGGAAAAGTTCCAGGTGGCTTTAGAGCAGAAGAATGTGGTTAAGGCTGATTTAGCTATGAGCCGGGTGTTAGATAAAGGGGGAGCCACTCCTAAAAACCTCTTACTCTACGCTCAGCTACTTTCTCTCCAAAAAAACTATGAAGCTGCCAAAAAGGTACTAAAGAAGGTATTGGCTACCAAAAAGTCGGTGATTGGGGCATATACCGAGCTGGGTAAAATTTATGCAGTGACTGGTGATTTTGATAAATCCATTCAATATTTTGAGAAAGCAAAGCAGCTTTCACCCAAGAATTTAGATCGTCTGCTGGCTATGGGGGAGAGTTACTCCAAAAAAGGAGATGTGCAAAAGGCCTGGGATAGTATTAACGAAGTGGTAGAGGTTCACTCTGACTTTGGTGATGCTAAAAAGCAGCTTTTTACCATTTCGGTGCAGAAGGGAAATACTAAACTGTCCAAAGCCATGTTTGAACAGATGGGAGATCCCGATCGAATGGGGGCTTATCTTAACAACCATGGGGTGAGCTTGACTCGAACCGGAAACTTTGCTGAAGGCTTGTCTTTCTATAATAATGCCGTGGATGTGCTTGCTAAAACTGATCAAAGTTATCGCCTTTATTACAATATGGCTCTGGCATTTTATAGGCAAGGTAAATTGCAAGAGGCTCTTAATTATCTCAAGAAGTCTATCAAGGCTAATAAAAAGTTTATTAAATCTAAGGCTTTACGGTTTAAAATTAACCAAATTCTAAACCCTAAACCCGAGGTTGCTTCTGAAGCGGAAAAGGAAACCTGTCGGGTCAAGGTACCAAAGTACAGCACTTTAGGTCTCTATATTTTTAATCAGCGGCTGCTCGGCGAATTGGATAAACCGGTCTATGAAATAAGGAAAGGGAAGATCACTGATGAAGAGTGGTATGCCTATCAAAAAGTGAGTGGGGGCTATACTCTAGAAGGATTTGCGGAGGTTGAAAAAGAACTAGAGAAGGATTCAGAGTATGACAGCGCAGGATAAAACGCGAATATTACTGCTAACAGATGTGGCCAGTGTAAAGAGTACTTTCAAAAGCTTTGTCAATCTGTTTCCTGGAAAGATCGACCTTAAGATTGTTTCTACCATGGATGAGTGCATCAAAGATTTGAAACATAACTTTGAGATCTTGTTTTGTCCTTTTAAATCGGAAGAGATTGATGTTCAAGAAATAATCCAGGAGATTAAAAAAGAAAGTATCATCGTGAGGGTCGTGATAATCCACGATAAACAACAGCAAAAGGCAGTGATAACTTTAGATGAAGATGCTTATAGTTTTACCATAGAGAACCCTCTTGATTTGCCCAAGCTTTCATTAATGTGGCAGAATCTCAATATTAATAATGGAACTACCAGCCAACAGATCAATTTACGAAAAGCCTATCAATCAATTTTGAAAAGAGATCACAATAGCTGTATCTCCATTTTAAAGCAGAGTTATAAAACCGATGAAGAACTACCTCCATGGGGAAAATATATCAAGGCTATGGCCTTATTAGCAAAGAATGATGAAAAAACTGCAGAACCTATGTTAGAAGCGGTGATTAATGATGTGGATTTTTATGCTCCGGCTTTTAAAGCCCTCTCTGAGCTCTCTGACAAACAAAACAATCGGCAGAAATTTCTCTTTTACCAGCAAAAAGAGATAGAAAATGATCCGAGCAATGTGGAAGGACGGCTTCTTCTCTGTCATGAGTTGATCAGACAAGATCGGATCGATGAAGCCATTAAGATGTTGACGGGTACGGTAGATAATCATCCTCGACATGATGCTTCCATTTATTTGTTAAGCTTGGCATTGGTTGCGAGAGGATCCTTTGAAAAAGCCAGTGATGTTTTAAGTCGTTTTATAAATGTGAGTTCACCGGTTGAGTGGCATGAGTTAATGGTGGATATATACCTGCAGCAAGAGGAGCTGGAGGAAGCTGAAGAGGCTTTGGCCAATTTGCAAGAAGCGGGGGGAGAAGAGGGAAGTTATAACTTGCGATTGGGTGAAAAGGCTCTCTTAGAGAAAAAATATGCCGCTGCTGAGACCAGTTTAAATAAGTCTCTCATTTCTATGCCAGGAAACCCAAGGGCTAAGAGAGATATTCACATTTGTAGAATGTATGAAGGCAGTGATAACGCAAAGCAAGAGGCCACGACCTTTTTTAAAGAACTCTGGGAAGTTTATGAAAATGATGATTACGCCGGGTATTTTACCGCCCTATCTTATAAAGAGAGTGAGCCAAAACAGTTTTTGGCCACCATGAAGAAAGTCATCGCTTTGGCTCCCGAAAAACTGCTCTATCGGAAAGAGATGGCCCATCACTTCTATGAAAGTGGACAATTAAAGAAGGCCGTAGAGTTTGCAGAGGGAACTTTAGAGATCGATAACAAAGACTACGATATGTTACTGCTGCTCTCTCTTTGTCAGCATAAGCTCGGAGATCGCGATATGGCATTCGATCTAGCAGATCGTGCTCGCAAATTGGTCACAGATGATTGGCGCACCGAGAGTTTAGCTCCCATCTTTTTAATGCAGGCTCAGCCCAATAAGCCTTTGGGAACTAAGATGTTTGGTTCGCTGCGCAAAAGTCAGAATAAAGCCGGTGAGAATTATGAGATTCAGTATTATATCGCCATGGCTTACTGGTTAGAGAAAAGCTATGATAAAGCTCAAGATGCCATTAATCGGACCTTGCAACTAAAGCCCGGTTGGTCAAGAGCTGATGAAGCTAAAAGCGCCATTGAAGAACAAAAACCTTCCGCTGAAGAACATGTGTGTGTTGAAATAGAGAGCTCTTTCTGGTTAACTGGTGACTTTATGTAGTCATTTGTTAAGTGGAATGTCTTGTGAAGTTAACAATCTATCTTATTATCTTATTTTGTTGGAATTCCTTTAATTTTGCCTATGCCTGGGAAGAAACAGGGCATGATCTCATAACCCGAGTCGCCACACGCCTTCTCCAGCAGAGAGTCGGGAGTGATAGGGCAAAGATCCAACTCTTTATTCATAAAGAGCACCAACTCTCTCATTATTCCAATGTCCCTGACATTGTGTATCGCTGGCTTTCCCCTGAGATCACTCGTCAGGGTAACATCATGCACTTTTTCAATCTGGATAAAGGACCTGAAGTCCTTAGCAAACTACCACCCCTATCAGAAAATACCCCTTTTGGCGCTCTTCCTTACCAAGTGGAAAACTTGTTTAATCAACTGGTGAGTGCTCTTAAAAATCCGACGCCCGCTCATCTTAAAGAAGGGCTTTTATTTGCCGGGCTCATTTCCCATTTTGTAGGAGATGCCGCTAACCCTCATCATGCTACCAAAGATTTCAATGGTTTTTTAAGTGGGCAGGGATGTATGCATCGTTACTTTGAAACCCTTTTGGTGAATGAATATCCTCACACTTTGATTGCAGAGGTGCAGCGCTATGCAGAGCAGCAAAAGCCTTGGGATCAAATAATGAAAAAACACTCTTTAAAGGGAAAGAGCAGTGGGGAGTTGGTATTTTACCTACTAAAAAATAGCCTGGGGGAGAAGAAGCGGCTGTTTGATCTCGATCTAAAATATGCGGTGATTAAGAAAAGCGAGAAGAGGAGCTGTGCTTTGAGACATCCTCCCGCTGAGGTTAAAAAACATTTTAAACAATTTATTATTGAACGATTGGCTTTAGGGGCTGACACACTGGGTTTTATTTGGTATTTAAGTTGGAAAAACGCGGGGAAGCCAGATCTAGGAGATGGTCTCAGGTTTGATTACCAAGTGAAGCCCGCTTTTATCCCCCTATTTCAAGAAAGTAAGAAGGAGTAAGTATGAAGGGTATTATCCTCGCTGGCGGCAGTGGCACTCGCCTTTATCCCACCACCATCGCAGTTTGTAAGCAACTACTGCCTATTTATGATAAGCCGTTAATCTATTATCCCATGTCCGTACTGATGCTTTCAGGAATTCGGGAAATTCTTATTATTTCAACTCCTCAAGATCTACCCAAGTTTGAGCAACTCTTTGGGGATGGATCTCAACTGGGATTAAAACTCGAGTATAAAGTGCAAACGGAACCCCGTGGTTTAGCCGATGCATTTATAGTAGGGGCTGATTTTATAGGAGATGACTCTGTCTGCTTGGTACTAGGAGACAATGTTTTTTACGGTGGCGGACTTTCAGAGATCCTACAACGAGTGGCTAAAGTAGAAGATCGCAGCACCGTTTTTGGTTATTATGTCCGTGATCCAGAGCGTTACGGGGTAGTGGAATTTGATGAAGATAAAAAAGTCATCTCCATTGAGGAAAAACCCGAAAAAGCTAAAAGCAATTATGCGGTGGTAGGCCTTTACTATTACCAGAACTCGGTAGTGGAAATTGCTAAAAATCTTAAACCTTCTGCTCGCGGGGAAATTGAAATCACCGATGTAAATAACATCTACTTAGAGCGGGGCGAGCTGGATGTGGAACTCTTTGGCCGTGGCTTTGCTTGGCTCGATACCGGAACTCATCAGTCCTTTGCTGAAGCGGGTGAGTTTGTCAAAACTATTGAAATGCGCCAAGGTTTAAAAATTGCCTGTATTGAAGAAGTGGCTTATCGAATGGGTTTTATAGATGGGAAACAGCTAGAAAAACTAGCCGAACCTCTAGTGAAATCCGGCTATGGTGAGTATCTTCTAGAGGTTCTCAAGGCTTAATTGCTCGTAAGTCTCATCTTCCTTTTCAGTAATACAATCAGTCATTTTGTCATAAAGTGGATCCGCGATTGAGGGATAGAGATAAGTGGTATTGTCATTGTAGTTAGTTATTCTTTGCATCTCTACCATTTGTGATATTTTTGTTAAACCTGAGAGTTCACAGGTCACTGGGTAACGCTTCTCACCGATTTCATTGTATTCATTATCAAAAAGATACCAGATTAGCTCTAACTCTACTGAACATTCACCGCTGGGGAGCCAACAGTTGACTTCGTTAAAAGAGAAATTAAAATCACCCTCGCACCAAGTGTCACCACAAATATTGTCGATCACCATTAAAACATCTGACTTTTGGTTTTCGGTGAGCCACTGTTTGGGGGCTGGAATCTCGGTTGCGTGAATTGATAAGTTTAAGATAACTATGGTAATAATGCTTAATATTGTTTTCATTTTAACTCCTGTATAAGAAAAATACAAAAAACCATGATTTCGTTTAATCTCATAAATGGGATAAAAAGTAAAGCCAGGAGGGTTATTTTAGATAACCACCAAAGGATGTGGGGCTTTTTTCAATGGGCCGGTTGATCTCAATATTTCTGCCATCGTTGGTTCCTTGGTAGAAGGCGTCAGAGTAAATATTACCAGATTTTCTGCGAGTAGAGTGGAGACGGGGATAGCGCTGGCCTATAAATTCATTGATTCGATGCTCTTCTCTCACCATTAAGGAGCGAGCCACAGTAGAAGGAGCATTCTCTTTTGAGGAGTGGACCTCTTTTGTAAGACAGAGCTTTTCATCTAAGCCCTCCAGGAGACCGATTAAATAGGATCTTTTGTAACGGTTGGCCAGACGTTCCCGGCATTTATAACTTTGCCAAAGCTCCAGCACTTTCTTACTTAAGAAGTGATAAACGTAGCTGGCCATCTGCACATTGGCAGGGGTTCCAAACAACTCGATGGTTTTATGAGTTTCCAGGGTTTGGGGGTCGTAAAGGTTGGAGTACACTACTTTCACCATGAAATGCTCTATAAGAAGAGAGCAAATCTTATATTGGTGGTTCTCCACCCTTTTTTTACCGGTATTTATAATTTCATAGACTAAATTGTCTTGCTGATCCTCTTGCAGCATTTGCAGATTATGTTTATGACAAATCTCTTTGACTCTTTCCATAGCCAGCATGGCTTCATTTTCATTGTCGGAAGAGGCGAGAGCGAGGAGCTTTTTTATCTTACGTAAGAGGGGTTGCTGTTTTTGATGTTGATCCTTCCAATTGACAAACCCTTCAGGGATATCACCGGTGGCGCTGCGAAATTCTTCAGCCACTCCGATCAAGTCACAGGCCTTCCTAAAGATGGGGCCATGAGCCTCTTCGGGCTCATTAAAAAACTCATGGGCGATCTGATGAGCCATTTCATGCTTCAGCACTTGAATGACGGTGTCCCAATTGTACTTTAGAATAAGGTCTCGAGAGAGACGAATGCGCTTTAAACCCGGATGCCAATTGCCTAAATAACTTGTATGATTAGTGATTTCTATTTGGGGGAGATTGAGCTTCAGTTTATAGAAGTAGAGAATCTCTTCCATCTCTTTGATAAGTTGCTGAGCCCAGGCTTTTTCTATGTTGAATTCTTGCAAACAACCTCCTTAACCTCCGCTATTTAACCTATCCGATGGAGCAGATCAAGGATTTCTTTGCGAAAGCTAAAAGAGAAAAGAACATAGCAATTGATCAGGAACATGAGGAGATTCAATCTGAGAGATCGATAATACTTTAAATAGAAAAAGAGGGAATTGACCCCTAACAAGAAAATAACCTGGGACCAGATCAAAGTGGCAATGAGCCCCATTTGAGGAAAAAGTAAGAGGGCAAAGAGAACTGTTCCTAGGAAGGCACCTAAGTAATCGCTGGTGAGCACCTCTCCCATCCATTTGGATTGCCCCTCTTTTTTGAGTTCAAATAGTTTGGAAAACAAAGGAAGTTCAATACCAGATGCAATTCCAATCATTATTGAAAGAAAGATCGCCAGCGGATAGACCAAGAAAAGCAAATCAGAACCACTGCTCCTTAAGAGGAGATAGAGCCACTCATTAAATAG
>CAYFLR010000078.1:22729-23065 GCA_964343805.1 uncultured bacterium | reverse complement strand
CTCTACCATCAAATGATCACCGAACCGGAAAAACCCCTCTCCGAAGCTGAGCTGCTTGGAAAGCTCAAAGTATTTTCAGGAGTGAGCGCCTATCCTAGCCGTATTAAATGCTCTACCCTCCCATGGCATGCTCTAAAAGAAGCTCTTAATCAAAATTAGGTCCATTTTAAGGCAAGACCTTATTGCTATTCTTTGTTAAAAATAGTATCAGAGATCAAAGCTGTATCCTCGAAATAGAGAAAAGGACTTACTGTGACGTTATCATCAGATATTATTTTAAAAACCATTGCTGAAAATATCACTGAAGGTGTTTACATCGTAGATGACCAAATGAGA
>CAYFLR010000078.1:17030-22719 GCA_964343805.1 uncultured bacterium | reverse complement strand
CCAAGAGCTTAATTGGTTTATCTTCCCAAGATGAATCCATGATTGGCCTGCATTGCCACGATTTTTCAGCTGGACGAGACTGTGGTTTTACCGCCAGTCTATGTAAAACAATGCGAACAGGGGAAGAGTACGATAATAATGAATTAGTTTTCAAAACTCCCGATGGAACTCGAACTATTTGCAAACAAAGCACTCGGAAACTAACCGATGACCAAGACGAGATTATTGGAGTCATGTCAATATTAAGTGATGTGACCGAAGTGTCCTCGCTGCGTTCCCATGTCAAAGTGAGTGAAGATTTCCATCACATCATTGGGCAAAATTACAAAATGCTCAATATGTATGACAGTATTGAGCAGGTGGCTAAAACCAATGCCACCGTGCTGATATTAGGACAATCTGGAACCGGTAAAGAGCTGGTGGCATCCGCTGTACATAATATTTCCGACCGTCATGAAGGTCCCCTCATAAAAGTAAATTGCAGCGCTTTGAGCGAACATCTACTAGAAAGTGAACTTTTTGGTCATGTAAAAGGCGCTTTTACCGGGGCGATTCGAGATAAAATAGGTAAATTCGAGTTGGCTCAAGGTGGCACTATTTTTCTAGATGAAATTGGTGAACTCAATGCCAATGTCCAGGTCAAACTTCTGCGCGTGTTACAAGAAAAAGAGATTGAGAAAGTAGGTGGAAATCAACGTCACAAAATTGATGTGCGAATAATTGCCGCCACTAACCGTGATCTCCGTCAAGAAGTGGCTAACGGTAATTTTAGAGAAGACTTTTATTATAGACTCAATGTCTACCCTATTCGTGTTCCCGCACTTAATGAAAGAGCCGACGATATCGAAATTCTCTGTCATCATTTTCTCCATAAATTCAGCTCAATTAAACAAAAGCAGATCTCTTTCACCCCAGAAGTTCTGAGTATATTTAAGAACTACAGGTGGCCTGGTAATGTAAGAGAACTCGAACACGCCATTGAGTACGGATTAATCCGAACTCACGATGATATTATAGATATCAATGATCTTCCCGAAGATATCCTCCATGCGGTAGACCAAGATAAAACTCTGGTGATCAAAGATGAGTTCAACCCCAGTAAACATCGAGATCAAGATAAAGAAACTATTCTAGATATTTTGGAAGAGGTGGGATGGAATAAATCCAAAGCGGCCAAACATCTGCAAATTGGCCGAACCACTTTATGGCGTTTGATGAAAAAATATCAGATTGAAGATCCTTCCAAAACCACCTAATTAGTTGGCGTCCGTAAACGCGCATCCGCTGTGTTGTCTGCAAAAAATAATTCGAGTCCGTACTTGTAACGTACTGTCCTCTCTCATTTTTTTGGCCGCCTTGCGCATGCACGTTTCCGTTAGCCAACTCTTAGATTCAGTTTTGGGAGGCCAACTAATTAGAGATAAAACGGTCTAACCTATTTTTGAGCGCCAATTCAATATTAGCTAAATTACAAAAAATTCCTTTTAGATTGGCACTGGGAGTGCAGGCCGAGAGACGCTTATAAAATTGGTAAGAGGTGTGCAAATGCTCCCTGGCTTTTTTCAAAACATCGTAAATATCACGGTCTTCTTTATTATTTTCTAAAGATATATTTAATCGAAGAGGGAGATGAACAGCTGGTAAAGGGCAAAATTGAATCTCTTCAAAGCCAATGGATTTTAAGGACTCTAAATGCTCTAGTTTTTCTTGGGTGAGCTGTTCTAATAAAATAACCAGATCGGGATCTGACTCGGTCAGAGCTAAATTACTGAAGAACCTAAAAGCCGAATCCTCAACACTAATGACCGAATCAATAATATCACCAATACAATGCATAACCTTGTTCCTTTGCAACAAAGTGTTTCAATCAAAGATTATGAAACAGTTTCTTTCCTAACCAACGCTGCCTTCTAGGTTAATTTGCAGAAGTTTATGAGCTTCCACCGCAAATTCCATCGGCAATTCTTTAAGAATTTCTTCACAAAAACCATTCACAATTAAACCCAGGGCATCATCAGGTGAAATTCCACGGGCTAAGCAGTAAAATAGTTGATCTTCAGCAATTTTTGAAGTGGTTGCTTCATGCTCAATGATAGCTGATTTGTTTTTCATATCTATGTAAGGTATGGTATTGGCGGCACAGTTACTACCAATGAGCAGAGAATCACATTGGGTGTAATTACGAGCCCCTTTGGCTTTTTTATTGACGCTCACCTGACCACGATAGGTGTTAACACTTTGACCAGCTGATATCCCCTTAGAAATAATGGTACTTTTAGTATTTTTTCCTTTATGAATCATTTTGGTGCCGGTATCAGCCTGCTGCCAGTTATTAGTTAAAGCCACAGAACGGAATTCTCCCACTGAATGATCACCGGTTAGAATACAGCTCGGATACTTCCAAGTAATGGCGGAGCCAGTTTCTACCTGCACCCAAGAGATTTTCGAGTGATCGCCTAAGCAATTTCCTCGTTTAGTTACAAAATTGTAAATTCCTCCATGACCCATGGCATCTCCAGGATACCAGTTCTGGATAGTTGAGTATTTTATTTCCGCGTTCTTATGAGCAACCAATTCTACCACCGCTGCATGAAGTTGATTTTCATCACGCCTTGGAGCTGTACAGCCTTCTAAGTAATTGACTTTACTCCCTTCATCAGCAACGATCAGAGTGCGTTCAAACTGCCCGGTATTAGCGGCATTGATACGAAAATAGGTGGAAAGATCCATGGGACACTCCACCCCTTTGGGTATGTATATAAAGGAACCATCACTAAAAACGGCTGAATTGAGAGCGGCAAAATAGTTATCGGTGAAGGGCACTACCTTACCTAGATATTTTTTAATTAATTCTGGATACTCCTCCACAGCCTCAGAGAATGAACAAAATATAATACCATGTTCGGCTAGCTTTTCCTTGTAGGTCGTTCCCACCGAGACACTATCAAAAACCGCATCCACCGCAACTCCTAGCATTTTATCTCTTTCCGCTAGAGGAACACCTAATTTCTCATAGGTTTCAAGTACTTTGGGATCCACCTCATCTAAACTCTTCGGTTTATTTTTCATAGAATCAGGAGCGGAATAATAGACAATATCATTGTAGTCAATGGGAGGATATTTAAGTCGGGCCCAGTCTGGCTCTTTCATCTTTAGCCAATGTCGGTAGGCCTTTAAACGCCACTCCAGCATAAATTCCGGCTCATTTTTAATCTTTGATAGTTCACGAATAACATCTTCATTTAATCCTGCTTTTATGCTGTTAGTTGCAATTTCAGTAACAAATCCAAATTTATAATCTTCATTTATTATAGAATCAATGGTGTTAGTGGTCATATTGTTCTCTTCATTTTCAAGTTAATAAATACTCACCTAAATAGAGTCATTTTTATTCATTGCAAAATAGGGGCCAATTCATGTCACTTAGAATTAAAAAGTTGGCACATATCTTGCTCTACTTTTTGAGCAGATAAGAAATATTGGACCTCGACAAAAGGACAGCATCATGACAAAGGAAAATCATTTATTACAAATAAAAAACCTCCATGCAGAAATCGAAGGAACTCGTATTTTAAATGGACTCGACCTATCTATTAAGCCCGGTGAATTGCACGTAATCATGGGACCCAATGGATCTGGAAAAACCACCCTCTCTCAGGTCTTAGCAGGAAATGAAGACTATAATGTCACCGAGGGTGAAGTTAATTTTAAGGACCAAGATTTATTAGATATGTCAGCAGATCAAAGATCCCTCGAAGGGCTCTTTCTATCGTTCCAATCACCGATTGAAATCCCAGGGCTCGGAACCATTAACTTCTTAAGAACCAAGGCAAAGAAGAGTTAGACGCCTTTGATTTTATGAATTTGGTCAACGAAAAAACTCGCCTGGTGGGTCTAGGAGAATCCTATTTAGAAAGATCATTTAATGTAGGTTTTTCAGGTGGCGAGAGAAAGCGTAACGAGATACTACAAATGGCACTGCTTACACCTAAGTTAGCCATCTTAGATGAAATTGATTCGGGGCTAGATATTGACGCTTTACAGACAGTGTCTGAAGCCATCAACACCCTCCGGAACGAAAATATGTCTATCATCCTCATCACCCATTACCAAAGAATTCTTCAGTATATGAAACCTGATGCGGTGCACATTCTTTACAAAGGTAAAGTGGTAAAATCCGGTGGTTGGGAACTGGCAACCTCCCTTGAGCAAAAGGGGTATGAAGAAGTCATCCAACCAAATTCTACAAGCCAAATGGGAGTAATTTAAATGACTGCGATACCTATTATTAAGCAAGATATATTGAATCAGGTGAGCTCCTTTCAAGATAAACAAAATATAGAAGAGCCCAGCTGGTTAACCAAATTAAAAGAAAGTAGCTTGCAAAAAGCTCTTAAACTCGATGTCCCACATCCTAAATTAGAACGATGGAAAAACCTCGATGCTAAGGCCATGTGGAAAAACCATTTTCCCCCTATGGCGGAAAAATCCGATGCGCCCATCAATGCAGACAAGATAAAGGAACTTCTCCTTCCCATAGATGTAAAAAACCTACTAGTTCTCTATAATGGTGAGTTTTTAAAAGAGCTTTCGCTGATTGAAGAGATCAATGAAGTAATTATTGTAAAAAGCCTCACCGATGCGATAAAGGACCATACCTTTCTAGTAAGACAAAGACTCACCGAATGGGAAGAAAAAAATGGTCAATTTGAAAATGCCCTTAACGGAGCGATGCTAAAAAAGGGTTACTTTATCTTTATTCCCATGGATCAACAGATTAAAGACCCAATCTATATTTTAAATATAACTGAAGGGGAACAGCAAAGTTCAGCCTCTAATTTCAGTCGTAACCTCCTTACCATGGGAAGAAACAGTCAGGCAGAAATTATTGAACACTTTGTTTCGCTCAATGAAACACCCATGATGAATAACCTCATCACCGATACCTTTTTAGAGCCGGGATCGTGTCTCAATTATTATAAAATTCAAGATGAGAATTTCTCAAATTATCATCTGGCCACGAATCATTTTGCTCAATATGCTGAAAGTGATCTCAACTGTTACTTTCTAGACTTGGGATCAGATCTCGCTAAACAAGATACCGTTGTGACTATGAAAGAACAGGGGGCTAAATGCCAGCTTAATACTCTCACTATCAGTACAAAATCAAGACAACTGGACCACCGTCTCACAGTGGAACACTTTGGACCCAATACCACCAGCCGAGAATTGATGAAAGGCATTTTGTTTGATAAGTCCAAAATTGTGAATGAGGGTGAAATTGTAATTAATGAAGAGGGAACCAAAACCGATGCAGGCCTTTCCAACCGTCAACTGGTTTTATCAGATCAAGCCACCGCTCATGCCAGCCCCAAGTTAGATATTTCCACAGATGATGTAATGTGCTCACATGGTGTCACCATCGGTCCTCTTCCCAAGGAAATACTTTTCTATTTGAAAAGCAGAGGAATGAGCCGTGAAATCGCGGAAAAATTACTACAAGAATCATTTGCCTTTGAAGTCATTGATCAAATAAAAGAGCCCACACTTCATCAAATCATGAAAAATTTAATTAGCACTAAGATCAAGGAAGGAGCTTAAAATGCCACATGTAATTACCGAACCCTGTGTGGGTCGATGCGAAGCCTCTTGCGTAGAGGTTTGTCCATCTGATTGTATTCATGGACCT
>CAYFLR010000078.1:13160-17020 GCA_964343805.1 uncultured bacterium | reverse complement strand
GGAAAGTAAAGAGGGATTTCAACTCTATATCAACCCAGATGAATGCATTGATTGTGGAGCTTGCATGTCCGAATGTCCGGTAGAGGCCATCTATCCGGATGATGAGGTACCCGACAAATGGGAATCATTTATTAAAAAGAATGCCGACTTTTTTGAATAATCAATAAATATTGTCACTTCTCAACTTAATATCTATAATAAAACCTGGATTTATTTATTATGGATTGGAAATATGATCAACGAAGTGGCCGGGAATCAAATCAGGGTTATGGTGGTAGATGATGACCCCGACTTGTGTGAATTTGTCTCAGAATTAATCGCATCCTGGGGATTTGCTACGCTCGAAATGCCTGATGGGAGTGAAGCTCTTAAAGTTCTGGAACAGAACAATATTGATATTGTGGTGTCCGACATCTATATGCCTGAGATGGATGGTATCACTCTTTTAAAGAAGATTAATAAACATAATATCTCATGTTTAGTGATTCTCTTAACCGGAAAGTCTGATAAAGAAATTATCATTGAAGCCCTACGCGCAAATGCTTTTGACTACTTAGAAAAACCGGTAGATGAAGAGCGTCTCATGACCTCTCTCAATCGAGCTGTTAAGTTTCTTACAGTGCAGCAACAGATGGAGGAGAAAGAAGGTCTATTACAGGAAATTTCCAGACTCTCCTCCATTGGTGAGATTTCCACTGATATCGCGAATCAATTGAGTCAATCCCTCGATGAGATTGACAAACTCACCGCAAAGTTTAATTAGCTAGTTGAGGTGCGAGAACTCGGCTTCAAAGAGGTATTCAACGCGGTTACTGAGATCAAAAAGAAAACCAGGACCATGGCAGAGATCATTCAATCTTTTACCAACCTCGCCAGCAAATCTCAGATGAGCTTTGAAACGGTCAGTCTCAACCAGTTGATCAACGAAATCTTATTCATCAACAAACAAAATTTTAAAGCCAACCAAGTCAAAGTTACCTTTTTAGAAGCTCCCGGAGATGTGAAATTTGAATGCGACGTAGGTGGAATTTCTCAAGTGCTGCACAATCTCTTTGATAATGCCTGCAATGCGGTGGCAAAATTAAATGAAAGATGGATGGCAGTGACCGCCATGAAGAAAAATAATCTGGTTCGGATTGAAGTCACTGATAGTGGTTTTGGTATCCCAACCATGGTCAGAGAGGATATTTTTAAACCCTTTTATTCCACCAAGGAAATGAATAAGGGTTCTGGCATCGGACTGGGGCTTTCTAAAAAGATTGTAGAAGCTCATGGCGGGATTATCTATATCAAAGAGAATCGAAACACCACCTTTGTGGTGGATCTCCCCTTTAAAAGAATTTAATTCCCACTAAACCATTTTGAACGTTTCCAACTTTCACGAAAGTCTTTCACAGACCGAGGCAGAGATTTAAGGGTGGGTTCATGAGCATCTAGAAAAAGTATAAAGTCGAATTGATTGTTCCCTGTCTGATAATTTTTATCAAAGACCTTTACCACTTCATTGGGAGCCACCGACTTTCTTCCCAGCACTTCCATGAACGGGAGGCGAAGCCCCTTGAAATCAGAAGAGGGTTCAAAGGATTTGTAAATCAGTTCTGAGCAAACTAAAGCTCTATCTGTTAGGATATCAAAATCAAAATCATAGGGTTTTTGCAAGTGAGAGAATGCCAGTAATATAGCTCGGGCCAACTCGACTTTAGATAATTTAGGTCTTAGAACCGCTAAGGAATCAGCCTTTGCCGAGAACTCTAAAGAGGTAAAAGAGACTCCCTCACTGATCGCCTCAATCACTCGATAGGTATGACCCTTTTTATTTTTCTGCTGGAAATACTTTATAGCCTGTGGATATTTAATTGATAGCAGTTTAACAAAATCACCTGAGAATTCTCCTTGCTGTTTCACCCAATTTAAAGTCTCATTATCCTCTTTAAAAAAGTGCCCTATTTGTTTTAAGTCTCCTAAATAAAGAGCCATATGCGGCCAATAGCCAGGCAGGGCAATATTTGACAAATACCAATCTCGCCGTTCAAATAACACATCGCCAGGAGCTAAAAGAGGAGCCATCTCTTTGATCTGCTCCTTGGTAATAAGGTATTTAGAAGGTCTCCATACTTTCACATCACCCATCCAACTGGCCACCTTTTTTTGCATAGGGAAAAAAAATTTCTTACTGGTTTGATTAATGATGGTCACAGCATTTTTAAAAGTAAGGTAGATCCCCTCCCCTTTGCCCATACGCCAGATAAAAGTCACATCTTTTTTGAGTAAGGAAGGAAGTTTAACTCCCGTTGTTCTTTCATAAAACTCATTGATCCGATTAAAAGCCACAAAACGAGAGGCCATGCCAAGATGCAGAAAATAGAATTTAAAATGGGCAAAAGAATTCACCGGAAGCCCGGTTTCGTCCGACTTTTCATTCAAGATAACATTTAAAAGATCATCGTAGGGCTCAAGTATTTGGATAAAAATCAAGGCGTATTTGTATTGCAATATATAGGCTTCAAAATAGCGGAAAAAGGCTTTCTGCTTCAGTAAATCATTAGGCAAATGATTGTAGTCAGCAAATCGGCGTTCATACCGATAGATGGCGGCAAAGTGATTGTAAATAAACTCCATTAAATTTCGTAAAGAGGTTCTCTGCTCTTTGGATAAGACTTCACTTAACCCCTTCGGATAAAAGAGTTGCTGTTTATTTTTTTCGAGAAAGCTATGGACATGATCTAACTCTTTACGCCAAAGCGAAAGAGAATTCCTATCATAATTGTTGGTTAATTCCTCATAAGAAAGCGGCAAGATAGCCGACTCAGGATCAGCATAAGGAGCAGTTGTGCAACCCCATAAAGTTAACATAACTAGAATTATTTTTAGATTCATTTGGTTTCTCCTATCTCTATCTTGCACAATTACTCTTGCAAAGGGAAGGCTTTTTAGAAACAATGAGAGCAGAGGAAATGAGATGACAAAAGAACAAACACAGAGAACTTTAGGCAAGACCCTCTTTAATTTGGTGATTGGGATAATTGGGGTCATCTACATTTTAAACCCCACAGCCGGAGTCATAGAACTGATCCCGGATAATATTCCCCTAGTGGGAAATTTGGATGAGGCAGCGGCGGTTGTGTTGGTGCTAGGATGTCTCAGGTACTTTGGTTTTGATCCCGCCTGTTTTATGAGAAGAAAATCAAAACCTAAATTAGAGTCTTAATCGTTGGGCCATTCCACCGAAATAACTATCTCAGTATGGGCAGGGAGTTTTTCAGCAATCTTAACGGTATTACCTTCTCTTACAAAATCGGTATAAACTTCCCCTGCTACTTTAACTTGCCAAATCGTATTTTCTATATCACCTAGGTCGGACATTATGAATTCACTTTTTATATCGGTTTCATAATCGTAAGAGACTTGAACGATTCTTTCCTTATTTAAATCACAATTGACTGAGACCCATCTATTTTCCCAAACTTTAATTTGATTGGGTTCACACTTCTCCCCACTCTCACTGATTTTAATAGAACCGGGGATGGGCTCATGAGGGAGCCTAAAGTTGAAATTGGTTTTCTTTTTATAATCTTGCAGGAACTCAATTTCACGCCCCACAGCAAAATCTTCCCTCTTAAAAATCACACTTTTTTCCGTCTGTTCATAAGAAATGCTCTCACCACTTTGCTTATCTCTCGCGGCGATGGCAATATCATCTTCTAATAAGAGAGGGTATTCTAATAAAGGATCGCCAAACTGCTCATAGGAAATAACAATTTCGCTGCTGTCAGTTGGAATGGGATCAGGGGATATTTGTTCATCTCGGTAATCAAAAGCAACCCCTACTCCATTTACTTGCACCGTCACTACATCCACTC
>CAYFLR010000078.1:0-13150 GCA_964343805.1 uncultured bacterium | reverse complement strand
CCGGTAATAGCCCCAATGGTAAACGACTTTGTAAGTGGGATATCTTTTCTATAACTGATAACTATCTCTTCTCCCTCAGGAGGAAGAGCCAAGAAATTAACTTTTTTATTTCCTTTATCCACTTGGTATTGGTTCTTAGGAACATTTTGACCTTTAATTTTAATATTAACTGAGGAAACCACCGGAGGATGATTTAAGCTCACCGTAGAGAAAATTTCCGAGGCACCCACAGTATACTCCACCTCAATTTTGGCTAAATAGGGAGGCTCCGTGCTAAAGGTCATAGTATTGCCTGAAATAGTGTACCCACCGTTTTGTCTTTGTCCATTGATAAAAACCTTTTCACTGCCCGTATCAGGAACGCTATCGAGGGCAAATTGAGCTTTTAAAATTTCTGAAACATCTTCTGAAATAGATCTTAAGGTGGATGAGTAATCACTGTCACAGATAGAACCGTAGGTCCCACCCGTCGCTTGAATTGCACTCTTATAGATAAAAGCCTCCCATGAAGCAGTACTACAAGCTTCACCGGGGGGATAAAAAATTCCATAAATGCGAGCATCTTCCCCCAGCTTACGAATAGAGCTGAGGTAATCTAAAAGGTATTGCTCGTTTTGCCAATTGGTATTAGGGCAGCCAAAACCACTGCTGCAATTATCTTCATCACTCACAATCAAGACAGCAATAGTAGAGTTTTTTCTAATCCAGGGGCTATTGCTACAGGAAAGACCTGTCACTGCCTGTCTGATTCCCTGTTCCACATGATAACCTCCGACACCAGCTTGAACCGCATTCATAAAAGCACTTTCTGCATTTGCATCACCTTTCCGTATAAGACCTCTTAAACAAGGATCAGCAGGATCAGTAGTTACCACTCCAATTTGCCAATTACTGTCTTTTACATAGGAGAGGAGAGCTTTTAATTTAGTGGCCAAATTAGCCTGCTCTTCTGCCATAGAGCCGGAATTATCAATCACTATTAAAATATCTAAAATTCCTGCTTCATTTTGAAAAAAAGTTTTTCTAATTTGTTGCCCGGATCGACCTTGAGTCACCCTCTCGGTAATAATGGGTCTTTCAATTTGGGTAAAGGTCTTGGATTTATCCAACACCTGCTTTCTCATGGTGAGACTATGGATAATAGTTTCCATTTCAAGATCAATCTCCACTTGATTGGATTCCACATTAGAAGATTGGAATCTCTCTTCCACTCTACGGACTTTTTTAGTCACGTCCGATTCCCTACCCTTTTGATCGTCATCCATTTGGATTTTTTGTTCATTGGTTTTTTCAGAATTATCTTCTTCATCATCAGACTTTCCACTCGCTCGCAAATTTTCTGACCTAGAAGTGGATTTGCCATTATCTAAGCCACTCTTAGGATCTTGGTTTTGCTGCCCTGTTTCCACACTGGAAGTTCGAGCCGTGAGAATTGCTCGCTTTTTGCAACTGAAGGTAAGAAAGCTAAAGAGGCAAAGTATAAGTAGAATAGGTAATCTCAAAAGTTCCTCCGATGATATTTTATACACTCAGCAACTTATCGGTTACTAACGGGAAAAAGATAAGAAATCACAAGAAACTTTTTATTTTCATATGGTTACCAAACGAGAAATCCAACTTGTACCTCAAATGGGGATACGGGAGGTTATGGTAAGTGCACTACTGAACTCGCTTATAAACCACTACCTTACTTTGCTCTGTCGATCGATTATTAGGATCATCATAGTTCTCACCCATCGCAAAGGAGAGCGAGCCATCTTTAATTACAAAAGTTCGGTAAGAAGTCTCTTTGAGCTCTTCATCCATATCAGAATCCTCTAGCTCACTGGTAAAGTCAATTTCAGTGGCTTTGCCTGCCAGAGTTTTTCCTATTTTATACTCGGAAGATTCATTTTTAATAAAAGGTTCCTCCTGACAAGCTTGGTCAGCAAAGTGCTGTAATACGGTTTTGACCATACCACCTTTTCAAACTGATGAGTGATTTTGATTGATTCCGGGAAGTACTCGGCGCTTTCAGCTCGACAGCCAAAATGTCTCAAGTGCATATCATCAGATAGATTGTCAAAAGGGGCAAATCCCTCTTCACATGCGTCTTTCCAACTTTCATCAGGTAGGGAATCAGAGAAGTAAATACAACCGAATTCTAAAAGTTCTTCAGTTTCAGGGTGATGAAAAATAGCCATATTCCCTTCCTCTTTATCCTTACAATGCTTGTCTTTAAAATCCTGCTGCTCTTTATTTAATGGGGCTGTGGGCCTAATATGAGCCTCTTCCTGCTGGGGAATTTCTTCTCCACTGCCTTCCATCTTACAACCAAAAAAGGTCAAGTTTTCATCCCAATCAGGCTCGAATTCCGCCACTTCATAACCGGAAGGGCAAGAGGTTTTCCAAGCAGGATCGATTTCCTCAGTCTTATAGACGAGGCATCCAAAAGCATGATCATGACCTTCTTCAAGTACGTGGGAAAACTCTCCCCCATTCACTGGACAAAAGTTTTCTAAAAAGATCGATTCCAAATAGTAGTCATCAAGACCTTCATCTACAAAGCCCTCTTTGATACAACCAAAAGAAACGCTATCTATATAGTCATCTTTTTTAAAACTAGAAAACCCAGCAGGACAGTCCTGATCCCAACCAGCTGGAATTTCCTTATCCTTCTTAATTATACATTTATAGATGCCATAATCTTCTCCATCGTCCAGAAAATCTGAATAAAAAGAATCACCCTGATCACAATATTTCATGTCATAGAAATAATCAAACCACTCAGTTTCATCGGGTAAGGTAAAATCCTCTTTCATGCAACCGATCTGCACATAGCCACTTGCAAGTAGGTCTGTCTCAGTAAATGACTCATAGCCTTCCTCACAGTTTTCATCCCACCCTTCAGGAAGAGGGGTATCTTTGGCAAAGGTGCAAGAGTAAAAATCTGAGGTATCATCTGTAAAGCTTAAGAAATCCCAAGTGGTATCCGCCTCTTCACAAAATTCCTCAAAAAACTCAAATATATACACTGCGGAAGCTGTATCACTTAAATTGTTATTGGAGGAAGAGTCAAAATCATCCGTTCCACTTTCGCTCGCTTTCCCCTTATAGAACGCTAACAACTCGTCATCAATATCATCCATCTTAAGGCAGCCGGTAGACCAAGTTCCCACTAAGTTATGCTCTACTTCACCATTATTATTGTTAGAGGATTCATCATCTCCATCATCACCGCCAAAGAGGTTTTCGATACCCTCACATCCATAAAAGGTTATGGTTAAAAGCAGTGCCGAAAGAAGTGTTTTGAGAAAGTGGGCCATTTTTATCTCCTATTTTTATTACATGAGGGTCTGAATTCCTTTCGGTAAAGTATGAAGAGAATTGAGTAAAAACTCAAAAAGTAAGAAAATCCCCTATTTTTCTCTAAAAAAACCCTAAGTCTAACACTTTAATATTACTAGTAAAATATACTATTTACTTCCGTGATTAAGCCTACAGGGCCAATGGTTTGGATTTCTCTACCGTCACTGCAAATAATAAAATGGCATATATTGATGATGGAATCAGCTTTAGCACCATCACCATTGAAAAAGGAAGCAGACAAAGTATTCCAAGCATCACTACTGTGGACCAGAGTGAAGCCAATGGATTAACTGTAACTGGAAGATCCCTCTTAGAAACATTCTATCTAACCACGGACTTTTTAACAATTTCTGTTGGCAGTGAAGTAAAAGCTCATGTTCTAAATTTGGCAAATGACCTCACTTTAACGGGAGCTGATAGCAAACTTTCAGCGATAGAAAATAGTTATTACACCGCCTTTAGCTTAGTTGCCACAGCGGCCAATATTTCCATTGGTGAGAACACCCAAATTAACGCTGATGGTACTGGTTATGCTGGAGCCAGAGAAGGTTTTTCTCAGTACGCCAGTGGAGGATATTGTGGTTATACCGTGGGCTTTACCTCCACTGGTGGCTCCTGTCACCGAGATCGTGGAGGATCTCATGGAGGATATGGAGGTGGACCCTCTATTCCCACACCTTATGGAAATTTACTTAACCCCACTGAGTTTGGTTCCGGCGGAGGAATTTGGGATTCCAGTGGGGGAAGTGGAGGAGATGGAGGCGGTTATATAAGCCTAACCCTTACCGGGACTCTCACTTTGAATGGCCTGATTAGCGCCAATGGAATTGCCGGTAATGATGCATCCTATGGAACTTCCGGAGGAGCCGGAGGTTCCATCTATATAGAAACAAATTCCATTCTCTCTAATGCTGGCACACCTGCTATCGAAGCTGATGGAGGAGATGCCCCTGATTCTGTTGCCACTAATGGAGCCGGAGGAGGAGGGCGCATCGCCATTTTCTTTAATAATGTTTCAGGAGTGAGTCTTTTAGATGGGACTATCCACGCTTATGGTGGAGAAGGAAAAGGAACCTCTGCCGTCCATGGAGGAGCTGGAACCGTCTATGTAAAAGAAAATAGTGATCCTGGAGTTCTTCTTCTTTCTAACGGCAGTAGAACCCCCTATTTTTCTACACCTGCTCCCTTGCTACTGCAAGCGGATCTCACTCTCGATCAGCTCATTGTGAAAGATGGAGCGCTTTTTACTTTGGAAAATACAGATAATACTTTGACCGTGAATACCACCTTACTTATCACAAATGGCGGAAGTTTAACCATTCCCACAAATAATGACATAGGTTACGGACCCTGGGTTCAGTTTCCCACTCCAACTGATTTAAGTCCGGTAGAAGAATGAATTTACTTTAAAGCTTTTTCTAGATGTTTGGTCAAAATATCCATATCAATCGGCTTTAAGATAAAATCGATATCCATGGTTTCTATCTCTTCTGGTACGGCATGGAGATGACCGGTCATTAAAATTATCGGGATTTCCGGGCAGAGTTTTTTCAACTTTTTAGTTAATTCAATCCCATCCATTATAGGCATTTTGATATCGGAAAGAATCAGATCCACCGGCTCTTTATTTTCTATATATTCTATAGCATCTAGCCCCGAAGTAAAGGATGTGCTGCTCCATCCTTCCGAATCGAGCATCTCCTCTAAACATTCTAGGAGATCCACATCATCATCAATGACCAGTATATGGCTTTTTTTAGTTTCACTATTCATAAATTAACTCAATGCTTTTTCAACATAATCATGAAGAACATTCCAATCAATGGGTTTAAAGAGAATCTCCACATCTAGGTTCTCTATCTCCTCTGGCATAGCTTGGAGATGACCCGTCATTAAAATAATGGGAATCTGAGGCAGAACATTTTTAATCTTCTTGGTTAACTCAATTCCATTTATGATGGGCATTTTGATATCAGAGAGCACCAGATCAATCCCCTCTTTTTGCTCCAAAAAGGCCAAAGCATCAAGGCCGGAAGTAAAGGTGGTGGTTTTCCATCCTCCGATGGTAAGAATGTCTGACATTACCTCGAGCAGTTCTTTTTCATCATCAATTATGAGGATATGCTGATTTTTATTTTCAATGTTCATTTAGTGATGCCTTTGTGGAAGTTTAATAATAAATGTGGTTCCATTTTGATTAGAGGATTCGATCTCAATACTGCCTTGATGTTGAGAGATGATACTGTGGGCCAAAGAAAGACCGAGACCAGTGCCTTCCCCCGTAGGTTTCGTTGTAAAGAAGGGATCAAAAATTTCTTTGGTGGTTTCAGGAGAAATACCCGTGCCGGTATCGGAAATTTTCAAGGTGAAGAGCTCATCATCAAAGGAAGCAGAAACCGAAATCCTTTTCTCCCTCTCCTTCGGAGCAGCTAAAATGGCATCACGGGCATTGGTAATAAGATTTTGTAGCACGGAAACCATGTTTATTTTATTTACCAAAATAGGAGGAAGGTCAGAGTCCATGTTCACTTCCACCTTAATATTGTGCACATGCATCTGTTGTTTTATTAACACGAGAGATTCATCAATTAAATCATCGAGAGTGACTTCTTCCATCAAGGATACATTAGAAAAACGACTGTATTCTTTTATATGAGAGATGATTTTGGCCATCCGATCCACTTGGGTTTTCATGGAGCTTAAACCTTTTTTTACAGCCTCTATATCTAACTGATCTTTTCGACTTAACATACCAAGTTTAAACAAATAGGCATCAATGACCGACAAGGGATTGTTTAACTCATGAGCTACACCTGCTCCAAGGGTTCCTAGTGAAGCCAGCTTACTGCTTTGAAAGAGTTGATTTTTAAGTTTTTCTTGTTCTTTTAAATAGTCTTTTTCTTTTTGAATATCTGTCAAACAGCCTGTCATTCGCTCTGCTTGCCCATCACGGCGATAAAGGGTTCCTCGATTGCGAAACCACTTGTATTTGCCATTTTTGCATCTTAAGCGAAATTCAATATCATAAGGAGTGTTATTATTAAAATGATCCTCTTCCACTTTTGAATAAGCAACCAAATCATCCGGATGAATTAACTCTTTGAAACGAGAGTATGAGGCCGGAATTTCTTGATCTCTATAACCTAAGTGCTCATAAAATTTAGGCGACCAGTACTCTTGATCTTTATTTACATCGGTCCAATCCCAAATGCCATCGCTGGTTCCATTGATGGCGAGATCTAAACGCTCTTCACTCTTTTTTAATTTTTCAAGATTCCAACTATTAGAAAGAGCAAGGGCTGCAAACTCTCCTAGAATTCCCGCCACCCTTTCATCTTCATCCGAAAAGTCAGAGGGTTTATTACTAATACCAATGATTCCAACCGTTTTCCCTTCAATCACTAAAGGTGAAAACATTACATTATCAAGGGTCATATGGCCTTCGGGCATAAACTTAACCCAATCACTATTATCAAAATCGTTATGGTAAACAACTTTATTCATGTGATAGGCATCGGCCCTCAGACCACGGATTGGCATTGGTAATTCAGGGTCAACAGTGCACTTTGATCCACCTGATTCTAAAAACAGCACTTCATTTTCAGCGCCATCGTCACTTAACAGAGCGACATAGCCGGCAGTGGCACCGGTGTATTTACATAGGTTATCAAAAATGGCCCGGGCAGTGGTATCAAAGTCCTCATTTTTTAAAACCGCTCGGGCACAGCTACCTAAGATTTCCAGCTCTTTTTCCTTTTCTAAAAGAGAGGCTATTTGTTGATCGTTTAAACTGGCATTCATTAGGTGACCCTTGGAAAATGTTTTAAAGAGTTTCCCTAATTATACTAACTAAATAAAAAAAGAGCCAGCAAAGCCGGCTCTTTTATAATTAAAGTGAAAAGATAAATGCTAAGTCTTAGCAACCGCCAGAACCACCACCGGAACCGCCGTCGCCACCTTCTTGCATCTGCTGGTACCAGTCACAATCTGAATAATCAGAACAGGTGATCCAAGTTCCATTCACAAAACACTGAGAACCTAATACCGCCATGGGAGAATGATCGCAAAAATCATCCTCTTCTTCTTCATATTGCTGAGTAGTTTGTTGCTCAGTTTGCTGATAGGGTGTCTGCTCTTCTTGCTGAACCGGATTTTGTCCGTAGTTAGTGCCTGCAAACAGGGCGCTGGAAAATACAAATAACATAGCTAAAAATAGACTAAAAAATAATTTCATAATTCGCTCCAGTTAAAATTGTTGTTACGTTTTTCTTGATAGAAAATTAAAATCACGGCGTCAACAACATACCCACTTTGGGGGTAAATATGAGGAAAAATTAACAGGGGGTTAACATTTGGATAATTTGAGTGTCTATATCTCTGCATGCTTCAAGCAAAGTTACTCCATAAATCTACCTTTTTTCAAATTTTAAGATTGATTGGCATTAAGGTTAGGAGAAAGAGCTTTTCTATTCAGTGTGGTCGGTTACAATTTTACAATCATTACCGGTTAACGAACTCTGATAATCACCTCATAATCAATTTGCCAGTCAGGAGAAAAGCGGACTGGTTTATATTAGAGGAAGGAGAAGAGTTGGAAAATCATGGTTACTGCATGAATTTAAAGATAATTATGAGTTGCTAAAATACAATCCTCAGCTGTTAGATTGGAGAAATATTTTTGAACATATCTTAAAATATCAACAAAAATTAAGAATAGGGTCATTGTTATTTTTGATGATATTCAGCGGATTACCAAAGAAGGAAGTGGCTTTGTCGGAGCACTGAAGGAAGCTTGAGTGGACTGACTTGCAGACGACTATACTAAACCGCTATTAATTATCAGGGGACGTTTGCGGACTAGACCTCCCTTAATTTGTTCGCGAAGTGCCGACGATAATCTATCGCTCGAAGTTCGCGGACTAGACTCCTTTGAGATTAGATTATTACTGGGCTTTTTGGTGGCAAAGTAGAGTTCTATTTTCTCCTTGCATATCCATTTTAATCTGATATGCTCCCCGGCAAGCATAGATTCGAAACAATGGAGATGGTTAACCTAGTTTGAACTGTGACTTTAACCCGTGTCTAGAGAATTGAAAGACCGATTAAAAAGGACTTGATCCATGAGACAAGTACCGCAAGCAAAGCCACCAATCTGCTATGGCATTGTCGGCAAAGGCCGTGTTGCCCAACATATCACATATTATTTCAGTCAGCTAAATATTCCTTATTTCCAATGGTATCGCTCTTATCCTCGTCCACCCCACAAAGCCCTGAAAGATTGTGATGTGATCTTACTGCTAATTTCCGATGGCAGTATTGAACTCTTTTTACAAGAAAACCCACTGCTTTTAGCCAAAAAGTGTGTGCACTTTTCAGGAAGTCTGGTGAGTGATTTAGCCGAAGGAGTTCATCCACTGATGAGCTTTTCCCAGGATCTTTATCCACTCGATTTTTACTCTCGCATACCCTTTATTTTGGAGGAAGGGGGAACCCCCTTTCACGAACTTTTTCCCGCTTTAAAGAATCCAGCTCATCAAATCGATCGGAATTTAAAACCGCTCTACCATAGTCTCTGTGTTTTGAGCGGGAATTTCACAACCCTCCTTTGGCAGAAATTTTTTGGTGATTTAAAAAGTCGTTTTAATTTACCAACGGAAGCGCTTCTTCCCTATTTGGAGCAAACCATGAAGAACCTGCAAAATAATCCAGAAGGAGCCCTCACCGGCCCTTTGCAGCGCAAAGATTTAAACACAATTATAAGTAACTATGATGCGCTAACGGGAGATCCGTTTCAATCTATCTATCAAGGATTTGTCCAGGCTATGTTACCTGATTTTAATAAGCTATTAGAAGATAAAACACCCTCATAACAAGGATCTTGTCATGTGCAGTATTACAGATTTTCAAAAGAAGAAAGAGAAAGGCCAAAAATTAACCATGGTCACTTGCTATGACTATTGGACAGCCAGGCTCATCGCGCGTTCTAACATTGATGCCGTCCTGGTAGGAGATAGCGCCGCCATGGTGATGCATGGTCATGACACCACTCTTCCCGCTTCCAGCGAGATGATGGCCTGGCATACCCAAATGGTAGCCAAAGGCATTGGCAAAAAACTGGTGGTGGGAGATATGCCCTTTCTCAGTTTTAGAAAAGGACTCAAAAACGCCATGGAAACGGTTGAGATACTCATGCAAAATGGAGCGGGGGCAGTGAAACTGGAAGGTGTTCTAGGGCATGAGGATATCGTTGAACATATTGTTAAATCAGGAGTTCCAGTGATGGGACATTTGGGATTAACCCCTCAATCCATTCACCAACTGGGGGGATATAAAATCCAAGCCAAAAGTGATTTAGCCGCTGAACAACTTTTAGGACACGCCCGCAGGCTTTATGAACTGGGCTGTTTTTCTATCGTTTTAGAATGCATTCCCGAAAGAGTGAGTTCCATGGTGCAAGAAGCTGTTCCCATTCCCATTATTGGCATTGGCGCTGGCAAACAGGTGGATGGTCAGATTTTAGTATTACAAGATCTCTTAGGAATGAACTCTGATTTTTCTCCCAAATTTGTCCGTAAATATTTAGAGGGAGAGAGACTACTCGTGAACGCCCTCAACCATTACTGTGAAGATGTAGTGACAGAAAATTTTCCAAGTACCGAAGAGAGTTTCTAATGATCAAAATATTACGAACCGTCAAAGAGTGGCGAGAAGAAAAGCAAAAGCTAAGAGGGCAAACGATCGGACTTGTCCCCACCATGGGAGCCCTGCACAAGGGACACGCCTCTCTTTTTGAAAAAGCTCGGCAAGAAAATGATTGGGTGGTAGCTACCATCTTTATTAATCCCACTCAGTTTGATGATCCCAATGATCTCGCCGCCTATCCCAAAACGGTGGATGAGGATCTTAAACTTTTAGAAGAGCTCAAGGTGGATTACCTCTTTCTTCCTAATGCAGAGGAAATGTATCCGGACTCTTTTCACTTTAGCGTTTGTGAAGATGAACTTTCCAAAGAGCTTTGTGGAAAGTATCGCCCAGGACATTTTGATGGCATGCTCACGGTGGTTTTGAAACTGCTGAACATTTTCAGAGCAGATAAAGCTTACTTTGGCAAAAAAGATTATCAGCAACTGCTGTTGGTACAAAAATTATGTGAGGCTTTTTTCCTCCCCACCCTAATCGTTCCTTGTGCCATTATCAGGGAAGAAGATGGTCTGGCCATGAGTTCGCGCAACCGCCATTTAACTAAAGAACATCGGCAAAAAGCGGCCGAATTTAATAAGGTATTAAGATCTGCTTCGAATCAGCAAGTCGCCAAGCAAAGTCTTGAAGAATTAGGGTTTCTAGTGGATTATGTGGAAGATAAATTTGGTCGCCGACTGGGAGCTATCCGGGTTGGGCAAGTGAGGCTAATCGATAATGTCGGGATCTAACATACTTTTTATTTTAACTGGTTCCATCTCCTGTTTTAAAGCCTGTCAAATCATTTCTAGACTGGTGGGAGAGGGGCATGAAGTGCAAACGGTTTGCAGCAAGTCGGCACTGGAATTTATTGGTCCAGCCACTCTAGAAGGTCTCACCTCTAAAGAGGTCTTGATCGATCAATTCAAACCGGGTCATATGATGAACCATATTACGGCTGCCAAATGGGCGGATTTGGCTATCATCTGCCCCGCCACTGCCAACACCATTAATAAGCTGTCCCATGGGCTGGCAGATGATCTTATAGGCGGACTCTATTTAGCCTTTGACAGAAAGAAGCCTTTTCTCATAGCACCTGCCATGAATCAAGCGATGCTCAGACATCCAACTACTGACCAGGCTTTAAAATCCCTAGAGGAACAAGGAAATATTATCTTACCTACTGAATATGGAAGACAAGCTTGTGGTGATGAAGGACCGGGAAGACTCGCAGATATTGAACTGATTGTAGGTCAAATTTATAAACACCTCCAACCCCAGACCAAGACTCCCAGTAAAAAGATCCTGATCACCCATGGAGGAACCAAAGAGCCCATCGACAGTGTGCGATGTATCACCAATACCAGTACCGGCAAGACAGGAGCTATTTTAGCTGATGAACTTATCCAAGAGGGACACCAGGTCACAACCTTTAGCGCTGAAAATGCCATCAAACCTAAAAACGCGAAAGAAATATATACCTACTCTTCTTTTGACTCTCTATCCACTTTAATCAATCAAAATGATCTCAGTGAGTATGATGCCATCATTCATTTAGCTGCTGTGAGTGATTTTAAAGTGGAGAGCCTGCAAATGAATGAAGAATCCTATAAAGCTTCTGCCGAGTTAAAACTCAGCAGCAGTGCCGAAGCAATGACTCTTCATTTGCATAAAAATCCCAAGCTCCTCTCACTTTTAAGAGAAAAAGCCCCCGACACCTTGTTGGTTGCTTTTAAACTCACCCACACCCTGGATCAGGAAAAAGTCCGTGAGGCAGTGGATCAGCTTTTTAATAAAAGTCACCCCAACCTGGTGGTGCACAATGATTTAAATCAAATGGAGCAAGGAAAGCACCCATTCAATATTTTTCATCAAAAGGGAAAACACACGACCGTCATGGGAGCCGTTGAATTGGCTGCGACTTTTAACCAAATTCTATCTCGATCCAAAGGAGAGATCTTATGATATTAACACTCGACGTGGGAAACACTCAAATGTCAGGAGCCTTGCACAACGAACAAGGAGTCTGTCTCCAATTTCGGAAAACCTCGAAAGAGAAAGCCTCTTCTGATGAATTCGGTCTTTTCTTAAGACAAGTCATCACCGAAAATGGGTACAACCCCAAAGAGGTGAGACATATAGCTCTTTGCTCAGTCGTTCCTTCACTCATCCACTCCTTAAAAAGTTGCTGCAAGAAATATTTCAATGTAAGACCTTTTATTCTCCAAGCGGGAGTCAAAACAGGTCTCAAAATTAAATACCGTAACCCCCTTGAAGTAGGGGCCGATCGTATTGCCAATGCCATCGGTGCTCTACAAAAATACCCTGAAACCAACCTAATTATTGTGGACTTTGGTACTGCCACCACTTTTTGTGCCATCACCTGTGATCGCAGCTATTTAGGAGGCATTATTTTACCTGGCTTAAAACTATCCATGGATGCCCTTACCAAAGGGACCGCCAAACTGCCTTCCGTTGAAATCACTCAGCCAAAAGATTTAATTGGTCGCTCCACCGTCGAAAGTATTCAATCAGGGCTTTACTTTGGACAGTTAACTCTGATAAAAGAGGTGAGCCGTCAGGTGAAAGAGCAGTACTTTCAAGGCTCCTGTGATCAAAAAACACTGGTGATTGGAACAGGGGGGTTTGCCCGACTGTTCGAATCGGCCCAGGTATTCGATGTGGTTTTACCCGAATTGGTCCATTTAGGACTGTTTGAAGCTTTAAAATTAAACGCTTAACTCCATTTTGATGGAATTTAAATATCCTGAAAGGAAAAGTCATGACTATCAACTGTACAATGCTTAAATCCAAGATTCACAGGGCCACCGTTACGGAAGCCGATCTATCTTATGAAGGTTCAATTTCTATTGATCCTAGATTATGTGAATTAGCTCACCTTCATCAGTATGAAAGAGTCGAAGTATACAACTGTAACAATGGACAAAGATTCGCAACCTATGTCATTTATGGAAAAGATGATGAAATTTGCCTCAACGGAGCTGCTGCCAGATGTGCTCAGCCAGGTGATTTAGTTATAATTGCATCCTATCTCTCTTTGCCAGAGACGGAGTGCCATAAACATCAACCTAAGTTAGTGTTTGTAGATGGAAATAATCATCCA
>CAYFLR010000077.1:20761-24033 GCA_964343805.1 uncultured bacterium | reverse complement strand
ATTACTGTCCAACATGAAGACAATGCAATGGGGATTCCCTCAGAAAATTTAGATCGAATTTTTGATCCCTTTTTCACTACCAAAGAAACTGATAAGGGGACCGGGCTGGGCCTTTCAATTACCAAAAATATCATCGAAATGCACCATGGTCACATTGAAGTCAAGAGTGAGGTGTCTAAAGGAACTCTTTTTGAGATTTCCTTCCCGAGAGTAGAGCATCCTAACTTATTAGACAGCAAGATTCAAAAGCCGGAAAATGGTCAAACAGAATGCTCTTCGTTAAAAGCCAAAAAGGGTTTGAAAATGCTTATTGTAGATGATGAGGTTGATATAACAAAACTTCTTCTGGAGTATTTTGATAGCATTTGTGAGGTAGAGTCAACTAACAAGCCCAAAGAAGCGATTGCCAAGATACAAGATTACTCATATGATATTATTCTTACCGACATGAAGATGCCTCTCATTTCTGGCTTGGGAATCTTAGATAAAGTCAATGAATCGAGCCCCGCAACCTCAGTGTTTATTATGTCTGGTTTTCCCACTAATGATCCGGAAATACAAATGGCCTTAACTAAAGGAGCGAAAGGTTATTTGTCAAAACCTTTTGATAATTTGGCTCGGGTTAGGGATTACATTTTTGAAAAGATGAACTGACTTTTGGTTGATGATTTTGGTGTCACTTTGCAATACATTTAAACAGTTTTCCTAAATTAGTTCCAGTGGAGTTCATGAGCGGACCAAAATGGTTGTAGGCCCATCCAGCATAAAAATGGGGAGTTACGCATCGTTTTTTGGGTAATTTTAACTTTCCATTTTCTAAGTTTTCGGGATGAGTATTTCTTCTCTTCGTGGTATGGGCTTGAACTGAGAATGTTTGTACCAACTTATGAACCCCGCAGAAGGCATTAAAGCTCTGATAGGAACTCCCCAAAATTGGAGTGAAGGACTCTTCATTGTAGATTTGACACTTGGGGTACATTTTTCTCCAACTTCTCAAACAGGGTGAAATATTACCAAACTTATTAGGCGTAAATTGGAAAATACCGATATTGAGTTTACTGGCTTCATTCTGATAAGGGTCTTCATAAAATTTTACCCCCTCTGGTTTTTGATATCCTGAGGGTGCATATTTTCGAGCTACTTTATAGGAATTGGTACTATCCGCCGTGGAAAGCGATTCTTTATAACCAAGACAGAAAAATAGACGCTGCCAATGTTTGAGAAGTTCTATAGTTGCTTCATAATCACCATATAGAGAGAGCATTCGAAGCTCATTGTGTCTTAGTGCAAAATTATTGGCCTGTTGGATAACCTTAGAAGAAGGCATTTTTTTTATGGTCTTTCTTAAACTCTTTTTAGTAACAGGGCAAAGTGAGTGTGTTACCAAGCTCATTCTTGAAAAGGAAGATGATTGGGTATTAACATGATAGTAAGGTGCAATACCTTCAATGCCAGAGGGAATGGGAACAAACATCTCTTGGATAAAAAAACCAATTCGTTGGGCGAAATTATGGGAATGAGATAAGTTATTCTGACAGTAATCGGTCGAATGCGAATTTACATGATTGCGTTCTTTTTGTAGTTCAGTGTAGCCTATTTTAAAGCTGTCCACCAATATACCCACCTCTAATGATGTCTGTTGAAATGCAAAACTATCCAGATCAGGAGCAGATAAATTCTGTGAATAGAGAACCGCCCCCATTTCTTGCTGAAAAAAGATCAAAATAGATAAAAGGAAAACTTTCATTTTCTTCTATCGGTCTGTTTTACCTTTTGTTGACTTTTTTTTTATTTTTATAGATATAATATGCCTCCATGCGTTACCAACTCATGAGGACTTGCTACTCTCAATAGAAATAATGGTTTTAAAATAGGGAGACTATAAAAATAGTGAAAAGCGGAGTTTCCAGCTGGGTTACCAATAGCCTTTTAGCCTTAATCAACTGTTTTGTAATAGCTTGGGCCTACCTTTATTACGGCCCTAATTTTTTGCAAGTAGTACAGATAGATTTTGACCTCGGTCATATTGCCAGGTTTCGAACTTACATTATTTCCATGGTTTTCACGCTGTGGAGTTTATGGATCTTGGGCGGATTTTTCCTTCGATTTGTGGTTTACAAATTGAGGTTAAGCCGCTATTTTCTTAACTCTCAATGGATTCATTACCTTACTTTTCTTATTTTTTCTCTCCTTTTAACATTGGTTTTTTTAGATCTGAAAGTCTTTATCAATATGGGTTTGCACTTAGACTCTCCCAGTCTTTTGGAGGAGGTCACAAAGCCTAACTTTGTTAAAGATATTGGGCTTGATTTTGCCATGTCAGCGACGGTAGTGGTGGGCTTTTTACTTCTAACTTTAGGGCAGGCATTACTTTTTTTCATTCTCCAACGGTTATTATCTCTTTTTCCAGAGCATAAGAATCTCAAATTAAGTTATCAAGCAAGTATAATTGTGGTGATCTTTATTGGTGGAGTCTATTTAAACTTGACCACTCGTCATATGGTGAGCGCCTTAAAAAAAGAAGGGTCCGTTTTAATTCAGACTTTTCCTTGGTTTTCTACCTTCTACCGTCTTAAGCTCCAAAATAAGCAGCTTAAACTTTCTCTTCCTAACCTTCCACTTAATGAGAAAAGGTGGTCACGAAGACCTAATATTATAATGCTGGCTGTGGAAACCTTCAGAGGAGATATGATATCCAAAAAACTGACTCCTCATATCTATACTTATCCTCGAAAAAATCACTGCATTCGTCCGCAAAAACATTACTCAGGTTCCAATACCACCTATTATGGGATGTTCTCTTTATTGCATGGAGTTGACTCTTATAACTACCGCTCTTTTTTGGATTATAAAACTCCCAGTTTTCCCTTAACCCTTTTGAAAAAGCAAGGTTATCAAATCAAAGGAAAAGCCTGTTCAGGGTTAGACTCACAGGGTAAGAAGATCTGGCTAGAGAATCAGTTCGATGAGTATCAAAATTGCACTCTGAGTGGCTATAGGGGAGATCAAGCTCTCATTCAAGATCTAAGTGAACTTTTAAGAGATGCAAAAAACTCTCCTGACACACCTTGGTTCTTTTTTGGCTTTTTAATATCTCCCCATCATAATTATTATTATCCGCCGGAGTTTGAAAAGTTTAAGCCGGTGATGGCTCAGGATTACAACCATTTTATGGGAGACCAGAAGCTCTCAAAGCATAAAGATTTAATTGTAAATCGCTATAAAAACAGTTTGTATTTTATAGACTCTCTTTTTAAAAAATTGACTCAAAG
>CAYFLR010000077.1:17196-20751 GCA_964343805.1 uncultured bacterium | reverse complement strand
TATAGAACTAGCGGGGCAGCAAGATAATACCATTATCGTGTTCACCGGCGATCATGGGGAGGAGTTTTGGGAGTATGGGTTGTTGGGGCATGGAGTGTCTAATTTAATTAATGAACGGGTGCAGGTTCCATTAGTATTTTGTTTACCGGGTATTTTTCCAAAAGAAGTGGCTCTGTCTAGTCATGTGGATATTTGGCCTACCATTATAGATTACCTATCTCCGGGGTCCCAATACACATCATGGATGAGTGGAATTTCTCTCCTTAAACCCTATCCCTCTAATCACTTTCTAATGGTGAGTGGATCGGGTTTTCCTTTTCATTCTAACCGTATTAGTTTAATCACTCCAAAATATAAATATTGGCTAAAAATGAAAGCCAATTTTTTAGGAGATTACCATCTTTTTAAGGTGACCGATTTAGAGGATCAAGTGGTGAGTCCGGCGAATAAAGAGGAGTGGCTTCGTCTCTCTCAGCAAATGAAGTACCGTTTTCAGCGTTTTTTAAAAGCGGCTTATTAAGATATGGATAACAAAAAACTGAATTAAAACATGTCTTGAAAAAAGGCTTGGGAGTCCTGTCCCATAAAGACCTTAAACTCATCAAAGCTCAGTATCTCATTTTGATTTACATGCCCATCTAAACTCCCTAGATAACCCAAATATAAGCTTTCGATTTCATAAGTTCTTTGATCCGGATTGAAAGGGGGAGGGGTGAGAACGAGAACCTGATAACTTCGTTTTAAAATGGATGTGAAATTGAGAAGACTCGCCAAAGATTTGGTTGTCCATTTTTCGGTAAAAAGACGTAATTGCTCCTCATCGAGATTTAAGGAGGCAAAGGACAACATGGACTTGGTGAAAAAGTGATAAGTAGAATCCAGTAAAAAGGGAACAAGGTTACAATATTTAGAATTATCCCTTTGACAAGTTTTATAAGAGAGGTAGCGGATAACATAATAATGATACTGTGACCTCACCTTGGTTTGAATCAGATGCTCAGGATATAAATTAAATTTTAATTTCTCACTGAGCAGTTTATTTACTAACTGAAGAGAGTTGGCTTCTTCTTCGCTAAATCCACTTCCTTTAACATAGGCCACATGGACATAATCGCTCGAATCCTGAAAAAGTATAGCAATATGCCTCAATGCTTCGAGTTTATTGTGGTTAAAGTAATCTAATGTCCAATGCCAAAGGTTGTAGGAATGGGGGTTTTCACTATCTGATAAGATTTGTTTAAGATCAGATAAATAACTTCTAGTTTTGGGTTGTTTAAGAAGTTCGATCAGCTCTTTGCCAAAGGCAGCAAAACCAAATTCACCCTTTACAGTAATCCTAATATCTAATGCTCTAAACATCTTCTTAAGGGCATTATGGCATTGTTTTCTATCCCTTGCACTATGGGTAAAACTGTTGCAGCGTGGGGCCAAGGTTAAAAATCCCATTTTCTTAATAGATTGTCTTGCTGCAAGAGCTGCAGCTCCTGGAAGTAATCCTCTTTGTGCATGCAATGAACTAGATATAAAGATAAAAGGTAAGATGGCTAATAATAAAGGTTTCAACCGTTTCATGATGTAATTCCTTCTAAATAATGAAAATGATTCTTTTAATGATGTAGCATGGCGTGTTATCTAAATTATTAATAAAAATTAGATAAAAGCTTAGATTTTATGTATCATAAAATATTAATTAGTCAAATAATAAATCGGTCGACTGTACTTGCTGGATGATCTTAATTTTCATTAGAAGGAGGAATTGCTTTTGTCCAGGAGATTAATTTGATCTCACCTTGTCCCAGATATTTGAATTGTAGATCAACTAACTGGTCAGAACCACTTTGGGCTATTAAAGCATCGCAATCAGCTTTATCACTGCAGCTGAATTCTTTATCATAAATTGTATAAACTTCATTTTCTTCAACTTTTAAAATGGTGGTATCTTTCAGGCTTACACCCTCGATGGATAAAGGTCGGCCAATATCAATTTCCTCCTCTTTAATGATCTTAATAAGCTTTGTTTCAACTAATGATTCATCTTCAGTTTGTTCTTCTTGTAAAGAACGGCCCACTTCAATTTGATAGTAAAATCCCCATTTAAAATCAAAATCTTTAATGCCATGGTTAATAACTTTAAATTTTTCAATGGTATTGGGTCTAACTAGAAAACAAAGCCCTTTCTTCTCTGTGCAAACTCCCATAGCAGGCGCAATGTGCCAGCTTTGGTTTGAAAAATCCCATTTCGAAAGCTCAATATTTGATGCCCCAAGATACTTAAAACTAAAATCCATATTATAGGTGTCCCACAGAAGTTCTAATTGTGAACAATTGGCTGTTGTTGAACAGGAGAAAGGTTTTTCTCCCATTAAGAGGTATTTTCCCTCCTTCTTTCTAATGAAATTGAAGCCAGCTGAAATGTTGGTATATTTAAATAACTTGCCTACTTTCTCTTCCTCATCTTTTAATACTTCCAATAATGTCCGACTTTGGTCTGGGCCATCAATTCGTCCATCAACCTCATCATCTTCGAGTATTTTTAGTTTATATTTATGTCCCCAGGAGTAATCAAAATCAGCAATGCGAGCGTTATGAACTTGGTACTTTGTATCTCCTTCATCTTTAATACGAAAACAGGTATTTAAAGTTCGGAACCACAGCAGGCAAGGGCTTTGATAGGAGTCAACGTTGATCGTTTTTACTGTGCCTTCATCTTCACAGGATAAGAGGATGAACAATGCTGTAAATACAATAGATTTTTGAAATGAAAGGAAAACAATTTTCATTTTAGCTCACCTCATAGACCAAAAAAGTGTCATCTATTAATAAAGTCATTTATAATAATTTTATGGCTTTATCTTACATTAATTTCAGATCAAATTGGCTAAAATCTTCTCGCAACCTATTAATTGTTTTCATATTAGGGATATTCCCTTTACCGAGGATGATCAAAGGTGAGACCTTTGTAGAAATGTGTCAGAACTATGACTCTGCTTCTGAAGCTCGAAAGATCACATTAGATTTACTAAAAATAAGGAAATTCAAATATCCGCAAGATTGTGATAAAGTAGAAGGGCATTTGAAGAGTACTAAATCTATATACTTACATCCAGTTAGATTAAAAGATTCTGATACTGATATCGTTCCTCGCGTTTCAGATTTCAAACCCATTTCATTTTTTAAATTTGTAAAAAACCTTTCTATTAGCAGAGCAAGTAGACTTGATTTCGATATTTTAAATTCATTTAGTAAGCTAGAGTATTTAAGTTTGACAGATATAGAGGTCAAATCATTAGATAAACTCCATCTGCCTCAATTGAAAAGTCTTGATATTAGAGCAGTTCCCTTGAAAGATGCGAAGTTTCTTTATCGTATGCCTAGATTAGAAACCCTAGTTTTAAATAACACACAGATAGCTGACCTTGAACCACTTTCGACTCTAGAACAGCTTTACTCACTCGTCCTTGAAAACGAGTCTGAATCAACTGGATACAAAATTAAAAATATTAACCCTTTATCCTCTCTTATAAGGTTAAGGACCTTAATTATTAATTCTCATGC
>CAYFLR010000077.1:16447-17186 GCA_964343805.1 uncultured bacterium | reverse complement strand
CCTCTTATGTCATTAGGTAATTTGACACAATTATACCTTAGCAATAATTGGAATTTACACAATATTGAAGCTGTGAAGTATTTTGAGAACCTGCAACAATTTAGCATGTCCTGTCAAGCAACTAGCTCCACTGGTTCTTATGATCCCTGTGAGCGGAGATTGGTGAAAAATTTAAAACCATTTAAAGATCTAAAGTGGCTTGTTATTTTATCATTCTCTGGCGTTAAAGAAGCCGATTTAAGAGATCTAAGTGACTATGAAAAATTATCATGGCTTAACGCTACAAATAGCGATATTGTGGATGTTAGCCCCTTGCGCCAACTTAATAAAATAAAAATCTTAAATTTAGCAAGAAATAATATTTCAGATATAAAACCTTTAGCAAGTTTGAAAGGGTTAAAGTATCTAGATTTAGATCACAATAACGTTTCAGATCTGCGTCCTTTGAGTGATCTTGAATTTTTGGCGGGTCTCTCTTTAGATGAAAATCCAATACAAAATTTAAAACATACAGAGTTCTGCCCCAAGGATGCAAAGCCTTTTATTCTCATGGAGTTTTGTAGCGGTGAGTAAAATTTTATAAATAGGTGGAAAAAAATGTAAGAGCAGAACTCAATGGGGATGAAAAGGAAATAAAAGGAATAAAGGATAAGCTAAAGGTCGAAGATAGAGGTTATTGCCTCAAGAATTATCCCAATAACTAGCGATTTTTTTTAGACTTAATGCTGAGTTGAGTGCA
>CAYFLR010000077.1:16064-16393 GCA_964343805.1 uncultured bacterium | reverse complement strand
TTATGGCCTAGATTCCAACCGCGCCATCTTGTTTTGCGTTCTTCTTGAATTGCTTTATCAATTCGCGCCTTTATCTTTTCAGGTAGCACCATTCTAAAAAGTCCTGGATAATAATCAAAAGGGCTTTCACCCTTTTTCTTGCTAACTAGCTCGTGATCACTATCCCAATCAAGTAGAATCCACCCTCGATTGCGGGTTAAGACAATATTTAATCCTTTAAAGTCTTGAATACGGCGAAAGGCTGCCACAGAACGAGCAAATTTCTCTAGCTGTTTCCAGATGGTATCTAATTCTTTTGGGGAAAACTTATCTAGGTTTTCTGTAATATA
>CAYFLR010000077.1:10706-16054 GCA_964343805.1 uncultured bacterium | reverse complement strand
CTAGGTTAAATCGGATGTCTTCTTTTTGAACAACAATATAAACTCCATCTACCCCAATTTTTGGATAGAGTTTAGCTGTACGAACACCATACTTTTTTAAAAGCGGATAACCTAAGCGGAAATGATCTTTCTTCCTTTCATATGTCTCAGTAAAGTTAATGCGTAGGGCTCGACCTTCACCAATATCGAAGATTCTTGAAGTAGATCCCTCTCCCAAATTCTCTAATAATAAGAACGAGACGTCTTTAAACACGACTCGATCGCCAGATTCTAGTGAACTCACTACACGCCTATAGTCACTTGGCTGTTTCCCTTCTCCATCAAGTAGTACCACATCTTTAGCAGATAGTGTTGGTAGGACTAAAATGAATGTGAAAATATGAAGCAGTCTGAGTTTAATGTGTGCTCCCTTTTATAATTGTTTATTTATAATATAGCAGATTCAAGCGAAGTAGGTCCAATTCGAGATTCAGATATACATTTTCTGTCTCACTCAGCGACACCATTGCCCCATCACCATCTCAATAAATCACTTTAGCCATAGATATTATAGTGTTTTTTAGTTTGGCACAGTAATTGCTAAATCGATTAAGTTACGAAGGTCACGGGGATCTTTAACAACCATTGATTTGATCCTGCCTAAAGCAAATAGAACAGGTTAAGAATGTTTTTAAATAAAAAGGAGAATAAAATGAAAATGAGCCAACTATTAACAATTGTAATTTTAGGAACTTTGATACTAACAGCTTGTGGAAGACCTCAAAAAGAAGATCCTTCGGCACAAGGAGCCAACAAAAACATCCCATCCAATACCGAGGATTTCTATTTGGACGACAAATTAAATCCAATTGAATTAGAAGAAAATAGAGAGAATGATGACAATCAGATAGAGAAAGATGAAAATATCGAATCAGACATTATAGGTATGAAAGACTATTCCCAGGAAGATATTTACAATGATAGGGAAGCCAATCTTCCAAAAAAGAGTTAATACAACTAGTAGGTTTTTTTGAGGAAGGTCAGGTTGGTTAGTTTTAACATAAAAAAGAACACTTCAAAATCAACTATCTTGTTTTTGCCTAAAGCCTTTCTGTAGCATTTCCATCATAGAAATTGGCAGGATTGAAAATTCTCTGCAACCATATTGTGCTAGAATTTTTTCGGCCATCTTTACTCTTGCTCCCGAACGGCAGTGTAAATAGATTTTCTTATTTGCTTCTTTAATTTCTTTGAGCTTATCAATGCCTATTGCATTAGCTAGTTTAGAAAGAGGTAAATGAATAGCGCACTCAAAACGAAAAGAGTTCCATTCGCTTTCCTCACGAACGTCCACCAGTTGGGCTCGGCCATTTCTGAGGTCATCTAAAATCTGCTCGTAATCTTCATCGGTAAATACTTTATGGTTCCCATAATCCATTAATGACTCCTTCTGAGAATTTCTTATTATTTTGTTAGACCAAATCCCTTTTAGAACATAGAAAGCATTTTTCCTATCTTAAGGGAAAATTTCACTATAGTCCATTTTCTCAAATCGAGTTGGGAGTAATTAAACTGGAGCTCATCTTATTAAACACTTTTGTGGGGTACTTACAGGGCCTGGAGAAGACCCTGTTATCAAAGTTCTGACTAGAAAAACCAACGGACAGCACCGTGTCCACTACTTAAGTGCAATCCACCTACATAATCACCGAATAGATAAGATGGTCCCCAGGCGGCAGTGAGTTGAATAGGCCATTGGTTAAAATCCCATACTAAGCCAGCTGAAGCGTTAAGGCCAAGGATGGTAGAAGAGTAGCTGGCAAAACGATAAGAAAGAACGGAGCTTCCTGCTCCCACTTCCCAGTCTAATTTTCCATTAGGATTTGACCAGATTTTTCCCATATTTCTTGAATACTGTGCTCCAATAGAGTTTCCCCAGCCACTGGTACCGAGGGTTAAATCAATGGAGTAGACATTGGTTAAATAATAACGAGCGGTGAGTCCAGAAGCCATTCCTCCGCCACCCAAACCAACTCCAATTGTTTTCACTTTGGAACTACTCTTTTCCATGGCGATTTTACTTGCTTCCATAGCTTGCAGGTGAGCTGTGGCAAAAAACAGTGTAGCGAATAAGGCGATGAACCCAATTGTTCTTTTTTTCATACGTTATACTCCTATTGGTTAATAACAAAAGATTTCATAATGAGAATGCTAAGCTTATTAGCAAAAATTATAGAAAGAGGCAAGTGTCCCCTTGGAGTGCTAAATTTTTTACTTATGGGTTGATATTCAAAAGGGAGGGGCTGAAGAGGAAAGTTTTAAAACCTATTTATTAAGGAAACTTATTAGATGTTTTAAGTGATTGGGCTTGGCTAACTTCCTTCTTTATCTTTTAACTTGGCTAACCCTTCCACATCAATTTTATCCATAATTGTTCTGAGATAATCAGTGGTTGTTGTCTTATCTTGATGTAACCGAATAAGAAATCTATCCTCAATACAGATTTGAAGGGAAACCTTTTTTTCATTTTTGAAAAGGAATTCGAACCCCTTATAAGATTTATAATGGGTGGCAATTCGATCATAAGACCCACCCCAATCTTTAGCATATTCACTCTTATGGCTCGCTAGACCATCTTGGCCACAAGGCCAGTTGGTTGTAAAGGCAGAATCAAAAATGTTGATTAATAAATCAAAATCAAAAGTGTAGTACACTTCAGTTTTGCCGAACCCTTTATCTTTTTCAACTATATTCACTTCCGTCACTTTCATATCACCCATATCTTTGGGGATAAACTTTTCTAGATCTTTACCTTTAAGTGGGGTGACAGCTTTGCTTGATTTTCCATAAGAATTGGAAAAAGAAGGTCCTAGAGGGTGACCTTTTTGTTTCAGCATGGCATTATTGCTATCGCCGCAATTTTGATAAGCCATAACAATATATAGAAGCAAAATAGAAGAAAGAAACATTACAGTGCTCTTTTTTTTCATATAAATATACCTTCAATGCAATAGTTAAAGATTAACTTTTGTTCGGATCAAGGCAGTATTTCTTAAAACATGAGAGGAATTCGAAATAAAACAGTCAGATACCCGAATAGGTTTTTATAAAGAAATTTTCAAGTTTTTAAATACTTGATTCGGCCTTGGATGTAGGTTTGGCAATAAGCTTTCGGATAACTTGAATGGTATTTTGCCCAGTATAAGTGGGGGAGGGAGTAAAAGTTTTTTGCTCCTCATCAGGAAACAAAACCTGACAGCGGTTTTTAGTTTCTTTACAGTCAATATCTTGGATGATCAAATCATGGTTGAGGTCTGATAAAAACAGGACATAGTGATTGGGTTTTTTCGCTTCTGCATAGCAGTACTTTAGGTGTTCACTTATTTCAGCATCTCTTTTTGGGCCATCATCTGCTGAGCTGCTTGTAGTGCCACATGAACTGCGGAAGGCAACTGCCCCATCACTTCTAGAAGTAAAACCAGTCATTTGATCCAAGGTGGAGTACATGGTGGATCCGTTAAAAGGTTTTTCTTCTGTTTCATCACCCCCAGCTAAAGAATCAAAAATTGAACCGAGCACATCACCTGAACCTTCTTTTATGTTTTCTGAATAGCCTGCCACCATGAAAAAAGGAACTCCCGGGTCTTGATTCACTGGAGCTAACACGGTGGTGGCATGATTCACTCTTAAACTCTGATTGGATCCGGCTTCTAGGTCATAAAATTGTCCAATGAGTGAGTCGGGATCTTTACTTAACTCGAGAGCAACATCTGCTGTTTTGGATCCTCCAGCTGCCGAAGCTATGGAGATAACCATTAGAATCTTATCTTTGACTTTTTGGTAAAGAGCTTCATGGCCTTTTAAATCTTCATCCAGTCCTTCACCTTTTCCAGCATATATAAGCATATGTTCTAACATAAGCCCTCCCATGCTATGGGTGACCACGATGCAGCGTCCATATAGGCCACAGGAGGCTTTTTCCATTTGTTCGGCTACCGATTTTACCGTTTCGCTTACTTTTTTGGTTCCATCGTAACAAATAAGTGTACGGTTCGTTTCATCGGGAGCTAAAACTTCATCAGCTTTTAACCAATAAGCCTCTGCTCCCTCTTTACTTTCACATAAGTTGGACATGGTTTTTCCATGAAGAAAAATATAACCAATATCTCCATCGCTGTAGGATTCAGTGGGTCCTTTTTTTTGCAAAGTCTCTTCTGCAACTGCGGTGACTTCCAACTCCCATTCCAGGGTTTCATTGCCTTCAATTTCTATCTCATATTTACCTCGTTGTCCCTTTTGGGGAATGAAGTAAATTGTTTGATCTGTTTCTTGGTAGATGGCCCCTTTGGGAAGATTCTTAATGCCTTCTTTACCACTGGGCTTATACTCATCGGGTATTTGGTAGGTGAGAAGGGATAGTTCCATCACCGATACTGGAGGAGTTTCATTTGATTCTTCATCTTCGCTACAGGAAAAAAATAAAGTCATAGAGAGAATCATGAAAAGTAGGTGCCATAAAAAATTGGTCATTTTATCTCCTAAATTACTAAAATACAGATAAGACCTTATGACTCATCTTTAACAATATATTTTCCATCGTCATCAAAGTCCTCCGGTTTATAGATTTTATCCTTCAATTGCAAAACCCAATCATCTTGTTTAAAAACATCTACCTTGAATGTAATGGGAAACACACAGAGACAGCTGGTTTTAACGTCAGAAGAAAAAATTTCCTTATAGGAAAGAATGATGGTTTTATCTTTCTTATGAACGATTCCTTCTAATTCTTTTACTATACAGTTAGCATGGACATCTGCTGTTATTTCTAAGACTTCATCCGATATCCATTTTTTACTCATGATGCCAGTTGGAAGATGGTGTGATGCTTGATTTACCAAGTTGCCTTTGCATGATCCATGGCTAAATTCGCCCCAATCTTTGATTTCATCTCCTAAATCTTTGGTTTCTATTTCGGTCGTAATCTCAGTTGTTGTTTCTTCTGTAGTTTCTTCTGGAGTATTTTCTTTAGTTTCTTCCTTACTTTCTACCTTATAGCTTCCCTCTTTATCAAAGTGAGTATCGAGGTAGTCTGTGTTTTCAAAGTTTAAGGTGTAGTCTTGCTTTTTTAACTTCTGAACGGTATATGTGATTCCATAAAGACACATGCACTTCATTCTTGATTTCACTGTGGTGGTGTAAGTGAGGTTTATCTTGCTGCCCACCACTTGGACGTGTCCAGTTATATTGTTAACTCCACAGTTTCCATTCGCTTTTGCTTTTATTTCTAAGGTTGACTCATCTTTCCAAATTCTACTTTTTATTCCACTTTCTTCCATCATTCCTTCTTCTGTTTCTACTAGACTCGCGCC
>CAYFLR010000077.1:5617-10696 GCA_964343805.1 uncultured bacterium | reverse complement strand
TCATTGGCACTTTCACAGGTTGGCAGGAGTAAAGGAAGCATAATAAATAGAAAGTATTTAACTTTTATAAAGTGCATAAAAGCTCCTTTTTAAAAATAATCTGACGTTTTCTTTATAGTGTATCATATTTGTTTAGTTTTAAACGACTATAGACAATTGCAATTATCACTCCCCCCAAGCCTTGTTCTACTGCATGCCATAAGGCATTTTTAAAAACATAGACAAGAGATTCTCCATGAGCTCCGGCCATGGCTAATTCATGAGGAAAAACCCAAAGAACTCCCATAAGTATTCCAAACTTTGCTCCTTCAACCAGAGCTTTACCACCTTGATAACCTAAAGGAAAAATATAGGTCATAATGGTGCTTAAAATAAGATAAGCAATTAAAATGATAAAAGTCCCTTCATGTTTAGCTCCGGTTTCTGCGGTGTAAAAATGAACCATAATGAGTTTATGCCAGATGCCCGCTAGGATCCACATTCCCAAACCTGCCGCAAGAGATGAAATTAGGTAATATCTTTTCATGGAAACCTCCACAATCTAATATACATTATAAATGTCTCAAATCCTACGTTGTGAAAATCACAAGAGGGTTTTTGAAACAAATGTAGGGGAAAAATGTCTCAAATATTACATTGTGAAATTTACAAGAGGACTTTTGAGACAAATTCAAACACTTATCATAACCTTCAATGGGATAGGATTTAAGATCATTACTTCACTATATATAAATAAATGTTGTGTCTATCTATTTAAAATAATTAAATAAATAGATAAATCTTAACCTATGGATCCACTGGCCGAAAAGAAGGCAAGTCCGCATATATAGTGAATAAAATGGGAGAATCAGATGGGTACTTTTCTAAAAAGTCTATTAATTTTAGTTGGATGTGTGTCTTTGCTCTTCGTTGCCGCATGTAAGCAAGATGAGGATGATGGTGCGGAAGTTAAGGCTTGGGAAGTGAGAAAATTCAATGATGCAGCAGCGGTTCATAATGCCATTGGTTGGAGTGAGAGTGGTGGAGGACGCTCCTGGACGGTGGAGGATGAAAATGGATATGATGAATGGATCCAAGAGGTTCCAGATAATGTCCTAACGCTATGGGATATTCCTCATGATTGTGCTGATGCCACCATGTCTCTAAGATTTATCTACGCCTATCAAAAGGGTCTGGCTTTGAAATTCGGGAAATATGGATCTGTCGACTATGCGGATAGACCAGTGGAATTTCTTAAGATTGTCGCTAAGAAATATGGAACGGTTCGATTGCCGCAAATATCCTATGATTTAGATATGTGGGATATCAAAAACTATGAGGGGGGAAATATATTTGTTCAATATGAAAAAGGAGATGAAAGTGGTCATACCATCCAGCTAAAAAATGCCCTCACTAATAAGGTCTATGAATCAATAGAGAGTACTGTTCCAGCAGAACTAAGAGAACTTAAAGCTGGATATCTTTTTAGCAGAGATTATGAAGTCGGGCGGTTTATGAGATTTTATGCCGTCAATAATGATGCCGGTGTGCTCAGTTACAACAAAGAGATTAGCTTTGAGGCACATCCTCCTCTTAATCTAGAGAAACCAGATTGGTATGCTTGTATGTCCGGGGGGAGCAATAATTTACCATTAGTAAAAAATGAGGAGGAAGAGGTTCCAACACCTGTTTTATGGAAACTGGTTTTTAATACTATTTCCTACCTTAATTTGCAGCCGAGTTTAGATCAATCCAAATTGGATAAAGATGGCATTACTTGCAATCAGAATGTTTTTTGGAACCCCAAATACGGGGGATCGAAAAGTAATCAACCTGATTATTCTCAACTGTTTGATAAGATGTTTGATCAAATTTGTCATAAACTAGAACAGCGTCAATATGCTGTGCAAAAAGGATATGATAACTGTTTTGGATCCACTGACAGTACTAAATGTAACGCGGGTCCTAGTGGAGATTATTCTACTCCATCAAGAGATAAAAAGCTTTCTGATGCCATTAGTAATTACCTGAGAGCGGCAGATTTATCCGCAGATGAAATGGCCCAAAAAAGTTGCCGGGTGGTTTTTAATGATGGAATGAGAAGCGTGAAGCCATTTTCTGAAAAAGGGGGGTACGCCTACTGGATCGCAGGGACCCTTTCACATGCTCATTCTAATTATTATCAAAATTTATTTGACGGCACCTTTTCTGATCCAAGAGAATCCATTGCAGTTAGATGGGGATGTCATGAGGAAGATGATGCTTTGGATTGTTTAGATTTGACAACAGATATTGAAATCGCCAACTATATTTTAGATCGTGATCCTGTTGATGCCCGCTACTACGATTTAGATGTGGGTAAAACTTATACCACCCTAAGGTCGGGGTATACCAATGTCCTTGAAAGCGGCGAATCCTGTAATTTTTCTAAAGGTACTGAGTTAAAAATTATCCGATCAAGCGAAAAACACGAATTTGCTATAACAATAATAGAGACCATGCCCGAGGATAAATCTTTAAAGAATCTATGTCCTTTAAACGCTCATTTGGCCAATTCCTTTTACGATATTAGTTATACCGTGAGCCAAGGTGGTTTGAGTTACGATCCAGCTGTTTATCAGTACGATTCAAACAATAACAACTAACTACATATCAGGCTCTTCTTTGTAGTATTTGTATTTATTTTCTTGGTAGATAAATGAGGAGAGATCTTTCTCAAATTGAAAATCATTTGCTAGGTATTCAATCACGGTGGGGGCGTCGTTGCAGAGGTTGCCCCATTTAGATACCCCTGTTTTAGTAAATTCAATTTTATTAACCCAGGTGTTTACTGTGGGCTTTTGAGGGGCATTCATTATACAGGTGGTACCATCTTCAAAATAATAGTAATTTCTTCCTTCCAACTGGGTTAGGGTCACTCCTTGCTGATTGGATGTTGACTCTTTATCAATAAGAGTGCCGCTACAACTCATTAGGAGAAGGAATAATAATGGGGTTTTGATAAGGGTGAATAATCTATACATAGTCGGCTTTTTTATTACAAGGACATTTCTACTTTAAAAGATGCACAGGCAAATCCGGCAGTGTTGGCACTGAAGCTGGTTACACCCCCGCCTAAATCAGCACGTACTCCCACTTTGAGAATGGAAGTTAACCGATAATCAATCCCTGCTCCGGCAAAACCGAAAAGATTCTCATCAGGAGGAGAGTGGCCCGCTTCCGCTTCGGCGGTCTCATCTAAATAGCCAAAACCAAGACTTAAATAGTAGTTCATATTGGTGGTGATATTGCTCATATTTTGTAAACGCACTCCACCATAAAAGGAATACAGTACCGTAGATTCAGCCTCTAAATGTTCCCTCAAGGTCTGCGGGCTAAAGTTCCCTCCTAATATGACTGCAATTTCCTTATCAAAAAGCTGACTTAACTCATCGAACCAATATCCGAGCTCGGCATTCACATTAGGGCTAAACTTGTGGTTATGGGTAAAATGCAAAAGAGGAATCCACAAACCGAGTCCACCCTGTACAAACAGGGGATGTCTTTTTAGATGTTGGAAGGTATTTTCACGAAGGCCTTTGTTTTTGTCTCCATAATAGGTGCCTTTCCCTTTTTTCTTTCTCTTTTTTCTTTTTTTATACTTTCTGAGTTTTTTTACGCTCCGAGCGATGAGAGGAGAGGAGGGGGAATGAGATGGCTGAGTCAATTCCGCCAAGAGTTCCAAATCAAAAGAAATCCCTAAAAATAGAATGGTAAATAGCCAAATTCTCATTTTAACTCCTTCTTATTTCATCTCTTTTTGTAATTTCTTTCATATTATCATATAAATGAATATAATTCTTATACAAACCTTTTAGTTTTATTTTTTTTAGGAGCATCGATGCAAAAGATTTTGGTTCTACTTTTAGCTCTTAGCGTATTCTCCTGCTCCACAGTTCGCTTAAACTATCGAGGTGATATTGCCGCAAAGGATGGAAGCATAAAACTGGATGCCACCCATATATCCTATACTCGTTCTTATGATCTAAATTCTCAACCTATCTTATGCGCAGTAACTGCCATGTACTATGGAGGTTTTTGCTGGGGATACTTATTAATGCCCTATGATAGTCAAAAACTGACCATTTATGAAGATGTGATAGATTATTTGGATGAAGTCTATCCTGATGTGGATTGGAAACTCTCCAATCATCAGTACTCTCAACTTAATTGGGAAAGCCTTCCGGTAAAAGTATCACTAGGAAAGAGGAAAGCTAAAGAGCAGGGTGTTAGGGAAAAAGCGGTAAATCCTCAAAAAATAATTTTGGCACAACCAGTCGAAGAGGACGTTACTGAAGGCAAAGGACGGCCTGATACTCTTGATGAGTTGCGGCAGGTGATGGGTTTTGATGGATATATTATGAGCCGTTTTTCCCATTTGGCGGCCCATTTCAATCTAAAACCTATTCCCCAATTAGAAATCGGAGTGGGTCCTGGGGTGGAAATGCCTCTTCGGTTTTTAGAATATGTTACCAACTTTCAAATTCAAATGAAATTGAAGGGGCCGAGTTTTGCACCTAGACATAAGATTTTGCCTTTTGTAAGATTCATGTTTGCCAAACGTTCTAATTATCTGCGTGGTAAACTTTTTCGCGATGGCTTTGTGGCGAACTTTGGAATGCTTTTTCAAGCTGCCATATTTGAGTTCGGATATAACTCTACTTTTTTGAAAGGGAAATTAACAGATGATGGCTTTGGGCTCGCCTTTGGGCTATCTATATAGATAACTTATTGCTGACTATAAGAAAACCTTACAGGAATCCCGTTAGAGGAAGAGCCAGTAGAGTAGTTTATGATTCTTACATAATAAGCTCTTCGGGTAAGAAAGTAAGAGACACTCTCTCTCCCATCGGGTCCATCCACTTCTCTTACCAGTTTAAATTCGGAGTCAAATAATTGCAGATCGAGATCTTTGTTAGCGGCATACTGGAGGGCAAGGCGTACATTTTGTCCCACCTGGGTAGCTAGTTGAAAGAAAGTTTCTGGTTCGGTAATTGTCATTTGATGATTGCCCATCCATAAAACAGGAGCATTTAGAAATTGACTGTATTTATTGGGGTC
>CAYFLR010000077.1:0-5607 GCA_964343805.1 uncultured bacterium | reverse complement strand
AATGGTGAGTTCATAGTAAAGTCTAATATCATAGGAAGCGATTTTAAAGACCTTAGCATAGTAGATTCCAGGCCGTTCTATATAATAGGCAATTTCCAAATTGTCGGCTCTTCTGAGCATCTCACCATTTCGCCCGTAAAGTTGAAGAGCGAGAGCTCTTTCTCCATTGTAGTTAACACTGACTACAACAGTTCCGGGGCGGGTGACTTCAAATTTATACCAGTCAACAGAACCCAATGTATTAAGTTCTTTAGTGGTTCCAAAGGGAAGCAAAGTAGCATCCGACATATAGTCATTTTCTTCAAAACGATCTGAGTCGGTTGTTTGCATAGTTGGAGCATTTGAGGGATCATAAAGTCTAATTTTTAAAGAGTAATAAACGCGACGAGCAGTCCCTCTTTTACCTACTCTTATATAGTAAGTGCCAGCAGGCATGGTTCTTGTTGTGATGACTTCAAACGATCCTCTCACTCTGGAGCGTAAAAGCATTCGGTTTTGATCAGAATAGAGATAGAGATTGAGGTCACCATCTTCTGAGTCAAAATAAATGCGAAGGTCGATTACTTTTTCTTCGGTTGTTCTGATCTTGTACCAATCACTGGAGTTGTATATGTCAAGGTCATCATAGGTTCCTGGCTGAATAGGTACCGCTTGGTAGAAATCATCATTTGGCTCAAAACTGTCTGCATAGATTGAATTGAGTGACATCATCATTATAAGAGCAATTATTCTAAACATTCGAGACTCCCTTTTTAGCTTCTTGTTATCCTCGCATTGGGCTATCACTATAAGAAATAATTGTCAAGTTTATAAGATATACTTATTTTAGCTTGTAATTTAAATTCTGAAGTGCTAACAACTCTCTGTTTTAGAATTTTTCTCTATTTTTACTTTTGAGGTAATCATGACTAGATATCTATTTTTAATGATGGCATTTATCTTAGGCGGTGAAAGTTTATTGGCTGTTGACCACTGTCTAGGAAGAAAAGAGTATACCTTAGCCACTAATTACCAAATTATTGCCAACCGTTTTGAAGGTAATTTACAAGAAATGATTACCGTTGATTCTATCGATAAAATTCTTACTTTTCCCGCACTGGATTACAACAACATCCGAGTTCAAAATGGCGATGGTAGCTATTACGAAGGTCCTTTTGTCTATCGAAAAAGAGTGAGAAGATATTACGGATACAAGTTTGCAGTTGGGAATGATTGCCAAATCAATGTTTCCCCTTATGTCTATGAGTACCGAAGAGACCCTGTTAAAGGTTTTCATCATCATCTTTTAGCAGCAGGACAAAGCTGTTTGGCAGAATGGTCTTATAATCCCAATACCCCAGCACGCACCAATTGCAGTATGGCTTATACAGCGGGAGTTATCTTCTTTTTTCATGATGGAAATGAAGTGCAAAAAGTTGTCCTTGCCAACAGATCCACTCGCTTCAATAACCCTGTTTTAGAATCCCTTTACTCGGCTAGAAACATTCTTCGTTCCATGGGAATTTCTAAAGACAAGATTATTCTTTTAGATCGTCCAAATCTGTAATCAGGATTCATCCCCTGCTTAAAACTTGGATCCAGGTTGAGTCTTCACAAAATGTTCACAGGATCCAAGATAAACCACCTAATCTCCTAAAAAAGTCCAAAATAATAAACTTTTTATTCTTGCATTTACAAAAAGTCACATATTCTTTAAGAAGGGGCTTGCGTGAACCGAAAGGCCACGTTTTAACTTCAAACTTTCTTTGTGAGGTAAATATGAAAGCCCTTCTTAAACTTTTTATTTTTGCATGTCTTACACTCTTCTCTTTAAACACCTATTCATTGACCTTAGATGAGAGCACTCATCCTGTTTTATTACTCTATGGTTCCAGTGATATTAATGGTTGTGGTGGCTATACTTTCATCTGTCAAGATGCTTCCTTTGTGGCACTAGTAAAAAAACAAGCCGGTCGACATCATAAGGTTGAATTTAACGTCAATGGCAATGCGGTTGAAGCTAAATTCCTACGTGAAATTGATAATGATTTTAGCCTTTGGCAAGGCAGTTATCATGTGACTTATAACCCTAAAGATCTCTATATCAGGGTCAGTTACAAAACGGAGTTTAGCACCTATGTAGACGATAATTATGGTAGAGGGCACCTCTTTCCTGCCGAGCAAAATGGCAGATTGAAAGATTATGTGCATTTTTATGGTGACCTTTTTGCCAATGTGGAAGATGTAGAGTACCGTTTTTTTGAATCTGAATACTCAAAACAGGTTCCAGTCAGTGTTGAAGGACGAATTTTTGTCCGACCCGAATGGCAAATTCAAAGTGTTGAGATGGTTTGTGCCAAAGAAGGAAACTGGGATGATGTGGTTCAATATAAAGCGAGGAAAAGAAGTGAGATTCTCTGGTCTATCGGTGAATATAAATATTTACCATTGGAAGAGGGTTATGAGCAAAATATTCCGTCTTATTTAGAATGTTATTACACGTTGATTAATTCAGCTGGGCAGAAATTATATGAGAATAATTACTGGACGAATCATCTTTTAAAATTAGAAGAGAATTAAAAATTTTGGAACTTTAGAGTTTCTTCATTTTAATGATACAGGCATGACCTAGAGCCCCTACAACCTGCCCTTCTAACTCTTGCTGAGGGTAAAGAATTGGATGGACAAATCGATCTAAGTTCTCTTCCTTTGCCCATAAAATAACCATCCCCTTAGGATAGATACTGCACTGGACGGAATTTATTTTTTTCTTCATCGCTGTGTTTATTCGTTCTCGCCGTTCAAAACACTCTCTGGTTAACCTAAATTTCATGTTGCTCATGATATTGTGCACTTTATGACTGGCATCCCCTTCATAACCTTCATGACACTTAATACTCATATCGATTTCTACCTTTTTTTTCTTTTTCTTCTTTTTTCCTTTTTTTGCCAACAAAGGGGCGCTTCCTATTACGATCGTGAGTATAATTAAAAAGTACCTACAGAACCTCATGGTTTCTCCGTATTTTAAGAGTTACAACTCCTTATTTTATCTCACCGTGGCTTTAATCACAATGAGGAAACTGTCTAAACTTTAGACAGTTTAATAGCCGCTAATCATGAAAGATTATAATTAAATCAGTGGGTTAATTACAGAGGAGGTTGGTACAATCATTGCATCTATTAACTCTTTAGGAGCGATCATGGCTTAAAGTAATTCAACTTTTTTAGATAAGGTTTTAATATATGAGAATTTCAAACATCATTCTTTTTATCGTCCTTACAACTGCTATTTCTTGTAAACCCAGACCTGCTGAAACGAAGCCTACAAGTATTGACTCTGTGGGCTTGGATGCAGATAAGGTGGTAACCAGTTTTAACCATCTTACCGTAACCACACTTCTTTCTCATCACTCCAAGTTTTTCCCTGAAGAGGTGAAGTCTTTACAGGGTAAAATGGCCGAGGCAGGAAAGCAATCGGGTCTTAATAACCAAGATCAAAAAAGTATCAAACGACTGCAGAGCAAAGTAGAGCGTTTTGAAATTCTCAAAGAGCATATGACCAAATGTGGCCTCTATCCCACACCCCATGAAGATAAGGAAGGGCATAAAAACACAGGGGAGCATGAAGAAGTCCATTTAAGCAGTGATGCGGATCCTTTAGATGAGAGAATTTTACTGGGAGCCACCTTAACCAACCCCGCCTTTATTCCTGAAAAACAGCCACCTAAAGATGATAATTACAAAGCCTTACGTAGTTTGAATCCTCTGATTGAGCGTAAGAATATCAGTGATTTTTATCTTTCTGCTTTACGGTCTGCCATTGTGAATCAATATATGGGAATTTGGCAATATAAATGGGAGATGAGAGACAGTAATAGCACTGCTAATCTTCCTCACTGTAACTTTGTGGATGATATCTATGCCGGCAATAGCCCCTATCATCACAATATTGAAAATAGAACCATTAAAGATAAAGAAATTCGCAAAGCGGTGGAAAGAGCCTGTCAAATATTTAGACAATCTGTATCCATGGAGGAAGCTCCTAAAGGGCGAGAACTTTTCAAAGCTCAAATGGCTAGTCAACTGGCTCAACTAGAGAAGTTTAATAATAAAATTATTAAGTTAAGGGAAAAGAAAAGTCAATCGGTGGAAGGTTTGGTCAAATTGGAAGAGCAGTTCGGCAGCTATCAAAAGTGTTGGGTGACTCTTTCTGTCTATCCAGGTGGACCTTCTTTATTAAACCTGCCCGAATTAGCGGATGATTTGAATCTAAATTACCCCAAAGAGTTAGATGAATTAGAAAAGCCCGAATTGCAAGTGGTAAGCAGCAAAATCGATTCCTCGTTAATGCAAGCCATGAGGGATATGCGAAGCTATTTGGGTTATTTATTTGAAGAACATCAAGCTCATAGTGAAACATTTGAAAAAGGAAAACGTGAAACCCCCTATAGCCACTTTCATCAAGTCTTTTCCCGTAAAACAAAGAGCAACCTCGCTCGTTTAGTGAAAGAAAATCCTTATGCCATCAGTATGAGTGCGATGGAAGAGAGTAAATATAGCCGTTATGTTTGTGATATGATCAAATATAGTAAAAGACAAGATAACGAATATGAAACTCGTGTGTTAAATGCCAAAATAGCTCTTCTCCCAGTGATTGTATTAGGCGCCATTCCTGGTTCCATTTTAGCTACCGCCGCTATTTGGGCCACTGGTTTAGAGCTAGGCATCATTGGTCATGAATATTATAAAATCACCAAAGAGCGAAAACACATTCAAGGTCAAACTCTATCTATCCTGCGTGATCCTTATGTGCATCAACATATGCATAAGGTGAAAGAAATATTATCTGAAAAGAAAGTAGAAGCTCTGCTGGCCTCGGTTGGATTTCTTGGACCCATGCTTCACCACTTTGGCCATTGGTTACAACACCTCCATCATAACGTTCATCCAGAAGCAGCCAAAGCGGCCGCTGAAACATTAGAAGCGGCATTAAAGACCGTTGACAAATCGGCTCTCAAGAAGCCGGCTGTGATGGACCGAATTATGGGTGAATTAAGCAAGATTGTGGAAGGGGTCCATGGAGTGGAAAGAGTGAGCCATGTAGGGCATTATCTACATAACTTTAAGTACTTTCGCCTCGCTTTAGAAGCTGGAGAGTTAGTGGCGAGAGAAGCCAGAGTTTTAGAAACCGTTCCTGAAATCATCAAGATTGCTCATGGTATAAACAGAGCCAGACAAATTCCTGATTATCTAAATAAAGCCTTTGATGAAGAGATCATTGAATCATTTAAAAAGATTATATTGGCACCTACATGTTCTTTTGATGAGTCCCTTAAATAGGTTACTTGGTCTTCTGTGAATCCAGCTTTATCATTCATTTAGTCCCGATTCTGCTTCGGATAATCTATCTAGGGCACTTACGAGACAGATTTGCCTAAAAAGAGTCCCGATTCTCCTTCGGATAAACTATCTACGGTACAATCGGGACGGATTTCCCCAAAAAGAGTGCCGATTCTCCTTCGGATAAACTATCTACGGCACAATCGGGACTGATTACCCCAAAAAGAGTGCCGATTCTCCTTCGGATAAACTATCTACGGTACAATCGGGACGGATTTCCCCAAA
>CAYFLR010000076.1:20018-25026 GCA_964343805.1 uncultured bacterium | reverse complement strand
CTAGACCTTTATAAGAGGCTTTGGGACCAGGTCAAGAACAGTAGTAGAGCACTCTCAGTCTATAGTGGATCTAGAAACTTGGTGGTGGAAGAGTTCTCATAAGGATTCTGCCTGAAGAGCAATGAGAGCCTCATTTTAGTAAAAGATCAAGGGTGAACTGATAAAACGGACTGAGAACTGGCTAATAATTTATTAACGAACTCTGTGGCCGCTTTTTCCATAAAAAACGGCCTCAGAATCCTTTAATAAGCTATTGGTGAAGTTTCAGTCCGTAATTGAAGGTAAAAGTGGCCTCAGAACTCGTTAATATTTTATTAAAAGCTTTTAAGGCCACTCTATATGGATATTCATGAAAACAAAGTTCTAAGGGTATAACCTTATTTATAGTATCCCGCAGCACGACATTTCTGATCCAATTCTGGGTCGAAAACTGGTGGTGTTGGTTCATCATAGCAATTTGCATCCTCTGGATGATACCGACAGTAAATCTCTGCACACTCGTAAGAGTAGGTGTTTTGACAACGTTTTTGTTTGCATTCATCTCCGTAGTAATCATCATCACAAGGATTAGGTGGGGGAGCATCTTTACAAGCACTATAATGGGGGTAGGCTTCACATTGAGCTTTGGTTCCTGAACAAGCGCTATAATGGGGGTACTCCTCACATTGGGCGAGGGTTCCTGAGCAAGCACTGTAATGAGGGTATTTTTCACATTGGGCGAGGGTTCCTGTGCAAGCACTGTAATGAGGGTATTCCTCACATTGGGCGAGGGTTCCTGAGCAAGCACTGTAATGAGGATAATTCTCACATTGTTCCTGGGTTCCAGCACAAGAACTGTAATGGGGATTTTCTACACATACTGCCAGGGATGGTTTATAACCGGTATAAGCTGAGTAAGTGGTATATGGCTCAAAACCACTCCCAAATAGACTCAAAGAATAAACCATGCTGATTAAAAATAACACTTTCTTCATACAAATCTCCTATAATAATTTACTGAGGATCGTCTATCGTGCAAGAAAGATGCCGCCTGTTGAGCTCGAGTAAATTCAACTAGTTATATTGGATGGAATTTTGAAAATAATGAAAATGGTTTAAAATTGAAAAAAGATGGTAAGTAAAGTAAACCTTACTCCAGAAAATTCATGCTAGAAAAATGGGAAGATTTAGAGATAGAAGTTTTTGAACCAGATTTAGGCTCTAAATTATAAAGGCAACAGTTATAAGTATTAGTAAATCAATATATAAAAGTAGAAAGTTATTTTAATATTGAAAAAAAATATATAATGTAATATACCCTTTCGATCTTTATTTATAAAATAGATATTTAATTAAAATGAACAAAGAGAGAAGGGATGGTTATGAAGTTATTTATTATGGCGCTTTTGGTATTGAATTTTGTCACTCTGAATGCACAAGGTGTTTACGATTATACCGAAATTAAAGCGGGAAGTTCTGCTAATAAAGCAACTGAACTCAAATTTAAATTGACTCAAGCAAATGAATACCTAGTTCGTCATAATGTAAAACAAAGTCAAAGCGGCGAGAATTGGTTCACTTTTGAATTTAATAACTCTTTTGAGATTTATGTTTACGTGGAAGGTGTGAAAAAAGAATCTGTAATGCAACTCTATAAGCTTAATGCTGATGGAGAGTTGCAAAAGGTTTATTTCACTAAACCCAGAGATTTTGATTATGGAGACTTATCCATTGACAAGAAGCTCACCGAGGGGCGCTACTACCTGAACTTCATGGGGGAATTGCAATCTGGTGAACTGATTGATTTAGAAATATCCGCTGACATCAACACCGACAGTGAGTCTTTTCAACCTTCTGAGTATGACCTCACCGCCTCAGATTTACCTGAAACTCTCTACTGTTACTCCTGGAGTGATATTAAAAATAAAATGTCCTGTCGTGATGTGAGTGATGGAGTCCGTTGGGCGAAGAAACTAAAAGTTTCGGATTATAAGAACATAACTTGTGATCGAGATTGGGAATATGCGGACGATGCTTTTTGTGGGCAATCTAATTATACTCGATGCACCGGATATGTTTGGCATTACGATTGTGTATTAGGACTTGAATAAGAGTCGGAACACTCTATTTTAGGGGAGGAGACTGCATCGCACTCTCTTCCTATTTCTAAAGATATCCTCCAACATGAAACCAACTATTTACTTCAAATTGATAGTCTTACTTTTTTTATTCAAAAGTCATTCTATCCTTTTTGCCATCCCTGAAACGGTACCAGAGCATGTGTTTGTGACTCACATGCAAAAGTATAGCATTACTGAGTCATACTCTCCTCCAGCTTATGAGGCTTTGTTAGATTACGCTCGATCGCAATATCAATTGACCTTCAGTTCTCATCAGCAGTTTTTGATTCAATATGGGATTCAGGTTTTAGAAGGAACACTGCTTTCTGAAGATACAGCGGAGAAAACGAGAAGTTATTATAAAGTTCTGAAAATTTTTCACGCTTTAATTATGGACCAGCTTTCCCCTAGTATCCTTAGCAACACCGAAGTGTGGTTTCGATCCAATCCCTCCCTTTTTATCGTAGATCATGATTCAAAAGGCACTCATCCTGAACTGCAAATTCCCCCTCAGCATATGATGTGGAGATCAGAAGAGCAAGGCAATGTGGATCAATGGGGCAAAATGGAACATTGGTTTGAAGAAAAAATAGGAGGGGGATATAAACTAGAAGGTTTGCGAAAAGTCTTAGTCTTTCGAGGTATAAAAAACACCGGAACCTCTCCCAAAATAATGACTTCTGACTTATCGAATCATAATCATTTATGGAAGGTAAAATGGGGGCCCGAAACTCAGATTGAGCCCATCGCCAACCGTCTCTACCTTAAGCTGGGCGGGAAGTTTACTGACTTAGTTTATAGCAATGGAAAAGGAAAAGATCAGCTCATTTTACTGCTTATGGATCAAGCAGGGCAAAACAATTTATCCTCTGATCTAGGCCGGAGATACGCAAGGTGCTCAAATATTCGTAACCAAAGTCGCTTGGTATACTGTTTAAAAAAAAGTAACTATCGCTTTGATCTAAGGCCCTTTATTGTAGACTACGGAAAGACGCGGGATATTCTTCCTTCCATTTTGCCCGCTATTTCTCCAGAAAGGATGAATACTCCTTGGTATGCAAAATTAAAAGAGAGTTCTTATTTAACTTTTAAAGAATCTGGAGTTGAGTTCCAGTATAAGAAAAGAATAGATTCCCAATCATTTTATCATCGAATTGGTCGCTCCTCCCACAGTGTGGCCGGGGCGGAATTTGATCGGGTGCAAAGAGGCCTAGCCATCTTTCACTTCTGGATTAATAATACCGATCCAAAAGACGATAATAGCCGTCTCTATTTGGTCGAAGATTTTGATAAATCAGGATGGGAAACGGTGGAAGGATTGCATGATCTAGGAGCTGCCTTTGGCCGAACCGCAGGCCATATTAATTCCATGGGATTGGGAGAAAATTTCATTTCCATGATGAATAACCAATTTCTCCAAATTGTATTTCATCAACCTCTGTTATATAAGCCCCAGGCCTGGGATAAAGCTACTTTTCAGGATCTTCAATGGATGGTGAAGAAAATAGTTGCCTTAAAAACCACTGAAATTATGACTATCATCAATCACAGTTCTTGGCCTTCCTTTATGAAAAATCTTTTAACCTTCAAGTTAGTCAGACGTCAAGAGCAATTAGCTTCCGCCTTTTCAGTAACTCATCTCCTGCAAGAGGAGGTTCATTTAGTGGAATCATTTGATCATTTTACGATTGATCTTTCTACCAAAGAAAAACGACAAACCATTGCAGACCGATATCAAATCCCCTTAAGAGAGATTGAACTTTCCATGGTCACCCATGGATTCCTCAAGGATGCCAACGATGAGCAACCCTATTTGGATGTCTTAGTAAAAAATGGAAAAATCATGTCGTGTCACCAGACCATTTTGTTAGGAATTTTAGAAGAATATAACTATCCTTCGGGTCTTGGTCGCAGGCTGTCTAGATCCAGTGATCATCAAGCCCTTGTTCGGTGTAGGTTTCAACCCTTATAATTCAGTTTCCTTACCAATTTGGAGTGATTACTTTCAGTGCTTTACAGTCCGGAGGGTCCTTTTAAATCCTCACTTCAGCATCCGTTAATAAAATTATACAGCAGTTAAATCAAATTTGATCTCATCATATTCGACTATTGGGGTTTTGACCTCTCGACCTTTCACTTTTTTCTTTTTTATTTTTATAGCACCCATGTCTTCGAAAAATATGATGAGCTTATTTAGGTTGGACACATTGAATACCAAAACTCGGATTCTAAAATTTATAAACAGAGTTATGGTACCTGGATTTCACTTTTTTATATGGTAAAATAGATCCACTATTGAAAAAGAATAAAGAGGTAAATATGAAAAAATTGAAATGGGACACTAAAATGAGTGTGGGTGTGCCTTCATTGGATCAAGAACACAATCGTATCGTTTCTATGATTAACCAACTTTTAGAAAAGATTGAGAACCAAGATGTAACGAATCTAAATGTGATACTTCATGAGCTCTTACAGTACAGTCAAGAGCACTTTAAACATGAAGAGCGTTTATTTGAGGAGCTGGATTTTAAAGAATTCAATGAGCATAAACAAAAACACGATGATTTTATCGTTGAAGTTAAAAAATTTGCCGCTTCCTTTCTCGGACAAAAAGAGGAAAAAACTGTTTCCAAGGAAAATGGGTGTACCACTGAGATAACCATTCAAGGGGATGATGATGAAGAAATGAAGAAAGCTCTTGAACTTAAAAAAAAGCTAGCTCTGGCCTCTGATATAACTCGATTTCTATTTGATTGGCTAATTAATCATGTGATGCATGATGATAAAAAGTACTCCTACCTATTTAAGGAGAAGGGTGCTAGGTAAATACAAATTCCATCGTCAATTATCCTATTTTATGGGATAATCTCGAAAAATGTTGAGGCTATGAATGGAAAAGTTGACACTGA
>CAYFLR010000076.1:3290-20008 GCA_964343805.1 uncultured bacterium | reverse complement strand
TTATTGGGGAAGTCATTAATCAGGGTATGGGTTTAACAGCCCGACAGCTGGAAGAGCTTGTTGAGCACCCTATTAAACTGGAAGCCCCAGATGTGATTTTTGTAGAGAAGTCATTTGCGGATTATATTAGAGATAATCAAAGCTTTGATTCTGAAATCATACTATTATCTCAGGGTTTTCAAGGAGAACTTTTTGGAGTAGCCCATATATTATTTCCCAAAGATGCTTCTCTTTCTATCCTAAATTTAATGTATGATGAGGAGGGGGATGGAGGGTTTAATCAAATCAATGAGATGACAAAAGATGGATTACAGGAGATTGCAAATACTCTCATTAATGCTTGTATTGGAAGTATATCAAATGTTCTTCAGCTAAGGCTTAAGTATCTTCCCCCAGAATTCACTCATATAGTAAAAAACAAAGGGGTGATGGATGAGGCTGTCTATAACGTCATCCAAAGTTTAGATCAGGAAACATTAAAATCCGAAACGCCAAAATACACTATTGTAGTTAGTACCAACTTCAGTATTCGCGGTAAAGACATTGATGGTTCTTTTTTAATTTCCATGAATATAGCGGCCATTAAATCATTTATAAAACTGCTTGATGCATATGTTGAAGGTGTGCTGGCATGAAAAAGTTTTTAGATTCATTACGTGAACCATTATCCGAATCATTAGATCTTGGAATTATAATTGTGGATGACCAGTTTCAAATCCGTCATGTGAACAAGTGGCTGACTAAGAATGTTAAAATCGAAATTGGAAATCTAGTGGGTCATGATCTTTTTGATGTTTTTGATATTAAAAAGAAGGATATTGTTAAAACCAAAATAACCAATGTTATAGTTCATGACACCTTTCATTTTCTATCTCAGTTTTTTCATAAGTATATTATTCCCATCGAGATCAAAGATATAAATAGTAATAGAGTGATTATGCAGCAAAATGTAAAGCTGTACCCCATAGAGGATAAGCAAGGTAAGATATTTTGTTTAATCACCATTAAAGATATATCTGACATGGTTTTATATGAAGCGGAGCTGCTTGAAAAAAACAAAGCTCTTTATAAACTCAATCAACATAAAAACCAAATGATTTCTATGTGCAGTCATGATTTAAAAAACCCTATTGGAAATATCATGACCATTTTCCAAATGATGAATGAATTGGAATTGCCCGAAGAAGAGCGAGATAGGATGCTCACGATTGTACAAGATCATGCTTCTTATGCATTGGATCTGATAGATAGTATTTTAAATATTGGAAAAATTGAATCCCAAGGGCTTCATTTAGAAAAAAGCAACACATTTATTGTGCAAAAAATTCAAGAACTCTTTAAAAGTCAACTTTATGGTTTTGAAGAAGAGAGTATTGAGTTGTTATATTACAATAGGGAAGTGGATTTGGATCTGTCTACAGAGTGTGATGCTCAAAAACTGGAACAAGTTTTTCGCAATATTCTATCTAATGCAAAAAAATATGTGCCCAGAGGAGGGTACACTAAAATAGAAATCAGTAAGATGGATCCGGAATTTGTTAGGTTTAATACCACCGCTCAAGAGATTTTACAGATAAAAATATCTAATGATGGTCCTCCTATCCCCAAACATAAGTTAGAAACTATTTTCAATAAATATGAGCAGGTATCGCCTACCCAGAAGGGAAGTGAGGTGGGTTTAGGTTTAGCTATCTCTAAGGATATTATTCAACTTCATGGGGGAGATATTTATGTAGAATCAGATAACGCTGAGACTGCTTTTTTTATTCAAATTCCTCTATTTAAGTCCACTGATAAGGGTATCTATTGTTGATGAGACTCTCTATTCCCTTCTAAATTTAAAAAAATACCTAATTAAGATATAATCTTAAAAGTATTAAAATAATCGAAGGTAGGGTTTCCATTATGAAAGATATCTTAGAGCGGTTAAATAAATTTCAAGAAGAAGGATTGTATTTATATTTTTCGGATCAGAGCATTCACCACTTTAACCTTACTAAAATAGAAGTTCTCGCCGATGAGTTTTGGCAAGATGAAAGTATCATAAATGCAGCCGCTAAAACTTCTTTTCAGTTTCAAAAATGTGGATTCTGTTCAGATCCAGAACCTGAAACCATGTGCAATGGTTTAAAGCCCCTGCTTCCTATTGCTGAAATCCTAGATCAATACATGTCCAATGATAATGTAATTTCATACTTTCGCAATGAGGATGGCAGCTTTGTTGTTAAAGAGACCAATCTTCAGGTGGCTCTTGATTATATAGTTCTGCTTAGCATGATGAAGTTCTGCAAAAAAACGAGTCAATTTAATGATTATTTTGAAGGGATTTTTAATATAGGGGGGCAAACTATAGAGGAATTGGCAAATAGAATGTACCTAAACATTTTAAATAAACATAAAGGAAATGTCCCAGAAACCATTTCAGCCCTTTACTACTTTGCTGAGCATTTGGAAACAACCAATAAAAATAAAATTAGAAGGCTTGGTATGATTTCATCATCAGATGCCTTATCAAAGGCTTTTGCTCGCAGTGCTATTCCCGTTCAATTCTTTATGAAAAAGGTTAAAGAGTTAGAGCAAATCGATCTCTCCTTGGAAAATCAAAATGAAACTATTTCCTTCCCCTTGCAAAATCTTTGCCTAGGTCATGATCAGATTGATCAAGATCATCAGGATTTGGTAAACGCTTTAAATAGTTTTAAAGAAAGTGTTAAGAGTAAGAACCATAAAGAACATGCTGAAATCATAAAGGAATTGATAACACATATTAAAGAACACTTCGCCTATGAAGAAAAAGTCATGGCGGATATGCTTTATCCTAGCCAGGTGGCTCACCAAGTTCGTCATAATAAACTTTTAACTTTATTAAAAGGTTACTACAATTTAGTAGACGATGGGCAGGAGGTTACCATGGAATTTGTAAATTTTTGCTTTGGTTGGATTACAGAGCACATCGTTGGTATGGATAGCGATTTGGTAGAGCACATCAATAATTCCAATTTGGTGTAATCACTTCTAACTTTTCACATCCCGGTGGAAACATATTATGAAGGGCATTGGCAGCACAAAGGAACCAATGTTGATAGTGTTTTAAGTTAATAGCCGTGGCACTGGTTTGAGCATCACACGACCCTAAAAAACTTCCACTAGCAAAAACAGTCCCAATTAATTCAAACTTATTTCCTTTTTTTATAAAGATAGGGCCTCCTGAATCTCCATTACATATCCACGTTTCCTTTAAATAGGTGAAGGTAAATTGCTTGCTCATTTGAAAAAAAGGATCATCAAATCTGCCTTTTGCGCATCCAAATCTGGCAATGCCATCCTCTCTAATGCCCCAACCGGAGGTGTATAACTCTTCTCCTGCCAAAGGATCCTCTGAAAAAAAGGGTTCAATAATGGGAATACTTTCTGGTAATTCTTCCACTTGAACAAGAGCAATATCATCCGTTAAGCCAAAAATTTTTTTATAGCCGCCAATGGGATTAAAACCATTAGAAACATAGTCTGGATGGATCGTATAGGATTTGATTTTAGTCACATCTTTAAAATTGGCTTTTTGACTATAGAGGATCCAAGAAAAAGTTTTACCATCTATCCTATCCACACAATGAGCAGCGGTTAATATAAGATCTTTTCCTACCCGAATACCTGTGCAATTTGGTAGGAGGCTATTTCCAGAAAGGACCAATCCCATGGTGGATTTAGCTACGGTTTGGGGACAGTGATCAAGACCAGATGCGAGGGTTTGGGAATCCGTTTGCCTTGATTTGCATCCAATGATACAAAGGGAAATTAGGACCAATAGGAAAAAACACTGGATCTTACAATTGATAGCCGTACCCCAATGCAGTTAATGGTTCTTCAATGCAAATGGTTTTTTCGGCTACTATTTTGCCGCCCATCTTTTCATAAAAAGAAATGGCCGATAAATTATCTTTGAGCACCCATAATATCATATTGATGTAACCTTTTTCCTTCAGCCAGTGCACAGATCTTTCAAACATTTGATAACCCATACCCTGCCTTTGGAATTCTTCTAGTAGATAAATCCCATAAATTTCACTTTGGTAATCATATTTTGCCTCACGATTCTTTCCAAACATGGTAAACCCAACTATTTTATTGTCTACCATGGCTACTAAGGCTGATTGTTCTTCTTTGTTTTTCAGATAATCAAGGTGGAGCCACACAGGTTTTAGTAAAGAAAGTTCCCGTTCCTGCCGATCCGCCTTGATCGCAATAAACCACGATACCTCCATTAGCATTGGTCCATATGCCGGTATTGGAAGGCTCTGGATCGATATCCCACCCCATTACATTTAAGGAAGTTAATTTAGTGGTTCCATTAAAAAGGTTTTCCATATTGGTGACGGTAGAGGTGTTAAAATTAGAGAGAACGAGAGTCGTGACCTCCATAAGCTGCATAAACATACTATCCATACTGTTCACCTTGGTGGTATCAAAATGAGAGACATCTAGGGTCGTTAATGAGTTCATACCTTTAAACATATGGCCCATCGAGGTAACTTCAGCCGTATTAAAAGAGGATATATCAAGACTCACCAGTGCACTAGCAGATGAAAACATGGCATTCATAGCAGTAACTTTAGCTGTGTTGAAGTGGGAGAGATCAAGCGAGGTTAAACTGGAACAACTGCTAAACATACCGGACATGATGGTGACGTTACTGGTATTGAAATTGGAAATATCCAGACTTTCCAATTTATACATATTCCGAAACATTGATTCAAATGTGGTGGCACTAGAGGTATTAAAGTTTGAGAGGTCTAAGCTGGTGAGTTCGGTGGCTCCTGAAAACATTCCGCCAAAGTTGGTTACCTTGGCCGTGTCAAAATGAGAGACATCTAGACTTGTCAGTGAAGTGGTACTTAAAAACATGCCACTCATGGTGTTCACATTGCTAGTATCAAAACTGGAAAGGTTGACACTGGTTAACGAGGTGGCATTATAAAACAATCTTTCCAGGCTAGTGACATTAGTGGTATTAAAACTGGAAAGATCTAAGGTACTAATAGCTGACGCACCATAGAACATCCATCCCAAACTATTGGCACTAGAGGTATCAAAGCTGGAGAGATCTATGTTGGTTAGTGAAGAGGTTTCCATAAACATCCGGTTAAAAGAGGTTACATTATGGGTGTATCCTCCTGCGAAGGAGGTGAGATTATCACATCCGTAAAATGAATTGGATAGGTCTGTCCAACCTAAAGCTCCTAGATCGGTCACCTCAATAATCTTTGACTTGCTTCCCCCGTTATTAAAATACCAAGCTTCCGCTAAGCCAGTAATGGTAACTGTATAGTCTCCTGCTGTGTCATAGGTATGAGTGATTGCCGCATCGTCAAAAGCGGTAATAGTATTTGATTCGCCATCTCCCCAATCCACTGTAAAGTTATAACTGTAACCTGATCTGAGAGGAAGAGTAATTGATTCGCTATCTGAGGTGGTTCGCCAGATAGTCACCATGGGAGGAGGTGTTGCTACCGTTACTGTGATGGTGGCATTGGTGGGGCTATCAAGGTTTCCATCATTCACTTTATAAATAATGGTGTCACTCCCAATATAAGCATTATTAGGGGTATAGGTACAAGTTACATCCTGGCCGTTAGCAGCACCCGTTTGGCCCAGACAGTTAGTGAGAGTTCCATTAGTGGGGGCTGTTACTAAAACATAAGAGAGGGTGTCATTTTCAATATCAGAACCGGCATTGGTGATAGTGAAATCTATGGCCAGGTCTTTAATAGTGGATTTGGTTTCATTGGCACCCACTGTTGGGGCATCATTCACAGCCGTAATGTTAAAAGATATGGTGCCGGTACTTTTGCTGTCTATTTTCCCATCATTCACTTTATAGGTGAAGTTGTCTGAACCGGTCACATTGGCATTGGGTGTATAGGTACAAGTCAAATCTTGACCATTGTCCGAGCCGGTTTGATCCATGCAATTAGTCAATGTCCCTTTGTCCGGGCCGGTAACCATAATGTAATTTAAAGTGTCTCCCTCTTTATCGGTGGCTTTTTTAGTTAGCTCGAAATTTAATGCTGTGTCTTCGATGGCGGTAAAGGTTTCATTATTGCCCACCAGTGGGGGATGATTTTCAGATGGAGGAGGAGGGGTATCGTCTAGCATTTGCTCGACTGTAGGTATACTTGTAGGATCAAAACCCTCCACATTTATTTCAGTGACTCCCTCATTTATACCGTTTTGAATATCGCTATAGAGACTATTGGCTTGGTCTTTATTATATCCGCTCATTTCTATTTCTTTTAAAGAGTCAGAAATTCCTTTCACAATTTCGGTGACCATTCCACTGACATCTTCACTTTTAAGATCGTCTATCTTTAGTTTAGCCAATCCGCCTGTTGCACCGCTTGCGATCCCTTTGATCATTTCGGGTAGATCATTCACATCATAGCCGGTGACCTTAATTTGATCGATTCCCTTGACAGCACCTTGCATAATAGTGGGAAGAGCTGTTTTTATTTCACTCGCTGAGGTGTATATCTTACCTGCATTTCCAATCATGGTTTGCAGCATTTTTTTGGAAACGGTTTTACATTGCTCTGCAGTTAAACCTGCGGAGTCCAGTTCACCAATAACTGTTTCTGCCATTGTATTCATTACATTGGTCATGAAAGTGGAGGTGGTAACATCCGCTTTTTTATCTGAGAGATCTTTATTTTTAAGGGCTGACTCTTGTAAACTGGTGACAAGACCGGTGAGTAGGGTAGTGGTATTTTCTACTTTTCCTAAATCAAGTTTGGGAATGGAGGATTCTGCCCCCGTTAAAACCCCTTTGATAACGATTGTCATAGTATTTGATTCATTTAAGTTGCTGGTGCTTAAGTGGGTTTCGGTCTTGGATATAATGGAGGAGAGTTGAAACTCATTTAAAGAGAGGGTTTTGGAAGTAGATCCTGCTGAATAATTTTCGGTTAAAAAAGTTTTAAGATCTTGTACGACCGCTTTTACTAAGGGGGATTGGCTGTATGTTTTTGATTCCTCAGAGGTTTTGACTTCCACTTTGTCATCACTCGGCTTTTCTTTTTTACCAGATCCTATCTTACGCTCGGAAGAGCAATAACCTGTTAGCAAGGAGAAAAAGATAAGAAAAGTAAGTAATATGAATCTTTTAAACATATACTGCCCTTATTCACTTAAATTCTTTAATATACTGGCTTGTATATAATAGTAAATAATTAGGGTAAAATTAGCAATCAATGATTTCACAGTCCTTAAAGGCCATTTCTAGTTTGTTTTAATCAAAAGTGAATGTTAAAAGAGAGAGCATGAAATACTTTTATCGCTCACTTCAGCTTCCCTTTGTTACTTGGATTCAAATATTATTTCTATTTGGATTGGGTCGCCTCTTATCTTTGCTTTACTTTATGCCAGAAAACTTTTTTTCTGAGGTGACAGCTCTAAATATAATAGAGCTCTTTTTATTGGCGGCACGAATCGATTGCAGTGTGGCCACCCTTTTTGTCTCCCTGTGGTTGCCTGTGGCCTATTACTGTGCTTATAGGAAATCTTTTCCCTTCCATTTAAAATCTTTTCAAGTTTATTGGCGTTGGATCGGCTTAGGACTCTCTTTTCTTTTTCTTATCCTCAGTCACTACTTTTACTATTACTACCAGGACAATTTTAACATCTTGTTTTGGGAATTTTTTGCGAGTGTTGACAATGCAAAGCTGGTAATTCTCAGTTTTTATGATGAGCTTCCTTTAAAAAACCTCTTCTTGGGAGGGGCTCTGTTCCTTCTTTTCGTTAAACACAGCTCAGTATTCCTCGATAAAATTTTTAACCTTCCCATTTTTAATAATGCCAGATGGCAAAGTTGGCTCACCTCCAAAGCGGGTCTTTTTATTCTCCCTCTTCTCGTCTTTATGGGTATTCGAGCCACCTTTGAACGGGCTCCTTTGCTTCACAAGATGCATCGTCTGCAATATTGGTCTCACCCCTTTTTGAATACTCTCCATGCCAATCCTGTTACGGAAATGTATTTAAGCTATGTTGAAATGAGCGGTTATAAAGAAGATTATCAGCATGAAAAACCAAATATAACTTTTGAAGAGATCTTACCTGCTTTTAAAAAAGTGGAGTCTCTCGATGAACGGCGAGTTCTTGGGGGAAATAAAGCCAGCAATTTAGCTATAACTTATAGAGTGCCCCTCACCGGTTCTAAAGTGCTCAACAGAAAGCCCAAGCATATTATTCTCATTTTTATGGAAAGCTATGCCAAGTGGGTGCTTGATTTAAAGAGCGACAATTTTAACCTTATGGTTGCTCCCACCTATCAAAAACTTAAGGCAGAGAGTCTCTATTTTGATAATTATTATTTTGTTGCGGGAGGAACTGCTTCCAACGTGTTGCAGACTCTTCTAGGAATTCCCCTTCCACGTAATTTACCTACTTTGACCTCTTTAAAAGAGTCCTATAAACCTTTTGATGCCTTTCCAAAACAAATGAGAAGGGAGGGATTTACCTCTACTTTTTACTTAGGATCTTCGCTCAGATGGCATAATCTTGGTTACTTCACCAAGAAAATCGGCTTTGCCAAAAGTTTGGGTGAAGGCTCTATTCCCATTTCACAGCGAGCTCGCTATGGGATTTATGATGAGGATTTATTCAACTTAGTGCATCAAGAGCTGGTAAATGCAAAGAGTTCTAGTTTTCATTTTGTATTGACCACCAATAATCACCCTCCTTACCAGATGCCTAAGAGCTTTCAACCTCCAAAAATTACAATTCCCAGCCGGTTGAAAGGTAAAATCAAAGACCCCGATAACTTCCAAAAAAGATTTTCTTCTTTTGCCTATGCCGATTATGCACTAGGACAGTTTATAAAAAAAGCTTCTCGCGAAGAGTATTTTAATGAGACCTTGTTTATTATCACCGCAGATCATGCCTTTAATGGACCAGTGAACTGGCAAGACAAAGACCGTTTTGTTACGGAATCCATTCCTCTCCTTTTTTACAGCCCCTCTTTGATTAAAAATCCCGGTCAAAAGTATTCTAAATTAGGGAATCATTTAGACCTGCCCCCAACCATTCTTTCACTCATATTAGATCAGGAGAAAATTGTGGTGGGCTGGGGAACTTCTCTATTTTCTGACTCAAAAAAAACAAACCAAACTCATAATTTTTATCTACAGTGTAATTCTCAATATTGTCTTTATCATAAAAAGATTTTTAAACGAGATCTTTTATCTGCAAAAGATCTCACTTCATGCCAGGAAGCCGCTTGCGCTAACGAAAAGCAAAAACTGTTAGATTGGTATCAAGATCTTATTCTTACCGGGGCTTTTTATTACTTTAACTATCAGCCTTAGTTTTCGGTAGCGGTTTTACAATCCATTCACTTTCACCGGAGAATAAGAGCTGTTATTGGTCCCATCTCCTAATTGTTCATTGGCATTGGCACCCCAGCACTCTACGCTCTCATCTTCATAAAGAACGCAGCTATGATTAAGACCGGTTGCCACTTGTTTGGGGGTACTACCGGTTAATCCTTCCACTTTAGTAGGAGATAAAACCTTGCCACCTCCGGTTACGCCAATTTGACCGTGAGAATTATCACCCCAACACTCGATTTCTCCACTTTTTAAGAGGGCACATGTATGACCTGTACTGGTAGAGGCCTGAACGACTGAATCGCTCACTGCTGAAGCAACGGGTGTATTACTTTGGGTGGTGGAGCCATTTCCTAATTGACCATGGATGTTTTCACCCCAACAACTGATCCCTTCATAGAAAAAGTACATACATGTATGTCTTCCCGCTGCAGTGATTCCCAATGCTTTTTGGCTATTTATATTTTTTGCTTTGTTTGTCCCAGTGACTGTTGGAATCCCTAGTTGGCCAATTTGATTATCTCCCCAACAAGTGGCATGTCCTACTCCTAATAAGATACAGGTATGAAGTTCTCCTATGGCAAGTTGACTTGGGTTTTCTATAAGATCGATGACTTTTACCGGGCTTGACGACGTTGTAGTGGTGCCATCCCCTAATTGACCTAATAGGTTGGAGCCCATACAAAAAATTTCCTGAGCCAAGTTACGAATACAGAGATGTGAATTTCCCAATGTGTAGGCTCGGATATTACTATCCATCCCCTTTAAAAGTCGAGGAAGGTAAAGATTTTCTCTTCCGAGAGAATCGGAAGAAGTTTCTTCAAATGGTACTTTTCCCCAACACTTGATTGCACCTTGAAAGGTGAGAACACAGGTATAATCACCCACCGCATCAATTGAGGCCACCTCTTCATAAATTCCGGTGACCACTTTTGGCGATGCATAATCATCTCCCTCTTTGTGAGCTAACTGTCCTTTCCGGTTATCGCCCCAACATTTTACGGTACCATCGCTAGTCAATAGACAGCTATGGGTGTTGCCTAAGGCTAGATAAGGTTTTCTTATATAAACTTCTAGTTTTTCTTTGGATGTTGAACTCGATTGATTGTCATTGGAGTTATTCATGCTTCCACTTATATAGGCGATATCAGCACTCATGGGACTACTTTGAGATCCGTTTTGATCTTGAACTGTGAGATAAAGTGTGTGATCGCCTAAAGCAGGTAGGGTGTATGAAATGGTAAATGGATTTCCTTTGGGAATGGGTTTCCACTCTTTGTTGATAAAATCGGGTTCTTCAGCCACCTTATACAAAATGGAGTCTTTGGAATAATAAATGGAAAGGGAGACTTCTGCTTGAGTAGTCTGTTTACTTCCTTCATTGATGAAAAGTCGACATTGGGCTCCACTTGCTGGAACAATCCAGGCTCTATCGAGGGTGGTGGTGGAGGAGGATTTGACAGTGACTTTTTCCCATATAAAAGATTCATAAGCATCGTGGAGTGTATGGACTTCCCAGGTACCAGGAGGAACATGAGAAATGGTGAATTGTCCTTCCTTATTAGTGATTGCGCTAAAGCTGGTGCCAGGAATAAAGACCTCGATGCCTATATTATCTTCTTCACTCTTTTTAACCACCCCTTCTATGAATCCCGTCTTCGGGAGAGAAATTTCTCCCAGATCGGAATCTTCATCTGGTTTTATGCCATCTATCTTTTTCCCTAAGACGCCATCGCTTTCCTCTTTGAAGAACACCAGGCTCATTCATTTTCAGATGGGAGAAGCTTGGGAGAAACTTTTGGAGAGACTTTTGGTGAAACTTTGGGGGAAACTTTAATCTTGAATCGACCCTCTTTGTCACTTTGTACTCCCTTGCTGAGAGCACCCACCTGATAGATACTAGCCTTTTCAACGGGAGCCTTATTGTCTTCTCGCAATAAAACACCAGTTAGGAGCTTTTCTTCGTCCTTTTCTGGGGATGTATTGTCATTGGAGGTCACATCCTTTTTTGCTTCAGTGGGCTTTTTTTCCTCGTCACAGGCCGGATTTAAGAAGAGGGTTGCAAGAAATATAATAGCTAAAACAAATAGCTTAAATAAAAGAGATTGACTGCTACCCCAAGACTTCATAATTCAACTCCGCTAGGTTTTTAACATTATTATGATAAATAATCCTATCAGAGTCTACTATTAAGAGAGGGTTTTTTCTCTGCGGTTAGGGCTGTCCCCAATAACACTCTTTAGGTTCCGATCCATTTCCGTTGGTCTGGGTCTGACTTTGGGTTTCAATTCTAAAACCTTTATAGTCGTAAGATGCTCCCGAGTGAGTGAGATATCTGGAGGCTCCCAAACCAGGGCACATCATGTCATAAACTCCCCTGGTTTGACAAAGAGGATATTCTTCAATGCGAGTTGTGTACTCTGGGCAATGAGGTCCATTTTGATAAATGACATTACTGGCCACACCTCTTTCAATTGTTCCATTTAAGCATCCTACATCTCCAGTGGATTTACTCACGTACTGAACTTTTTTCGGATCCCCACAGGGATAATCTGAGAGAGCTAGCACTGGTTTAGGTTCTGGCTTGGGCTCGGGTTTTGGTTCGGGCTTTGGTTCGGGCTTTGGCTCGGGTGGAGGAGGGTCACGGGGAATGGCTGCTAACGGATTATCTACTTTCACTACAAATTTTTGAATGGAATGATTGGTAGGGTTTTCTTTTTCAAACACCCTAATAGAGACAGACACATTTCCTTCTACATTTGTTGGGACATCCCACCTCACTAGCCCTTCTTCATTGATAGTAAGCCCTTCGGGTCCTTCTTCAATTTGATAGCCGAGATCAAAATCCTCTATGGCCACCGCATCCATTTGATAGGTATAAGTTTCATTGGCTTTGGCTTCGGTAATAGAATCACTCCGGATCAGTGGTTGAGAAGGGGTTGTTACTTTGGTGACTGCTGGAACAGGATAATAAAATGGATCAGGATGATTCTTTTCTTCGGTGACTTCTTTATTTTGATTGTCAGACCCGGTGGTTTCTGTCTCTGCAAGGGGATTTTCAGCATCTATAGAGCCCGTATCTACCTCATTATTACTGGGTAGGCTAGGTTTATGTGTGGGGTTTAATTCTGTTATTACTTTTCGCTTGGGATCTTTATTGACAGAAAAACCTGATTCTTCTGACGTGATACTCTTTGTACTTCCTAATTCTTTCGAGACTTTTAAATTTTCATTATTAGTTTTTCCACAACTGGCAAAAATTATAAACATGAAACAATAAATTCCAACTCCAGTTTTCATGTATCCCCCCATGAACTTAGAAAAAATGACGTACTAGGTAACTTATCGGAAAAAGGAGTATTATCCCTTAAGTTTTCTTTATTTGGGTGAAAAATTAATGACTTGAGTGGAATAATTATTCCGAGATGAGAAATTGAATAGTTTGAGTCGGGCAATGGGGGACGCAGGTCCCACATTCATTGCACTTTTGAGGATCAATCTTAGCCAGATTATCTTCCACTATAATGGCATTTTCGGGGCATTTTTTTTCACACTTTTTACAGCCTATGCAGCCAACCTGGCAACTTTTTCGGGTGGTGGCACCGATTTCCTTTGATGAGCAAAGTACAGTTACAGAATGTGTTGCAGGTACCATGCTAATGATCTGTTTAGGGCAATTTTGTATACACAATCCACAGCCATTACATTTACTTGCATCAATTTGAGCTAAGCCCTGTTTCACCTCAATCGCATTGGCGGAGCAGTGTTGCACACAATCTCCAAATCCCAGGCAGCCGTACTCACAATCTCTACGACCGCCGGATACTAGATTGGCCGCTTTGCAGCTGAGAATTCCATGGTATTTATATTTGTTGGAACACTGATTGTGATCGGCGCCACATTTAATTTTGGCTACTTTGGAAGTCATAATTCCCACTTCCACACCAAGTATTTCTGCTAGGCGTTCCCGGATTTTAAATCCGGCCACGGAGCACTGTTCTAGTTTTGACTTTCCCATGACAAGATGGTCTGCAAATGATGAACAACCCGCTGCGCCACAACCACCACAGTTGATCCCCGGTAATGCCTCTTCCACCTCTTTGACTTTAGGATCTATCTTTACTTCAAACTTAATAGCCGCAATGACTAAGGCCAGAGAGAAAATGAGTGCAAGAAATGCAAGGGTTAAAATTGCAACTATCATTACACCATCCCACTAAAACCTAGAAATATAAGGGACAGTAGAGCCCCGGTGATAAAAGCAATGGGGAGACCCCGCATGGCTTTAGGTACTTCATTTAACTCGAGACGTTCCCTAATCCCACTCATTAAGAGGAGGGCTAAAATAAAACCGAGGCCGGTGGCAAAAGAGTAAATGAGAGAGGGAAATAATTCATACTCCTCTTTAATGCTGATGAAGGTGGTTCCCAAGATGGCACAGTTGGTGGTTATAAGGGGAAGATAAACACCCAAAGTAGAGTATATAAGTGGAGAGGTTTTCTTTAGAATGATTTCAGTTAATTGAACAAAGGAGGCGATCACCAAAATAAAGGTAATGGTTTGTAAATAGCCTATATTAAAGGGCTGCAAGATCAGGTGATATATAAGCCAGGTCACTAAGGTGGCTGCCACCATCACCAAGGTAACGGCAATTCCCATACTGAGGGCAGAGGCTGTTTTAGTGCTCACACCAAAAAAGGGACAAAGTCCCAAAAACTTGGCAAGTACAATATTATTTACAAAAATAGCTGAAACCAGCAGGATGATTAATTCATTCATGAGCCCCTCTTTTATCGGCAATAAATTTAAAAAGAGCTAATAATAGGCCCACACTGAGGAAAGCTCCGGGCGCTAAGATCATGGTAGTAATGGAGGGTATGGGAAGGGTTAGTAAAACCACTGTTCCCCATTTGATCATGCCAGTGCCTAAAATTTCCCTCACAGCTCCAATTAGCATTAAGGATAAGGTAAAACTTATTCCCATAATTAGACCATCTCTAACCGCTTTATTAGGGGGTTCTTTGGATGCAAAAACTTCAGCCCTTCCTAAAATGAGGCAATTTACTACAATGAGAGGAACAAAAATACTGAGCTGTTCACTGATTTTAGGAAAGTACCCTTGGATGATTAAATCGATCATGGTTACAAAGGTGGCGATAATCAAAATGAAGGAGGGAATTCTTACCACATCAGGAATTAAATTTCTAAGTAAGGATATAAATAAGCCTGAAAAAATTAAAACAGCCGTGGAGGCAAGTCCCAGGCCAACAGCATTTTCAATGGAGGTGGTCACAGCCAGGGTGGGGCATAAACCTAATGCTAATTTAAAAATGGGGTTTTCGGCAAAGAATTTTCTTTGACACTCTTTAATAACTGAACTCACTTTATACTCTCTAAGTGCTTTTTAATTTTCCGAATAGAATCCACTACCACTTGACAAGATATGGTGGCTCCTGAAATTTGATCCACCCGGCCTCCTTTCCTTTTTAAAGAAACCTCGTTAATTTTTTGGTTTTTAAACTGATTTTGAAACCAAGGTTCGGTTATTTTAGAACCGAGTCCAGGGGTTTCAAGCTGAGAGAGTATTTGGATTCCGGTAATACGATGATTTAAATCTACTCCAACCAGGGTTTCTATATTGGATGAATAACCTTTACCCGTTGTAAGGGCAACATGACCCACTTTTTCTTTTTTTAGAAAAGCAGAAAAAAGATGTTTGTCTATAGGTTGAAAAGCATCGGCATGGGGAAATACATGAGTTAATGCCTGTTGTAGCTTACGCTCTTGCTCCCTTTTAATGCGAGGTTGGACTTTTTGATAGGTATAGGAGAGAGCCCAACCCGATAGGGAGGAAATGACCACTAACACAAGAACGGGGGTAAAAAGAGACCACTTCCATTTCATGGGCTAACTTTCCTCCAAAGAGAAGGTTCCCGCAAATGAAAATCGATCAATTAAAGGGGTCATGGCATTCATAAATAAAATGGCATAGCTGACCCCTTCAGGGTTCCCGCCGTACATTCGAAAAACCACAGTCCCAATGCCGCATCCAATGCCAAAAATAAACCTTCCTCTGCTGGTGACGGGACTCGTAACTGGGTCTGTTGCCATAAAAAATAGAGCCAGTAAAAAACCACCTGAGAAGATCTGGAATACAATATTCAAACCACCGAGCCAACTAAATAAGACAAAAGTGAGGAGAAAGGAAAGGGGAATTCTCCAGTCAATAACTTTAAATATAATTAAAATTACAGCACCTAACAGTAGAGCCAAACCAGAAGTCTCACCTATACTCCCGCTCACATTGCCGATTAACAATTGAAGGTAGAGGTCCAGCTCTGAGTCAAAATGAAAAGCTTCCAGTAGAGGATCTAATTCGAAAGAGAGCATTTTTAATTTGCCGAGAGGAGTGGCAGAGGAAATACCATCGACAGATTCCTTCCAAGTGCGAGGTAAAGCCCAGTGAGTCATCATAGTAGGGAAGGAAAAAAGTAGAAAAGTACGGCTCATCAGGGCCGGGTTAAAGATGTTCATACCTAAGCCACCAAAGGCATGTTTTGTAATGGCGATCGCAAATAGAGATCCAAAGATAGGAAGATACCATGGTGCAGTGGGAGGCATCATTAAAGCAATAAGTAGCCCTGTTATTATAGCACTTCCATCTTTAATACGAATGGGTCTATTCATTAATTTCAAACAAATGACTTCAGCAACGACACATGAGATCACGCAAAGAATAATTATTATAAAAGCTGGTAGACCGAAAAAGTAGATGGATGCAAAACAGGCTGGAAGGAGAGCTGCTATTACGATCCACATAACTTTAGATAAATAATAAGAATCATCAAAAATATGAGGAGATAGACTGGCTCTTAAAAAATCTGATCTATTGGGACTACTTGCTTTGGCATTCATAGGTTTTTAATTGAAACTTTTAGCTTTTAATAAAGCGATCTCTGCTTTTGCAATTTTGATCAATTGTTGTAAAGGTCTACGGGAAGGGCAAGTAAAATTGCAGCTTCCACACTCTACACAACTGGCAACGTCGAGTTTATGACAGTTATTCCAAAGATTATTTTGGGCATAATCGTGGATTAAAACAGGCTTTAATCCGGCGCTGCAAACATCTACGCATCGTCCACATCGTAGGCAAGGTTCGGGTGAAGATTCTACATGCTTACCAAAAACAATAAGTCCCCCAGTGGCTTTGACGATCGGTGCCTCCAAAGTGTATTGAGCCACTCCCATCATCGGTCCACCTGCTATTACTTTCTTTGGTTCACAACTAAATCCACCTGCAAATTCTAAGAGTTCACCAATCTTGGTTCCAATCGGAACACG
>CAYFLR010000076.1:0-3280 GCA_964343805.1 uncultured bacterium | reverse complement strand
GGTAACTATTCTATCTATGAGGGGCTTTTTGGCAGTATAGGCTTGCCAAATGGCATAAATCGTACTTACGTTATGTACTACAATCCCTATATCCTTAGCTAATTTACCTAAGGGGACCTTCTGGCCGGTGACCGCTTTGATCAGGTTTTTTTCCGCCCCTTGAGGATATTTCACATGCAGAGGAGTCACCCCTATCTGTTTTTCTAGATTTCGTGCTTTGAGTATTTGTTGGAATTTTAAAATGGCATCGGCTTTATTTTCTTCAATTCCTAAAATGGCCCTATCCAATTTGAGCATGGTTCTTACCAATTGAATGCCCGTGATAATCTCATCAGTGTGCTCCAGCATCAATCGGTGGTCACTGGTTAAAAAAGGCTCACATTCAACTCCGTTTATAATTAACGTGTGAATTTGTCCCTCTTCAGCTGGAGCTAATTTTACATGGGCAGGAAAGCCGGCCCCTCCCATTCCCACAATTCCTGCTTCTTTGACCATTTCCACTTTGTTCTTAAATTTCAAAGGGATATGATCTTTATTGTCATCAGGTTTGATAATCACAGAAAGGCATTTTTGGCCATTGATGGTGGACATCATTTTAATTGCCTTTACCTTGCCATTGACTGATGAATGGATAGGTACGGCGATGGGGGCGTCTGAATCGGCTATTTTTTGGCCTCTTTGGACCTCGTCACCTCTTTTAACAATTGGTCTACAAGGGGCACCTATATGCTGTTTTAAAGGGATGACCACTTCAGAAGGTAAAGGAATACTTTGAATGGGCATGTGGGCAGTGATCTTATGATCATTGCAGTGTATGCCACCTTTGAATGTATTAGACTTTAACATAAGAGCTCTTTATGGGGTTTATAAGAAATAGTAATGTATTTATGCCACGCTTTTCATTGGACGTCAAATGGATATCTAAGTTAATTGAAATTATTAAGAAATGTTAAAGATCTAACAAAGGAAAGTCATGAGCCTCATGCAATTAAATTTATTTTGGGGGGGGCAAATGATACTTCTCATAGAGCATTTTATACTCACCTGAGCTTTTAATACTGTCTAGTGCGGCCTGCCATTTCTGGATGGTTGCCTGCGGAACATTTTTCGAAAAGGCAAGGTATCCTCCAGATTCAATCAAAAGAACGGGTGTCTGTATTATTTCTTTAGGGTTTATTCCCGCTTCGGTGATCTTACTATTCACAGTAGAGGTTGCAGATGGTGTTAGATTGACTCTTCCTAGTTTTAACATCTTAAAGCAGTTAACATAACTAGTGTTTGTAGTATAATTGGTGAATCCATGTTTTTTTAATGTGCTTTCATGGACTCCTCCATTCATTACACATATAGATTTTACTTTCTTGGCGTCGTTGAGAGTTTTGGCTCCAGTTGCTCTTTTTTTCATTTCATAAAAATAATCTCGCTCAACCTGGAGAGGACCCACCCACTTTACAAGTTTTTCTCTCGCAGGAGTCCGGCTGACATTAAACAAAGCTCTATTATCTTGTTGTTGAACATCTAAAAAGCCTCTTTTAAAGGGGACCTCTTTCATTTTAGTGGGGTAGCCCAGTCGAATCATCATCTTTCTGACCAACTCTACGTTAAAGGCCCTTTTACCAGCATGCTCTTTTCCTCTAAGTTCTCCATCTTTGTTGATATAAGTCTGCCCTTTGAGGTTATGGGTGAAAAACTGAAGGGTTTCAGCTTTTAAGAAGGAACTAGAAACAAAAAAAGAAAATAGAACTAGTAGATGCTTCATAAAGGCGCTCCTTTTGATCCCTAATTTACTGTTGATACTGATTAATGATAAAATACCAAAATCTCTTTGTAAATAATTCTTCGAATACTACTGATGATTATTAACTTTAAAAAGAAAAATCCTTTAGCTTTTAAGCTGATACTGTATATTTTGCTGGTGAGTGGGACAATTACTCTGGTTATTACTTCTTATCAACTCTATAAAGACTATAAATCAGATTTAATAGCCACTCATAACCTTTTGCATGTGATGGAAGAACGTTATGGAAAGGCCATTGTTAAAGGAGTTTGGGATCTCAACGCAGAACAAGTTCAACTCTTAATTCATGGTATGGTAAAAGCTCCTGAAGTGAATTATGTGGAAGTGGTTTTAAATGATGGAAGGATATTTGGCAAAGAGGGAAGAAAAGAGAGCCAGCAAAAGACAATAAAGAAGGTTATCCAGCTCAACCATTACGATCATGACCCCGAACCGACTCTTCTCGGTCATCTCTATATTGAAGCCACTTTAGAACACATATATCAAAAAATGTGGAGTAAGTTCTTTCTGATCTTGATTGCCCAAACTATGAAAACCTTTCTTGTCTCCATTTTTATCTTTTTTATTGTCCAGTTTCTTATCACCCGCCATCTTCGCCATTTTGTAAAGACCCTAGAGGACTTTGAATTAGGTGAATTGGAGTCCGAAACAGCCATTGCTGAATTGAAACTTGATCGCCCAATCTCTCTTCCTAAAGATGATCTTGAGTTGGTGGTGGATAGCTTTAATGAAATGCGGCATCGCTTGAAAGAAGGTTACTCAAATCAAAGAAAAGCAGAGCTGTTATTAAAGGAGCAAAAGGAATTCTCCGACAGTATTATAGACAATATGAATAACCTGCTATTCGTACTCTCTCCGGAAGGAATGATCACTCTATTTAATGAATCAGTGGATAAGCTTTTAGAGTATTCCAAACATGAACTTTCAAATAAGCGCTTTGCAGAATTATTAAGTGAGACTTCAAATGACTTGGATGCAAAGGAATTTGAATCTTTTCTAGCTGAGATTAATGCAGGTAAGGTGAAAGAAAAAGAGGTGAATTTATATACAAAAGCTAAGATGGAAATACCTTGTATGATGACAGCCGGTGTCATTAATAATGAAGATGGTGAATGTAAGGCAATCATTATTACTGTGAAAGATATTCGGGATTCAAAAGTAATTCAAAAACTTAAAACCACCCAGTCTCAACTCATTCAATCGGCCAAATTGGCCTCTATTGGTATTTTAGCCTCTGGGGTTGCTCATGAACTTAACAACCCTTTAACCATGATTATGGGACAGGTATTTCTTATTGAGCACTCAAAAAATGATCCTGAAAAAGTTCTTGAGAAGGCTCATTTGATCAATCAGGCCGCTCTCAGGATGAAGTCAATCATTTCACATCTCAATACATATTCCAGAGAAAGTAAATATGAGGATAAGAGAGATCTCTTGCTATCTGAAGTTATAGAGAACTCTTTAATCTTTTTAAAAACCCAA
>CAYFLR010000075.1:0-25992 GCA_964343805.1 uncultured bacterium | reverse complement strand
TGGCTCAGGTTGTGGTTCTGGCTCAGGTTGTGGCTCTGGCTCAGGTTGTGGCTCTGGCTGAGGTTCCGGGTTGGTGCCAGCTACTTTGAGCAGAGCTTTATGAGCATTTACCAATCCAGAAGTAATGGTGTAAGCTTCTAAAGTACTGTACTTATCAACGCTATCCAAAATTATCTTTTTGACCTCTAAGTTCGATAAATTTGGATTTTCAGATACGATTAAGGCCGCTAAGCCAGCCACAAATGGAGCTGCCATAGAGGTTCCATTTAAGTATTGGAGTCCACCAGGAACCGAACTTAAAATAGAATATCCGGGGGCTCCTACATGAACAGAATTTTTTCCGTAGTTGCTAAAGCTAGCTCGCTTGGCATCTTCCTTCACTGCAGCAACAGAAATAATATTATCGATGGTGTAACTAGCTGGATAAGAAGAAGTTCTGTCTAAGTTCTTTTTGCTGTTTCCTGCAGCCACAATAAAGATAGCTCCTGCCTCATGGGATTTCTTAATCACCTCTTTTAAAGCACGGGAGTATCCCCCGCCGCCCCAGCTATTATTTAACACTCGGGCACCATTAGAAATAGCGTAATCAATGGCAGCAATCGCATCGGAAGTACTTCCTCCACCTGATTTACTTAAAAACTTGAGTCCCATTAATTTAACATTAGGAGCCACTCCCATTAATTGATTCGATTTTGCTCCAATAACACCCGCACAATGGGTTCCGTGACGGTTATCATCATAGGGCCATGGATCATCATTGTAAAAGTCCCAACCCACATAGTCATCCACATAACCATTGTTATCATCATCACGACCATTGTTTGGAATCTCCCCTTTGTTTGTCCATATGTTTCCTTTGAGAGTTTCGTGATTGTAATCGATACCAGAGTCAATCACAGCCACCACAACCTCATCTGATCCCTTAGATATTTTCCAAGCATCTAAGATGTCCAGGTCCACATCACCACTGGATTCTAAGCCCCACTGCCTACTAATATCAGGGTTGTAAACGCTATTTTGCCCATCATCTTCAAAGGCAGGGTCTCGAGATGTGGCCATACCCTCATTGAGATAATTTTGATTAATGGCATAAACGCGATAGACTGGCTCCACATACTCGATATCATCTCTCATCTCTAGTAACTGAAAGAGACCTTTTTGATTGGTTTTAATATGGGCGAATTTCTTAAAACCTTTAAACCTCTTTAAAACTTTTGCTCCCATCCTTTTAACAATATTTGGTAGTATTCCTCTAAAACCTTGAGCACCAATTTCTTGTTTCTCTTTAAACTTAACTATATATTCCCCAGGAATAATCTCTGCCGCTGGCCCTGCATTAAGCTCAGCCACACTAAAAATAAAAGCCCCCAGTAATAAAACTTTCCTTAACAACATCTCGTCCTCCTAATAAATGTAGAAAACCACTTCCGTTCATTGAGCTATGACGAATGGGCCTCTCTCCAGGCTCAACTGACGAAAAAACAAATGTAAGTTCTCGAGTGAGTGAAGTCCTAGTTGGGGGGTAAATAGGAACACACCTTCTCTCAAATAGCGGGGGGATTGCTATTTAGACAAAGTATTAGGGGGGAAATACTTTTCTAATCTTTACTCAACACAACCAAGCCCCGTTTCTCCAACCGGGGTTGAGATGTATTGTAAACAGCCAGTGATCGGGTCTATGACCTGATTTAGCTTAGACACATCCTTTTCATAAAGTTTATGTAAAAATACTGTAGTTATAGATAATTGATCGTCTCTCGCCGGAATGAAATTCTGGGAAAAACCATTCAAATCTCTCATTAAAGTATTAACGGGGTGACCATCCATTGAATAGGCATCGCCATAACTGTAAGTGTCGGCAATACCCATGGCATGCCCCATTTCATGAATAATAACCGGAAAATCAAAGCATGAATTAGAATAACGCTGCTTAGGGTCATTGATGGGAAGATGGAGATAGGGAATCATTCGATCAGTACCAAACAGGTCATAGGTTGTTCTTCCTGGAGCCACTTCCTCGCCATCATTATAGTACATATGGCATTCTCGACCCGACTCACGATCTCTATAATATTTATTTCCCCTCCAGGGTATCCAGATAATCAAATCTGCATAAGCGGCATTGGTAGTTCTTACGATCTTTCGGCTTTGAACAAAGTCAGCAATCAGTTGTTCATTCACCAGTTTCTTTAAATCACCACTGCTTTGGTAGCGAGGAATCACCACATTCCGCAGATAATCCATGATGGAAAGTTTCCAGACTTCAATAGCAGCTTTAACCCAGCCAAGGACATTGACGGTTTGCCCACTGGAATCTAAATAATCGCAATAGGGAGGATTGGCTTCAAAATTATTATAGTCGGGATTATTAATACAGACGGACAGTTGCTCTTGAGTGGCTGTGACCGCTCCACTTCCACCTTGAAAGACCTCTTCAGAGAATTCGTCATGGATATAAAATGTGAGGTAACCACTACTAATGAGATTTCCTTTCTGTAGATTTCTCTTGAGTAATTTATCAGCTAAAAATACCTCAGGAGGAATATAGAGTCGCCCTGCTTTAATACGACCCGCAGTACCATAGGTGGAAGCCACTGAATCTTGATAGAAATCGGCAGCTTTGATTTCAGCAGCATCATCTTCCTTCTTTTCGCAGGCAAAAAGAATCAATATTAAAATGAGTAAACTAAGGTACCGCATTATTTATCCGTTCCCGGTTTAAATTCATAATTATGGTAACGCCAGGTTCCCACATGGAAGACATCACTCGCACCCATAAAATAGGGTTTGGTGTCCTTCACAGCATCTTTCTTAGATTTATCTGCACTCTTTTGAGATTCTATTTTATTCACACAGTTTTGATAAAAAGTATTCACTTGCTCATCTGTAAGGCCTTCCAGATCTTCATAGCCTTTTTCAAATCGCTCATTAATAGATTGGAAAACTTTTTGCTTCGTATCATCGGTTTTTCTCTTTCTGGGAGCTGGTGTGGGTAGCGGCATACTTCCTCCAACATCGGTAGACATAGATTTTGTCTCTACAGCCACTGAAGCACTTTCACAGGAGAGAGTTTGACTTCCCTCTTTATTTCCTGCTCTAGCTACACGAGTGTTCCATCTGCCTTTAATAAATTTCCGTAAAAGATTGAATTCAGGAATAAACTCATCTGCCTGATCTATTTCCCCATCCTGCTCCTCATATTGCTCTTTTGATCGAAATAGATCTAATTCACGTGAGTACATGTTCGCAAAGGCATATTGAAAAGCCTCGTTAGCTCGTTCTTTGGTTCTATACACATCATTCAGATCGTAGACCAGAAAGGAAGGAAGTAAATCGGTAATTTGTTCGTGCTTTTCAAAGGGATATAGAACAGCTCGACGAAACTCAGGAGGAAGATCCGCATTCACAAGTGCTACAATTTCTTCTTCTGACTTGATCCTTTTTCCACTATCATCAACCGCCTCTCGAAGCTCCTGCACTTTCATAATCTTGAGTGCCAACTGACCATCTTATAGATACTCATTGACTGTCTTGATTCCACTACACACCTTGTTGAGAAGTGTATATTGAAAACTCTCTTGATCAATATCGATGGGTTTACCCTCTTGATAGGCTTTATCTATAGCTTCACCATTACTGCAGCCAGTGTAGTCCCCTAAGCTGTAGTCCAACATAAAGTGCTGAATATCGTATGGGCTGTATAGTTCACCCTTCTCTAGGGTTTTTCCTATATAGGTGGCACAGAAAACAAAATAGAAATTATCGTAAAAATCAATTAACTCATTATATTCTGGTTCAGTGAGGGCTTTGCGACGAGCATTCATCATCTCTTTCTTACTCACTTGATGCTTGGCACAATAAACCACCTCGTCTCCGGTATTTTCGATTTTAAATGCTGTATTTTTAGGAAATAGGATTTTTCGATACTGGGTGCCGAAGAAGTCATTGATATGATAAGCCAAATAGAAACTAGGCAGAGGGGCATCCGCCTCGGTGGCTTGCTCCACAGTTTCAAACAGTGCCATCTTTATATCTAAAGGAGCTGAACCTGAAGTTCCATCCGCAGAATTGACCTCTTCAAGCCTGTAGGTGTCCAATTCCAAATTGCAGCTACTGTTCCCAGTTTGAATCTGCCCTCCCCCTACAGTCTTTTGCTCTGCATCGTTATTTTTAGTGCATCCAGTAAGGAGTAATATTACAATTGTGATAACTATCGCTTTCATGGATTTTATATCGGATGGAGCCTATTTCAACTTGAGAATATAATAAATTTAACTTAATATTCATATACAATCAACTACTTAAACCAACATATCAACATAATAAATACTGAATTTGTCTTGGAATTTTCCCTCCTCTCAAGTATTAAAGCTACAACTTCAGTGAGTTAATAAATAAACATCAAGCTTTACCCATTTTAGGCGACTCATATCATGGGTTGAGAATATGGCTTAGATTCTAATATTACTTTTACACTACAAGATCATATCTTCTTTTGTAGGAGTCATTAGTGTTTTCAGGGAGGAAACTTGGGACTTCGCATAAAAACAAATGTGTCTTCACTTACTGCTCAGAGACAACTTGAAAGAAACACTTCAAGCCTAAATAGTAATTTAGAAAAGCTGTCATCAGGCCACCGTATTAACAAGGCTGCTGATGATGCTGCTGGTTTAGCTATTTCAGAATCTCTAAAGGCTCAAATCAAGGGTTTAAACCAAGCTCGTAGAAATGCAAGTGATGGAATTAGTATGATTCAAACTGCAGAAGGAGCCTACAATGAAATAACCAATATTCTCATACGCTTAAGAGAATTAGGAGTTCAATCAGCGAGTGACACTATTGGAGATATGGAGCGGGGTTATTTAAATAAAGAGTATGTGGAACTGGTGGATGAAGTGGATCGGATCGCTAATGTTACTGAATTCAATGGGTTAAAAGTATTAAAAGGCTTTTCACGCAATAGGGAAATGGACAGTATTTCCCTCCATATTGGAATTGGATCGGGAAAAGAGGCAAATACCGACTCATTGGTACTCGATTTCAAAACTCTCAAAATAGATTCAAGCATTCTTAAACTTGGTAAAGAGAATGAAATTGGTCCGACCTTAGGTCAAGAAAATGCACCAGAACGCTCCAATATTGCGGGAAAGTTGGATGTCATTGACAATGCCCTGCAAAGAATTTCCGGACAACGAGCGGCCCTTGGAGCAAACCAGAGCCGTTTACAAAAAGCGGTGGGAAATTTAGGTATCACCATCGAAAATATGAGTGCGGCCAACTCAAGGATCAGAGATGTAGATTTTGCTAACGAAACGGCAGATCTCACTCAAAACAAAATCCTATCTCAGGCAGGAACTGCAGTTTTAACCCAAGCCAATCAAAACCCAGAAATGGCTTTATCCTTAATCAGATAGTCCCCTCGCTCCCTTTTATTCACATTTACAATTTTTTTTTAATTAGCTAAAATTGTTAGTAAATTATTCTTCGAGCAAATTAATGAAATATCTACCTAGATGGTATCTTTTACCTCTCTTGATGGCCAGTGCAGCCCTGTTTGGATATTCTATTCATCTTTTATCTGAAAGGATCTATCTCCTATTGGCTATCTTAGCCACATTCTATACCTTCGGCTATGTGGTGGGCAAAACTTTGTGGAAGAAATTATTACCTTATGAACCAATCCACTGGATTACTTACCTGTGCCTAGGCCTCAGTACTACTGTTGTGGTTTTTAATTGGCTCTCCACTCTCGGTATGACCTTTCCAGTTCCCCTCATCAAGATGGGTTTCGGAGGACTCTTTCTTTATAGTGGGAAGTTAATCTATGACGAAAGAAAGAGCTATCTCACCCATGTTTTTAAAACCATCAGAAATCCTTATAGAGTGTTCGTTCTATTCCTAGTTACTGTATGTATCTATCTCTTTTGGGGCCCTCTAAGAGAGTTTATTGTTGCTCCCCTTCACGACCCCGTGATGCTCTCTATGCTCTCTCAAGATATTCTGAATGGAGGTTTTAGTTTTGATGCAGTGCCTAATGCTAGAGCCAATTACCCGGCAGGTTTTGCTTGGATTCTGGCCCTAAACAGTGGAATTTTTAACATGGAAAGCAGCGAATCCATTGTTTTTATGACCAATCTGTTTAATATCCTCATCTTACTGGCCACCTATCAATTTGGTCTTAAGCTCTTTAACAACAACCTGTTTGCACTCCTTTTAGCTGTCATTGTGGTTTTTTATAGTAATGTCCCCAGCAATCTCTTTGCCCACCGAGGGAAAAATGCCTAAATAGCTTCCTACTTTTTTATATTCACCACCGCATCCTATCTCCTAAATATATTACCCCTTCATAAAAGCAGCTGGGAAAAAATACCTTGGCAAAAGTTTGGTAAAATCGTCTTGATTATGGCGCTCATGGTTACGGGCAGTCAATACTTCCACTACAATTCTGTTCCTTTCTTACTCTATTTTCTCCTACTTTTCTTTTTCTTTGGGCTCATCTATTTTCCAAGAGCGCAGTTTTTACATCGAGCAAAATTTATGGTCCTCTATGGATTTCTATTTGCTAGTCTGTGTGCTGTTTTTATTACTCCTAATTTGCTCACGCTAAAAAGAGCTGCCGATATGGTTAAAGTTGATAATTCCCCCACCAAAGCAGCTCTCGATACTGAACTTATCAAGAATTATGATGACTTTAAAAAAGAGTGGAATTCCATTTTTTATCCTCCTGGCACAGATCCAGGTAGTGGGGTTAAGAGCCGTTCATCAGCTTTTGCCATATGGGGGCTCCTTTTTATGTTTTTAGCACTCTTCCTCCCTCCATTTAAAAGACACCAGGCCCAGACTTACTGTTTAATCGGGTTGGTGGTATGGACTCAATTTCTCATCTCTCCGTTTCCTAAAAAGTTAGGGATGTTCTTCGTTAGCTCTTACTTTTATAAAATGCTCATGTTTGTACCAGTGACACTGGGAGTGGCTTTCTTTTTCTTTTTTCTCCTGCGCATGATCCTCTTTTTAGGGCATAAGGTCATCCTCCCTATATTAAATTCCCATAAGGTAAGAATGTATAAAACGGCTCTATTGATTCTTAATTGCTGCTTTTTCTATATTATCATCTGGGATATGTATCCCCGCATCACTAAAAACTACGAAGCCTTTGAATTAATGAAAAGACGATCTGCCGTTTTCCCAGAAGATCTAAAAGCTTTTGAGTGGATTAAAAACAGCAAAGAACTCGACCCCTCCAAACACTTTTTAGGTCGAACTTTTCTAGGGTGGAAAACCGCTTTTATTATGGATGCCGCTCTCTACTTAGAGTACTATACCGGCTTTGAAGTGATGCTCTCCTTCTTCCCTACTCCTAATTTTTACCGTACTACAAAAGAGCATCAAAATTATTATGTCTCACTTGTTAGTAAATATATAAACCACCCAAAGATGTTAAAGATTTTGAAAGATCTGCAAATAAAATATATCTATCTATCCAGACGAGTCTTTGCATGGCCGGGACTATCCGGATTATCCTATCAAAGACTATCTAGCTTTCCTGATAAATATAAGCTGCTTTATAACGAGAGTGGAGTTTCCATTTGGGAAATTTTGTAAAACCAGAGGGATTGAAAATCATTTAGAATTTTTTCTCAAAAAGTAGAGAATCTCTTCTTGATTATTTCGAATGCGATCCATCATATCTGCAACCACCCCCATTATAAAAAAAATGAGTCCTAAAAAGAGAAAAGTGGCTGCGGTAAAGCCCGACCATATATGAGGAGAAAAATGTCCGTAGGTGATTCTCCAGGTTAAAAAGAAAGTTCCGAAGTTGAGGCTAAGTAAAAACCACGCTAAAGCTATGGACCAGAAAAACCTGAGCGGACGGTAATCTCGATAGGTTCGAAAAAGAATGATGGAGGTATTCATGGCATATTTAGGAATACTGTCTGCGACTCTCGACCTTCTTTCAGGAAAGTATTTTACAGTAATCGGGACTTCGATAATTTTTAAATTTTTGAAAGCGAGATTGAGGAAGCTTTCTTGAGTGTATGTAAATGTCCCTTGAAGATTCAACTTAAGCATTGTTTCTCTAGAGTAAGCCCTAAAACCACAAGATACATCCGTAAACTCAACCCCCGATAATCGGCTCACCAGCTTAGTTATCTGTTTATTTCCCCATAATTTTATTCTGGGCATATTTTTTATTTCAGCTTTATTCAAAAACCTGGAAGCTGTCACAAAATCGGCATTTCCTTGGATAATGGGATCGATCAATTTATGAATATCAGATGGATCAAATTGGCCATCTCCATCTATGTTCACCATAATGTCAAATTTATGCTTAATCGCATATTCTAGACCCGACTTAAAGGCTCTCCCTACACCAAAGTTGGTGGCATGAGATAGGACCTTAGCCCCTGATCCTTGTGCGATAACAGCAGTTTTATCGACACTGCCATCATCAACCACTAAAATTTCAAACTGTTCCACTCCAGCAAATTTTTTAGGAATAGAGTCAATAACTTTATCAATGTACTTTTCCTCATTTAAGCAAGGAATTACAATTAATAAGTGCATACTTAATAAACCTAATTAAACATGTTATCAGTTGGAGCTATTATACCTGGATAAAGGAGTTAAAACAAATTATCCTACTTACGGGATTCCTCTTGGGTTGATCTAATTATGGATAGTAACTGTTTACCCCAATCCTTACCAAAGAGGGTATAGAGTGAAGGAGGAATCAGTAAAGTATTTATAACTAGAAAAGCCATTCGGTTTATAAAGGACACCATGAGAATATCAGCCTGACTTATAGCAAGCGTTTTCCCAACAAACATCATAATTCCCTCTTGAACACCTATGGCACCTGGAGTGATGCTCAACAAAGTAGTAAAGTTTGAAATACAAGCTAGATGTAGGATTTTGCTGTATTCAATAGGATTTGAAATGGCATTAAAACAGAGGTAAGTAATAAAAGCACCAATTAAAACTTTGAGTATACTGATTAGGATTATCAATCCTACGAGTGAGCGATCTTTGCGGATCATTTCACAAGATTTAAATACCCTATCAACTTTTTTTAAAAAGCCATTTTGTATTTGAAAATGACTGAGAGGGTTTATTTTTAGGATCATAACGATAATAAAAAGTAAGATAAAAGAGGCAAAAATAACCAGAGAAAACCAATCTATCAGGTCAAATTGAATCCAAAGAACCCCTTGTGAAATAATACCAACAAAGGAAATCACAGAGATGATAATAAAAGAAGTCACAGCCAGAGACCCTATAAAATAGGAATAGGATACCTGATGATAAGTATTTAGATAAAAGGCTCTAAATGCAGCTCCCCCACGTATAGGAACAGCATAATTAAAAATAGATGTAAGATTACAAAGGCTGAGCGATTCCAGCATAGAAATATGAATATTCAACTTTCTGAAAAGAAGTTGATTGAGGAGACTTAGTAGGTAAAGACTTGGTAAATAGCAGATCCCGATAAGTGCAACATCAGAAAAGCTTATTTGATTTAAAACAAGAAAGTCTTGTTGATTACTGAAGATATAATAAAAAACCCATACCAGAAACAGTAGCACAAAGAAAAGGACGGATCTTTTTTTCCAATTATAGTTCATTTTCTGCTTATCATAAAAAATTAAACATTTTCATCATAACAGTCTGTGCTATTTTTATGAAATTAAATTATCCAAAGCCCCACCCAACTGAGGATACTTAAATTCAAACCCAGCTTTTAAAAACTTGGTAGGAGTCACTCTTTGACTTTCAAGTAAAAGGGCCGACATCTCACCCATGGCTACTTTTAGAGCGAGTCGGGGAACCGGAAAAGGGGTGGGTCTTTTTAAAGTTTGACCTAAAATTCTAGTAAAATCTTTGTTGGTAACTGGTTCTGGTGCGACACCGTTATAAACACCAGGCTCCCCTTTACCTTCAATTAGATAAATCATTTGATTAACAAGGTCATCAACATGAATCCAACTCATAAATTGATTTCCTTCACCAAGACGCCCTCCTAGTCCCATCTTAAAAGGGAGGAGCATTTTTGCAAGAGCCCCGCCTTGGCTACCTAAAACAATGCCTATTCTAAGAATATAACTTTGGACTGATTTAAGATTTAACTCTTGCTCCCAGCGGCTACATACTTCTGCTAAAAAACTATTTCCTCTTTCAGATTTTTCATCTAATTCCTTATCTCTTTGATCTCCATAAATACCGATTGCCGACGCATTTAAGAATTCCTGGGGCGGATTATCAAGTTGGTTTAAAGAATCCACCAGCAGCCGTGTACTAGCGACACGTGAATTTAAAATCCTCTCTTTTTTTCCTGCGGACCACCTCCCGCTGGCGATGTTATCACCGGCTAAATTAACAACCACATCCAAGCAGCTCAAACAGTTCTTATCGATCTCCCCTTTTTCCGGATTCCATTTAAAGTATTTAATAGACTCGAAACCGGGAGCTTTTACTTTTGGCAAGTTGCGAGTTAAAATCCGAATATCATTATACCCCTTGCTTAAAAGGGTTCTTACTAATTTTGATCCTATAAAACCGGTAGCACCGGCAATGAGAATATTCATATATTCCTCCTTAAAATTACTTTGTCTAATATTTATTTATACATTATTTTACAAAAATTTCAAGTAAAGAGAGCAAGTCTCTTATTTACATTCTGAAAAACGAAAGATATGATCCTTCTAGTTTGAGGTGTAAAGCCCAAAGAAAGGGAGGGAAAATTTTGGATAATAAAGCATTAGATATTTTGAAAAGCGCCATACTACTGGAAAAACGAGGTTATGAATTTTACAAAAATGTTGCCGAACAAACGCCCAATCCAACTGTTAAAGAGTTCTTTATGCATATGGCTAATGAGGAAACCGAACATTGCGAAGTTTTAGCAGCTCAATTCAAAAGCTTTAAAGAGACCGGCGAATTTCAACAAGATAAACTGCCATCTGAAGATTCCAATTCAGTTGATACCAAAGTTCTAACCAAAAAGTTGAAAGATGAAATCTCTTCCGCAAGTTACGAAGCTGCTGCCATAGCTGCCGCTATGTCGATGGAAAAAGCAGCCATCGCCCTTTATCGAGATCGTATGAACAGCACCAATGATCCTGATGAAAAGGCCCTCTATAAATGGTTAGTAGAATTTGAGGATGGTCATCTAGATGATCTCGCAGCGATCGACAAAGAGTTACAAGAGAAAATTTGGTATGATAATGGCTTTTGGCCCTCCTAAGCTTTAATCTATTTTCCATTCCATTGGTTGCTCTACAGCTTGCATATGCTGATTGGGCCGTGAGTAGACAAACTCCATCGGATAGACTTGCAGAAAAACCCCCTCGGCAGAAATCTTTATCATGATCGGATTAAAGCTGGCATATAGGGGCAAATGATAATAGAGGAAAAAATCCTCACTTAAAGAGAGGGGCTTCTTCTCGCCATATTCACTAAAAAAACGTTCATAAGCGGATCTTAATATTTTCTTTGCAGCGCTTCCGCTCACATGATGGGTGGCAACATCAATATCTGATTTATAGAGTTGAGCTTTGAAATTGGGATAACTACCAAATATGTATATAGTCCCACCTTCCGCCGGCATTTCACTTTCTTTTATTTCCCTCTGAATGACCTTGGCAAAATCTAATACTTGTTCAGCTTCATATTTAGTATAGGAAGGAGCGGTCTCAAAAGACTCTTGTACCAATTTCTGATAAACGGCAAAGGCTTCTTTAGCAGACATTCCTGATTCAATAGCTGAAGAGATAAAAAGATCAGGCCGATGGAGTAAACTAAGAGCCCTGCTTAACCCTCTCTTCCTAAAAGGCGACTTGGGATCAACTTTATTAGAACTTGCAAAATATTTCTCACCACAGAATTGCAGCAAATCATTCCACTCTTTGGCATTGAAAGAGCTCTTTTTTAAAGAGAGTAGCTTTTCATAGAAAAAAAACTCGCCTTCTCCTGCAACCGAAGCATGACTGAAAATAAGTTCCTTCCAACCTTCTAAAGATTGGGGTAGATCTTTGACAACTTGGGCATTGACCGCTTCATTATGTAAGTTTGGGCAGGAATAAAGAGGAGAATTTGCCCCCATTAGCAATCCAAAGATGTAAGCAAATAGGGCATATGAAAGCATCTTACACATGTTATTTCCGATTTAAATCCTAAGAAAATACTCTCGCATCATTTCTATTATATATAATACTCTATTTCTTCTCTCAGGGGAATACCAGTACGCCCCCAGTAATCCCCCATACAAGGAGTTGTAATTCAAAGGATTTTATATACTTTTTACCATTTTATCATTTAATTTTACGCAATGATAAATTGCGATTTTAGCACATTTCCATATTTAATTATTTATTTTCAAATACTTATAATTTTCAAACTCAAGTAATTTCCTCCGTTGGCGAACCCCTTGTTGTAGGTAACATATGCCTCACTTGCTAAAGGAAAAGGCCTACCTAAAGGTCTGTTAGCAGTTAAAAGGGAATTGACAAAAAAAGTTTCAAGGAGGAACTAATGGGGTTACGCATCAAAACCAATGTGGCATCATTGACTGCCCAACGACAATTAGGCAACAACATCGGAAGACTGAACAATAACTTAGAGAAGTTATCATCAGGTCAACGTATCAACAAAGCAGCAGATGACGCAGCGGGTCTTGCCTTATCAGAGAACTTAAAGGCTCAAGTGAAAGGTCTTAACCAAGCTCGTCGTAACGCAAATGATGGTATTTCTATGATTCAAACGGCTGAAGGTGCCTATAGTGAAATAAGTAATATTCTTATTCGACTGAGAGAGCTTTCAGTGCAATCCGCCAGTGATACTATTGGAGATCGAGAGCGTGGATATCTTAATAAAGAATATACTGAGTTAGTTGACGAAGTAGATCGAATCGCTAATGTAACAGAGTTCAACGGTCTTAAGGTGCTCAAAGGAAATTCTCGTGGTAAAGAGATGACCGATATTACTTTGCATATTGGTACTGGATCTGGTTTGCAAAGCAATTCAGATAGTTTGAAACTCGACTTTTCCGAAATTAAAGTGGATTCTCAAACTTTAGGACTCGGAAAAGAAAACGAAATTGGCCCCACCTTTGGTCAAGATAATGCGCCTCCAAGAGCAGAAATTGCCCAAAAACTGGATACTATTGATGACGCTCTCATCAAAATATCAGGGCAAAGAGCGGCTCTCGGTGCCAACCAAAGTCGTCTGCAAAAAGCGGTAGGGAATTTAGCCATTACCGTTGAGAATATGAGTGCTGCCAATTCACGAATTCGTGATGTGGACTTTGCAAGTGAAACAGCTTCACTCACTCAAAATAAAATCCTAGCGCAAGCAGGTACAGCTGTATTAACTCAAGCGAACACAAGTCCAGAAATGGCCTTAAGCTTGATTCGTTAATAGGAGAGGTCTCTAAGACACGGTTCCGTTGCCCCCCAGCGGAACCCGTCTCCCCCCTCCCATTTTTACATTTCATCAACATTCCCAACACATTTAATCTATTTATTTTTGTCAGTTTGACACTTTTTTATTTTTATTCTTTTATTTTCAGTATTTTACAAAATCCAATTTAAGTTCAATCCTCATCTGGCGAGGACAACAATGTAGGTAATAATTGCCTACTACTTGTAGCCCGGATCCTCAGAGCTTTTGTGCTAAATCCAGGGTGATGCTTGTGATTCGAAAGCTCTGTAAAACTCGCAGACTCACTGGGGGTGAGTCGAGGATTTTTACAGAGTTTTAGGAGTGCAATGATTGCCATGGATTTTCACAGCCTAGGCCGCCCGAAAGTTCTGAGGATCCGGGATAAAGGAAGGGATTGGAGCTCTTCCAAACGTAACAGGGATTTTAGTTAACGTTTTTTATTCAAGGAGGAAGACATGGGATTACGTATTAAAACCAATGTATCTTCGCTTACCGCACAACGGCAATTAGCCAAAAATGTCAACAGACTCAACGGAAACCTGGAAAAACTGTCATCGGGTCATCGGATTAACAAAGCCGCTGATGATGCTGCAGGTTTAGCCATTTCTGAATCTTTAAAGGCTCAGATTAAAGGTCTAAACCAAGCACGACGGAATGCGAACGATGGTATTTCAATGATTCAAACGGCTGAGGGAGCCTACAATGAGATCACCAATATTCTCATTCGACTCAGAGAGCTCTCTGTCCAATCAGCCAGTGACACAATTGGAGATCGAGAGAGAGGATACCTCAACAAAGAGTATGTGGAGCTGGTAGATGAGGTAGATAGGATCTCCAATGTTACTGAGTTCAATGGTCTCAAGGTATTAAAAGGAGTCTCCCGAGGCAAAGAGATGAATGATATCTCTCTCCATGTGGGAATTGGCTCTGGAAAAACTGAAAATACCGACTCGTTAGTCCTTCAATTTAAAGACCTAAAGGTGGATTCCGCAGTCCTAGGTTTAGGCAAAGAAAATGAAATCGGTCCCCAACTTGGACAAGACAATGCACCCGAAAGGATTAGAATTGCTGAAAAGCTAGATATCATTGACTCTGCTTTAGTAAAAATATCAGGACAGCGAGCGGCACTGGGAGCAAACCAAAGTCGTCTGCAAAAAGCGGTGGCGAACTTAGGTATCACCGTTGAAAACATGAGTGCTGCCAACTCTCGTATTCGTGATGTGGACTTTGCAAATGAGACAGCTGCTCTCACCCAAAATAAAATCTTGGCTCAAGCCGGTACCGCCGTATTGACTCAAGCAAATCAAAATCCAGAAATGGCCCTAAGCTTAATTAGGTAGCTATTGGTCTTTTCCCGAGGTCGGAAAGGGTCAGGGGATTTTTTCTCCTGGCCCTTTTCTTGTTTACACGAGATGACAAGAAACAATATGTGGCTCTTTCTCGGTTCCTAAATTCTTAGGACGAGGGTATTCCTCTTTACAAATAGGAGTAGCAACCGGACAACGTGGGTGAAAATAACATCCTTTGGGTGGATTGATGGGTGAAGGAACATCACCTTCTAAAGGTTGATGAGCTTTTTGTACTTCTGGATCAGGCACGGGAACCGCATTGATAAGTGACTGAGTGTAAGGATGCTTAGGGTTGTTATAAAGTCTCTCACTGTCAGTGAGTTCAACTAATTTCCCTAAATACATCACACCCACATCGTGACTGATGTGTTGCACCACCGCTAAATCATGAGAGATAAATAAAAAGGAGATGCCAAATTCTTCTTGCAGTCGTGATATGAGATTTAAAACTTGAGACTGTACAGATACATCTAAAGCAGAGACGGGTTCATCCGCCACTATAAATTGAGGATTTAAAGTCAGCGCCCTTGCTATTCCAATCCGTTGGCGTTGTCCCCCTGAAAACTCATGGGGATAGCGGTTGAGCACTACTTTTCTTAGACCTACAATCTCTAAAAGAGAGTAAATCTTTTCTAACCTTTCAGAGGGAGTACCAATGTTATGAGTATTGAGCGGCTCCAATAATATTTCCCTGATGGTCATTCTAGGATTTAATGAAGCGAAAGGATCTTGAAAAATGATCTGCATATCCGCACGCTTTTCCAGCATCTCTTGATTAGAAAGACCAAGTATTTTTTCATTTTTAAAGAGTATGTCCCCACTGGTGGGCTCATGCAGTCTTAAAATGGCTCGACCTAATGTAGATTTACCGCAACCCGACTCACCCACTAAACCAAGGGTTCGACCTTTGTTGATGGTGAAGCTCACATCATCCACTGCTCGAACATGGCCCACCACAGTTCGAAAAAATCCACCGCGAATGGGAAAAAACTTTGTTAAATTTTTTACTTCTAAAATTGTATCCATATCATCTCATTCTTCGTCTACATGGGGATAAAAGCAGGCCACCATAGTTTTTTCATCAACCCCGGTTAACGTGGGTTGTTCATTACGACACTTTTCTTGAACCCTTGGACATCTGTCTGCAAAACGACACCCCTTTGGGAGGTTTAATAAGTCGGGAACCATTCCTTCGATAATAGGCAAAGTATTAATTTTCTCTTTACGAATCCGAGGAATGGAGGTGAGTAACCCCTTGGTATAAGGATGACGGGGAGAAGCAAATATGGTTTTTACATCTGCCTTTTCAACTATTTGCCCACAATACATTACAATCACCCGTTGACAAGTTTCAGCGATCACACCGAGGTCATGGGTAACAAGAACCACCGCCATATCGAATTTTTCTTTGAGTAAATTCACCTGCTCTAAAACTTGAGCTTGAATGGTCACATCCAAAGCGGTAGTGGGTTCATCTGCTAATAGGACAGCAGGATTGCAAGATAAAGCCATGGCAATCATCACCCTTTGGCGCATACCCCCCGAAATCTGGTGAGGATATTCATCAATACGTTTTTCAGGAACGGGAATTCCCACCTGCTCTAACATTTCTATAGCTACTTTGCGAGCTTCGGAGGAGGAAATTTTCCGGTGCTGCTTAATCACATCCACCATTTGGTTACCGACCGTAAATACTGGATTTAATGCGGTCATGGGTTCCTGAAAGATCATGGAGATATCATTCCCCCTCACCTTACGCATTTTCCTTTCCGGGTATTTGAGGAGGTCATTTCCTTTATAGAGGATCCGCCCCGCAACGATCTCACCGGGAGGAGATGGAATCAACTGCATGATAGACAATGAGGTCACAGATTTTCCACAACCCGATTCACCCACAATGCCCAGAGTTTCTCCCTGTAGCACATCAAAGCTGATACCATCCACCGCACGAACAGTTCCTTTATCCGTTTTAAACTCAACAACTAAATCTTTTACCTGTAAAACTGCGCTCATTTATGAAACCTTTTTTGGATCTAATGCATCTTGTAACGAGTCTGCAAAAACATTGAAGGCAATAACTAAAAAGAAGAGAAAGCTAGAAGCAGCTAAAAAGTTATTAAAGCGTCCAGCGGCCACCTCTCCGGTGGCTTCGGAAATCATGAGTCCCCAGCTCACACCTTCTTTCACACCCAATCCTAAAAAGCTTAGGATCACTTCACTCTTGATGGCTCCTACAAAAGCAATAGTGGATTGAACGAGTACCAGATGGGTTGTGTTAGGCATGATGTGCCTTACAATGATCAAAATCTGTGCAACCCCTATGGCTCGTGCTGCTTCCACATATTCTAAGTGCTTGATTTTAATTACCTCACCTCGTACAATCCGGCAAGTGGCCGTCCAAAAGGTAGAGATCATCGCAATGTGCATGGCATAGGGATTTTCTTCTAAGGCAAAAGCAAGGGCCGCTACAAAAAGATAAAAAGGAATACAGTCTAAGCAGCCATAGAGCCAAATGATAATTTCATCAATCCAAGTTCCACTAAAATAGCCTGCAATGGCTCCTAATATCCAGCCAATCAAGGTAGACAGCAATGCCACTACGAGTCCCACTTCAAAAGCAGTCTTGGTTCCATATATAGCTCTTTGATAGATATCTTGACCATTAATGTTGGTCCCAAACCAATGATTGGAGGACATTCCCTCATAGCCATCTGTGATCAGTTCATCCCAATTGGCTGCCACCACTTCAAAACCAACCAATATTGCCACTAAAAAGTAAAGGAGCACCACACCAAAGGCTACGATCCCCCAACGGTCCCTGACAAATTTGTAGAGAGCCTTAGTCCAAAGGGATTCTTTGGGAAGCTCGGAGGTGGGAAGAGCATCTGCATTTTTATTATTCATTTCAATGATATCCTTGGATCAACAACTTGATACATAATGTCTGTGAGAGTCAGTGCTAATACATAAAGTATAGCGGTCACACCCACCGCGGCTTTAATAATAGGAAGATCACCGGTGGTAATGGCTTCGTAAATTACATAACCCACCCCGGGAATATTAAAATAGCTTTCGATCAGCAAACTTCCACCAATAATAATGTAGGGAATGGTGATGATAATCCGGGTCACTATAGGAATCATGCTATTTTTGAGCACATGTTTAAAAAGAAGCTTCACCGGATGACAACCGAAAGCTCTAGCTGTGCGAACATGATCTCGTCCCATCTCTTCCACAATTACGGCCCGATAGAAACGGGTATTATAACCAAGGGCCACAAACACACTGGCCATAGAAGGAACAGTGACATATTTAAGATAATCCCAAAAGGAGTTAATATCCCAACCCTGCACCGGAAAGAGATCAAGTCCGTAGGAAGAACAAAAAATAATTTGAAAGCCAATGATCACCACTAAAAAGCTCACCGACATTCCCACCACCGCAAAGACCATCACCGTTTTGTCAATCCACCCTCCTCGGTAGAAGGCAGCGAGTAAGGCCAGAATCACCCCAAGAATGTTATAAATAACAAAACCCGGAATCTCTACCATCAAAGAAATGGGAATAGTCTTTTTAAAAATAGAGGAAACCTTTTCTCCGGTGGAATCAGAGTGACCAAAGTCCAAGGTAAACAGCTCTTCTAGATAACCATAGTAACGCTTAAAGAAAGGCTGATCATAACCTAGCTCATGACGCACTTCATCAATCTCCGCCTGAGTAGGATTTTTCCCTAGGAGATCGTAAGTTTTATCGGGTCCGAAATGAACCATCAAAGTAAAGGTGATTAGAGTCGCACCAAGAACCAGGGGAATTCCATACAGGATCTTGCGAATCGAGAAAATTAATAAATCCATAGGCTATTTTTTCTTTTTTAAAGTCAGCGAGGCGGACTCCCTCTAAAAGGAAGCCCACTTACAAATGCTAAAGAACGTCTACGTACTTAAAGTAGTTTCCCATCACACTTTCAACTGGGAACATAATGACATTGGGGTGCCACATAAGAACAGAAGTTCTGGAGAAACCAGCAATGGTGACACAGTCATCAATTAAAATACGATTGAGTTTTTGATACAGCTTAGTTCTCTCAGGAGAAGGCTGCATAGTGGAAGCTTGTTTAAAGATTTTGTCGTACTCAGGGTTATTATAGTTAGCAGAGTTAGAACCTGGGCTACCGTTAGGTCCATAATAGAGCTGAAGTACATTTTCACTATCAGGATAGTCAAGCCCCCATCCCATTCCAATGAGCATGGCTTTTCGGTTTTTTACTACTTTGTTGTAGTCACCAAAAGTAGCATAACTTTTCATTTTGATCTTCTTACGAGGATAACCAATTTTAGTGAGCCATCCACGGAATTGCTCAAAAAACTGACGAGTTCTCACACTGGCCACACCATGAGATACCAGCTTTGGTAAATTCTTTTTATTCCATCCATGTGCTGCGAGTAATTTTTTAGCACCTGCAACATCTTGCTCAACAGAGTCTTTAGAAAGATTAGGATCATAACCATCAATACCAGGAGGAATAATTCCAGGGAAGGGTTCGCCGATTCCGTTGTAAAAACGCTTCACTCTTTGACGCCAGTTAAATGCCTTTCGGATGGCACAGCGTAGAGCTTTATTTGCTTCATTCTGCTTAGGATCTTCACTGTATCCAATCTCTTCATCTTCCATGTTGAAATTAGTATAAACATAACCAAATTCAGGATCTAAAACACCGCGATACTTTTGGTAGTCTTTACGAAAAGAGAGAGGCTTTAACTTTTCAACCACTCTTTCCAGCTGTTCAGTTGGTAAAGAGGCGTTATGAATCTCACTTCCCTTAGTGAAGGAACTCCAACGAGCAGCCACCTGCTTCATAAAGTTTACTTCCACCACATCAACGATAGGAAGCTTACGCCCTTTTAGTTTTTCTACACCTGTAAAGCCATGGACTTTTGGATCATAACCTTCCAGATCCATCACATCACCACGATATTTTGGATTTCGTACCAATACCGCTTTTTTGGTATTGAAGCTTTTCAGCATCCAAGGTCCAGATCCAACGGGATGAATCGTGATCTCTTTTCCATACTTTTTAACTACTTCATGTGCCACAACGGAAGAAAAACCCATGGCCATCGTGTAGATAAACTGTGGGTAAGGCTGGGTTAGTTTAACTACTATGGTGTATTTATCAGTGGTTTTTAGACCCTCCACTACTTTACTATAATCAGAGCCTTGTTTCTTCCAATCATCCAAGCCAACAATTCGACTCTGCCATAACCAAGTCCCTTGAGGACGAGTTTTAGGGTCAAAATGACGTTTTAAACTATAAACCACATCTTCTGCTACTATTTCTCTTCCTTTGCCATCTTTAAAAGCAGGATCATCAGTAAAGTAAATGCCTTTTTTGATTTTAAAGGTATAGGTTAAGCCATCCTTACTTACAGTGGGTAGGCTTTCTGCCAAACTCGGTTTCAACTCATAAGGTCGTTTTAAATATTTGTATTCATAGAGGCTATCAAAAATAGCTGTCACCATAATGTTAGAGTACTTGGTGGCACTTTGAACTGGGTCTAGAGTAGTGGGGGCCGCATTAGTGGAATAGCGAAAGACTTTAGCCTTAGCAAAACCCACCGCAGGTAACATAAAAAGCACTGTTAATAAAACCAATTTTCTCATAAATAATCTCCTCTCTAGTGATGTGATCCCATCCAATTCAAACCCAAACACTATCACCCCTGAATAGGGGGAAAAATGCGATTGGTTGGCCTGATCATTATCCCGGATCCTCAGAATTTTTGGGTCTAAGCGGGGGTGGTGCTTGTGATTCAAGTGCTCTGTTAAAATCGCAGATTCACTGGAGTGATTCGAGGATTTTAACAGAGCACTTGGATTGCAATGACTGCCACCGATTTTCCCAAAAATTCTGAGGATCCGGGATTAACCCCCGATTTTTATAACGAAATGAGACTGAATGCAACCTATACTTTCTTTGATGAAAAAAAACTATTCAGTAAGGGAAACTTCTGAAAAGAGATGTAAATAGAAAAAAAGACGGTTTTAAAGCTTTAATCCCAAGGCTTCCGCCTTTTCCTTCCACTCAACTCCCTCTCTTTTATTGTCGGAATCAAGGACAGGAACAGAGATATTTTGATCCGCCAGTTGTTTGTTAAGTGCTTCCACCTCAAGCTTGGTAAGCAGAACAGCTCCTCGCATAGGATGATAGTCATTCCAAGCTTCTATGGTCAAAGGAACAATGGGCTCAATGAGTTTGAGCATGGCTTCGCCATAGACTTGAATCTCTTGTTGAGCGTGAGCATCACACCTCAAAGCAAGAAAGTGCAGCAGGTTATGAAGGTCAATTTTCCAATACCACTCAGTATATAACCCAAGTGGGAGAACCATACGAGCCTGCTCGCGCCCGACCCCCTGATCCATAAATCCTTCATAGGTTTCATAGGCATGATCACAAAAGTCTTGAATACCTGTTCCAACTTTTTGTGCTGCAGAAGAAGAGAGCTGCCCCTCTGAACATTGTTTATTTTTAGCGGACTGCATCCGAACATTGGCTTCTTCAGGTACATAGAATTCACTTTTCATGACCGAGTAACGACCGCTTATTTCGTTCACATTAGCCGTTCGATGGCGAATCCACTGTCTGGCAATAAATATAGGCATCTTACAATGAAATTTAAACTCAACCATCTCAAGAGGAGTGGTATGACGATGACGCATCAAATAACGCAGCAGCCCACGATCTTCATTTAACTTCTTAGTCCCCGCTCCATAGCTGACCCGAGCAGCTTGCACAATCGCATGGTCGGCAGTTTGCACTTTGTCGTCATAACTGACCCGTGGCATGACATCCACCAGAGCAACAAAGCCATGATCGAGACAGTTTATTTGGGGGCGTTGATTTCCATCAAAATGTTGAGCTATTAAATCAATCATTATAAATATCCTCTAATTCAAACTGGTTTTTACAAAGTGGGATTCGATATCCAAAGCCAAAGCTTTTAGCTTTCAATTTTATGATGGGGCAAAATTGAAAGCGCTTATACTCAGACCGATGATAGAGTCCGAAGACCCTTCTCACATCTTCAGGAGCAAACCCCATCTCTAAAAATTTATTAAATGAAAAACGGTAACTTAGAATTCCTTCCAAAATAGCATCTAAAGTATCGTAAGGAGGTAGAGAGTCGGTATCCAACTGTCCTTCTCGCAGTTCTGCAGTTGGGGGACGAGTAATGATCTCCCCGGGAATAATATTTTCAAAATTATTATTAATATAATCTGCTAAACGATAGACTTCACTTTTATAGAGATCCCCCAGTAAACTGATGGCTCCTACACTATCACCATATAAAGTAGAATAACCCACGGCCAGCTCAGATTTATTAGATGTGTTTACTACTAAAGCATTTATGCTGTTGGCATAAGCATAAAGCAGCATTCCCCGAAGCCGACTCTGAGTATTTTCATCTGCTAACCCCTCTAAAGGCCTGCCAATTCCCCTCATAAAAGATTCAGCGACTTGGCCATGATGAAGATCAATTGGAATGGTTTTTAAGGGAATTTCCAAGTTTTCACAGAGCTCACTCACCAAACGTCCACTTAAATCAGAACTATATTTACTGGGTAAATAGAGAGCATTTATATTTTGTTTATCCGTTTTTCCCAGGGCTAAAAGAGCCAACACCAAGGCAGAGTCAATTCCACCAGAAACCGCAACTAATAAGTTTGAAAACCCGGTGCGTTCTACGTATTCATTTAATCCAAAATTTAGAGCCTTAATAATCTGATGACATTCTTCATCTGTAACCGGTTTCATCCCTTCTATTCTATTACCCTTAATGACCATACGTGGATTAAAAAGATCTTCCCAACTGTGCCCTTTTTGAATAAGCCTTGCACCATCTTCATAATTGCTTGAATTAACATCTGGAAGAGACCAACAGATTGTATCAGCGTGAAATTGAGAACCTTCTACTAATACCTGATCTTTCCCATATACAAAACTTCCTCCATCAAAAAGGATCTCATCTTCACCTCCCACCCGGTTCACATAAACAAAAGGGGCTCCCAGCTGATTGGAAATAGATGAAGCCTGCTCCAATCTTTTACCAGGCTTTCCTAAGTGATAGGGACTTGCACTCAGATTAACCACGAGATCAATGTTTAGATTTTGCTGTATGGATAACTGTTTCAAATCTTCTATGGGGTCACACCCTCCCTCTGTAGAGGGCCACATATCTTCACAAATTAAAAGGGCAATATTGTATTCATTCCAGTTCCAAATGACCGGCTCATCCCCCGATGTAAAGTATTTCTTTTCATCAAATATATCGTAATTAGGTAGTAATCTCTTTTGATATAGACAGTTTAAAGGTTTCCCTAGAGTCAGTTGATAGATCACGTTATAGATCTTCAGGGGTAACCCTTGTTCACTCATCTGGTATTGCAAGCCCCCCATTAAGAAAGTAGGGGAGTTTTTGTCATTCTTAAAAGTAAGGCTTTGCCTATTAAGATCGGCTAACAGTTCTTCATAACGAGAGATAAAAGCATGCTGAAGACAGAGGTCTTGCAGAGGGTATCCAGTAAGAAATAACTCTGGAAATAGATGGAGACCTGTTGCTTTCTTGTTTATTAAATCCAGCAGGTAGCTCTTGATGGTTTTAAAGTCAGCTACCTTATGATGGGTTTGATGTAATACAATCTGCACGCTCTTAAGCCCCTTTTTTCCTTAATTGAACCAGCTTTTCAGCTTCCTTATAGGCTTTCTCTTCCTCAGGTGTACTGGGTTTCAAGGGAACTACTGGAGTTGGTTTTCCTTGTTCATCCACCGCAACCATTGTCAGCCTTGCAGTAGAAGTAATTACCGATTCACATATTAGAGGGTTCTCTCTCACCACTTCAACCATCACCTCGAGCGAAGACTTACCAACATATTCCACAACTGCTTTTATTAGCACATGATCTCCCACTTTGCAGGGGGCTTTAAAACTAATTTGATCTATGTGGGCTGTCACAACCGTACGTTCACTATGCCTAGTGGCTGCCATTCCTGCAGCTAAGTCAATCCAGGACATAATGGTTCCCCCAAAAATAGTGTTCTGAGGGTTAGTATGATTAGGCATCACAAGCTGGCGCATCTCTACATAGCTGTCCCTTGGTGTTTTCCATTCTTTTTTCTGACAGTAACTAATAAGCATCTCCTTAAGTAGGAATCTCAAAGCAGGTTCATAATGTTGGCCTTAGTTAGTTATTCCAATTTGTGTTTTCATGCAATCAATTATTTCTCGAAATTCCGACTATAAAACGGATAAGAGTTTAAAATGAATCCTATTTCATCTCAGAGAAAAAAATGATACATTGTTCCCAACAGTAATGTAAAACTTGCGCCGGGAGCCAATATGAAGTACTTCTCTATACTCTTTGTCTTATCTATGATTGGATCTAGTTCCATTTGGGCAGCTCAAAAACTTGTTTACAAAGCAAAAAGCGGTATGGCTCGAACCAAATCCACTTACCAGGTTAACCTACAAGATTTTAAAGGACAGCCAGCTCAAGTAGTGACCAACCATACAAAAGTAAAAGTCTTTGGAATGACCGTCCATCAAAACGAGAGTAAGAGCATAAATCGGAGTGACACGGAAGCCCCTCTACTTTATAGCCACTGTATTTCAAATAAAAAAAGACAAGGCTTGAATCGATCTCTCAGTTGTAAAAAGTATGACTTTCAAAACAGAGATTACATTTTGTATAAAACCTATAACTCCAATGGCATTGATATGAGTGAATTAAGCGCAGATGAAGCTGGGGTGATTAAAATCGATTTAAATCTGCTACTTCCCGACACCCCCTTGAATACAACCCCAATTTATTCCCTCTCCTCCCTAGTCACTCTGTTTGCAGGTATCCAACTAACAGCTTCCAATCCTTCACACTCTATTTATTTAGTAGATCAGGATAAGATTGTTAAAATCAACATTTCCCTCCTCTCTGAAGAGACTGCCAAAATCCAACAGACATTTGGGGTAGAACTATTAACTCCAGCATCAAAAACATTTAAGGAGCACTTACCGGAAAAGTTTGTAGTGGATACAGCCAGAAAATTGACCCTGAAAGTCTACGGACAATCCAAAGGGAAAAAATATATTCTCAAACTCAATGAAAAAGCGAGCCAACTATAACAGAGGATTTTTATGAGTGCTTTAATTTTATTGGTTGATGATGTTCCATCAGTAAGACAATTAATCCCCATGTCCTTACGCAAGCATGGATATCGAGTAGAAGCGGCTGCTGACGCAGAAGAAGCCCTTAAAATGCTCAACAAACAACAATTTGATCTACTCATGGTGGATTTAAACATGCCCAAAGTGAATGGCTTCACTCTGATTGAAAAAATCAAACAGATGGAAAACTACCAAAATACTCCAATTCTAATGCTTACCGCCATGAACTCCAAACAGTTAGTTAAGCAAGGAGAAAGCCTCGGAATAACAGGATGGTGTGTAAAGCCTATCAGTATGAATAAGCTGGCTGAAACTGTGAAAATGGCTCTAAAACATCCCAAATAAAGAAAAACAATGAACCAATCAGAATCACCCCAACCAGAACCTTCCCCGTCAGTAATAAAGAAGCATTGGAGAGATATTCTCTACTATGGACTTATAGTTGGAATCATAAGTTTTTATATCCTCAATCAACTCCCCCATTGGAAAAAGCACAGCACTTTGGAAGGTAAAAAAATAGACCCTTTGTTTGCAACCAACCCACAGGGACATACCTCTACTTTTCCAGATCTCAAACGCCCTAGCATCATCATCTTTTGGGCGACTTGGTGTGCCCCCTGCAAAATTGAACTAAAAAGATTCCAAAAAGCTTGCGAGAACAAAGAGCTAGACCCTTCACAAATTTACGCGGTGAGTATTGGAGAGGCATTAACTACGGTACAAAACTATATTAAAGAAACACCTTATTCATTCAATGTACTAGTGGACCCTCACGGTAAGAATTCAAAACGCTTTGCCGTAGCAGCAACTCCTACTATTGCCCATATTAAAGCTGGAGGTGAAATCGCCTGGATCACTTCAGGAGTAAGCCCGTTAGGTATTTGGAAGGCAAAAAACCACCTCAATGATGATTAATAGCCGACTTTGTGCGGGGAAAAATGGTGTAAAGTTTCAGGCCATACTAGAACCAACAATAATCAGCAGTCTTA
>CAYFLR010000074.1:0-27669 GCA_964343805.1 uncultured bacterium | reverse complement strand
ATTGGTGGAAAGTTTGATATTAAAAAAGGCTAAAGTATCCAAATACTATCTACCTACTGTTCTTGGTTTTAGCTACCCCGATCATAAATTGGCTCTCATTCTTTTAAAAGCAAATGAAATCGATGTAGAACATAGATCTCCTTTAGCCCTAGCTGCTGACCGTGGTTGGAATGATGTGGTTATATTACTTTTAGAAAGAGGAGCCGACGTCCACCAAAAAGGGCATATGGGAACAGCACTCTATTATGCCGAATTACATAATAACAAAGATCTTATTGCGATTCTACAAGAAGCAGGGGCTTAGCAAAGGTCCTCACCATGAACAAGGCCGCCTTTTTATATTCTTCCACAGCCCTCCTTATGTGGAGTACCCTTGCTTTACTAGGACATAAATTAAACAAGATTCCTCCCTTTCTTTTGTTAAGTTTGACCCTATTCGTTGGTGGATCCCTAAGTTTGCCATTTTATAAAAAATGGTGCTTCCATAAATTAACTCTCCTGGTGGTGACCGGTGGCATTTTTGGTTATCATTTTTTCCTGTTTTCTTCTTTCCGTCTGATCCCGACGGTTATTGCCAATCTCTTAAATTATCTTTGGCCCTTATTGATTGTTCTTCTCACCCCTATCATTTTAAAAAATCACAAATTGGGAAAAACCCATATAATGGGTGTTTTGATGGGATTTATGGGAACAGCTCTTTTGTTCATCCCCTTATACACTCATCCTACTCATTCAATTGGAAGTATATTGTTAGGTGTTTTATTGGCTATTTTGGCTGCTTTTATTTGGGCTTGTTATTCTGTAATCACCAAAAAACTTCCCCCTTTTTCTAGTGCTACAGTCGGTCTTGGTTGTCTTATTTCAGCTGTGATCTCTTTTTTCCTACATCAGTTAACTGAAGACTTCCCCTCACTCTCTCAGCAGGAGATCATTTACACCATTTTGCTGGGTATCGGTCCAATGGGATTATCATTTTATGCATGGGATAAAGCTATGAAAGTGGGAGACCCCAGAGTTATTGGCACGCTCTCTTATCTTACCCCCTTGCTTTCCACCGGGTTTTTAGTTATGGGCACAGAGCAAGTTTTAACCATGTTCCATATAGGATCATTGATACTCATTGTCAGTGGGGCTATGGTCAGTAATTTGAAGTTATCAATCAAACCATGAAAGGGGATTGAAAATATTAGCAGAGTTCTCTCTTTCAGGTCCAATTTGAGTGCTCACTCAAACTTCTATTTTGCACTACAAGGATCCAGATCTTTAAGCGCCTGAATAAAGAACTTTCGACAAAGAGTAATAATCTTTGGTTCGTGGTGATCTTTCCGATGAGCAATATGAATTGTATTGGTCATCTTTCTTTTCATTTTAAAATAGTTCAACTTCTTCTCTTTGACCAGATCATGTAAATGGTAGAGTGGAAGAATGGCCAGGGTTTCGCTCTCTTTGATGATTTCGATGATGGTTGGGATATCCAGCACTTTAGTATGAATATTGATCTTATCGGGAGTTTTGCCAAAATGATAAGAGAACCAACTATTCACAATGGGAGCATCTCTTCGGTAGACTACAAAGTTTTCTTCGGTGAGTGCATTGAACATATCTTTGGATTTGCCTAGTTTTTTTATGAGGTCCACATTCCCGGCAGCGACGATTTCTTCAGTAAAAACTGGAGTCAGCTTTATTTTGCTGTCGCATTTATAATCGTCGGTGAAGGCAAAATCAAGGGAGCCATCGATCAATCGAGGTTCAATTTGACTGGGTTCTCCTATATCTACATAAAATGAGATTTTTGGATACTTCTTACTGAAGGAGGTAAGTAGATGAGATAGTATTTTAATACTAAACCCGCTAGGAGTCCCGATAAAGATTTTACCTTCCACTTCAGCATTGGTGTCTTTCAGAATCTTGGTGAAGTTCTCTAGTTTTTGGAAGAAATGAAAGGTACTCTGATAAAGTTCATGTGCCACATGGGTGGGAATGAGGGTCTTATGATGACGGGTAAAGAGGGAGATATCCAGTTCTTCTTCCAGGTTTTTAATATGCTGGCTAATCCCAGATTGGGTCAGATGAAGTATTTTAGCGGTTTTGGTGGGGCTTTTGGTCTGGTAGACATAGTAAAATACTTTTAATTTATTCCAGTCAAATTGCATGGTTTGCACCTATATAGATGTTAATTGTCTTATTTTTCTCATACATACTCTCTTTTGTTACGGATTTCAAATCAAATCAGTGGGCTAAACCCCTATTGAATCCCTATACCGAATGTGTTAAAGCTCCATCGTAGTTTATTTTAAATGTGCTTAAAAGGAGCTTATATGAATTCATCTCTTAAGGAGCGTCTAGCCCATACTTTTCAAGGTTTAGACCATTTGCCTGCCGGCCTAGACGGATGCAAACTTAATCATGGCAAAGTGAGAGACTACTTTCATCATAATGATTATACTGTTATGGTCACATCAGATCGTTTGTCTGCATTTGATAGAGTGCTAACTACTATCCCTTATAAAGGCGAACTCTTAAATAAACTGAATGCCTTTTGGTTAAAGCAGACCAAGGATTTAGTCCCCAACTACCTAATTTCCACTCCTCACCCCAATGTACTGGTGGGTAAAAAGTGTGAAGTTTTTCCTATAGAAGTGATTGTGAGAGGATATATTACAGGGTCTGCCTGGGGGATTTATCAAAAGGGCAAAACCGTTTCTGGTATAAAATTTCCTGAGGGTCTCCGAAAAAATGAAAAGCTGGTCTGCCCAGTGATTACTCCTACTACTAAAGCAGATGTGGGTCTTCATGATGAAGAAATTAGTAAAGAGGAGATCTTAGAAAAAGGACTCATGTCCAAAGAGCATTATGAGCAAGTGGAAGAGATGGCTCTTAAGTTATTCTGTCACGCCACACGTTATTTAGAAAGTCGTAATCTTATCTTGGTAGATACCAAGTATGAATTTGGTATAGATAAGACGGGACAAGTGGTGGTTGTAGATGAAATCCATACCCTTGATTCCTCCCGTTATTGGATTCACGATACCTATCAAGCTAGATGGGAAAAGGGTGAGGATCCAGAAATGCTTGATAAAGAAAACATTAGGCGCTGGTTAAAAAAGAATAACTACAGTGGAGATGGGGTTGCACCTACAATTCCTGATGAAGAACGTTGCTTACTTACTGAGAAGTACAGTGAAGCTTATCATATGATTACCGGCGAAAAGTTTGAGTCTGAAGCGAGTCTTGAAATTGAAAAAGAGGTTCATGAGGCTTTGAATACAGATCTTACGAATCTTCCAGCATACTAAAGTATTCGTCTAATTCATCTGAGAATTCAAGGTTGACTTTGCAATTGGGACACTCATGGAGGCTATCAATTTTTTCGCTGATCTGAGGGTCCTTTGCTTCCTTTTCGGTTAATTTATGTTCGATTTCGTCTTCACAGTTGGGGCAGATAAAGGGCAGATAAAAAGATTCTATGGTGACTCCAGATTTTAACATGGGTATCAGGTTGAGTTGATCCACCACCACCACAGGGCAATTACGGTAAATAATCTTTTTTCCATGGTGGGCATTCAACATGGCAATCCACTTTCTAATGCCGTAAGAGTTAATACGCGAGAGATTTTCAAAATCAATTATGAGCGGGTCAGATGTTGGGTCAATCAAAGAAAAGTCCGATGACTCATCAATAATACCTGAAAATTGATAAGTTCCATCTTCTTGTTTATTAATTAATAGTCTTGACATAGTTTGTTTTACCCTGCTGTTATTCCCTGCGACTCTATGTTTTATCCTATTTTTAACATCTTTTTGATGGTCATAATAAAAACCACCTGCTGCACTGGTTTAGTCAGCCATGCTTTAATACCCAGTCTTCTTCCTGCAGTGGCTAGTGTTCTGCTGCACTCCTCTGACAACATCGCAATGGGCGTTTCCTTATAGCTCTCCATCTGCCGAACCTCTTTGGCTAATTCGAACCCGTCAATATCTGGAGAACCGTAGCTAAGAAGGAGAAAATTATAATGAGTTTTATTAAGTAGCTCTATTCCTTTTTTGGAACTGATTACGTGAGTTAATTCAACATTCGACTGTAGCAGGAGGTTACGGGTGTCTTCCGAAACGCTGAAATCACTGTCAATTATTAGTACTTGCATCGTCATAGCAGGGCCTTTGATTTAATAACGTAATTGCTCCTAAATGATAATTATACTTTACTTTAGACTTTATGGGTACTTAAAAAGACTTTGAGGGGGAGGCTAAGAAATTAACCCCTTTAATAGACTTTGAAGCGGGCTATGATAGGGTAGTGATCAGAATAACCTTTACGGATCTTAATTGTGCCATCTTCATTTTTGATGCAAGTATTGGCTTTTTTATCCCAAAAGCATTTACTGTACCCGTAGGGGTAGCCCTGCTCATCGTTTAAGAAGTCAGAGGAGATGATTTTATATGAGTTACGTATATATCTAATGTTAGTCCGATCAAACAGGTTGGCATTAAGAATAAAGCTATCTAAAGTTTTCCATTGTTTGTATTTAGCAAACCAAAAAGTTCCCCTTTTTTTGGTGAGGTTATTAAATAGTGCATTTTTTAAGCGTGTGAGGGCGGCTTTCACCAGGCGTCCTTCGTATGTTGTGATATATTCCCTAATGGCTAATTGAGCTTTTCTTTTATCCGTCATTCGTGGAAGAAGCTCTCTAAATACACTTCCATCCCATTTACCGGTAGTTGTATAAACCGATAGGAATCGATCTTTAGCATTCATGAACTCTTTCTTTAGGAGGTAGTAGTTAAAGAACTGATAGTTAAGATTGTAAAGAAGGGGGTCAGTATTGGGGGAAGCTTTGACTTCATTGATGTTGTCCACTGCATGGAGTCCATTGGTGAGGGCCACTTCTTCTGGTTCGGAATTAAAGTCTCCGGTTAAGATAATATCAATTTTCGGTTCGCTTTGGAGCCTTGCTTTAATAATATTTCGGGCAAATTGAGCCGTCATAAAGCGTTTAACTGCATCAAATTCGGTGCCACCGCGTTTTTTAGCAGGCCAGTGATTTCCTAGGATGATAAACTCTTTTCCTCGTAAGCGAAATCGTGCCTCTAAAATATCGCGAACGGTGGAGTAGATCTCTTTATCGTAATAGTCACTTGCTTTTTTATAATACCAAGTTTGGTCATTTTGATGAACTACGTGAGTGCGAGAACTCACCACCGGAATTCGGGTGATAATACCGGTTTCTATTCCTATATAATCATCTGTTTCAAAATGAACAATCTCATTGTATCGTTTAGCGAGAGGTTGGTGAGCCGCTAGGTAAGAATTCAAACTGTCCATTAAAACTTCTAAGGTAAAGCGATTCTCAATTTCTTCCAGTACAATAATATCTGGTCCCATCCCAAAATAACCTGTAATGGTATTATCCATAATCGCTCGGGTGAGGTTTTTGACTTTCTCTTTGAATTTGGCTTCATCCCAGTTGAGATAGCCAAAGGGGGTGTATTCATCATCCATGGTGGTGGGGTTATCTTCATAATCCATGAGATGTTCTGTATTGTAGTTCATTACTACAATCTCTTTAGCTACAAGAGTTCCAGCCCCGAAAAGCAAAATCATCAAGGCAAGAAAATGGATCTTCAACATATATTTCCCCCCGGTTGATAGTCTATTAATCCAAACACAAACCAATGCAAAACCAAGATAAAAATTTACCTGGCAACGGTTCGCCTTAAATTTAATAGTTAGTTTTTCTGATCCAAATTATAGATTTTATCTATCTAATTTTTATTTCTTCAGCAAGCTCTAAATGTGCTCTGTCACCAGCTTTCATACTAACTGCTTGAAATCACCTCTATGTTAATTCTTGGATCTTCAGATCTTAGTGTATTATAATCTTATGGATCTGAAGTAAAAAGTCTGAGTTGATTTTTGCCACTTCATTTGCTAGATTTTTCTATCGGATAGTACGTGCCATTATAGCTCAGTCGGTAGAGCAATCGCTTCGTAAGCGATAGGTCATCGGTTCAATTCCGATTAATGGCTCCATCTGCCCCTATTGATCGTGGTGCTGGAATTAGCTCGAATCCTCAGAATATGTGAGAGGTTATTTTTGTTACGTGCTGTATTCTTTTTAACTCTCTTCTCCATTATTGGGGGGGGGATCTACCTTCTCTATCCTGTTTATAAGCTTCATTCATCGCAAGGAAAAATTAAGTCCAAATGTGTGAAAGGTGATGTTGATTCTTGTTATGACATGATGAATGACTTGAGTGGCTTTATAGATTGGAGGTCTGCTGCCAAGCCTCTTAAACGAAGATGTGAATCTGGTGATATGGACTTCTGTCAAGGTTTAGGCAATTTCTATGTGACGGGTGTTTTCATTCCACATGCATTGAGCCAATTTATTTCTAACTACTTTTTCAATCTTCCATTTTCCTTTCGTATGATTTTGGCAAAAAAGTTTTTCCGGCTATCGTGCAAAGAGGGATACTATGAATCTTGTTATAATTTGCTCCCGGTCTGGACAGATGGACAAGACTCTTCTTTAGAATTACTACCAGCAATTTCTAGATTGCGTCGGCAAGATGGGCAAAACTGGTTAAAACAGATTAACTATTTTTCATTGCGATCATCTTCCGAGGTGAGGAATGCAAAACGAAAAGCGTGTCCCTCCAAGGTTTATCCTCCACTCCATACCAAACCTACTATAAGAAAACTTGCTCGTCTCATTGGCTGCTCATATAAATCAAATGAAGAGAAGTGGAATGAACTCAAAGATCGTCTTGCCTTTTTGAGGGAGAGTAAAACGGGGTATTACACTGAGTTTAGTAACACTAAAAAGAGAGGTAAACAAGGGCTGCCTGCGCCTATCGAAAAAGTCATATTTGATCTTTATAAAACCTATTTAATGGAGCTTCAAAGAAGTCCGGTAAAAGACAAAGCTAAATATGTTATCCGCATTCTTAATTTAGCCAACTTTGTGTTAGATACCTATTTTGTGGCTAAGAGACGCTCTGATTTAGAACGCTTTAAAACTTCAACAGACTATTCCTTTCTTCATCCCATCGGTTTTGCTGCCATGTTTCCCCACTTTTTTAGCACTCAACTCCGAAAGAAAGATCTAAATGAACGGACCTATACCACCTTGGTGCCCTTGCCACTCTTGCTTCAGTATTTAACTCTAGGGAAAAAGGTCAATCAGAATAGTCTTAAATTTTTAAGAAATGATTACCTAAAGGCCAGTGCTTTAGAGCCCCATTTATTCTTTCCAGCCCTTTCAACATTTAGCTTTTTTGGAGGGACTGAAAGAGAGATGGCCTCTTTTCTTGATAAAATAAACAGAGATGTGGAAGATAGTCTTTGTCAGAAAGATGGACTCTCAGCTTTACCAACACCCGATAGCTGCAGTCCTCTGATTTGTAAAAAGGTTCGTAAGTTTGAACTCTCCTACAGCGTTTTAAGTGGCTATCCTTTCAGCAATATAAATTGTCTCAATGCTGTGTTTGAATCACCTAAAGTCAAAGAGGATTTAGGTTACCACCTCGGATCCGCTCTTTGCATGAATTACTATTTACAGCGGAAAAGAGCTTCTAAGGGGATTTTGAGTAGGCTCCAAGGAACTTGCGGTGAAGAAATGGCATCTTTGACTCCTTGGCTAGATCTATTTCTGGTAGATAAGATCGTGAGCAAAAGTAAAAAGAAGAAAAAGTCATTATCTAAGAAAGACAGCTCTATCTTATCCGGCTTTACCAGTATGGTGAAGGATGTTAAAGGCCAAAAAACTATACGAGCGATTGAAGAATTAGACACTTCCCAATATGATGAATTAGATGATGAGTATTAAGGCCCAGTTAGGGGTTAAAGAGTGGATTTTGCACTCTTCTTAAGGCAGTTTTGCAGCCGCTTTCCATCGCGAATCTTTTGGTAATGTGGCAAAATAGCATTGAGCTGCTCTTTATGCTTTAAAGTGATAGTTTGTGCTTGGCACATACTCATCAGAAGAGCTAGGTAGAGATCTTGCTCTGCTGGTTTTAGCTCTTTATGCCCACTTATAAAGCGATCGGTTACAGGAGCTAAGACCACATTCGCCTGGCTATGACATTTAAGTATTGAACGAAAAGTGGAGTAGGCTGCCCATCCAGCAGCTCTTTCCGCCCTTAAATTAAAAAGGTGCTGGTCAAAGTATTTAAAAACAGTATTGGTACACATGGTAGTATGGAATTTAGGTTGAGACTGATGATTGCAAAGGAGGGTTCCTAAATCTATCATGGCATCTGACTGGGTGAGCGACCAATTGGGATCCGATGGATTCGAGGTGCTAACTACATGGCAGAAAAAATCATTCAACTGTTTGAACTCATCTCTACTTGCCAGGACAACTTTATCCTTCACAATCTGGGCTGCTTTGCTTTGTCTTTTTTTGAAAGAGTCTTGGGGATTTAATAATTCAAAAGGTTTTTTTTCTTTATCTGAAAGTGATAGGGATTCCTGTTTATTAGATGGGGAATAGCTGGGGACCTCCTCGGAGCTCTTGGGGGCTAAACAGGCCGAAAAGAGGAAAGACAATCCAACAAGATAATGAAAATAATAATGAAAATAATATTTATTTTTACTCATGGGGTTATAATACCATAGCTATTCTTAATAGGAAATGAGATAATATGCAGGAACTTTTATTAGATTTAAATGGATGCAAACTATGGAAATTAACTTAAATATGCCAATTAATGCCAAATCCCTGGCAAAGGTAGATGATATCATAAGGGCTTCAGGTGACCATCCTGTGGTGTACATTGATATAGATGGAACTATTGTGACTGAAGAGGGAACTCCTAATGAGCATGTGATCTCTTTGATGAATTACTTACATAAAAAAAATGCTGAGATCTATCTCTGGAGCGTGGGTGGTAAACAGAACTGTAAAACGGTGGCAGAACGATATAATATTGAGCATCTAGTAGTGGCTTATCTACCAAAGCCGATGATCAGTATTGATGATATGCAGTATGATGATTATGTCTTTTTAAAGTTGCATCCTGCGGATCTTGAGTAAGTGAGGGTGGATATGCAGTGTCCGGTATGTGCTAGAACAACAGATAAAGTGAGTGATCGTTGCATTGCGATAGGCAAATACTTTGGTTATCCCAAAGAGTGCATTGAAGAACTGTTTAAGCAACAAAGTTCTATTATGATTCCCTATCATGAGTTAAAGAGAATTGTCTATTTTATGGACTTTTTTTCCAAAGGAGATGAACGGGAATTTTTATTAGAAGCAGCATATGATGATGTAGAGCCACTAGAAAAGAAAATGCACACGCATCAAATTATAATCAAACCAAGTAATGTTAAAGAACTTTCTTGTTCAAAAGTATTTATCAAAGAAGATGCCACCAAAAGCATGGTTCTCTATCATTCTGAGGGGGGTATGGCCTACTTTGGTTCTGAAGAACGAGATGTCCTTTTTTCCTGGTTAGCAGATGAGGTATTTGATCTAGGTAAGTTTGTATTACCTGCTGCTATAGGAGTTTCGGGTGAAGGAAAAAAGTTTTGTGTCACCCCGTTTTTAGAAACCGATGAGTGGCATTCCATGGCCTCAGGTGATATTCAAGATTTAAAGAATCTCTATCATTATGGGATTCTCATGCGACTGGTCACCATGGATTATTTAATAGGTCAAAATGATAGAAATATTGAAAATATTTTTATAAAAAATAGAACCCCTGATAACCAAGAGTTAGTGGTCAAATTAATTGATAACGATTTCTGTTTCTCCAAAACCACCGAATTATACACCGCCTTTGCCTACTTACAGATTCTGGGTGAAAATATTGACTTTTCTAAGGAGGGGTTTGGTACTATTAGCGAATGGCTCCAGTCTTTTTCTCTGTCAGATGTGCTAATGCCTCTTTTTCAATTTAGTTTGCCGGCCTTTATTATAGAGGGAGTTATATCTCGATATATCACCCTTATGGATATGATTAAAAAATCTAAAACCCTCGAATATTTTATTGATAACTGCTTTTTAGGAGAGAAATCCAATTTTGATGATGATCAATTAGAGCCCTCCTTGATTCCTAATACTTCTAAAAAGTATATATTTAGAACTCTTATCAGGGAAAATGAGCAAGAGTATCAATATATCCATATGCTGTGGTATGCCCATGAGAACTCCTCTAAGTTTCAACTGTTTAAAGGGGGCCTTTTTAGTAAAGAGCCCATTGATCGCAGGGATATTAAAGTTAAGAATCGTCGGGATGCAGAAAGGCACATACAAAGAATCTGCCGTCAATACACGGAACAGGGCTATCAAGAGCTCCTTTTAAGACGCTTCTTGGTTCAATTAGATAAAAAAGATAAAACCCGATCAAAAGGGAAAATTGTTCTTATTGAAATGAAACTAGATGATCAAATTTATGCTGTAGCTGAAAAAGTGGGTGATCTAGGAATCTATGAAGAGAAGAAACGAATTAAGAACTACACCACTACCAATTATCCAGAAGCAGAAAAAATCTTCAAGAAACTAGAGAAAAAATACCAGGCGAGGGGTTTTAAGTCTATTCAAACCATTCTTTCCTCTTTCCGTCAGCAAGAGGTCACTTTTTTTGGGGAGGGTTAATCTCGAGAGCCGTAAGTTTGAGCGGGACAGGACGGTAGAGTTTTTCCGTATTCCAATTGGCAAAGGAAATATGAATATCAATAAAGTAGATTCCTTTTTTTAACTCCGATCCTTCAAAATAAAACCCTACATCGTAGTCATGATCTCTTAACCAATCAAATTCTTTTAATTTCAAAGGGTGAGACTTTTTTTCATGTTGAAAGAGTTGATACTCAATATGGGGGAGTGAGTTCTTTCCATGAAACTCAATGGAGACCTGCTGGTTTTCCATCTCCATAAAGTAGTGCAAAACGGGGTATTTAGTGAATGTGGCAGGATCTGTGGCCTTTTTTCCTTGATAGTTCCAAAGCTGCTCCATAGAGGCAATATTGGTCTTATCTTTTCTCACTTTTTCAGGATCATTCAGATGAAAACCCATAAAGAGACCGCTGCCATAATGCACTTTTTGCTGGGGCTCAATGGGTAAATTTAAAACAGCGGGGATGACTATATCACCGGGAAAAAAAGTGACCTCAGTGACTAAATTAAGAGGAAGGCGAAAAAGATAAAGGTCAAAACTGAATGATACTCTAGCTAAAAACCTTAAGGGACCAAGTTTGTAGCCTGACAGTTTACTCAGAATCCGGTTTTCATCAAAGGCCATTGAAAAAAAGTATTTAAAATTGAAAAAGAGGGAGAAGGTGTTTTCCTTAAATAAAGGTCGGTAGTTCTCTTCTTTTGGAGGCTTAATCATGACTTTTTTAAATTTCAAAACCCTTATAGGATCATAATAGAACTTATAGGTGCTGGTCTTGATCTCATGTTTAGCAGGGTCATAACTTACTTGGGCTGGAACTGGAGGGATTTTATTCTTCGTATGAGCTACATAAGCATACTTCTTTTTGTTATTTTGAGGATTGGTTAAAATGAGTTCATAAAGAACTTTGCCTTCCAGTGGAATAGAGTACTGCTGTTGAAAACGATGGGGTGAGGCGGAAGAAGCTAAATAGCAGATCTCATCATTTTTATCTAAAATGCCTGCATTTTTTTTACTCTCCTTGCCACTTTTGCCATGAGTATGAACGTAACGCTCTTTCTCCCCAATTTCATCGAACTGATAGAGGATGATTTCTGCCTTTTTCTCTTCTTTCATAGCGAAAAGAAAAAGCTCGGAAAGAGGATAGTTTTTTAAAAGAGGTAGGTTGACTCCTTTTAGAATAATGGGACCATGATGGTAATATTTAGTGTAATAGGCGGGGATTTTTTTTTCCCGGGGCTCTCCAGCAGAAAGCAGAGGGGTAAACCAGCAACTTTGAACGGTCAGTAATAATAAAAGAGTCGACTTCTTCATGAGGCCAACGTTTTTTGAGGGGGCTTTGGCAGAAAATGACGATATGAGAAATAAAAAATAGCATAGAAAAAAGCTGTATTGAGTGAAAGGTACTCAACCCGTTGAGGAAAGTGTTGCATATACTGGACAAGGGAAAAAAGAATGATGGTGACCACATGGGCAAGGAGGTAACCAGGAAGTAAACGGGGCAAGTTAAATTTTTCCATACTCTTTCGGTGGCTGAAAAAGACTGCAATGAGGATTAAGTCTGTTGGCCAATAGAGAAAGAGCAGGGGGTTGCCAAATGTGAATTGGTTGCTTGCAAAAATCCATGCATATAAGAGCAGGCAGGAAACAGAGAAGGTGAAGATGCCAAAGAGGGAAGTGAGGGCAAAAATAGCTTTTTTAGAAAAAGCAATGAGGTCTTCATTGTCAGGGTTCATGCGAACAAAGGTATAGAGAAAGAGTAAGAGACTCGGTAAAATCGAGTAGTAGATTAAGAATTTCTGTAGGCCAGATAACCTTTTAGCAGGCTCTTTCTTGGCTATAGAATGGGTGTTCTTCGAACCTAAAAAGGTGGTGGGCAGCAAAGCTGCTGGGGTTTTATTACTGCCAAAATAACGAGAGATATTTTCTAGGGCGCTGATCAGGTATTCGGGGAGCTGGAGCAAATGTTGAGCTTGCAAAGGGTGATCAATTTTCTGATTAGAAAGAATTTCTAGAAAAACCACAAGTAAAGGGAACTCCTTTAGGTAATAGCGAAAATAATCCCTAGGGGAGTAATACTTTTCTCCACTTTGAAAGAGAGAGAAGCGAGCAAACTCCTGCAGTTCATTTTGAAAAATAGTATTCATCAGCAGATGGAAAAAGGGGAGGATGGAGACAGAAAGGGTCAGCTGATGCTCTTTCTGTTGATCTTCATTAAAAGAGTCCAGGTTATTATTCAGATTTCTTTTGAGTTTTGCCAGAACCTGATTGGATAGGTAGAGAGGGTAGCCAATCAGAGTTAGATTGAGCTTTTTAATCTTTTTTATAAATTTTTGGAAGGGGAGTTTGGTGAAAGGGGTGGGGGATTTGGGCGAATTGAGATAGGAAAGCATAACCTTCCATTCATTCGTGTCAAAATCGATAAAAGAATAAACCGTATCTTGGCCTGACTTGGTATCGGTGTGACGAAGGGCAATATTACCCATGGCACACCAAAGCAATTTGCAAGGTGGAAAGTAGAGTATTTCCACCAGTTCACTCTCTACATTTTTTTCTTTGTTCACCTGTAGGTTAAGATTGAGAAGAGGGTCCTGTGCCCAGAGTGGATTGGCAAGAAAGCTCAGAATTAAAATTACAAAGATCTGGGTTCTTTTTACCATGGTTTAAAAATCTTTGGCTCTGCACCTGCACCTAAGGAAATGCAGTGACTTTTTATAAACTCCTCAAACTCTTCAATCATAATCATATTACCCACAGCCGTTTTGATTATTTCATCCATACAGGCTTTTAAAGGGTTTTTAGGATCAATGGCCTTAAATTGATCGCGATATTTTTTATATGTAGGGTTGATGGGATAGGGAATAAAGGTGATGGCGTATTTTCCTTTAGTTGCTGGGTCATTGCACTCCTCACGAATCTTACGCCATCTTGATTTACACTTGGTCGGTTTCCATTGTCGATGCCGGTCTTTCTTTTTATTTGCAAAACTGGTGTCGAATTTAAAATCGGAACTATCTTCTTTCGCCTGGGGCTTATCTCCATTCTTGTTCTGGTTTTCTTCAGCCCCAAGCCCTGTCCACAAAAAGTGGAAGAGAATAAAAATTCCAATTAAACGTCCCATAGTCCTTCTTCATTTAAAAAAGTGGAAAGGGTAGTTTTACAAAAAATAACCAAGCGATAAAGGAGAAGAGTGGGAATAAAATAATCACCGACCAAATCAAATAGCCGAAAAAGGAAGGCATTTTTACACCTTGCTCTTCTGCAATAGCTTTAACCATAAAGTTGGGAGCGTTACCAATATAGGTGTTGGCACCCATAAAAACGGCACCTGCACTGATGGCTCCTAAAATCACGGCTGACTTACCATGCATCATCTCAGCAGCTTCTTTTAACCCTTCAACGCTCAATCCAAGCTCAAGGAATACTAAGAAGGTTGGGGCATTATCAAGGAAACTGGAGAAGATACCTGTGAGGAAGAAAAATTTCATTGGAGAGTCAACGCCGAGCTGACTGCCATTTTGTCCTAAGTACATAAGAGCAGGCATCATAGTAGCAAAAATTCCTGCAAAAACTACCGCCACTTCAATGATAGCGTGAAAGGAGAAACGGTTCAATACTCTCGCTTTTTTGGCAACCTCTGACTTTTTCCAATAAAGCAAAGAACCACCCGCCATCACAGCCATGATCATTTCACGGTAAGGAGTTGGGATAGCAAGCGCTACACTAAGTACAACGCCAATAAGGAAGACCGAATTCCAAGTTCCAATGGGTTTAATGGGAGTGGCCACATGAATATCCATCATTACATCTTTATGGTCTTCCTTCTTAAAATAATAGGAGTCCAAGATATAATAGACAATGAAAATCACGATACCATTTACAACCCAAAGTGGGAATAATTTTAGAAACCAGAAGAAATCAATCCCTCTTAAGAAACCGAGAAATAGTGGTGGATCACCAATAGGAGATAACAAACCACCGGTATTACATACGATAAAGATAAAAAATATGATGGTGTGCATCACATGTTTACGGGCGCTATTGGCTCGTAAAATGGGATAGATAAGAATCATTGCTGCCCCTGTTGTACCTACAATAGATGCTATAAAATAACCGATCAAAAGTATGATGCTGTTATTTTTGGGAGTGGCTCTAATGTCCCCGGAAATGTGAATCCCACCTGCGGTGATAAAAAGAGCTGCCAGCAAGGAGAGAAATTGAAAGTACTCAATTCCAGTATGGATGACTTGGTGATAATCATTCATTCCAATATAAATGACCATCGGAATACCCAAAATAGCAGATACTAGCGCTCTATTTTTATTGTGCTCCCACCAATGACTCACCTTGGGAAGGAGTGGAAAAAAAGCGATCACTAATAAAATGAGCAAAAAGGGTATTAAAGAAACTAGGGGTGGGGAGAACTTATGTCCTTGTTCACTCGCTGCTAAAGCTAAGGGAGAAAAACTTAGCATAGATATAGCAGCACCCATTAACAACGAAACAACTTTTGACATTAAAAACCTCTCAAACAAATTGGGTAAAAAGAACGAATAGCGGACAGTATCAAAATGAGGGGTTGCCGTCAAGAGTCAAGCATCTCTGCAATTTTATTTTTTAGAAGGTCAAATTCGACTGGTTTTTCTAAGAAAACTTCAACAGGCAGCCAGCTTTCATCTATGTGTTCATTTTGAAAGCCGAGGGGGAATTTTTCATTGATGGCAGTGAGCATTATGATGGGGAGATTATCATATACATGTTGGATCTCTCTCGCTAACTCAAAACCTGCAGAGGGATTTTCAGGAAACATCACATCAAGAATGATTAAGTCGGGTTTAATTTCTTTGATCCGACCCATGGCACTGTTAGCGCTGAGCTCAAAGTAAACCTCATAACCTGATTTGGAAAGCACTAAGGATGTAGCATTTACAAAATCCTGGTCATCATCAACAATCAATATCTTGTGCATAATTTTTCTCCTTTTAACTTTTAATATTTTTTAATTGATGTTCTTCCACGTTAGGGAACACCAAGCTAAATTTAGTTCCGACCCCCACTTCACTTTCCACTTTGAGACCGACGTGATGAGTGAGGGCAATATGGCGGACTATCGAGAGTCCTAATCCCGAAGAGAGGGCATTGTGTTGCAGTGCTTCCTCTGTTCGATAATGCTCATCAAAAACCCTGTCCAGTTTATCAGCATGAATACCAATTCCACTGTCCTCTACCGTTATCAAACAATCTTTGTTCGGTAGATAGTTGCAGGTAATATTTACACTCCCTTCTTTATGGGAATATAAAATGGAGTTGGATATGATATTGCCCAGCAGCATCTTTAAATGGTCAACCACTCCTATGGTGAGACAGGATTCTACCTCGATATTGAGAGTGATTTTTCTTTCTACCGCCACCGGCTCAATTAGCTTTATACAGTAATTTATTATCTTCTTTAAGTCTATTTCTTTAAATTCTACTTTTTGAGCGGTTTCCGAACGGAGATTCGCCAGTTGTAACATTTCTAAAATAGTGGTGGTGAGTTTTTTACACCGTTTTATAATCCGGTTAACTATGTCTTTAGCATCATCATTTAGGGGACAAAGAATCTCCTGCATCAGCAGTTGGGCATTGGCTTGAATAGCGGCAAAAGGTGCTTTCAGTTCATGGGTGGTTCGTAGCATATGCTTATTTTTTTCTTCTTGCAGGGTGATTAGACTCTGGTTCACCTCATTGAGCATCCGGTCTCTTTTGCGGATGGTTCTGGTAATTTGAGTGGTTAAAAACCAGATGATGAACCAAATAACAAAAACTGTAAGGAGGTTAAAGGCAAAGAGATTAGGGTTATTAGTTAGATCGTTTCTAAAAGTACCGACAAATATAGAGGAGGGAGGGAAGACACCGTAACTTTCAAGTAACAAAAGTGAGGAAAAGAGTCCCATGGACAAAAGAACAAGGGTCATTGCTTGAAAGGGTTTGAAAAAGATGCAGGCTAAAACAATGTGGAATAAATAGGTGAGAGAAATATGGGTTTCAACGGATCCAATAAAGTGAACGGCGATAGTTAAAACCACCAAATCCACAATGATCTGAATAAGGAGGTTCCACTTCACTAAACGCTGGGCTTTGATCAGGATTTGTTGATAGAAAATGTTACAAAAAGAGAGAAAAACGGCCACTCCAAAGGGCCATTTTAGGTTCTTATCTAAAGAAAATTGTTCAGTAATAACATCTATACTGGTCACAATTCCTAATAAAAGCATGGCACAGATAAAGATCCACCTGAGGTGACAGAACCAAGTAACATACTCAATAGACAGGCTTTTTCGTAAAGAGAGGGATGGAGTGAGATCGTCAAACAAGATATTTGCTTCATCGTTGGCCGCAGGTAAGGGCAATTCATAGCAATTGTGATATTTGCTGCTCATTTTCTCATTCCTCGTGATAGAATTAGTTGGCTTTCAACCAATCTGCATCCATCTCATCTTGTACTAACTTTGTGTAAAAAGGTAGATTCCCTTTTAGCTCATCCGATAATTCCATACCAGAAGTCATATTTTGGGGTTCAATTCCCAAAATCTTAATTGGTGGTAGAAAGTACCCAAGTTTTTCTGCTAACTCAATAACAAAAAACAGATCCCCCTCATGAGTGGAATAGTTTTTTAGATATTTGAGAGATTTCGCTTCATCGGGTGAAAAGACAGTCGCTTGTCCTGCGGATAGTCCCATATGGGCAGCGTCAATTAGTAAAATTTTGGCAGTACCTGGTTCAAAGTAGTGAAGAAGGTCCAGGCTTCGCCCTCCCAGCTCTAAGAGCTGAGTGTGAGGGTGGTTCAAATGTTGACTCAAGTGTTCAATCATCCGGATGCCGATGGCATCATCACTCATATGAAAATTGCCCAGACCTATAACATAGGATGTTGCCGCTTTAGTATCTGCCATTAAACGAATTTAACCTTGAGAAAGTGAGTTGAGCAAGAAATGCAAGGGTCATAGGCCCTAACTAACATTTCCAGGGAGAGTTCGATATCCTGTTCCGTGGCATTTTGATCTAACAATTCAGGAACTCTTTTTTCAAAGTCGGCCTGAATGTTGGCGTGGTTCTGGTTGGTTGGAATAATACAATTTCCCTTGGTACACATGCCATCATCATCGTAGGTGTAGGAGTGAAAAAGGATTCCACGAGGAACTTCCACTGCACCAAAACCTGTTCCGTATTCTGTGGGCTGCATGAGAGGTTCGTCTTGTAATCCTTTTAATAAAATCTCATCTAAAATTCGATTTACCTCATGATAGCTATGCACTACCTCTACCACTTGAGCAATATTATTCATATAGGGGTTGGTATTAAGTGGGCTCATTCCTAAGGTTCCAGCGACTTTTTTAGCTTCAGGATGGAGGAGGTCGAAATTGTTGTTAAAGCGAGCTAAGGCCCCCACTGCATAAGTATCTAATTTATTCTTACAATACTTTGCAGTTGATTGAGAAACCACATATTCATTGGTGATATCCAGATATTTACTGACTGGCCAACTCTCTTTTTGGTTGTCGGGCAGGATGGATTGAATATTTCCATCATAGAGTCCGTATTCATTTTGATCTGCCAAGGCAATGTACTCTGTGGGCCGATCAAAAGCAGGTATTTGGTCTTTAAGAGAAACGAGGACATTCAAAATATCATTGAGGTCACTTTGCACTTCTGATTCTAACTTCTCATGAATCTCTTTGATTTCCTCTATAGTAGGTAAAGAGGCAAATCCTCCAGGTACTGGTTTGGTGGGGTGAGTGGTTCGTCCTCCAATGAGGGATCCCAGCTCATGGCCAAATCTCTTCAAACGAAGTGCCTTCTTAATAACCTCTCCATGGGTTGGCACTAGTGGAAATACTGATTTGGCACCCATTAAATCGGGGGCCACGAGGAAAAGCAGGTGAACGATATGAGAGTCAAAAACTTCTGCTAATTTGAGTAAGGTTCTTAACTGTCTCGTTTGGGGGGTTATTTTGATGCCTAAGGCATCCTCAGTGGCTTTAATGGAGGCGAGAGTGTGACCCACGGCACAAATTCCACAGATTCGACTGGTGATCCGAGCCACTTCACTGTAATGACGTCCTCTGATCATAGATTCAAAAAAACGAGGAGCCTCGGGAACTTGCCATTCACATTTTTCAATTTTTCCGTTTTGCACGTTGACGACAATATTTCCATGACCTTCAACACGAGTAATATGGTTTACATTGACATTGATGTCTTTCATTCCTTGTCACTCCTTAGCAATGCAGTAAATAATTTGGATTTTTCTTCTGCTCTCTCTCTGGATAATCCACCTTTTTCAATCAGGACTTTGGTCATTGTTTGTTCATTGGGATTTTCTACAAATCCACGACAGGCCTCACAGGGAATGCCATGAGCCGGGCAAGGTGCTCCACATCCGGCTCGGGATATGAGACCTAAACAGTGATCATTGTCATGATAACGACAAACCGTCTCTCGCATTTTACATTCAACGCAAACTGGATATTCGGGTATAACCGGCTCTTTCCCGTGTAAAAGATGAGAAACAATATAGACAAATTCATCTTTGTCGATGGGGCAGCCATGAATACGATAGTCGACGGGAATCACTGACCAGATGGGTTTAGCAGCGGTACTCGATAGATGTTCCATCTCCGAGTCTTTTCCATAAACGCATCTTTTATAGTCGTATTGATGGTTTTTTAGAGCATTGATTCCACCGGTGGAGGCACAAGCTCCATAAGATACCACCAAATGAGATCGACTTCGAATGTCAGTGAGACGCTTTCGGTCTTTCTCCCTTGTAAAACTTCCTTCAATAAATGAAATGTCTATAGGTTCAGTGGTTTGCTCTTTCATTACCTCTCTGAATTCAACAATTTCAATAAAATCAAGTAGACCTAAGAAGACCTTATCACCGAGGTTGGTTAGTTCAATTTGACAACCTTCGCAAGAAGCAAAGTCAAAAAATGCCACTTTTACTTTTTCTTTTGATGCCACTATATTGCCTCCTCTAGCCGTTTGATGTCATGATAGGAAAAAACGGGTCCATCTACACAGGCTGTTTTATCGTTAATTTGACAGTGTCCACATTTGCCGATTCCACATTTCATTCGTCTTTCAAAATCGAGGAAAATATGATCGTCGGGAATGTTCAACTTATTCAGCTCTAACATCACAAATCGATACATAATTGGAGGACCACAGACCACAACTACGGTATCAGAGGTGATTTGAACCTTGCGGAATAAATTGGTGATCACTCCCACATTTCCCTTCCAGTTTTTATCAGGACGATCTACTGTTTCATAAAACTCCACATCATCAGAATCTCGCCAATTGGCCAGATCTTCATAAAAGAGTTGGCCTTTGGGTGACTGGGCACCGTAAAAGAGGGTAAAGTTTTTAAAGTCTTTTCGGTTGTCCATAATGTATTGAATAAGACTTCGAGTAGGGCATAAACCTACACCCCCGGCAATAACTAGGATATTTTTACCTTTTATATGGTCCACCGGAAAACCATTTCCTAGGGGACCTCTTAGGTAAAGGGTGTCACCGACTTTTAAATTATGGACAGCGGTAGATACACGCCCCACTTTCCTTACCACAATATCAAAGCTATTTTTCCTAGTGGGAGAGCTGGCGTAACCAATGGGGATCTCTCCATATCCAAACAGAGATATTTCTAGAAACTGTCCTGGTTGATAGTTTTTGATGACAGGGTCGGCTGTTTTCAGGGTGTAGCGTTTTTCATGAGCTGTCATATCTTCAATAGATATAATTTCAGCTGCTCCCGGCATAAAAACATTAAATAACTCGTTCGATGCTTGTGTTTTACCCATTGTCTGCTCCCATGATTTTGTGGATGATGTCAACTGGATCTGCAATATCAGGAACACATCCTGATGAACATCTGCCACATCCAACGCAGGCAGGTCCTCCCAGAATGTCGTTCAAATAAGTCGTCTTTCTCATAATCCGATGACGGAATCTGGATGCCACAGAATCTCTAAAGTTTTCTTCCTTACCTCCACCGAGGGAGATTTTAGAGAAATCCCGCAATAAGCATCCATCCCAGGTGCGGTACCTTTTGGTGGAAACTTGATCCAATTCCCATTCATCTTGCACATCAAAGCAGTAACAGGTGGGGCATACGATGTTACAGGTCCCGCAAGAGAAACAAGCTTTAGAGAGTTCCTTCCAAAGTCTCTGATTGTTAAAAGTTTTTCGAACTTTTTCGGCAATCTCTTCGGTGGAATACTCTAACTGCTCTGCGCAAACTTTCTTTACATCTTGATTCACTTTTTCAGCAGCTTGAATCATCTCTTTGGTTGCTGGCGTAAACGTGCCAAAGGAGAGGAGATCCTCTGCTTTTTGAGTGAGGCAGTCAAATACGTAGCCATCACCAATTTTGGTGATGAAACCATCATGGCCTTTGGGTTCTACATTAGGCCCTACACTACCAAAGAAGGATCTTTTAGACACCTTTTGAATATTTGAACCGATTAAAGTAATCGCCTTTCGGTTGGCAAGGTAATTTTGATCGGGATTCTCTCTTTCAAAAAGGTCATCTAGCATATCGATGGCCTTAATATCATAGAAGTGGACTCCCATTAATATTTGGGGTTGAGGGTCAATGCAACTCACCGCCTGCTTTCCATCAAACTTAACTAAGTCCTGCTTAGGTGGCATGATAGCTTTCTTAGGAGGAAGGATGGTCACATCATAATCGAGTCTCAATTGGTCTACATGGGTCAGCTCATTGAATACAAACTCCGACTTCTTCGCCATAGGACCAATGACTGTTTTTTTCTTGATTAAATTTTGGATGAATAACTTAAAGTCGTTTTCCGTGATAAAACATACCTTTGACATGCAAGGCTCCTTACCAAGTTAAGTAAATAATCTAAATCACTAGGGACACTAATCAATTAAGCACGATGATAGCTAATAAGAGCAGATTGTCAACGAATAAATGGGTGAGATTGAGACTCAAAGCAGGGGGTATTTACCTATGAAATGCCAAAAATCCTGGAGTTCTGGCATGGGGTACTTTACATATAAAGTTATGCCTGGCTATGTGATAGCTGGGATCAAAGCCGAAGAAGTTCTTTTTTATTTTTTCTATCTCTTCTTTCCGGTAGCTTGAGAGGGGCTTTTCTTCTTCATCCATAAGTCTCACTTTTTGTTTCTTTTTTATATGCTCCTCCAAAAATGAGGAGGATGAAATTTCATGGATCATTTTCTCAAGGTGAGATAAGAAGCTTTCTTTATCCCCAAAAAGGTCATCAATAAGGCCAATAGATTTGGCTTCCCTCGTTCCCATAGGTAACTGAGAATTTCTAATGCGCTTAATATTTTTTGCATCAACTCTTTTAGGTAGTAGGTAGGTCCAATACTCACTACCATAAAGGTTTCCCATCGATTTATAGTGGGGATTTAGTATCACATTAGTTTGGCAGAGTACTTTATCCGCTGTTAGTGCTAAAAACACTCCACCAGCCCCGGCATTACCTTGTATAGCTGCAATTACCATTTTATCAGTAAGATTAATTAATGATAAGCATAGATCATTCATGGCTTCTATGTTTTCCAAGGAGGCTTTGGCCGGATTGGATGAGCTTTCTATTACCCCCAAATGAATCCCGTTGGACCAATAGTCTTTACCCCCTGTTAATACCAAGATCTTAATGGCGCTCTTTTTAACTCTTTCTACTTTTTGCTGAAGTTGTTTGCACTGCAATGTGCTCATGGCTCCCCCTTGGAAGTCAAAGGAGAGGTAACCTACTTGACCTTGCTCATGGTAATTAATTTCTTGAGGGTAGATATCTAAAGCGGATGGTTTTATTGAGGGTAGATGCTTTTTTAATACTTCGGCAGCGGGTAATTTAATCTGTTCTTTTCCTTTTCTTTTAAGGTGACTAATCCAGATAGCACCATCAAAAGTAGAGAGGCAAATGGCTCCTTCTCTAATAGCTAAGACCTCTTTTGATTTGCTGGTTATTTTTGATTTATGGGCGAGACTTCCTCCATAAAGGTAGACTGGTAAACCATAAATCTCATCTAAAATTCCTGGCTGCCCATCAGAGGCATTCAACTTACGAAGGATAGTTATGGTGCTATCCGTCTCCCAGTTTATTTTTCGGATTTCTTGCTTCATATAAGGTTGAAATGGAGGAGGGTTATTTAGGCTGGAGAAGCTTCTAGTATTCAATTCCCCCTTTTTCCATTTCTCTAAGCTGTCTTTTATCAGTTCTACTGCTGAGTCGGTCACTTCGTTAACATAAATGGAACTCTTACTTCCTTCTCGGAGTGGAAATTCACAAGAGGCCCAGATCTCTCCCGCATCATAGTCATCATTGGCCTTTAGGAGGGTGACTCCTCCTCGATTTTCATTTTTTAGAATAGCCCAGTCAAGGGAGGAGGGACCCCGGTCTCCGGCTTTCCCTGGATGAACGATGAGGCATGGTGTATTGGACCAAACTTCTTTTGGAATTTTTCTTTTTAGGTAAGTCCCGAGAATCAAATCGGGCTTAAAAAGTTGGATGGCCTCCATAGTGGTTTCATCATTAATATCAAGTTCCACACTGAGGTCATACCCACTCTCACGTAGTTCCACGAAGACTCTTTGGGTGAGGGAGTTAAAACTGTGGGTGAGAAGTAGAATTTTCATTATTAACAAATTCTCGGCAGAGGATCACCAGCCAGCCAACTCACGAGTCTTTTTCCACCTAGCCCGGTTTTCATCTCTACCATTTTAGGGTGGTCCGAGGTGACTTCGCCTATAATGTGACTATTTTCTCCCAGAGGGTGTTCCTTCATAATTGTTACTAAATCCTCTGCTACTTCTTTTGCACAAAAGGCAATGATCTTTCCTTCATTGGCTAAGTACAAGGGATCTAATCCCAGGGTTTCGGTAGCTGAAAGAACCTCTTCTCGTAAAGGTATGGCTTCCTCGTCTAATAGCATTCCTACATTTTCGCTAGAGGCTATCTCATTGAGGGTGGCAGCTATCCCTCCTCGAGTCGGATCACGGAGGCAGTGAATATCTGAGGTAAAGGAAACCATTTTCTTAACCAAAGTGTGCAAGGAGGCACAATCTGAGCGGAGTGGCGGATCGAATTCAAGGCCTTCACGAGCCGCCATGATCGCTATCCCATGGTCTCCAATGTAGCCATTGGTGATAATTTGATCGCCGACCTTCACCTCTTCACTGCCAATTTTACAAGCCGGTTCTACTATTTCACCAATTCCGGTCGTGGTGATAAAAACCCCATCTCCTTTTCCTTTTTCCACCACCTTGGTATCTCCTGTCACAATGGGAACTCCATCTTCCAGTGAAGTTCTGGCCATATCTTCTGCTATTTGCTCTAATAGATCGATAGGAAAACCTTCTTCAATAATGAAGGTGGCAGATAGAAACCGAGGTTCTGCTCCTGACATGCAAACATCATTGATGGTGCCATGAACCGCTAAAGAGCCAATGCTTCCGCCAGGGAAGAAAAGAGGTGAAACCACAAAGGAGTCGGTGGTCATTACAATCTTATCCGGTTGAGTGAGTTGAAACAGAGCTTGATCATTTTTTTTATTAATCCACCTATTGTCAAACTTTGACAAGAAAACTTGATCTATCAGTTTATGCATGGCTTTGCCGCCATTCCCATGGGTGAGTTCGATTATTCTTTTTTCGGCGTTCATTTCCGTATCCTTCTATCAGGGGGAGTCTGTATATTTAAATTCAGTTACCCAATCAGGTATCAGATACTGGGCAGGGATGCAAGGTTGTCCTTATGCGAATTAGAAATCATTAATTGAGTCCCCGAAGTGCCGACGATAGATTATCGTGGGGCGTTTGCGGACAGAATTAGGGTAAAATAGTCCCCGAAGTGCTGACGATAGATTATCGTGGGGCGTTTGCGGATAAAAAGCTCTATAAACTGACTATTCTCCGAATGATATCTGATCACTCAGTTCATTTACATCATCTGATTGATAGGGAAAGAAGGTGGCGAGTTGCTGCCCTGCTAATTTAATACCCTCCACCAGACCTTGTACGAACTCTGCTTGTTTGAAATTATTTAGCACCGTATCTTTTGTTGTTTCCCAGAAATCTTCTGGAACCTGTTTATTGATATTATCATCACCCAAGATGGTGAATGTTTTATCTTCTGTTGTCAGAAAAAACAGCACTCCATTGCGAAGTTCTGTCTCTCGCATACCTATTCGAACAAAAACCTCTCGGGCTTTTTTTAAAGGATCTTGGCCGCTATTTCGTTCAATATGTACCCGTATTTCTCCTGAGGTCATTTTTTCAGCTTCCGCCACAGCCTGCATGACCTTTGACTGTTCTTCCTCATTAAAAAATTCTTTAGGAGTTAGCGATCGATCCATCTCATTTCCTTTCATAAATCATTGCTAATTAAGTACCTGGCGAACAATCTTATCATAGGCATTGGTTTTCTGCACCAAGATCTGTTATAGAAGGTTGTTGTTGGATCTGATAGAATCAGAAAACTTTCTTTAACAAAATAGTACGGCCATGGCTGAATTAGATATTTTTAACAAACAATTGGTGATTTTCTCTGGCAAGGGAGGGGTTGGTAAGTCCACCGTCGCAGCCAGTTTTGCAGGACTTGCAGCCAGTAAAGGTAAAAAAGTATTGGTAGTAGAGGTCTCACATGAAGATGTGATTCCTGCCTTATTTGATTTTGTAGTTCCTTCCTCCTATACTTATGAACAACCCATAACTATTACAGAGGGAGTGGATACTTTAAATATGCACTTTCCCATCATAATGAGGGAGTTTTTTAGTCGCTACATGGGAGGGAAAGTTGCCGGCAAAGTTCTTGCTTCTGATTCTATTTCATCTTTTATGTCGGTTTTGCCCGGGGTTGAAGAGACTATATTTTTAGGTAAAATTATCCAGCTGGTGTTAGATCGAGAAGATGGCAAGAATGATTATGATATGGTGGTTTATGATGCGCCTGCCACCGGTCACGCTCTTCAACTCTTTGGAACGCCTCAAGTGTTGCGTTCTTTTATAGATAAAGGGTTTATCTTTGAAAAGATGAAGAGAATCACCATGGTCCTGGAAGATCCCAAAAGGACCCTTTTTAATCTAGTTGCTTTAGCTGAGGATACGGTGGTTGCGGAGACAGAGCAGCTGCGTGAGCAAGTTGAAAATAAACTCAATATCCCCTTAGGGTATTTGTTTTTAAATCAGCTGGAAACCTTTCTGGACATAACAGCTCATGAGACAGCTTGTCTGCCGAAATTAAAAAAGGTACTCGCTGGAAAGCCTTTAGGAGATCATTTTGATGACTCTTATGAAGCTTTCCAAGATTTAATCTCCTATGAGAAAAATGTGGTTGAAAGTCAGAGTCAAGCTATAGAAAAATTATATGAAATTCATGGGAAAGCTATTCTGCCCATACCTCGCTCGGTGAAACCTATATCTAATTTCGGGTTGATAAAGTACTTGGGGCAAATGATGGACCAATCTGGAGTTTTGCACGGACAGAGCTTATGAATTTGACGCAAATATTAAAAAAGCACCGGATTATGGTGGTGGTGGGCTGTGGAGGAGTTGGTAAAACCACTCTATCTTCTGCGGTGGCTTTGAAGGCTGCTTTATTAGGTAAGAAGGCGATTGTATGCACCATTGATCCGGCAAAACGTTTGGCAGATGTTCTGGGAATAGATATGAATCCCAACGAGATTTGTTCTGTCAAATTGTCTGACTCTCTTTCATTTGATGCCATGATGCTCGATAATAAATCTACCTTTGACGCGCTCATTGCCAGAGTTACCAAAGATCCCAAAAAACGACAAAAGATGCTAAATAATCGGATTTATCAATCTGTTTCCAAGACTTTTGCACGGGTTACCGAGTACATGGCCATGGAAAAACTCTATGAGTTATATGAAAGCGATCAATATGATCTGATCGTTTTAGATACCCCTCCCTCTAAGCACACCATAGATTTCTTATTAAAGCCTAATATGGTGATGCGTTTTGTTGATAATAACTTTATTGGTTGGGTTATAAAACCCTATGTCTGGGCTACAAAAATGGGAGCCGGTTTTGTGCTTAATAAAGCAGGAAAAGCTTTTAAAGCCTTTTCTGATTTTCTTGGAGCCGGTTTTATGTTGGAGTTGGCTGATCTCCTCGTGCTGTTTGAAAATCTCATTGTCAAATTTAGAAAAAGAGCCGATGGTATTGAAAGCCTTATGCGAGATGAGGAGACTTCCTTTGCTATTGTAACAGGTCCCAGTCATTTAGCTATGAAGGAATCTGCTTTTTTAGCCTCCACATTTAAGGAACACCGTCTCAATTTAACCACTTGCCTAGTTAACAAAACAATGCCAAAAGAGCTGGTGGTTAAAAGCCGTCTTTTATTTAAAGATAAGTACAAAAAAGAGTGGTTTGACAAATGTTCTAAAGGGGACACTCTGCAAAAGTTAGTCAGAAGTTACCATTTTTGTAGTTTAAGGTTTGATCAGGAGCAAAAACTTATTAAGCAAATTAAAAAGCAAACTGCTATGGTGAAAATTTTTAAAACAGTGGCTCATCTTCCCCATGGAATCCAAAGTTTAGATGATCTTCATGCTCTTTCCGATGCACTCTAGGTTTCCCCATGCCTTCAAGAATTCAACTGGAAACTAAAACCATTTATTCCATGATAAAGATTTATTGCCGTGATCATCATCAGCAGGAATCCGACCTTTGTGATCAATGCAATAAATTATATCTCTATGCAAAAGAACGCACTTTAAAATGCCCTTTAAAGGAGGGCAAAACTTCTTGCAATCTCTGTGAAATTCATTGTTATCAGCCAGAAAAAAGAGAGGAAATTAAAATGGTAATGCGTTATGCCGGTCCTCGGATGCTTTGGCGGCATCCAATACTGGCTATTTATCATTTGTGGAGGTCGCGTTAAAGCCATAAGCCGGTAGGTCTTAAGGTCTGTAGGTCTTAAGGTCTGAAGGTCTGTAGGTCTGAGGTCTGTGCAACCTTGTAATTAGGTAACATTTTATACCGAGCA
>CAYFLR010000073.1:11529-29202 GCA_964343805.1 uncultured bacterium | reverse complement strand
AATCTTGGTATGCTATATATACTTTTTGGCATAATCGTCGTCATGGGTGCATCCAATGCAGTCAATTTAACCGATGGGCTGGATGGTCTTGCTATTGGAACAACTGCGATCATTACCTTTAGCTTTATTATCTACAGTTATTTAACCGGAAACTTCAACTTAGCTAATTACCTTTTCTACCCCTATCTTGCGGGAACAGGAGAATTGGCCATTTTTTGTGGGGCTCTATTAGGGAGCAGCATTGCCTTTTTATGGTACAATTCCCATCCAGCTCAAATCTTCATGGGAGATGTGGGCTCTTTAAGTATTGGTGGAGCCTTAGGAACTGTGGCAGTTCTTATCAAACATGAAATTCTACTTGCCATCATCGGTGGAGTCCTCGTAATGGAAGCGTTAAGTGTCATCACTCAGGTTGCATCCTATAAAATACGCGGAAAACGAATTTTTAAAATGGCTCCTATTCACCATCATTTTGAACTTAAGGGTTGGCCTGAGCCCAAGGTCATAGTAAGATTCTGGATCATCACCCTGATGTTATGTATGGTAGGATTTTTATCTATTAAGCTCCGTTAATTGGAGACATGTTTATGGCAAATACATATCCTTTAACTGGTAAAAGAGTTCTTATAGTTGGCTATGGTACCACCGGTAAAAGTTTAGTTAAATTTCTCTCTAAACAGCAATGCGAGATCAGCATCTCCGAAAAAGGAAAGCTTCCAGTTGAAGATGGCGATCTCAATGCTCCCAATATCAAATGGGAAGAAGGAGGTCATACACCGGCTTTCTTTAGCAATCAAGATCTCATAGTTGTAAGCCCAGGAATTCCCACCACACTACCCATATTTGCTGCAGCAAAAGAGCAAAAGATTCCTATCATCAGTGAAATTGAACTGGCTTCTTCGCTGATTCAAAAACCAATTATAGGTGTCACGGGAACCAATGGAAAAACCACTGTAGTTAACCTATTGCAGCATCTTCTCACCTCTTGTGGTCTTAAATCTGCTCTGACGGGAAATGTTGGAACCCCCTTAATTGATTTGGTCAACAACCAATCTGAGTATGATGTATTCGTAGTGGAATTAAGCAGCTTTCAATTGGAAACGATTAAAACTCTAAGACCTTTTATCGGTATTTACCTTAATCTCGCTAAAGACCACTTTGAGAGATATGAAGGTTTATCCGATTATCATCAGGCGAAAATGCGCCTCTTTAAAAATCAGGCACCCACTGATTACGCTCTTTTTAATGGGAACCAAGCTGAGTTTAAACAGGCAAAAACCAACTCCACCCGACTCTTTTTCAATAGCCCTCAATGTTTGGTTAAAAATAACCAGATTGAAATACAATTTCACAATGAGACCCACCTCTTTGACCTCACCCCCACTCAAATAAAAGGGGAACACAATGAGGACAACTTCCAAGTGGGGTTATACGCCACACTGCTCTTTTTAAAAGTAATCCATCCGGACAAATTCAACAAAGCACCTGCATTACTTCAATCGGCTATTGAGTCTTTTGCAGGTCTAGAACATCGAAATGAATTTATTGATTCCTATAAAGGGGTCAGCTTCTATAATGATTCAAAGGCCACCAACCCTGCTGCTACTGTAAGCTGTTTAACCACCTTTCCCGATCAAAAAGTCATCCTCTTGGTGGGCGGTCAAGATAAACAGACCGGATATGAAGAACTCATCCCTCTTGCCAAAACAAAAGTAAAAAAGCTCATTGCCTTTGGTGAAGCCAAAGACATTATCTACTCTACTTTTTCCAAACTGATTGACTGTACTAAAGCTGATAGTCTTTCCCAAGCACTCGATCTTGCCTCAGGGTTTGCTAAAGAAGGAGATGTGATTACAATGTCTCCTGCCTGCTCTAGCTTCGACGCCTTTAGTAACTATAAAGAGCGAGGGATCTATTTTAAGAAATTAGTACACGATTTAATATCAACGAGGAAAGAGGGAGACCATGAATAAACGGCTAAAAACCCCCCAGTTTCTAAAAAAGTTTACCTCCTCATTTGACGATCTCTTTATCGCAACTTTTTTTATTCTGGTGGCCTTAGGTTTGGTCACAGTTTTCAGCGCCAGCTCGATGCTCTCATTAAAAAACGTAGGTCACAGCTATCATTACCTGTTAAGACAATCTCTCTTCGTTCTGATAGGTACAGCAGCTTTTTTCACCTTTCAAAGCATCTCATTTCAGACCTATAAAAAATGGGCTCCCTTCCTGCTGATTGGCTGCCTTATTCTAATTATCATGGTGTTAATTCCGGGGATCGGGGTCAAAAGGGGAGGTGCTACCAGGTGGTTCTCTTTCTTTGGCTTTGGTTTTCAACCCTCCGAATTTCTAAAACTTTCGGTTATTCTATTTCTCTCGTCCTCGCTCAGTACCAAAACGCCTAAAGAGTTGAAAAGTTTCAAAAAAGGATTTCTCCCCTATAGCCTAATTATTCTCTTTTGTATGGGATTAGTCTTATTACAAAGAGACTTTGGTTCAGCAATGACTATCGCTTTTTGTTCAATTATCCTTTTCTTTTTAGCCGGCATTCGTTTTAAATATCTTTTTTATTCAGTCATCACTTTAATCACCATGTCTGTCCCCTTGATATTTTTCACCCCCTATCGAATGAATCGTATTCTGGCTTTTCTAGATCCTTGGGAAAATTTTAAGCACAAGGGCTTTCAAATTATACAATCCTTTGTTTCATTTCAATCAGGAGGTCTATGGGGACAGGGAATTGGAGGAGGGAAGCAAAAACTCTTTTATCTCCCCGCAGGACATACTGATTTTATTTTTGCTGTATTAGCTGAAGAGGCTGGTTTTATTGGGAGTTCCTTAGCAATTTTGGCTTTCTTTTTTATTTTCTGGAAGGGCCTCAATTTAGCCCGAAAAAATAACAATGACCCTTTTGCCTTTTTACTTTCCTCGGGAATTATCATTCTCTTTACCGGAAATGTCATTATCAACTTAGGAGTTGTAATGGGGCTGCTTCCCACTAAAGGATTAACCCTCCCGTTATTTTCCTATGGCGGATCCTCTCTTCTTATGTACATGGTGGCCTTTGGTATTTTAATGAATGTCTTTATGCAAAAAAAGAGCAGTACAACCAATGAAAAAACATAGAATTATTATTTCAGGAGGTGGAACAGGGGGACATGTTTACCCTGCGATCGCTCTCGCTCAAGCCATTTCTAAAAAATACACCTCTGCCAAAATCCTATTTGTAGGAACCGAGAGAGGTCTGGAAAAAAAGATCGTTCCTAAATATGAATACCCAATTCGCTTCCTGAGTGTGTACGGGATCAAAGGACACTCCCCTATTTATAAAATCTTTGCTTTATTCAAGCTCCTCCTATCTCTTTTTGAAGCCATAAAAATCATTTGGAAGTTCCGTCCTACTGCGGTTTATGGAGTGGGAGGATATGCATCTGCCCCTTGCGTCATTGCAGCTTCTCTCATGTTTAAACAGGTCTTCTTACTTGAACAAAACTCTATCCCCGGCATAACCAATAAAGCGCTTAAATACTTTGCTCAAAAGGTATTCACCGGCTTTGCTCATGCTAAAAACTACTTTGGAAATAAAGGAATTTTTACTGGAAACCCAGTGAGAGAAGACTTTTTAAATAACAAAAGAGAGGAAAATTCCTCCTCCAACACAGAAAAAACCGTTTTGATCTATGGGGGCAGCCAAGGGGCTTCCGCCATCAACCAAAGCATCAAAGAAACGGCCTTAATACTCAAAGATAACAGCAAAGTTAAATTCATCCACCAAACTGGTGTAAGAGAATTTCCTGAGTTGATGGAGTTTTATCTCAAAAACAAAATTACTAACATAGAGTGCCATGCTTTTATTGATAATCCTCTCACATGCTTTCTCGAGGCCGATCTGGTTATCTCAAGAGCCGGCGCCATGACCATCTCTGAGATAATCGCCACCGAGACTCCCTCAGTTCTCATCCCTCTTCCATCTGCCGCAGATGATCATCAAACAGTGAACGCCCGTGAGTTATCTGAGCAAAAAGCGGCCATTCTCCTTTTACAGGAAGACTTAGACCCACAGAAACTCTCTGAATTAATAAACGAAGTTATTCTTGACGACTCCCGTCTAAATGAAATAAAAACGAGCCTGCAAGCATTTCCCACAAAAAATGCTGCCGAAATTATTATTAAAGAGAGCCTTTCTCAAAATTAAGTAGTTCAAAAAGGTAATTTTATGTTTGGTAACATCCGAAATATTCATTTCATAGGGATTGGTGGAGTTGGCATGAGTGGAATTGCTCATGTCTTAATCGATTTAGGATACCAGGTATCTGGTTCTGATTTAGCAGATAATAACTTCACTAAAAAGCTTAAGAAACTTGGTGCCACTATTTTTAATACCCACCAAGAATCAAATGTGCATGACGCCCATGTTATAGTTGTTTCTTCGGCCATCCCTGACAAAAACCCTGAAATAATTTACGGGAAACAAGCGGGTATACACATTATTCACCGAAGTGAGATGTTGGCAGAGTTAATAAGACTAAAATATGCGATCCTCATCGCCGGGACTCATGGCAAGACCACAACAACTTCTATCATTGCCAATATTTTGAATGCAGGCAATTATGATCCGTCAGTAGTTATTGGAGGGCAATTCAATAATATAGACTCTTCAGCAAAAAATGGAGAAGGAGAATTTATTGTCTGCGAGGCCGATGAGAGTGACGGTTCGTTTATAAAGTTAAATCCAACTATCGCTATTGTATCCAATATTGAACAAGACCATATGGATCATTATGAGGATTTTGATCACTTACAAAACACCTTTTTAGACTTTATAAATAAGATCCCCTTTTATGGATGTGCCATTATCAATATTGATGACCAGGCCACTCAAAACATTATCCCTAAGATTGAAAAAAATTATATCACCTTTGGTACCAGCAATGCCGCTGATTTCCGTTTTCAGCTACTTGAAGAAAAAGATGGATCATGTGTTTTTAAACTTTGGGAGAAGGGAGAAGCCCAAGGAGAATTTACCATCAATTTACCCGGTGTTTATAATGTTTACAACACGGTTTCGGCAATTGCCACCGCCCGATTTCTCAATGTCTCCTATAAAGATATTTCCTCTGCCCTGAATGTCCATGCCGGAATTGTGCACAGATTTACCACGATTGGTAAAGTCAACGATATCGTCTTTATTGATGACTATGCTCATAATCCCACAAAAATAAGCAGTGTCCTCAAGGCCGCTCAAAATGGTTGGAACCGAAGAATTATTGCTGTTTTCCAGCCCCACCGTTACTCACGTGTTCAATACTGTTTTGATGAATTTGTTCGTTCTTTCTATGATGCGGATATGGTATTTGTAACTCCTATTTATGAAGCCGGCGAAGATCCAATCCCTGGAATCACAAGCGAGACACTCACTGAAGGTATCTTAAAGTATGGTCACAAAGCCGCTAAGCATATCGAAAATAGAGACGCCCTAGTTAAAGAATTGATTGACACTATAAAACCTGGAGATATGGTTATTACCCTGGGAGCTGGAGATATCTGGCGAGTGGGAGAAACCATTGTCAACCAACTCCAATCTTCCTAAAAAAGCACTTATAAAATTTGTACCTTATATAAATTGATGATACAATCCGGGTAAGTTCCAGATTAAAACAGGTATCATCTATGAAAGACAAGACTTTAAGGCATGTTGGCATTATATGTGGCGGAAATTCCGGTGAAAGAGAGGTTTCATTAAACACCGGAAAAGCAGTCAAAGCGGCACTTCAGGAAAAGGGAATTTCTCATATTCTACTCGAAGCTGATTCGAAACTTCCAGAAAGGCTTTTAGAAGAAAATGTCAGCGTAGCATTTCTAGCACTGCATGGTACCTACGGTGAAGATGGCTGTATTCAAGGGCTTCTGGAATATATGAAAATTCCCTATACTGGAAGCAGCCTCCTCTCATCAGCTCAATGCTTCGATAAGGCTCTCACTCGAGAAATTTTACAAAAGAACGCTCTTCCTGTCCCAAACGGTCGCATTATCAGCAACGAAACAGATGAGGGTTTAGACTTGCTAGAAATAACCACTTCCAAGCTAGTTGTCAAGCCGAGTACTTCTGGATCGAGTGTAGGAATTACCATTCAAGAATCTAATAAAGACCATACAGATGCATTACAAAATGCCTTTAAATACAGCAATCGAGTCGTTATAGAGGAATTTTTACCGGGTAGAGAGTTTACTGTACCTGTTTATCAAAATAGCCCTATTGGCGTAATGGAAATAATCCCCTCTAAAGAATTTGAGTTCTATGACTATGCATCCAAATATGAAGATGGAGGATCATATCATGATTTTCCCGCCAAAATACCTGCGGGCTTGGCAGCAGAAATGATGGATTTTGCATTAGCGGTGCATAATATAATGGGTTGCCACTTCTATTCACGAGTTGACTTTAAGCTAGATGAGCAGGACCGACCCTTTTTATTAGAAATCAACACTCTTCCTGGCCTCACCGCAACCAGCTTATTTCCTGAAGCTCTTTCCAAGGCGGGGATATCTTTTGATGAAATGTTGATAGAAATCATTAAAAACGCAAAGAACTTTATTTATGATGGGCAATAAACTAAAAATTCTCTTTTTTATCTCTTGTCTAATTTATTTCGCGATAGAAATTTATCCTTCGATCTTTGTAGTTAAAAATGTCGAACTTTATGGAAACCACTACTCTAAAAAAGAGCAGTTAGTCCCAAAGTCTCTTTATAATAGCTCTATATTCTCTATTGATTTACCTGCTCTTGGAAAAAAATTAAAGCAGCACCCCTGGGTTAACGCACTGACAGTTCAAAGATCCCTTCCTGACACCCTAAAAATCTTCGTCCAAGAGGAAAAGGCTTATGGTATTTTAGTGGATCAAGAGCTCTTTTTATTTAATGAAAATGGAGTTGTTTTTAAAAAGCACAGTGCGGGAGAACCTTTGGATTTTGTTGTATTTACGGGGATTTCAAGAAATGATTTGGTCAAATTAAAAAAAGCCATTGAAATTTTTAACAGGATCGGGGAAAATGGCACCATAATAAAATCATTGAAAGAGGATATCTCAGAAATACATTATGACCCTATTGAAGGTTTTTCAATTTTTCTTCTCCGTAGTGGCTTAAAAATCACCATGGGGTTTGAGATAAGGGACAACACTTTTAAAAGATTGAGGCAGATTTACGAAGACATTCAAACCAAGAAACTGAACGTAGCGTATGTAAATCTAAACTTTAAGGATAGAGCGATAGTAGGATTCAAAGATAAAAGTGATAAGAAGAAAGGAAAGAAATGAGCAAACCCGGTGATATCATTGTTGGCCTAGACATTGGGACAACCAAGACAGCTGTGGTTATTGGTGAAATGAATCAAACCAATCTAGAAGTTATTGGTTACGGCATCCGCCCTTCTGACGGTCTACGAAAAGGAATGGTAATTAATATTGACCGCACTGTTGAATCTATTCTTGAAACCATTACCGAAGCAGAATCAAAAGCCAATTGTGAAATTTCAACCATATTTACTGGAATTTCTGGCAGCCATATTCAAGGTTTAAACAGCCATGGAATCATCGCTATAAAAGGTGATGAAGTAACAGAGCAAGATGTTCATAATGTCTATGAAGCCGCAAAAGCCATTGCTATCCCCAATAATAGAGAGATCATACATACTCTACCTCAAGAGTTTATAATTGATGATCAAGATGGTATCAAAGATCCTCTTGGAATGGCAGGAGTAAGACTCCAAGCTAAAGTTCATATAATTACTGGAGCAAAAAGTGCCATTTTGAACATTGTAAAATGCTGCAATAAAGCAGGTCTTTCAGTATCAGGGATCGCTCTCCAGCAAATTGCTTCTGCAGAAGCCATTCTATCTGATGAAGAAAAAGACTTGGGTACCATTGTGATTGATATTGGAGGTGGGACTACTGACATTTCCATCTTCCATTCCGGAAACATTGTTCATACGGCCGTGCTTCCCATAGGAGGAAACCACATCACAAATGACATAGCCGTGGGTCTTCGTATTACAACTAGCCAAGCGGAGAAGATAAAAAGAGAGTTTGGTTCGGCATCACTTGCGGACAATAAAGCAGATGAGCAAGTAGAGATAGGACCAATCGGCTCCATGTCCACAAAAGCAATTCCCAAAGAACTTTTATTAAATATAATTGTTCCTCGAATCGAAGAGATTTTTGAATTAACTCGTAAAGAGATTGAAAGAACAGGATTAGCAGATATCTTAGGTGCAGGAGCTATCCTGACCGGAGGCACCAGTCTGCTGACCAATATTCAAAAATCCGCTGAGGAAATTTTAGATATTCCAGTTCGTTTAGGCGCTCCTAAACAAATCGAACTGAAAGATCCAGTGCTACGCTCTCCCAGCTTTTCAACCGCTGTGGGATTAGTATTATATGCTTCTAAAAACAGCCCTCATCAATTACGAACAAAAGAAAAGGGCTTTTTAGGTAAAATGGTAAACAATTTGAAAAATTGGTTCGGACATACGTTTTAACGGGGGAACTCATGATAGAATTAGACAGCACCACAACCAACAGTGCAGTGATCAAGGTCATCGGAATCGGAGGAGGTGGTGGTAATGCCATTAACACAATGCTTAACGAAGGCTTAGAAGGGGTTGAATTTATTTCAGCCAACACCGATATCCAAGCCTTAGCAAATAATCTCTCTCCTATTAAAATTCAACTGGGGCGTGAATTAACTAAAGGCTTGGGAGCTGGATCAAATCCTGAAGTGGGAGGCCAAGCTGCCGTAGAAAGTAAACAGGAAATAGCAGAACTCCTAAAAGGTTCTGATATGGTTTTCATAACCGCTGGAATGGGTGGTGGAACTGGAACTGGAGCCACTCCCGTTATTGCTAAAATCGCTAAAGAGCTTGGAATACTCACTGTAGGTATTGTTACCAAACCCTTCTCTTTTGAAGGAAGAAAAAGACTGAAAAAAGCCCTGCAAGGAATTGATGAGTTAAAGAAATGTGTGGATACTCTTATTACCATACCGAATCAAAAACTTTTAGCTTTAGCTACCCCCAATACCACAATGAAAGATGCCTTTGCCATGGCAGATCAAGTATTGCTAAATGCTGTCCAAGGAATCTCAGATATCATTAATTTACGAGGCGAAATTAACGTCGACTTTGCCGACGTCCGCTCTACTATGAGCGAGCAAGGACTTGCTCTTATGGGTATCGGCGTTGCTTCTGGTGAAAATAGAGCCATCGAAGCCGCCTGCCAAGCCATCTCCTCTCCATTACTGGAAGAAATGGCTATCGATGGTGCCACCGGTATTTTAATTAATATCACAGGTAGCAACGATATGAAGCTGATGGAAATCAATGAAGCGGCTATGTTCATTGAAGAAAAGGCTCATGAGGATGCCAATATTATTTTTGGATCTGCTTTTGATGAGAGCCTTGAAGATAAACTCAGAGTGACTGTCATTGCCACAGGATTTGATAAACAAGAGGAAGAAGAGGTTCCAACCTATAAAGCCACAGAACAAGCTCAGGTAATTAATCCTCCACCTGTCTCTCCCATTATGAGTAAAACCATTGCAGAGACACCGACTCCTCCCAGTTATCCTACTCCAGAAAGTCCTGCAAAAAACTTGGATCTAATGAATCTAGAAGCCCAGGCACCAAAAGAAGCTGCTCCCGTGGAAATACCACCTCCAGTACCTGCTGAAATAAGTCAAATGCCTGAGGTAGAGCAAGTTGAAACAATGGAAGAGATTCCAGAAATTGAAGAATTTGAGCCCGATCCACTTTTTATGAATGTGAACGTGGAAGCTGAAAGAGAGATTATGGAAGAAGAGTCTCATGAAGAAGTGGAAGAAGTGATGACAGAGCCAGAGCCTCAACCGGAGCCAGAAGCAGAGGAAATTTTTGAAGAGAATCTTTTTGAGGAGCCAGTTCAACAGCACATTGCCTTCAAATTATCAGAAGATACCAATCCCAGTGAAGAGGTTGCAGATATTGAACCAGAGGAAGAAGAATCAACTCCCAACTTTTCAACTTCTCATCTCTCTTCCACAATGGAACTCATCAATCAAAAGAAAATACCTATCGACAAAGTTCTAGGTAATGAAGAGCTCGATATTCCGACTTTTCTCAGAAAGCCAGCCAAAGATAAGGGAACAACTATTAAAGAAGATTAATGATTAATACCCAGGGTGTGAATGACATTCGTCACATTCTGGGTTTTTAGACAACTTCCTGCCAACAAAATACTTCCTATTTCAGCAACTCCAATAATCTGATTGGCTCCCGCAAATTCAAAATATTCTCTCGACGCAGGATTTAGCATCTCTACTATGATTTCGGCCTCAGGATTGGCTTTACGGGCCAGCAAACAATTGATGGTAGTCATGGCATCTGAATTAGTTTTCACTCCATAATCAGCAAGGACTATAATAGCTTCGGCATCTTGTATTGCAGCTCGTTGCAAATCACTGGAATTAGAAGGATGCTCTGTTTTTACAAAACTTACTTGGGTCAGCGAAAGAGGGTTCTTCTCCACATCAGCAACAATGATAATTTTTTTTGTCTTTCGTTCTAGTTCTCCATCTAGCAGTTTGTTAACGATGGTTTCCCCTTTGATATTCCATCCTAGAATCACAATATGTTTTTTATAGTTAAATGTGTTCATTCCCAGTTCCTCTTTAAGTTTTGATTCTATAATATATGCGGCTGTGAGAGCGGACAGGAGCGCCATCATTAAAACAGAGCTCACAATAACTAAAATAATTATTATCTTCCCCCCATTCGAAAGAGGGACCTTATCACCAAACCCCACAGTGGTCATAGTGGTGATCATAAAGTAGAAAATATCTATAGGTGATGAAAAGGCGGGATTTTTTTTATATTCAGTTAAAAAAATCCCTATAAATCCACTGGCCATTATGAGAGAAATCAGCAATAAGACCCGATAAATTAAAGAGACTTTTATAATCTGATAGTAATATATAAACTTATGAAGTATTGAGCCCATCTCATTATTGTAAATGAAATAACCTAAAAAAGCATCGTTTTTACAAAGAGGTAGCCATATTTACAAAGGTGCTTTTTATTTCTTTTGCCACTAAAGAGGTGGCATTTCGCAGTGCTCCTGCAGCATCTAAACCACTGCCCTTCTTAGAAATCAGCTCTGAGGTAAGCATTCGACCATTTTGTTTATTCACCAACTCGATAGAGAGGTTTATTTTTAAAAAAGTCCAGTCTTTTAATTGACTCTTTACTGGCTCTTCTTGATAATTCACCTTTAGAATATGAGTGGCTTTCCCCTTGTCAGGAGATAATAAGAGCTGATTATCTGTGATCAAAGATTTTAACTTGGTTTCTAAAGTTGTTGGTAATTCTTTTGGGGCATCAATAAATATGGTAATCAACTTTACCAAAGCAGATCGCTTTTTTAAAAGGACGGAGATAGGTAAAGGGTTTCCAACAGAAGCGCTGCCACCGTGGACTACATTATATTGATTTGCCACGATAGCTCTTTCTTGGCGAGCACTGATTAACTTTTTTATAAGCATGATAGCCAGTAAGGGGCTTCCTCTGTTCTCTAAACAGCACTGGCGATAGGCAGTAAGATCTTTTTTATCCATTTCACTCATAATAGATTTAAATATTCGTTTCGCCTTCGTTTTATCTAATTTAGCTACCGCATGGTAATCAACCCCCTCTTGCCATCTCTTGATAATTTCCACCCCCTGGAGTATAGCATCAGATTCTGCCGTAATTTGAGAGTCCACACTGGATGAATCACTAGATTCATCATTGGTTTGGTTTAGAAATTCACTGGAAACCACTTTTGATTTTATTCGCACTGAAAAGTATTTACCAATTTCATTGCGAGCATTTTCATCAGCAATTTCTTGAGAAACCCCACGCCCACGCCCTATTATGGCATTTTCATCAGGACGATCGCCGGTCTGATAATCCGCAACTGAGGTACATTGACTTAGAAAAAGAACTCCCCATAATATTAAAAAGCTCTTCATTTTATAACTCCTCTCTTAAGGCTTAAGATATATAAAGTCTTGATGATAGGTAACAGGTGTAGCAAGTAGAATTCTCTGAATCCAATCTTTATAAAGAAGTCCTCGCTTCTGTTCTTTAATGGCTGCAGTTATCTCTTTAGATGCGGCCTTCAAAGAGATATTTCGCTCTTTTCGAAACCCCGTTCTCTGGATAATATGATAACCATAGTTGCTCTTAATAACCCCTCTGATTTGATTTTCTCTCATGGAGAAAACCATATTAAATAGAGAAGGCATTTCACCTCGAGCAAACCACCCTAAATCTCCCCCTTTTTTTCCCTCAGGAGCAATTGAAAGTTGACGAGCTTTGTGTCCAAAGTAGCCTCCATTTCTTCGGTTTCGAATGAGATCTAGTTTTAATCTGTCAGCTTCTTTTTCATTATCTAAAAGTATCTGTCTTGCTCTCACCCGTTCTGGAGAAATAAATTTGGTTTTATAAGTTTGATAGTATTCGGCGATCTCACTATCCGTAACCAAAATATTATTAAGCAAATGAGTTTCTAAATAGGCTTCTATGGTTTTTTCTTCTAATAATTTTTTGTGGAGATGCTTAACATCAGTATAACCCGCCAGCTGCTCTTTATAGACCTCTTTATTTTTATATTGTGATTCCATCCGACTCATAATTTGCTGTCTATCTTGAGAAGGGAGAACAAATTTCTCTTTATTGATTTCAATAATTTGCAGCTTCCTGAGAATTAAGTTTCGGAGGGCACTTTTCTTTAGCAGATTAAGGTTTTCTTCCTCTAAATCCACATCCTTATGAGAAGCTAAGGCTATTTTAAAATCAGCTTCAAAAAGATCCTGAGTAATTAAATAGGTTCCAATTTTAACGAGATAATTCTCTTTCTTAAAGGTTGTTGAGCTAAACAGTTCCCCTAAATCCACCTTAAAGTAGAGGTTAACTCCCATTCCAACCATTAATGACAAAACCACTAACCATATATAAACTTTAAACATATCTTTCCTCGTAACTTACTGCCCATCCAATTGCTGTAATGATTCTAATACATAGCTAATTAATTTATGACTCTCAATTCCTCTGGTATTAATCAAAATACGAAAATCTTTGGTTAATTGAAACTTCCTCGGGTACTTGCTAACCACCCCTTCCATTAATTCCACATTAGGCCTAATTTGAGGGTTAAACTTAATTTCTATCATATTGCTTAAGTTTTTGATGGAATAGGCCTTGATCCTCTTCAAACCCGCTCGCATTTTTATAATTCCTATCAAATTTTTAACAGGCTCAGGAACATTTCCAAAACGATCTTCTAGGTCATCAAGCATCTGATCAGCATCTTCGCCATTACTCACCATCGCTATCTGTTTGTAGAACTGCAGTCGAAGTCGTTGCTCTTTAATAAACTCATTAGGAATAAAAGCTTTGATGCCTAAGGTTATTTCAGGCTCCATGACCTCTTCTTCCTCTTTTCCTTTCAACTGATCAATGGACTCTTTCAACATGTCTGTATATAGCTCAAATCCAACTTCAGCTATCTGTCCCGACTGCTGAGAACCAAGAAGGTTTCCTACCCCTCTAATGTCCATATCATGGCCAGCAATACTAAACCCTGAACCAAGCTCGGTATAAGTTTGAATAACCTCTAACCTTTGTTTAGCCACGTCGGAAACAGGTTCACTACCAGGAATTAAAAGCCAAGCATAAGCACGTCGATTCGAGCGGCCGACCCTTCCCTTCAATTGATATAGTTGAGCAAGACCAAACATGTCTGCTCTATTTATAATAATGGTATTTACATTGGGTAAATCCAAGCCCGATTCAATAATCGTAGTACACACCAGGACGTTAAAGCGCTGATTGATAAAGTCGATGAATAGATTTTCTAGACTCTGCTCAGCCATCTGACCATGTCCAAATCTCACCTTGGCAGCTGGTACCAAAGATTGAACAAAATCTGCCATTTGGGCAATATTTTCCACTCGATTGTGAACAAAGAAGACCTGCCCTCCTCTTTTTATTTCACTTTCAATGGCCTGGATGATGGTCTTTTCTTCAAACTTAGCGACATAAGTTTTAATCGACCTGCGATCTGCCGGTGGGGTGGCAATCAGGCTCAAATCTCTAATCCCAATAATAGACATATGGAGAGTTCTGGGTATCGGCGTGGCAGAAAGAGTCAGAACATCCACTTCATTCTTAAATTTCTTAAGTTTCTCTTTATGGGTCACACCAAATCGCTGCTCTTCATCAACGATCAATAGACCTAAATCCTTAAAGTCGATATCTTTTGACAGCAATCGATGGGTTCCTACTAAAATATCAACTTTTCCCTGTTTAGCCTCTTCCAATATAGACCTTTGCTCTTTACGTCCCACAAATCGATTCACCATTTCCACTCGAACAGCAAATAGACGTAAACGATCTTTAAAATTTTGATAATGCTGAAAGCATAAAACCGTGGTGGGAACTAAGATGGCCACTTGCCTACCTGCAAGCACCGCTCTAAATGCTGCTCGCATCGCAATTTCTGTTTTGCCGTATCCCACATCTCCACAGACCAACCTATCCATCGGGCGCTCTTTGGACATATCATCTATGACATCCTCAATGGCTGTCATTTGATCTTCTGTCTCTTCAAAAGCAAAAGAGGCCTCAAACTCTCGATACATTTCTTCACTAACGGTATATATAGGGCGTTTATAGGAGTCTCTGACTGCCTGGACCTTAAGCAGTTCTCCAGCTATTTCTAAAATATTTTTCTTGGCTTTTTGTTTAACCGTGTCCCAAGACTTTCCACCGAGCTTATCAACTTTGGCACTGGCACCCTCTCCTCCACTGTACTTTTGGAGTATATTGAGCCTATACACCGGAAGGTAGATCTTATCCCCCCCCTTGTATTCAATGATCAGATAGTCATTTTGTACACCGGAAAAATCCAGTTTTTCCATCCCCTTATAGATTCCCTTGCCATGATGCAAGTGAACCACCACATCGCCCTCTTTTAATTCAGAAAAACTGGCTATTTTATTTTCGAGTTTTTTATTGGTGGACTGAGGTCTTCTTTTACGCACACCGAAGACATCCTCTTCAGTTATAAAAGCCTCCCCATCATTGTAGGAAATAAAACCCTTAGATAGATTTCCAAGCTGGAGAGAGATAGAAGAACTTTCGGTATCAAACTCATGAGCTTTCAAGATTTCCTTAAAGCGATCTATTTGAGAAGTAAAATGAGCCACAAAGGTCAGTTTTATTCGAGCAGATAGGCAAGAGTTTATTTTTTCTCGCAACTTGGCGAAAGAGGCCAATTTCTTAGATTTTACCACCTCTAATTGGATATCTTCATAGTTATGTTTTAAAACCTCCAACTCTTCATCAACGAGCTGAAGACCTCCCACTAGAAAAAGTTTATGGTTTTCTAACCTCTGCCATAATTCCTTAAAACTAGAATGGTTTTTCTCAAAGGGAGGAACATAAGGGACCATTTTATTTTCTGGTAGGTCGATATAGTTCTCTGCATATTGTTCTGCTTTTTCGTTTATCGTAAAATGATCCACTACATAGAAAAGGGCATCACCAGTAATATAATCCAAAAGGGAAGCACCCTCATAGAAGAAACTTAGGTAATCTTCAATTCCATGGAAAAAAAGCTCATTACGCAGATCCTGTAAAATTCCATATTGAACATCGGGATCCACATCTTGCTCATCCATATAGGAGGCAACCCTATCAACGCCTTGCGCTTTGTCTTCTGGATAAATGAAGTCACTGCAAGGTGCTATTCTTAAGGAATCGAGTGATTGAATTGATCTTTGGCTTATAGGATCAAATTCTCTAATTTCTTCAATTTCATCGTCAAAAAGCTCTATTCGAACTGGATATTTCTGTCCCGGAGGAAAGATATCTATAATGTCTCCTCGAGAGGATATGGTTCCTATATCTTCTACCACGGTGCTGTTTTGGTAACCCATCTTGAGCATTTTCGAAATGAATTGATACTTATCCAGCTTTCCTGTTTTGCTATAGGTAAAACAATTTTCACGGAAGATGTTTAAAGGAAGACAATTTTTCAAAAGAGAATCAAAAGAGAGAACAACAATTTTGGTTCCCTCTTCTTGCAATTCAAAAAGACAGTTCATTCTATCTGAAGAATCTTGCGGAAGGTGATCTGCATAAGAAGGGTAGGACAGCACTTTAATTTGATCGGATTCACAGAAAAATTGTAAATCTTCTTGTAAAGATTCAGCCTGATCCCAGGTGGGAAGAAGGACAACATGAATAGGATGATCATGAAGTTCACGACTTTTTTTAACTACCTGATGCGCTAATGCCGATAGGGATAGCCCTTGCAAAGATACTTTCATACAATTCATTCAGAAAATTAGAAATTAAACATCAAATTGATGCTCATATTTTAACCCCCGACCCATCAAACTTGCAACTGTGTCTTTGATTGACAATTCTCCTTGGAGAACTTTATAGAGACAATCGGTAATTGGCATTTCTATTTTATGTGTCTTTGATAACTGATAAACCGCCTCTAAAGTAGAAACACCCTCTACCACATGTCCCATATTTTGCAAGATAGACTCTTTATCTTCCCCTTTAGCCAATCTATATCCAAAGGTTCTATTTCTACTTAAGCTTCCAGTGCAAGTAAGAACAAGATCTCCAATCCCAGCTAACCCTAGAAAAGTTAGAGGATTCGCCCCAAAAAAAGCACCAAACCTAGAAATTTCAGCCAATCCGCGAGTAATATAGGCACTTTCTGCATTTTTTCCAAGCTGAAGACCATCAATCATACCAGAGCCAATGGCTATTATATTTTTTAGAGCACCAGCAATTTCCACCCCTTTCACATCATCCGAAATATAAACTCGGAAGTAATCATTTGAGAGAAGAATCTGTATTTCTTTTAATTTGGCGTCATCTGGACCCGCTAAACAGACACAGGTGGGGCGTTCATCTACTATTTCTCTCGCAAAACTAGGGCCAGAAAGATAAAAAAGGTTCTTTTTAAAATGCGGAAGTCGGGAAGGGATGATTTCATCTAAGGTTTGCAGCTCTTTAATATCTATTCCTTTAGAACAACATATGAGAGGAACAGATTCTTTAAAAGCCTCTTTATTTGCAGTTAAAACTGGCCCAATCACCTGGGTGGGCAAAACCATCGATATAAAAGCCGCCTGCTGTAAAACAAAGCCAATCTCAGTTGAAGCCTGTATATTTTCAGATAGTTGACACTCGGGAACAGCTCTTTTATTAGTGTGAGCTTCATTTATCTCACCCACAACCTCTTCATTAACATCCCATATCTTAATATTAAACCCTTTGGCTGCTAGCAAAACAGCTAAGGCAGTTCCAAAGCTTCCTGCTCCTAAAATAGAAATATTGGAATTACTCATTTTAATTTCCTCTGATCCTAGTCATTCTCTAACCCCAAAAGGGAAAATCCAGGGTACACTACAATCCCACTCGGTCAAAGGATAAATAAAAAATAAAATCAATAAATATTTTTAAAATACTGCAAACAAAAATTTCAATTTTATGATATATAACCATTATTCTGAATTGAGTCAAAATGACTTTACTGGAACAGAGTTAAACAAAACTTTAATTAAAGTATCTTTTGAG
>CAYFLR010000073.1:11202-11519 GCA_964343805.1 uncultured bacterium | reverse complement strand
GGCTAATTCGTCGGGTCTTAGAAGGGGCAGGGGTATCAAGTAAGGTCTTGATATTCTTAACAATACGATTCACCTCTTCTTCACTTTCTTGATAGGGAACCCACATTTGCCCTGAAACTGAATAGGTGTAAGGCTTATCAAATTTCTCAATATTATTCATAACATGAACCCGGGTCGTCCGACTTCCTCGATTATCTAACTTAATAGTTATTTTGTTACGAAAAAGTTCATTTTCAACATAATAACTATCCCATTCGGTGGTAATCAAATTATGAGTTTTATCTAAAATATTGATATTATAGTTTTTTACTAGCACC
>CAYFLR010000073.1:6249-11192 GCA_964343805.1 uncultured bacterium | reverse complement strand
AAAGACATGGTGAAAGCTGGCATTAAAATTATAGGTGGAGAGATCAATCTTTTCATAGGATTGGCTAGGCTCTTTTTGCACAATCTCTTGATTCATGGACTCACTAGGACTATGGGAGGGAGAGCCATTCACCGTTGTGTTATAGTTCTGCATGGCTTGATTCCGCATTTTTAAGTATTTTGTATTGCATGAGGCCAAGGCCAATACCAAAATACTAAAAATCATTAAAAATAGAGCAGAACATCTCATAGCTATCTCCCCTTAAGGCGCACATAATATTGTAATGAAAGTCTTATATAATAGTATATAATATGTTGTTAAAAATAACAATGACCCCAGACCTCAGAAAAGAGATGACTGTGTACAAGATAGGAATGATAGCCCCCTCAGGGCCCCTCAATGAAGAAAAATGGCAAAAAGGTCTTAAGTTCGCTTCTCAATTGGGCTGTGAAACTTATTTTCGTGAGGATATTTTAGCAAAGGATGTGATCACAGCAGGAAGTAAGAAAAGACGATTAGAAGAACTAAAAGATTATTTCTTCCATAAAGAGACCGATTATCTTTGGTGTGCGCGAGGAGGATATGGTCTCACTCAAATTATCCCTGAAATAAGTGAGCTCCTTAAAGCCCATCCAGAATTATCAAATAAGATGTTTTTAGGTATGAGTGATGCCACCGTCTTACACCTCCTATGGGACAACTATCTCCATACCCCTTCTATCTATGCACCTATGTTAGCCACATCTTATTTTAGCGAGCTTACATCGGAAGCCCAGAAATCTTTCCAATTTGCTTTGGAAAAGAATTGGAATCAATCCTTCGAGCAATTTTCCTTTCAAGTGCTCAATCATAAAAATAGAAAAACCGCATCCATCAGTGGTCCTATAATGGGAGGATGCCTTAGCCTATGCACATCCTCTATCAACACCCCTGCAGAATTAGATTTAAACAACAGAATCTTCTTCTTTGAAGAGATCGCCGAACCCCTCTACCGAATAGATATAATGATTCAGCATCTTCACCAAGCCGGTAAATTTAAAAATTGTCAGGGAATTATAGTTGGAGCTTTAGCTGGGTGTGCTAAAGAGTTCACGCATCAAGAATCACTCGAATACATTTTCAGGGATATAGATCTTCCGGTAATTTTTGATTTCCCCGTTGGGCATATTAATAATTGCTTTAGCCTTCCACTGGGAGTCAATGTTTCAATCAATTTGATTAATAAATCTATCACAGTTGCAGAGGATTAAAATGAAAACGTTTTACTTTATTGGTATTTGTGGTACAGGAATGGCATCCACCGCAGGCTTATTGAAAGAAGCTGGATACAATGTGATCGGCAGTGATCAAAATGTTTACCCTCCCATGAGCACCATGCTAGATCGTTGTAATATAGAAGTCTATTGTGGATATAATGAAGAAAACATTCAAAAACAACCTATCGATTATATTGTGGTAGGAAATGTTCTATCTAAAGGATTCAATGTTGAATTAGACTATGCCATTAGCCAAGATCTCCCCCTCATTTCCTTTCCCGCCCTCCTAGAAAAATTTTTTCTCCCAAAGGTGAAACCCATTGTAGTTACCGGGACCCATGGAAAGACCACCACATCAGCTTTCATAGCCTCAGCTCTTGATAAAGTAGGAAAACCAAGCTCTTTTCTAGTGGGAGGACAGCCTCTTGACTTTGAATTTAACTTTAAATACCTAAAAGAAAGTGAAACTATTGTTTTAGAAGGAGATGAATACGATACTGCCTACTTCGACAAGGAACCTAAATTTTTTCATTATCATCCACAATACTTGATTATAAATAATATAGAATTTGATCATGCAGACATCTTCAAAGACCTCGACCATATCAAATCTAAATTTATAAAATTAGTACAAGAGATGCCTAGTGAAGGTGTGGTGATTGCCAATGGGTGTGATCAAAATGTAGTGGATGTTTGTCAGAATGCACCATGTAATGTTAAATATTTTGGAACAAAAAACCCCATTACCCCCCTTGATTACCAAGGAGTGGAAGGGAGTTTTGGTAAATATACTGACTTTACTTTAAAAACCAAAGAAGGGAAATCTATTCCTCTTTCGATCCCATTAAAAGGAGAAATGCAAATCTCTAACTCCTTGTCTGTGGCTGCCTTATTAGACGCACTAGAAACACCATGGGATGGGATTCAATCAGCCTTAAAAAGCTTCGGTGGAGTAAAGCGCCGATTAGAAGTCATAGCAGATTCTGATGACATAACTATTTATGATGATTTTGCCCATCATCCAACGGCTGTTCACAAAACCCTTGATGCGCTTAAGAGATCTCTTGATACCAACCAAAGAATAATAGCTATATTTGAACCTCGCAATGCTTCATCTCGTAGAAATATTTTTTTAGAACAGTATGCGCAGTCATTTAGCAGTGCTGACTTAGTAGTAATAGGCAAAGTAGCAATAGATCGCCGATTATCTGAAGAAGAGCAACTCCAAGGAGAAGTGCTCGCCTCAAAAATCGGACCCCATGCCCATTACATTGAAGATAATCAGAGCATCCTTGATTTTATTGCCAAAGAGAAGAGACCTGGAGATCAAATTTTAATTATGTCCTGTGGAAGCTTCAATAATTTACACCGAGACCTCATTAATTATTTAAAACTCTATTAATAATTTGAAAGTATAGGGGTTTTTTATTGACAAGGGACAACCTCCCTTCTACTATGTGATAATGACCAAATGAAATTTAGATTATTTTTTAAACAAATATAGGAGGAATTTATGGTTAAGCGGTTATTCATTATTAGTCTTTGCTTGCTGGGTATTGTTTGGATGGCTGGCTGTACTTCCGAAGAAGAGCAACCACCTGAGCCACCTCCTGTAGAAGAGACCACTCCTATGGAAGAAGCTCCTGCACCTGCAATTGAAGAGCCTGTAGCTGCTGTAGAAGAATTTGATTCTTCTACTATTCACTTTGCTTATGATGATTACAACCTTCAATCAGAAGCTAAGTCCATGCTAGAAATAAAGGCTCAATACCTCATGAAGAACACTGATGTACGTGTTCAGGTTGAAGGTCATTGTGATGAAAGAGGTTCCAATCAGTACAACTTAGCCCTCGGAGAAAGAAGAGCTAACACAACTAAAGAATACCTCATCAGCTTAGGTGTAAATCCAGATCAACTTTCCACCATCAGTTATGGTGAAGAGCGTCCATTAGACACAGCTAGCAATGAAGAGTCATGGTCAAAAAATAGACGTGCTGAGTTCATTAGAATTCAATAGTCTTATGCTGTAATAGATTTTGAAAAGGCAAGGTGATTCGTCGCCTTGCCTTTTTTTTATCTCCAATTTTTAGAATTTATGGGTCTGTAGGTATGAAGATTTCAATTTTAGCTTTACTTCTATTCGCTCAACTACAAGGGGCACCTATTAAAACAAACCAAGTAACAATAGATAATCCCCCCTCTTGGCTAACAGCAATAGCTGTACAAGAAGTGACCGACCAAGTACAAAAGCGCCTTGAATGGAGTATTCGAAGAATCAAAGTAAAATGGTACCATGGACTTCCGGCTTTTCGTAAAGCTCACGGTTTTAAAAAGGACATCCTGGCTTTTGCTGAAAGAAAGTCATTTAAAGTGCATATGGGACCAGCCATTACCCCAAAGAATTTCAAAAAAGTTTTTGCCCACGAACTCGCTCATGTGGTTATCTTTCAAAAATGGAAAGGAAGAATACCTAAATGGCTTGATGAAGGATTAGCCAATTATGCGGCAGATTATAAACAAGTGGATTACAACTACCTCAAAAAACATAAACAGGTTAACATCCTAAAACTAACCCACCCATTTTCCATGCAAGCCCCTGTATCATCCAGGTTTCACTATATGGTCTCTTTAGCGGCAGTAAATTTTCTAGCATCCAAATGCTCTATCAGAGAGCTTCTCAATCTGGCGTTAAGAGGGTCATTTGAAAAATACATTAAGACCTTTTGCAATATTCCCCATTTTAACAAAGAGTTCTGGAATTGGGTACAAGCCCAAAAGAATTCCTCTTTGGAACAAAATCTAGGCATCAACCCGAATATGTTAGGTGAGTAAGCTCAGTACTAAAGTGAAGAGTTTGAAACTTTTTCAAAAGAGACAAAGATCTCTTTTGAAACCAGGTAAGTTTTGTTTGATCCTAGTAAAGTTAACATGGCTTGAAAGTGATTAGGATTCTGATAGATCTGAAAAGCAATTTTTTGATTTTCCAATAGTTTCAATTCCACTCTCTTTCTCTCTTCTATCCGATATAAATCACGCCTTTTATCTTCCAAAGAGAGTTCTTCGATATATTTAAGCCCGTTTATAGCTGTGAAAAAAGAGTCCCATATTTTTAGCTCTGCTGGTTTATTATACAGATTCGATTTGTTTTTATACTCTACTTTTAGAGAGATCACATCATTTTGATTAAATCGAAAAAGAGTTTTATCCTTAAAGTAACTAAAAGGTCGTTGCACTCTTTTAAAATCATGTTTGCCCATTTCGAGAATCTCTTTTCCCTTTAAATGCTTGGCGTAGAGTTTGTCCCCAACAGTAAAAAAGTCAATATTAATGAGTTTGGCACCATGGTTTTCGTCAACAGATAATTGAGCGGTAGGATTAGAAAGCGGCAATTGATTCAATGGATGGTGTTTAACCACAATCATCTTTTCTAAATTTTGCAGGTATTCGTGTAATTTCTCTTCATCAATTTTGATTTCATTTCCCTCTCGCAGATCTCCTTTTAAAGAAACACCTTTAAATAGATGTCCACTTTCACGCCAAATATAATAGCCCTTGTCACCAGTGAGTCTTAAAGAAGTAATTCCTTGGGGATAGAATTCAACTAAGTTTTTATCGCGGTAGTGATCCAAAGGTTGACTGAATAAAACTCGGTTAGAGGTATTCGTTAAGAGTATTTGTTTTTCAAAT
>CAYFLR010000073.1:313-6239 GCA_964343805.1 uncultured bacterium | reverse complement strand
ATAGCACATACTCGGTATCTTGATGCATTGATAAATTGCCCACCCTTATTTCAACCCTTCGGCTTTGGTAATTATTTTGCCGATCATAATACCAGAGTTGAATCACCATTCCATTTTTATCATCAAGTCCAAAGGAAGGTAGATCCTCGGGCTTATTATTCACCACTTGAACATGATTTTGACCTAGAATAGCCTTAATGATCTCTTTAACAATGTACTGATCAGCTTTGTAAGAGGCAGGGGCAGTAATATACCATAGATGTCCCTGCTTATTGAGGGTTATCTGCTTTGGTGATAATTGAGGCCTAAAAATTGAAAACTTGAATACTAAACGATCATCATAAACTTTTAAGATGCGATGAAATTCAAGTTCTTTGTATTTTTTATATTGTTTGCGATATTGATCCCACCAAAGTAGACCTAAAAGCATTGTAACAATAATTATTAATAGGGTATTTCCACGAGAGATTTTCACTGATTTCTCCGTCGAGACCAAATGGTAATACCAGAAATCAAAATTCCAATAGGAAAAACAAAAACTAACACATAGTAAAAGGTAGCCAAAGCGGCTGGACCGATGCCAATAATTCCGAAATTCTTACTCTGGGGATGAAAGTTAATCAGCCGGTGATCATCCATCAGATAGGAGACTAAATTCAGAAAAAACTCACTGTTATGAGGGTTATTAATCAATTTATTAGTTAAAAGATCAACATCACCCACCACCGCCAATTTTCCTACTTTTATTTCAGAAAGAATCGCGATGGTGGGCTGCTTGATATCTCGCTTGGAATCAAATTTAATCGGCTTTTTGTAAGGATCCTTTTCTGCCCAACTATAAGGAGGAGCATAAAGTAAGGAAATCAACTTCTTGTGTTTGACCTCAGGATATAAAGGCTTTGCTGTATAAGCAACCAAAGAGGAAATAATCTGCCCCGTAACTACATGTCGAGGATTAGGCAATGCAGGTAAGAGAAGATAATTGCCCTTTTGCAGTCTCGCTCGCTGACTCTCTGGAGGAAGAGTAATAATCTCATGTTGATTTTGTTTGATATAATGACTTTGGAGTAATTTTTGTAGACCAGAATCTATAAGAGGCTCCAGTAAAATCACAAGCATTCCCCCCTTAGCCAGGTAGGATTCTAAAATGCCTAGTTCTACTTCGGTTATTTTATTTGTTGGCCCGGGAATAACGACTAAAGAGGCATTGGAAGGAATTTCTAATTGCTTTGCAAGATTTAATGGACGAACATGATAGTTAGATTTAGCAAGTTGATCTGCTAAGATGGTCAGCTCTTTTGATAATTTTCTTTCTCCATGTCCCTCTATAAAGTAAAGGCTCTTTGTCTCTTTTCGCAGAACCTTTAAAAGAGCAGTGGTTATCTTGGACAGGTTGGGATTCACTACAAAAGTAGTAAAATCCTGGTACTTAAAATGCAATGTCTTGGTCTGTTTAATTTGAAATTGCTTAGCAATAAGGGGTTTAGCAATGGGATCAACTAACTGCAATTGAACCATTTCAGAGTAATCGTTTATTAATTTAAATAACTTATAGAACTCATCTTTATCAGTTTTACGATAAAAGCCCGTCACTTTAAGAGGTTCTTGTAGTTGATCCAAAGCATGCCTAGTCTCTTTAGGAAGGGTAAATCTTGAATTGGCAGTCAAATCCCATTTGATATCCCAATTTTTTAATAAATAACCAGCAAAGATAAATAGTAAAAAGGCAAAAATACAGGTGATGATTTGATTGGCTTCATTTTGAAAAATCCGCGAATACATTAACTTTTCAATTTGATGCCTGGTTTTAAAAAAATAAAAACCTAATGTCAAAAGTCCACCAGTTAAGACTAGTGTAAAGATATATCTTCCCCCCTGCATATAAAAAAGAGGAGCTTGGATAAGGAGAATAAGTCCCAAAAAGAGAGTAAATCGTTTTTTCATAATTTCCCTATCTCCATTTTTGGGCTTCTATATTCTTAGTGGTGAAAAAAAGAAAAATAGCTATGAAGAAACAAAAATAGAGAAGATCCGAAAGATACAAGACACCTTGAATCATATTAATGGTGTGTTCTCCGTAAGCAAGATAGCGAACAAAGCTGGCCAGCAAGTTATTCTCAAAACTCACTATCTGATTTAACAACCAGAAAAATAATATGAGAAAAGAGCTTAATACCGCAGCAAGTATTTGACTTTCAAATAGAGAAGAAAAGTAAAGCCCGACACTCCCAAATGAGCAAAAAAGAAGAAAAACTCCTAGGTAACCCGATAACAAGGGTAAGTACTCCACCTCTCCCCAGATCATCGGAATTGTTAAGAATAACAGAGAGCAAGAGAGTAATAATAAAATCATCAACACCACTCCCATAAACTTTCCTAAGACAATTTCTAAGGAGGATATGGGGGCACATAATAGAATATTAATAGTTTTATTACGCTTTTCCTCAGCGAAACTTTTCATGGTAATCAGCGGTATTATAAATAATCCAAAGGAGAAGAGAATCCCCTGAAAGGGTTGTATTAGATGGATATTTACATTTAAATTTCTTAAATAATAAGAAGGAATTTCTTTCACAATCAAAGAGTCGGGTCTAACAAACTGCGAAAGCATTTTAAAAAACATGAAACCAATATAGACAAAGTAGATTGAAAGGGTGACAGCTCCAATGGATAGGAGTATTTGTTTAAACTCTTTCTTAGCTATGGTCCAAATTACTGTCATAAAGCAAATTCCTTGCTCACCATCCCATGGATGGATTTTAAATAAATGGCCTCTAAGTCGGCCAATGAAATTTCATTGTCATTTAAATTTATTTGATGAATGATTTGACCATGATTCATAATCAACACCCTGTGACAAACCCTCAGTATTTCAGAAAGATTATGTGAACTTATTATAAAAGTCTTACTTCCCGTATAAGCAGTGATGGTTTTTCGAAGTTCAATGAGTTGCTCTGGATCCAACCCTTTAGCAGGTTCGTCTAACAAGAGAATCTGTGGATCATGAATAAATACTGCAGCTAAAGCGGTCCTTTTGCGAAAGCCTCTGGATAAATTACGAATCAATTTAGACTGAACTTGATGAAGGCTGAATATACCCAGGAGTTTATCAACCCGTTCGAAATGTTCTTTTGCAGGTAGATGAGAGCAGTAGAGAGTACTCAAGTAGACCAAAAACTCATTAACAGAATAGTCCTCATAAAGTAAGGGAGGATCCGAAAGATAGCCGATTAAGCTCTTGGTGCGCCGAGAATGGTGATCAATCACCATCTCTTGAATCTTCACTTCACCTGTAGTGGGAAGTAGAAGACCTGAAATGATATCCATCGTAGTGGTTTTACCAGCTCCGTTGGGCCCTAAAAGACCCACCACTTCACCCTTGTTAATAGTGAGATTAATATCGCTTAAAGCATTATGGCGCCCAAACCATTTAGACACCTTTAAGATTTCAATCATGAGATTATGAACTCGAGCTGGTGGTTTTCAGATGATTAATATGGTTGTTCCAATGATAATTCAAATTTTTCTGAATATAGAAAATAAAAAAGAAGGGAAGAAGTGGCAAAATCCACAGAAAAGTTGCCATCCAACGATTGCATAATTTATAATTATCAATTTTTTCCATTTGCTCTATTTTCTTACCCAGTTGATAAGCCATAAAAAGGTGCAAACCCGGAAAAAACAAGCCAATAGAAAAGAGAATCGGATTGAATGAATGACGGGTATCCTTAAGATGTGAAGCAAGCTCGTCACAAATGGAAACCGCCCAAAAAATGACATAAAAACCAACTTGAATAATAGGTAGAAAGACCGACGATAAAAATAGATTTCTGACTTTACCTAAGCTTCTAGGGGAGACAGGTGCAGGGGGTTCTTCTTGAATAGTTCGTTCTTCTGCGGTGGTTGGTTTTGCAATATCTTCTTTTAAAACCTGCTCGGGCTCAGGCCGCAGATCTGGTACATCTGCATTTTTCTTTTTCTTAGGCTTTGCTTTAGCTTCTGGGATTTCATCTTCTGTCGGCTCTAAATCTGACAATTTAATGTGCTTAAAGGAGCTTAAAGACTCCTCATTAATAATGGCTTCTGCGGCAGATTTAAAATCATCCTCCCCAGAAGGAGCTCCTTTACTGTCGGCAGATTCTATGGGTTTATCTTGGTTAGTTGAAGGTGTTTCTTCTTCTTTAGTCAAAACTTCCTTCGCAGGAGCTTCTTTTTTAACCTTGGGAGCTTCAGAAGGAACCTCTGGAGGTAAATCCATCCCCATAAAAGGGACTGAATTATCTGAAATATCAGTTTCAGCATGGGCCAACGATGATGCTTTTTCCTTGGGTGGATCTACTATTTTTTCACTTGCCTTCATGGGAGTAGATTCACTGCTATCAGAGGCAGCAGGGTCATCCTTCCCTTGAATAAAGTGTTCGAATTCATAAACCTCGGCAATTCTGGTCCAAGAGTGAAATCCCTTGCGAAAGATATAGGATTCAGGAGTGATCTCCTTTTTATTTATGAATCTTAGAATATCTTGCTTGGCTAAGGGACCATAGTACGAATTATTTTGTAACAGGTACCACTGCTTTTGGTTCTCATTCATAAGACATACAGTACCAAAATTGAAAATTAATGAAAAGAAATAATTCATTTGATTAAGTGAATATAAAAGGAATAAAATATCTCCAACCTTTCATAGGAGAACAATATGCAACTTCCAATCGGATTTCCCGGATCTTATATTGATGGAACCTTTCAAAATATTTCTGAAGGTGAAACAGGTGAAATAATATCTTTAAGCCCCTCTAATCCTTCTGTTGAATTAAGAACCTTTTCTTATGCTTCAGGTCAAATTGATGCCGCAGTTCAATGCGCCGAATTGGCTTTTAAAAAATGGAGCCAGCAGCCCGTCAAAAAGAGACTTGAGCTTATCTCAAAGTTAAAGAAAATTTTTGAGGATCGAAAAGGTCAATTTATTGAAATGCTGATGACCGAGAATGGACGAGTGGAATGGAACGCAAAACTCGAAGTACAGCAAACCCTCTCTATTTTTGATGATTTAGCAAAATTTGCCCCCGATGTCTTAAAGCAAAAAAACATTAACCAGTGCGAATCGGGATATTTTCGCAGACCTCTTGGTGTTACGGCCATTATTTCAACCACTTCACTGCCTCTATATGATTCACTGGTTAACATTTTATCTTCCCTTGCTCTTGGCAATACCGTCATTTATAAACCCTCTTCCCACTCGTGTGGTTTGGGTATCTTACTAGCAGAATGTTTCCATGAAACCGGTTTTCCAAGTGGGGTTATCAATGTAATCTATGGCCATGGAAAAATTGGATCTCGTTTAGTCGTCCACCCCAATGTAAATGGTATCTTCTTTTCCGGCTCGCACGATGTCAGCCAAGAAATCCGAAAAAATATGTACGCTCATCCAGGAAAAAGGTGTTTGTTACAGACTTCTGGAAAGAATATGATGGTGGTGACAGAAGATGCTGAAATAGAGAAAAGCATACATCACTGCCTTTACGGTGCTTTTGCTAATGCTGGACATAATTTTTTCAATACCCGTAAACTGGTGGTGTTAAAACCTCAAGCTGAGCAATTTATCGAAAAGTTTGTCGATCTAGCTAAAGTCATTAAAATTTCCACTGATCTTTCCAGCCCTGATACTTTTTATGGTCCCATGTGCTCCAAAGAATCAGTAACTCAATACCTGAGATTTCAAGGAATAGCCGACCGGGAAAGCATAGAAACCCTTCGATGGGGAAAAGAGATTGACAATGATACCAATGGCTATTTAGTCAGCCCTGGTATCCACTTAATGGACATTGATGGCACAGAAAAGATGCCCGTTTACCGCGACACTGTTTTTACTGGACCTGACATTGCTATTTATATTGCCAATGAATTAGAAGAGGTCTTGGAGGTTGAA
>CAYFLR010000073.1:0-303 GCA_964343805.1 uncultured bacterium | reverse complement strand
CTGGTTACTTCAATCTACACACAAACAGAAAAAACCTACGAGTTTTTTAAACAAAATAGCAGTGCCACATCCATTAGATTAAACACACCCACCAATCACATTGAATATAATTCTCCCGTTGGAAGTTTGAATCGCAGTGGCATTGGTCCCTCTTCTGGCATTTTTTCCTTATACACTGCCTCTTACGAGGTGGGAACCTGTCAGGCAGAAGTAGAAATTTCTCCCGATCTTTTTCCTAAATTATAGGCTTACTTTGTGCAGGGAAAAATGGTGTAACTAATAGTCTCAAAATTGGACGGTTCA
>CAYFLR010000072.1:18255-29723 GCA_964343805.1 uncultured bacterium | reverse complement strand
ACTAATCAGGCAGCCCGCACCTTTGCTCAGACCATTAAAGAGCACTTAGATCTCATAAGCCCCTATAACAATGATGGCTTTATTTCATCTATTACTATTAGAAATAACAAAACGGAAGGTCAGATTCTACTCATTCTCCACACTGAAAAGATGCAGAGTAAGGCTCCTTTAAAAAAGCTAGCTAAAGCTCTCCGATCCAACTACTCTCGTATTCGCTCTATTTACTGTTCTTTGAAGCCCAATGAATATGAACACCTTGTAGGCAAGGAATTTATTTCAGAAAGTCTATTTGAAAAAACCTATCCCATATATCCGGACAGTCTTTTATTACCTAATTCTTCTCAATTAGAATACACTTTCCTTCGTGTGAGTGAATTCCTTGAAAAAAGCACTCCTGAACCAATTTTACATCTTTATTCTAAGTCGGGTATTATGACTCAGCATTTAGCTAGTGAAGGGTATCCAATTATCGGTGTGGATTTCAGCTCTTCCAGTCAGTACTTAAAAACCATTACTCCGACTCCAACTGTGGTAGCTGAAACAATTCAAGAGGATCCACAAATCTACTGGAATAAGATGATAAAAGAAGAAAAGTCGGTCTCCACCTTGATTGTCACTCCAAGTAAAAAGGGGCTGGGTCCAGAGTTTATAGAAAAAATTTGTGAACAGCCTCCTCAAAAAATCGTATATCTCTCTTCCCACATTAAGAGCTTATCTAATGATATTAGCTCACTAGAAAAGAAATATAGATTACAGGTGGTGGAGCCGATTGATATTATGCCCCAAACCAATTCAATCTACGCCTTGGCAGTTTTTAGTTTAGCTCCAGAATTATAATCTTAAAGAGAGTTCTCAATTAAAGCATTAAATGCGATTTTTAAATCAATTTCTGGGCAGGTTCGTTCACCTCGTTGACTAGTCCAAATAACCTCTGCAAATGGTCCAAATGAAGCCACACTGGTCAGAACTAGACCCGAATGGGTAGTCATTTTATCCTCACTGTTCTCTACCTTAATATCTACTTGCCCTGTATTCACATCAAATATAAGCTTGCAGTTTTTACGAAAAAGCATGAAGCGTAGGTAGTTACCTTTTTCTAGATCATAAAACCGAATAGGAAATTGCCCCGCCTTAGGAAATGAATTGAAAGTTTCACAGTACTGTTCTGCTTTTTTATGCAATTCATCGGCATAGAGTTGAGTGGATTTATGAATGAGTTCTGTAGCCATCCGTTTATCTTTTTTTACATAGGCATCGACATAATCAGGGCGTTCAGACATGGCTAAGGCTTTAAGCCATTCTATCTCAATCAAATTCATATCCCCTCCTCCTCAATCTAGAAACTCGATGTAAAGCGACTGGCAAACAGGCCACCCAACTTATTACAAAGACCACTAATGGCCCCCAATCGATTGCGAAAATAATCTACACTCGAAGTATTAGCATTATATGCTCCCCCGCCACCATCTGCAACAGTAGTTTGATAGATTTGACGACCATTGGAGCGGTCAAAAACCTTTAAGGTCACTGAAAAACGGATAACTTCCTGGATAGGAACATCTGGCGCCTTATTTAAAAGAAATTTGGATTCTGTCATGGACCGAGAGTTAACCCCTTCGGCAAAACCACTCACCTCACCTATAATCACAGCATCAGCACTTTGCTCATCAGTTATCTTTAATTTTGAACTTTCTGAAAGAGATTTACGAAAGGCATAAGTGCAATAGGCCTCAATTCTCGGTTCTAGAGTAGTATTAATAAAGTGAGGTACGGCCACAGTGTGAATGTTTGCAAATAAAAAAGGCCTCGAATTGGTGTAAGTGTATGTACAGCCAGAATTACCAATATTGATTAACAGGAAAGCAATTAACAAAATCTCTTTCATTCTACGGAAATCAGCACCCCTCACATCAGCCCTCGTCTCACTCCCTTAATTTTGATCCTTGCTACGCTAATTACCAATATGATACACTATGGTAGTATCGTAGTATACTTTAATGATAATAAGAATTTCCCGAGAAAAGAACAACTAAAATGTATCAGCCAGTTCCTGCAAAAAATAGCAATGGGATCACCATCCCATCCGCTTTCAGACCACTTAAACCACCTCATGGCATAGCCCACTGCTTTCCTTTAAGAGTGGACCAGTACCTTTCTTCTCACTTTAGTTTCCTCAGTCGATCTGAGTGGAAAAAAAAGATCAAAGCAGGAAAAGTCCTGGTTGATGGACGGACCATTAGGCCCTCTCATCAACTAAGATCAACAGATCAGCTCTGGTATTATCAAACCGAAGCCGATGAACCGCCTGTAAACACTCAATATGAAATACTCTACCAGGATGAGTATCTATTAGTCGTTTTTAAACCTTCGAATCTCCCGATTCATCCTGCAGGTAAATACTATCGAAATACTCTGACTCATTTATTAGCAAAAGACAACATAAAACATGATCCAATCCACCGAATTGATCGAGAAACCAGCGGAATTTTAGTTTGCGCTAAAGATAGCGCTGTTAAGGAATCTCTTCGAAGACAGTTTAAAGAACGTAAAGTAGCAAAGGAATATTTAGCAATTACCTATGGCCCTATTTCAAGTCCGCTTTTTGAAGTAAATCAACCCATTGGTCAAATACCCACCCAGCAGCTCAGAAAGCGTATGGATATTATTCCAGAAGGAGCCCCCAGCTTAACTTTATTTGAAGTAGCAGAGCAGCATGGGCGCTATAGTTTATTGAAGGTATTTCCCAAAACCGGTCGCACCAATCAGATACGTTTACATTTAGAATACAACCAGTCTCCTATTGTTGGAGATACACTTTATTGTCAGGTTAAAGGTTCGTTGGACTACCTACAAGCTCCACGGCTTGCACTCCATGCTCATCGAATAACCTTTATGCATCCAATAACTAAAAAGAATCTAACCATTACCTCTCATCTCCCTGCGGATTTAGAGGAGTATTGGGAAAAAGTTAAACTCATTTGAGGTGGCAAATTATGAAATCAAAACAATCACTTCCTCAAATCCTAAGAATCCTTTTAGTAGCTGTCATAGCCTACCAAGGAAGCTTATGGGGCTCTGCCTTTGATTATAAAAAACAAAAGCAGTACAAGAAGTTTACCGCCTTTCAAACCTCCTCAGAGGTTTTAGGACTGTTAGATGAAGCCTTAAAATACATGAAGAGGGGTTGGACGGGTCAAGCTAAAGCCACTTTACGAAAGGCTTTAGAGATTCATCCCAATTATGTAAAAACCCTTTCCTTCTATGCCTATATCGAATTTCTAAATGGGAATAATGATCAAGCCATTGTGATAGCCGAAAAAATATTAAAGATCCAAGAGTCCAATAAAATGGCCAACATGACCATTGCGCTGGCCAAACTCAATCAGCAGTATATACCTGAGGCAAGACGGATCTTTAATTATTTAGCTAAAATCTACCCTAAAGATTGGAAGCCTCATTACCAACTAGGTATTATTAATAGAATGGAAGAAAAGCTTCCCGAAGCCATTAAATCTTTCGACCATTGTATCTATCTTTCGTATGAATCAATGGCTTGCCATAACGAGTTAGCACTCACATATAGTTTACAAGGAAGAGTTGAAAGAGCCTACCGAACTCTGGCAGATGTTTTAAACACCCATCCACACCATATTCCTTCTTATGTGACGCTGACCAATATCGTAAATCAAACTGGACGCTATCGACATCATACCTACGAACTTTTAAGGCAGGGAATTGTCTTTAACCGAAATAGCCGTGAACTTTATATCGTAATGGCAGATTTACTTCGTGGCATGGGCAAGTTTAAAGCATCTAACGACTACCGGAGAAAAGCCCTCACTCTAGCACCCACCGGTGCAAACAATGCTGAAGTGCGAGGGTACCGTCTCAAGAAAATGGGAAAGCTAGAAGAGTCAGCAGTGGTCTTTGAAAAACTCCTTACCAAAGAGCCGGGTAATATCTTTGCCCATTATCATTTAGCTACTATCTATCGTAAAAAAGGCAACGTGGAGTCTTGCATTGATCATTATAAAACCATCTTAAAAGATGTACCTGATCACTTTTTATCAGTACAAGGTTTAGGTCTGTGTTACCTTAAAGGAAGACACATGGTTGAAGCCCATCGTTTTCTACTCCAAAGTGTTCAGATGAAGCCCAAACATGTGGATGCCTGCACCAACTTAGGCGTCTTTTACCAAGTCTACGGCCAAAACACTAAGGCAGTAGAGCGTCTTACCAAGTGCTTAGATATTCAAGATATTAATGAGAGAAAGCGACTGGCTATTAAACAGAGAATTGTGGAATTAAGATCAGATAACAATGCTCCAGTTTATATTCCTCAATAACTTTAAAATAAAAACTGCATGATGAATGACTTGTTGCTGCGACTAATCCTCTTAATATTTCTTATCATCCCGCTTCAAACAGCTTGGGGGAAAAGCCATTTTCTTCATTCCAAAGGTTCATCTAGCTTTCTGCTCTCTTACTCCTACTATAAATCTATGCGAGAATATGGCTACAATCAGCAACTCATCGCATTGGATACCCACTTTGAAAAACACTCTATGAGTGGCCAACTCAAACATGGAATAACCGATTACCTGACCTTTCAAGTCAAATTACCCTACTCTCATTTAAGCTTAATCCAAGAATCTTCGGATAACCTGACCATTGGTGGTCTCGGTGATGGATGGTGGGGTTTTTCCCTACCAGTTTTTAATCTTGCAAACTGGAATTGGCAGTTAAGTGCCTCCCTACTATTTACCCTCCCCTCGGGAACAACCTACGAAAAAAAGTACCTGGACTCCCATCTTTTTATTGGAAAGGGTTTTACCCAATATCACTTTCTTCTGCACAATGAAATAAGAGTGTCCCGTTTACAATTTATAGTGGAAACAGGATTTATTTATTCACTACCCAACTACCTTCTCTACGAACCCAGAGATGACAATTCTATGTTTTTAAACTACATTGCCCCTGGCCCCCAGACCGATTTAAGGGCCCAAATTATAGTTCCACTGGGATATCAATTTGCTTTTTTAGTAGATGGAAAACTGGTCTATCAATTTGCATCTTCTAAGAGTTTAGGAGAGCATGACACTCTGATAAAAATCCCCTACTCCGATCGCTTTGAATTTACTAGCAGTCCGGGAATTTCTTATGGGCAAACATCCTCCTTTTCCATTTTATTGCAAGGGGAGTTTTCTCTCATTGGAAAAAACTCCACTCAGTTTTTTCCCTTAAACTATGCTCATAATGGGCTCCAATTAAAAACAGATTACCGTTTCTAACGCTATTGTTTGTTGAGACTATGAAAAAACACTTACCACCACTCTTAATCATGATCATCCTATTGGGATGGCTGTGGGTCCCTACTGGACTAAAAGCTTTTAACCACTCCTACTTAGAGTGGAAAACTGTCAAAACAGAAAACTTTGCATTTCATTTTCACCAAGGAACTGAATTTACTGCTAGCTTAGTCTACCAAAATGCAGAAAAAATTCTTAAACCCATGCTGAACAAACTCGATTTTCAGCTCAAAGACACTCTACACGTTGTAATAAGAGATGAAATTGAAAAGGCGAATGCTTTTGCCATTTTTTCTCATAGCCACATTACCTTGTGGAGTACACCAATGGATGTGCGAGAAAGGGTTCCTTCTCAAGGAATACTCTACGTTTTTGCTCATGAATTAGCCCATGTCATAACTTTAAAAATGGCGAGCCACCTTTCTGAGCATATTCCTGATATTCATTTTGATATGGAGCTGCAAGACCGAATTGCCGAAACAGATCTCATATCGGACTTTTCACTTTTATGGTCTAATCACTCCAAAGATCTCTGGTGGGCAGAAGGGATAGCTGAATATATGTCCAGCGAACTAGATCTCACCACATGGAATTCTAGTAGAGACATGCTTTTAAGATCGGCTCTATTAGAAGATAACCACCTTGTGATGGATGAACTTCCATCTATTGTTGACAAAAGCAAATTAAGAGCCGAACTGGTCTATAATCAAGGGTACGACATTCACCGCTACATTGCTTCAACTTATGGAAAAGACTCCGTTCGCAAATTAGCCCAAAATGCGGCTCTGAAGATGTCCTCTCTGTCAGTGCTGAAACTCTGTTTAAAAGTTGGTACCTTGATCGCAAAGGGAAATACCTTGAACAGATGGAAAAGTTGTCCCCCTTTAACCAAGGTCAACCTCTATTTACCTCCTATCCCCATATTCCTTTAAAAAGCCAAACCGAAGACCAAAAAAGATCTTTAGGTACTTATAATTTACATTTTCAAGCAAAGGGATTGTCATCTGAGGGACCACCGTTATTTGCTTTTCTCACTGATGGAAAACCCCAATCCGTTGTGATTTTCAAAGAGGATTTTTCCTCCCATTCACTTCCCATTGATTTAAAAAAACTGCAAAAAAAGTCAAAACCAATTGCGATTCCCTTTGCTTCCAATAGTGATTTTGCAATCTCTCCTGATGGGACAAAAGTCTTACTTAGCAAATATCAGCACAAACTATTTAACCACCTTGGAAAATATGAAAGTGACCTTTGGGTTTATCATTTAGAAGATAAACGACTGGAACAGATCACCTTTGGGGAAAGAGCAAAGTTCCCATCATTTCATCCTGATGGCAATCAAGTGGTCTATACCAGCTGCTTTGACTCATCCTGCTCCTTAGTCCTATATAATACTAAAACCAAAGAGAAGAGATATTTGATAGATCAAAGAACTCATAAAACGGGGCTGTTTGTAGAGTCTCCCTCTTTTTCTAAAGATGGTTCTAAGATTGTTTTCACTAAAGGTCTCTATGGAGATTTGCAGCTGTTCGTATACCACTTACCGAGTGATAAAATCATTCAACTAACAAAAAACTTCACCAATGTGGATCCGGTTTATGTTGATAACAAGCGCATTCTCTTCTCTTCCAACCGCCTCAATAATATTTACAATATTTATGAATTAAATGACCAAAACTATATTATTAAGCAACTCACCCATGTCTCCACTGGAGCGTTTGGTCCCCAACCACTCTCAGCTAAACAATTTACTTATAGTCGGTTTAGCTCGCTGGGGTATCGTTTTTATATTCAAAACTATGACCAACCTTTTAAAGAGGAATTATTAAATAGCTCCTTACCACCCAAAGGAAGCAAAAAGATTGCCTTACCTGCTTATCAAGTCAGAAGTCAATCTGAGTCTAAGCTGCAAAACAGTGAGACCTATCGGATATTTGATTCCATGATTCCATTCACTTTGATACCGAAATTTAAGTACAGTAAGTACCAGGCCACAATGGGGATTGATCTATTTATTAAAGATCATTTAGATAAAGTACTTATAGGAACCAATCTCATGCTCGGTTCCAATTACCTCTTTAATTTGTATTTCCAAATAAATTCCTTTTTTCCAGTGTACACTGTCTATATCGGCCATGGGAATAATGAAGACCTCAAAGGCTACTACACCATTACGACATCTGATCAAGGCTTAAATAGTGAAACTGTTTTCTCACTCATAGGTTTTAACAAAAACCACTTTCCTTATTACTATTTAACTGCTCGAGCAGATTTTCCATTAGCAAAAGATTTCTCACTCGGATACAGTTTAATTCTGCTTCAGTACCATATGATTTCCGCCTTTTTAGATGAAGAGGATATTTGGTATCAGAGCGCTTCCAATACGGTGAACCTTTCATTTACTAATGTAAATACGGCAAGTATCAACCCTAGAGGGGGTCGAGAAACCCTCATAGGTGCCAGTGTAATCATAGATCTATTGCATGAAGATACAACCCCACTTTTAAAAACTTGGTTTTCCAATACTGAATATATCAAGCTCTTTGATCACCAAACCCTAGATATTAATTTAACCTTTGGCTATTGTTTTGGTGAGGCCTCCTTTATAGACCAATTTACTCTTCAATCTAGCACTAAGTTTTCAGATTATCACTATGCTTCCCTCACCTATCCTAATGCTGGCTTTGAACGTCATTCTGCCACTGGAGAAACTTTATTTCTCTCATCTTTAGGGTACCGATTTCCATTGGCTCGACATCTTCGCTATCGCTTTTGGGGTTTTTATTTTACCGATCTTTATTCCACTCTTTTTACCTCAGCCGGAAATGTTTGGGGCTTTAGGAATGGGGTTCGAGAAAAGCCATTTGAGGTGGCTTCCAATAATGGAAACCAAATCTTGACCGATGTGGGGGTTCAATTTAATCTAGCCAGTTTATTTTTAAACGTATATCATTGGAACTCACAATTACGTATTGCCTATGGTTTTCAAGATACCAAAGGTGGTGCTGATAAAAATAGAGATGGACTTCTCCCCATTGATGGGAGCTGGAACGAAGTGGAGCCAGCAGGCTTTCGCTATTATCTAAGTATAGGAAGTAACTTTTAAGGGAGGCTAACAATGGCACTGATTGCCGGTATTGAAAAAATTAAGCCACTTATTGTTAAAGGTCTTGAAATGGGGCAGCATAAATTAGTCTGTACTCATGGCCAACCACCCAAGTTTGTTACAGGGGAAGATGCAATTGATGCAGGTGGAAAAGGACTTGATAACACCGAAATAGTGACCTTTGTGAGAACGGTTGCACCCGATACTTTAGCCAATGTTCAAAAAGGTGTGGATACAGCAGGATCAGTTCCTCACGCATCCTTGGGGACCATTCCCTACAATGTCATATATGAAAACAAACTTTTAACATTGACTGTTCATTTGGATCAGATGTCTGTTCCGGAGAAAAAGGAAGCTCCTGCTCCGGCAGCACCAGCCCCTGAACCAGAGGCAGCTTCTCCTGCAGCAGATCCAACTCCAGCTCCAGCTCCCGAAGCGGCAGCACCTCCACCCCCACCTCCGCCTCCAGTTGCAACCCCTGAAGATGAAGGACCACAGATCAATCTTCCAGACGAAATCTTAGCACATCGGGATGAATTACAACTCATATATTCAGAGAATGGATCGGTAGCTCAGGCAGCAAGCGAATTCTTTAAAGAGATGGGTGGGTTTCCCTACAAAGTACCTAGCTTTGCTGAACTGAATGTTATTCTTGAAAGGTGCACTCCCATCGCTTTAGTTTTTGATGATTCCGCCCCCAATTTCACAGAGGCTTTTAATAGAATCTATAATCTGCACATGAGCGTCCGGCGAGACATGTTTACCATAATGGTCTCATCCAAATTTAGAACAGCGGACTCAATGCAGGCTTTTACAAACAGTGTGGATCTTATTATTAATGCCTCTGACCTCGGAGATTTTACCCGAGTGGCCTCTTTCAATCATAAAGAGAGGAAAACCTTTTATAATCCTTATTTAGTTGCATTGGAAGAAGCAGAAGAAAATGCTTAAAGGCGGTCTTACTTAGCAGACCCTCGGGCCTTTTTGACATAGTCTTTGTCGATTTGTAGATCTTTAATATCAGTGGTAGCTTCACCTTTTTGACTCTTAAGAAAGTCCACTTTTCTACGAATAATATTCCGTCTAGATGAATTAAAGATGGTGTCACTTTCTGTGATATGCCCAGCTTTGAATGCGTTATAAAGTGCGCTCTCAAATGTTTTCCAGCCAAGAGGTTCCGCAGACTCAATCACCGAGAAGTAAGTTTTAACTTCATCTTCCCCTTGCATGATGAGTTCTTTAACCCTCAAGTTCATACCCATGATTTCATGAACTGCTATTCGCCCACCGCCCACTTTTTGAATAAGGCGCTGACAAACTACCCAGCGCAAAGTATCAGCCAAGCGCATACGGATTTGTTCTTCTTGGTCTTTGTCGAACATACCTAAAATACGACCAATAGTTTGACCCGCATCCACAGTATGTAGAGTTGATAGCACTAAGTGACCTGTTTCTGCAGCGGTCAATCCAATTTCCATCGTTTCATTATCCCTCATCTCACCCACGAGGATAACTTTAGGAGCTTGCCTTAAAGCAGCCCTTAAACCACTAGGAAAAGTATCAAAGTCTGCCCCCATCTCTCTTTGATTAAAGGTGGCTCTGATACTAGAATGCACAAATTCCACCGGATCTTCTAGTGTCACAATGTGCATAGATTTTTGCTCATTCATAAAACGGAGCATGGCGGCTAAGGTGGTTGATTTACCACTTCCCGTTGCTCCTGTGACCAAGATCAGACCATTTTTCTCTTTCACTACCTGCTTAAAAATCTTGGGGGCTTTTAATTGATCTAATGTGGGGATATCTGTTGAGAGTCTTCTGAGGACCACAGCAAAGCCGGCACAAGATTGAAAAACGTTGATACGAAAACGAGCCGCTTTTCGAAGACTGTATCCCAAGTCACAGGATCCAGTTTCAGCCAGTTCCCTAAGGCATCTACGAGCTCTATCTACCAATGCTAAAGCCACTACTTCAGTTTGATTTGGAGAAAGATAACCGAGGGCAAGAGGAGGGTCAATGGGGACTTCTTTTAACTCACCATCATGCTCAACTTGAAGCGGCTTGTTTACAGATAAGTTTAAATCAGAAACCTCGCCATAGTATCTGAGCATCACCATTAAAATGTCGTCCAACACATACCGCTTGATCATTTGAGTTTGCTCCCCCTCGCTTAACCAAAGGTCTCATCAGGCTTTTCATTAAGAAATTTAACAAAGGTTGCTTTATTAATACATTTCTCGTAAGCCAGTTCAGGAGTAATAGTATTCTCGTTGAGAAGTTCCATAATAGAATCATCAAGAGTTCTCATTCCGATTTTCTTCTGAGTTTGCATGGTACTCACAATTTGGAAGGTTTTACCTTCACGAATGAGGTTAGCTACCGCAGAAGTTACAAAGAGAATCTCAAGTGCAGCACATCGCCCTCCTCCCTTCTTTTTAAAGAGAGCTTGAGCAACCACCCCTTTAAGAGCCTCAGAGAGTGTCACTCTTACTTTGGCTTGCTCTTCTGCGGGAAAAACGTCAATCACCCTATCAATAGTTTTGGGAGCACTCTGAGTATGCAAGGTTCCAAAAACTAGATGTCCTGTAGATGCCGCTTCTAGAGCGAGAGAAATTGTTTCCAAGTCCCTCATCTCACCCACTAGGATGATATCCGGATCTTCACGTAAAGCACCACGTAAAGCGGCCGAAAAAGATAAAGTATGAGTACCCACTTCACGATGGTTCACAGAACAAAGCACCGGCTTATGAACAAATTCCACCGGATCTTCAATAGTGAGAATGTGTTCTTTACGGGTCTTGTTAATATGATCCATAAGGGCCGCTAGAGTGGTTGATTTACCACTTCCCGTGGGACCAGTTACTAAAACCATTCCTCTATTCAAACTGGTAAACTTCAAAAGAGTGTCTGGTAGTCCCAATTGAGCCACTGTTAGAATCTTGTCTGGAATGATCCTAAAAACGGCACCAATCCCTCGCAGTTGATTGAAGAAATTGACACGAAAACGTGCATAACCCGCCAGTTCATACGCAAAATCCACATCCCCTGCTTCT
>CAYFLR010000072.1:12411-18245 GCA_964343805.1 uncultured bacterium | reverse complement strand
AAACTCCTTTATCTTGATATCGGGGGTGATTTCATATAACATTTTACGCAATTCAACGGCGTCTAGTACGGGGTAGTCAATTCGTTCAATGTCACCACTTAAACGTAACATGGGTTGACACCCGGAAATCATGTGTAAATCCGAGGCGCCAGTGTCTATAACCATATGAAAAAATGCATCAATTTTAGCCATGCTTCACACTTCGTCAGGGTTTTGGAAAACTTTAGAATAAATATCAGTTCAAGGAAGAAAAAATGATAATAATTTCAAGTGACATTGGGGGAACGAAGACTCTCATCACCAAATATGAAGTTACAGATTGCAATCAGATAAATTCCTCCTTTTCCACTAACTTACTAGAAAAAATTCAATTCCCTACTCAAAAGATGGGAGCCCACGATTTTTACACACATCTTTTTAGTCATATTAAAGAGATCCAAAAAACAGACAATATAGCCAAAATCTGCATTGCCCAACCCGGCATGTTTTTAGAAGATGGAACTATCGCTGCCAATTCAGCGGTGCATATTTTTAAAAAACCCGATCAGTCCTCAAAAATTAATGCCCTGCAGGTTATAAATAGAGTCAGATCAGAGCTCAAAATGAATTTGGATGTTCCTATATATATTTGTAATGATGCCATTGCTCAATTTAGAAACAATCTTCATCACATTCCAAAGGAACTGTTGAACCGACATAAAAATGAGAGTGTAGTCTATATAAACCCAGGCACTGGCCTCGGAGGAGGGGTTGCCTTCATTAATAATGAGCTCCATTTTGATATGATTACAGATGGACATATTTCCCAACTCCAACTGCCTCATCTAGCGAAAGAAACGCTTGCTCTTCCCCTGCAGCAAGGATCCAATTCCCCGGTCATAGACTACTCTCTTAACCCTTATGCTCCAGCAGAAAGTCTTATTTCAGGCAATGCTCTCACTCAAATGGCCGAAGCCATTGATGCATATTTTAAAGAAAAAAATGAGCCCCTACTTTTTCAATCTCAATTAACCGATGCACAAGCTCCAACTCCTGCTAACATTTCAAAGTTAATTTCATCTAGCCAAAATAAGGAGTCCAAGAATAAAATAAAAGCGACCTATCACCATCTACTCAGGTTGGTAGGCACTTACTTCGCAGAGCTATGTATCACTCTTCATCAAAGAGAGCTGACTAAACATGAGTCCCATGTGCCTTGGAGTACAAAGCATACAAAATTGATTAAAGACTGTCAGTTCTTTATTGATGCAGGTGATTTTCTAAAGACAGAAAGTGGAGCACTCATCATCGAGTCACGAAATGAATATTTGCAACAACATGGGTTTAAGCAGTTTGATTTCTATACTCCAGAAAGTGAAGGAGCCTTGGGAGCCACCTTGGGTGCAATTATGTTGGGAATAGAAAATACTTAACGAGGAGCTGGTTATGGATCTTAATTTAAATAATAGAAATGCGTTAGTTATGGGATCATCTAAAGGCATTGGTCGAGGAATAGCTGAGTCTCTTATTAGAGAAGGAACCTCCACCACCATCTGTTCTCGTAATGAAAGCCTCTTAATGCAGACCGGAAAAGAAATTGGAGCCAAACATTGCATTATCGGAAATCTAAACCAAGCTGGCGAGGCCACCAGAATTATAAACGAAACGAATCAAAAAATGGGACCTTTAGATATTCTCGTCATTAACTCTGGAGGACCCGCACCCGGTTCTTTTGAGGATGTAAGTTTAGAAAAATGGCAAGATTCCTTTCAAGGTCTCTGGCTGATGACGGTGGAATCTATTAAGGCAGTCCTACCCCATATGAAAAAGCAAAAATGGGGACGCATCCTGATTGTTACCTCGGTGGCCGCTAAAGAACCCATTGCCAATCTTACCACCTCTAATGGTCTAAGGGCTGGAATTCATGGACTGGTGAAATCACTTTGTCATGAAGTTGCAGAATTAGGAATCACAATTAACTGTATTATGCCTGGTTACACCGACACAGAAAGAATAAGAGAACTCGGAGTTCCACTAGAAAAAATAACCTCTCAAATTCCCGCAAATAGAATGGGAAAACCATCTGAACTAGGAGATCTAGCCACTTTTTTAGCCTCTGATCGGGCTGCCTATATTACTGGACAAATGATATCGGTGGATGGGGGATACTTAAAAGGTTACTAATATATGAAGCTTTGAATCTCAGCAGAAACCTTTCCTCCGGCTATCACCCTTAGGAATCTTGATGGGCGAGAGAGACCATTATAATAACTTTCAAAGCCCATTTGTTTATCTTTACTTACACGATAATAAACAGCTGCTCCAGGGGGAAGCATGGCCTTCCCTTTAAAAGTTTTCCCTATTTTGCTTAACGAAATCTCATTGGTTATTTGAGGGTTTGGTGAGGTGAGTTTCAACCAAAGAGTGATATTTGTTAAATTGGGGTGGGGAAAAAGAAGTTGGATATCAAAGTGGATTGGAACCAACGAATCCGCTTTTACTGGAAATAAATTCTGAGAGGGAAGCATTGTTAGATAGGGAGTAACAGCCTTTCTCCACTTCTCATACCCCTTTCTATTTAGATGTAAACCATCCTTAGCATAAAATTCTGGGTCTGGTTTTCCATTCTTATTTAAAAGGGGGGTCGCTCCATCGATAAAATGAAGGCGAGGAGATTGCCGACAAAAAGCTTGAAGCAGACGATTGGTTTTTTTCATTTTTGCAAGGAGTTTAATTCTCGCAGGGCTCGCTTTAATGGCCAAAAAGGCGATCCTTATCAAAGGTTGGCGCATTCTTAATTTATGAACTAAAACTCGGGCCTCTCTTAAAACCCTTTTCGGACTTTTACCCGCTGCAAGGTCATTATCACCCTCGTAAACAATCACCAATCGGGGTGCATAAGGAGTCACCATCCGATCACTGTACTTAATAAGGTGAGAAAACTGAGACCCCCCAAAACCTCTGTTAATGGTCTTTACAAAAGGAAAGTCAGAACTTAAGCTTTTCCATCCGCGAATACTTGAGCTCCCCACAAACAAGACCGCATCCTTAGGAGGTGTGTTAACAATGTCTTTTTCTTCAAACTTGCGAATCGATCTTTCAAAAGCGGGCAGTTTAATTATTAAATCCGATGGAGAAATAGATGGAGGAGAAGCAACTTTACCAAAGATTGAGCTCAGCGAAAGGACCCCTAATAGAATAAAAATCACATCTCACTTCCTTGGATTCCTAAATTGTATAAGGCATTCAGATCTTGAGCGAGGTGACGGGCAATATACCGCGCTCCTAATTTACTAAAATGAACCCCATCACGATTGCGAAAAAGCCCCCTTCTCCCATTATGACTAACGATACTCTGATATTCTCCATGTTGTGTTGAAGAGTGCTCCCAAATGGAGAGGTAAAAAGCTCCATCCTTTTCAGCTGCCTGTCTAGTTATATCATTCACCATACTGATATTTTTTCTAAATTTTGGATCGCGCATAATGGGCATTCCCATAAAAACCATCTTGGCCCCAAAGTAACCGACAATTCGTGTAATCTCTCGCACTCTATTGTAGTACTCCTCACGCCATTTAGGACTTCCAAAGTGAATTCTCTCTCGGTCAACAAATGATTGAACGTCATTGCCTCCGAATTGGGCCACAACCAGGTCAGGTTTAAAGGAGGAGCACAATTGAAAAATTTTGCTGAACCAATTGAAATATTTTCTTCGCACCAAGCCGGTGGAGTGCTTACCAAAACGCTTAACCTGAATATGAGGTGACTGCTTTAAAAACTTTTCCAATTCGGTGCCCACTCCAAACTGCATAGAAGAAGCCCCCACTAGGAGGACTCTACGGTAAATCTTTGAAGGAACCAGTTTGGTGGGGGGAGTTATTTGCGGTTCATCAGTTTTTTCCAAAACCATTAGGGGTTCATGGATGGTATTTCGAAAGGTGTTACTCAATGCTCTCAAATGATCAAATCCATAATAACCTGCGGCCACATGAAATGAATCCAGCAACTCCACACCCAAGATGCGAGCGGAAGGTTCTGCTTCTTCAGCTAACTTATCAGCAATGGAGGAGGCATGAAAAACTGTCATGATAATAAAGCAAAAAATAATATTATAGCTAAACAAGCTATAGCTCATGAGTTTAAAACGATACTTCTTCACAGAACTCATTTAAAATCCAAAGTACAAAGTTGCCGTATCCCCGTATGGAGAAAGTGTCACAATGAGAAAAAAGGTGGTGAGCCATGCCACCGGCCACCATATCTGTGGCAGGGATTCATGGCTCAAGACCAACTTAGTAAAGATTCTCTTGCCATAAAAATTCATAGCAAAAGTTAAAACAGTGACCGCTAAAACTCCCAAGTTAAAGCCACTCCCCACAAAACTCAATTGGGTTAAGGTCTCGATAAAATTCCAGGCATCGTCCAAATCTTTGGCTTTAAAAAAGATCCGTGCAAAGGCGCAAAAACTCAGAGTAGAAACCCAGGATAAAGCTACCCAATATTTGGAAGGGACTTTTTTTAAATCAATTCCTAGAGAGCGCCGTATATCTAGAGATGCTTTATATACCATCATAACAACCCCATGAAGTGCTCCCCAAATAACAAATCCCCAGGTGGCTCCATGCCAAATTCCGCATATAAAAAAAGTGATAAACAAATTAAGGTAACATCTTAATTTGCCTTTCTTTGAACCACCCAAAGGAAAATAGATGTAATCTCTTAACCAACTGGAAAAAGTCATATGCCAACGACGCCAAAAATCTCCTATATTGGTGGCAGAATAAGGATAATTAAAATTTTCAGGGAGTTTAAATCCAAATAACAATCCCAACCCTCGTGCAATATCGGTGTAACCACTAAAATCTAGATAGACTTGAGCGGTGTAAGCAAAAACCGCCAGAACCAATTCTAAGGAGCTGAAGTGATCTGGAGAGGTGAATGCATCGGTGGTTAAGGAAATGGCTAAGTAGTTTCCTAATACCATCTTCTTAAAAAGACCGGTGGCAATAAGTACCACGGCATAAGAAAGGCCAACCATCTTTTTCGGTGAGGGAGCCATAATCTGTGGCAATAACTCATGAGACCTGCAAATGGGTCCTGCACCTAACTGAGGGAAAAAGGAGATAAAAAGTAAAAAATCAAGCACGGTTTTAGGTTGGACAGACTTCCTTTTGTAGGAGTCCACCACATAAGCTACCCCTTGAAAGGTATAAAAAGAGAGACCAAAGGGGGCAGCAATTTCTAGGAGAGGAAGGTGAGCAGATAGCCCCAGGGTATCCGATAAATGTTGGAGGCTGCCAACAAAAAAATCATAGTATTTAAAAAAGCCCAGAATGACGCAGTTCCCTACCACCCCCAATAAGAGAGCTGCCAATCGTTGATGATCTTTTAAAGAGCGGTGAAGTAATTCCCCCACCCCATAGTTAAAAAAAGAAGAGACCAGGATAATAGATAAAAAAGTTAGGTTCCACTGGGCACAGAAATAATAGCTAACGCCTAGCAAAAATGCCTTTTGAATATCTCTATGTTGCTTAAGCATAGCAAAAATTATAAAGACAAAAAGCGCAAAATAGGCAAATTGAATAGTGGCAAATTCCACAGCTAGTATCTGCTCCTTTATATAGATAAAAAAAACCCGGTCCTTAAAAAAAATCAAAGACCGGGTTTAAAATCAATAAAAAAAGTAGAGACTACTTTAAAACAGCATTGGCAAAACCATCACCACACTGTAAACCGAATTTCTTACCATCAGTTACCATCACCCATCTAAAGAATCTCTTCTTTAGTTTTCCAATCTGAACATCAACGCCAGTTTGAGAGCGAAAATAAAGGATTTTGCCAGATCGATAAAGGGT
>CAYFLR010000072.1:0-12401 GCA_964343805.1 uncultured bacterium | reverse complement strand
CACCTAAAGTATAGTATTCATTGTCATAGGTACACTGTTGTTTTGTAACTGGATGACAGCTCATGTAACCACCACCATTAGGTAAAGATACCCAAGTACACTCTTCATCTGTAGTCCAGTAACAGTGTTTGTAATCATTACGAATCATGTATTCACCGGTTTTCTTTACTAATTTACAATCTGAATGCTGATACTCCATAGATGCAGGATTACCCAAGAGGCTTCCTTGTACTACTTCTCTCGCTTGCAATGTTCCACTGATAGATACGGCTATCAAAGCTCCAAATACCAAAATACTGATTAATTTTTTCATTATTTCCTCCAATGTTGTTTTCTTTCGAATAATAGTCCCATACCTAATCGAATCAGCCGGGAATGTCAACCCCCGATCTAGGGTAGGAAGTGCTTGACTAAATAATCTGTAAAATCTTCCGATAGAAATAGTATGAGAAGAACCCTCGGATTAATATTACTTTTATTAATAACTTCCAGTGGTTGTCGGACCCTTAGGAACTTTGATACCATTTTGAACAATCAATCAAATGTCTCCTATGTCTACACCACTGAGAATGATTTAGACACCCATGCAAAAATTTTGCGAGAGGCCACTTCTCAATTTTTTAAGAGTATAAAAGCCAAAAGTACCACGGATACCTGGAAAAATAGCCTTCGCTGGGGGAGCTGCTCTTGGAATAAGATCGATACCTGCCAGATTAATTACATTTTACCCGGAGAGATATTTGGCCCTATTTTCGTAAGGATTGAGATGGGACACCTGGCTCTCTCTGAGTTAGAAACCACTCTTTTAGACCCCAACAATACTGCCGCTAGTTATGTCACTCCGGAATACCGAGAAAATTATCCAACTCTTAACCACTACATAACAGGCATATGTATCTACAGCGAGCATGTAACTAAATTTGAAGACCCTGAAATCACAAAAGAATTAGAGAATTTACTCATCGATAAATGTAAAAATGAAGTGATCTTTGAATATTTTATGGCACTGCAAAATAGTCTGAAAGCCTATTACGGTTCTAAGAAGTAAAATACCCCTGCCAAAATTTACGAGCAAGTTCCTTCACTTCATTCATAGCCACCTTTTGATCAGTCATCGCAGATATAGAGGTCATTTTCTGGTTTTGATGTCCACAGGGATTGATCAATTTAAAAAGTGACAAATCATTATCACAATTTAAAGCAGTGCCATGACGAACCACATGTCTGTCAATCCTAATTCCCACCGAAGCCACCTTAGCATCACCTATAAATACCCCTGGATTTTGCTTATCGACTCGTCCTTTTAAACCATAAGACTCTAAAATAAAAAGGTTCATCTGCTCCAGTAAGCTTACAAATTTACGTACTCCAACTCCCAATTGTTTGATATTTATCACCGGATAACAAACCAGTTGACCGGGGTTGTGGATGGTAACCAAACCTCCTCTATCCGATTCGCAAACAGTCACTCCTTTCTCTTGGAGAAACTCTGTAGACACCAGAACATCAGACGAACTTCCTCTCGCCCCCATGGAAACGGTTGGAGGATGTTCTAAAAATAAAATAGCTCCTCTGGATTGGCCAGCACAAACCTTATGATGAAGCTGTTCTTGCAATTGTCGTGCTTCCTGGAAAGAAATGATACCTAAGTCTCTAATTGATACAGTCATTTCACCCTATGGTTAAGATCTAATTTTGAAGTTTCTGCTTTAAGACAAGAACCCAACTCATCACAGTACTTGGAAATATCCTCTTTACCAATTTCTGAAGGGATTTCAACTGGATTACCGTAGGAAATAGTGAGTGTACTAAAAGGTAAAGGGAGCATAAAGCTATCCCAAGCCCGTTTAAAGATGAATGGCCTTTGACATGTGTAGGTAATTGGTAAAATTGGAATTTGTGCTTTGGAGGCCAAAGCTATAATACCAGGCTTAACTACAAAAGGAGGTCCTTTTGGTCCATCAACAGTGATCGCAAGCTCTCTGCCATTATCTGCATGCTTTAACAGCTGAATTAGACTTCGAATGCCCCCTCTGGAACTAGATCCTGATACAACTTTAAACCCCAGCAACCTTAAAACACCGGTAATTATCTGGCCATCCTTACTTAAACTAGCAAGCATACTAATAGGTCGCCCCATAGTGAAAGCGATAAGCCCTAACATTCGCCCATGTGGAGCTGCATAAATCAAAGAGGAGTTCTGTTCCTTGAGAGAAGAGTATACATCCTCTCCTACCAATTTGATACGATAGGTAAAACGGAGACATTGGAAAAGAGTGTAAATAGCCAACGCAAAGAACTGTTCTTTCATAAACCGGTAATGTATTTGATCAAACAGCTTAATTCAACCTGAAATTGGATAATCATTGACCCCAAAGGCTTTTTAACCTAAACTTAGAGGATATTTTGAGCTGAGTATATTTTTTTTTGGTATATATAATAAGAAATGAGGATTTAGTTATGAGACAAAAGGGACTGATTTTAATTACATTACTTACCCTTTCACTTCCTTTTAATAGCTTATTTGCAGGGTATTTGACTGAAAATATTCGTTTTGGAATAGATAGTTACTCTTTCCACTATCAATTAACTCAAATGACTCCTACCAAAACCAGCAACAACCGCCTGACGACCTTTGATACTTTCACCATCGAATACGATGCCAGATCCAATTTTTTTGGAGAGGCTAAATTTAGCATGGGCCAATTCACCAAACCAGGCAGCCAGGCCCAAGTGGGAGGAGGCTATCATATTTCACCAGCCGTCTCTCTCGGAGGTAAATTAACCATTGCCCATCAGATGGAAACCATCGAAAAGAAAAATGAACAAGAAGGCAGTTCCAGTAACTTTGACCTGCTTTTAAACCCATACAGTCGAATGATCTTTAAGTTTAACTCCCGTACTCATCTTTATATGCAACCAGGTGTTCTCTTTGCTTACATCCGTTCAGCAAATAAAAACTCTGCTTTTTCAGGAAGCTCCCAACTGTATGAAGAGAATCGTAGCTTTCCACTGGTTACAACTTATGACGAAGGGAATTCAGCCACCTCACAAAGCGAAGGTTACCTGGGCTTTGGAATGAACATGCTTTCCAGTATCCATGTGGAATTAACCAGAGATATTTTTTATCGGGGATCGGTAGGATTTGGTCTCATTACAGGTCGAACCAATATTTCTGAGAATGACAAGGATACCTCTCGCGAGCTCACTCATTTTTCCATGCAGATCAATTTCGCTCAATTTATCTACCAATTCTAACGAGCAGGAAGAGTATGCTCCAAGTTGCTAGAATTCATGCAACTCCTAAAGGACTGTTGGCCATCTTACCTGAAGAGAAGAGGCTTCTCTCTACCCTAGATATTAACTATCAGGTAAACCTAAACTCCGGCCAACAACCTGATTGTTCACTTTCTGCAGCAGAAGTGGTTATCATTGGCAGTGGCTATACCATTGAAGAGAGTTTTTTTAAGCGCTTCCCTCAATGTAAATATATTATTACCTGCACCTCTGGTTTTGATCACATTAAATTGGATGTAGCTAAGAAGCAACAATGTCAAGTCATCAATATGCCATTAGCACGAGCTGATGATGTGGCAGAGAGTACCATTCTCTATATTTTAGAAAGCCTTCGGAGAGCCTTTCCATTAAATCAGGGGCTCCAATCCGGTAGGTGGATGCGTGACGACTTAGCTGGAAGATATCGTCTTAAAGATAAAACTGTAGGAATTGTTGGCTTTGGCCATATTGGGAGTCGTGTGCTAGCCAGAACTCTGCCTTTTGAGCCAAAACAAGTGCTCATCTGTGACCCCTATGTAGAGGTAGACACCTCTCATCTTAAGGTATCTCAAGTCTCTCTGCCTGAACTCATGTCTAAAGTAGACATCCTAACCCTCCATTGCAGCCTCAACAAAGACAACCACCACCTCTTAAGTGAGAGAAATTTAAACAGCAAAACCCGACCTATGATAATCATTAACACAGCTCGCGGTAAACTTATTTGCCAATCTGCACTGGTTGATTACTTAGAACATCACCCCCATGCCTTTGCCTGCCTTGATGTTTTTGAAAATGAACCCATCCATGAAAGTAACCCTCTGACTCACCTGCCCAACACCCTACTTTCTCCCCATTCGGCTGGCTATTCTGAAGATATGATTGGATCAATTCCGGGACTAGTTATGAAGGAAATACAATATATTCTCCATAGCAAAAATTCCCCACATCGAGTATGCTAGATTTTAAAACTTTTAAAAAAACCGATTATTTTTTTATTTATTTGCAAATTTAATTAGTATTTTCTTGGAACATCTGCTACAGTGACATTATGCGAAAAAGGGAAAAACAAACTAAACGAATTCTGGCTTTCGCCGTTGGCTTTGTAGGCTTTGCCTTTTTTATTCACTTTGCCTATTCACCACCTAAGGTAGAACCCAAAATCCCAGAAACCGCTGAAATAATTGAACCACCGAAACGAGTAGCCCAGAAAAGAGCTCACAAGCGTAAGCCTGCAAACAAATATACCTCCAGAGTTAGAAGAGCAGCTCCCCCTGTTAAAAGGTACACCCCACCCAAGCCCTTACCGGTATCTGAGTACCAAGAAAATATCCCCATCAATGACGGAATGGAGGAAGAAAGCCAACCAACCAAATTTACATTTAATGCAGACGAAATAGATCAGCTCATAGAAGACATGCAAGACAATCCAGTGGACCTGGAAGAACTGTTAAAAGAGTTGGATAATAAAATCTTGGAGTTAGACCAAAACTCGGAAGCCATGGAACCTCTTCTTAGAAATCTAGAGGAAAAAGCCTTACAAGCCTTAGAAAATATCAGTGCTAAAAACACACTCCCGCTGGGAAATGAAGAGGAAATCATTGAATCGGAATTACAAGAAGATGAGTTTTCAGTCCCCACCGGAAACTTTTCCTTGGAAGGAAGGATTTTTAACACTGAGGATAATGAGTTATTAAAAGATTGCTATGTGAGTTATGGAAGACAAATTTCACGATCTGATGAAGATGGCAACTATCGACTCATGGACCTTCCCTCAGGCAATATCACTCTGACTATTTCCAAAAAAGGGTTTCTAAGAAAGATCCATACCATTGCCATGGACCCACAATCTAACCCAATGCAATCACTTGATATTTATCTAACACCGAGTAATGAAGCAAACTCTAAAACCCATGAACTGGATGGAATTGGAGTGACCTTATTAAAAACCCCAGATGGCTTTCGGATTGAAGAGGTTTCTCCAGAGGGCCCCGCCTTTGAAGAGGGAATCAATGCGGGAGACTTTATCGAAGCTGTAGATGGCAAAAACATCAAAAATAAGAGCCTACCTAATGTGATTCGTATGATACGCGGTCCTAAATATACGGAGGTGGAACTCACCATTCGTAAGGACGATGAATCGAGAGAAGAGGTGATACTCACCCGAGACCATGTTTTATTCTAGTGAAATCACTTCCTTTTTTACTAATTCCACCCAAACCGTTCGCCCCATTTGAATACCATCTATTGATATAGGGAGTGTGAAAATCTGATAACCAGGTGCTTCAAAAGTGAGAGTGTGTTCACCTGGGGTCAGCAGTCGATTAAACTCTCCATAACTTTTTCAATGCCTCCCACCTTGATCTCCGCTTGGATGGGCTCACCGGTTTCAGCATCCACCACAAAGCCATGAACCCCCATATGAACCATCTCAATATATCTTAATAGAGAATCCCGGTTGTCTAACCAGATAGAATCCACCTTAGAATAGGCGGGCCATTTAATACCGTAGATTTCAACTGTAACATCCAGACAATCATGAAAGATATAGTTCCAATCTTGCATTCCTCCATAAATAGGATACCAGTTATAACCATTGGTAATTCCATCAGGAAAGTAGGAGGATTGACTCATGGGTTCGTTCAATCGGGCATACTCTTCCGAAACTAATCGGGCCATTGCATAGTCTGGCATTTGTTGGCTCATGGAATCCCATGGAAAGTTAACCACCAAAGCCCCACCATGAAAATTAGCAGACAAGGAGAAGCGATGCTCTTTGGTAAACTTCATCATACTTTGGGTTTCAAATGCCCGGCCGGCAGGCGTATTTTCACTGTCCCCAGAAACAGTATCTGGAAAATCGCGGTTGAGATCCACATAATTAGCATTATACCTGGTTCCGGCAACCGTCCCATCAGGGTTTAGATTGGGTACAATCCAAATTTCGGTAGAATTGACCAAAGAGGTAATCCTTTCATCATTTTCATAACCTGATAACAACTCATGGATCAGACGAACCATCATCTCCTGGCCAACTATTTCATCTCCATGCATGGTAGATACTAATTTCACCTCAGGTTCCGCTTCGTCCACCAAAACATGGTCAGAAATCTTAACTGCCCATAACTCTCTCTTTTCATGACTCATGCCGATGGAGTGGAGTTTGACTAATTGAGGGTGGGCTGATTCAAACTGTCTCAACTTTTCTGAAAGAGCTGTATGGGTGTAATAATTCTCCCTATTTTTACCCCTTTGCTCCTTGGGTAACAATAGGTATGCAAAGTTATTTTTATCTAGAAAGCGCAGATCTTGCACATCTAAAAAGGCAATCCTCTCTTCTCCATTATAGTGATCAAAAATAACTCCTGAACGAATTAAATGCTCCAATACTTTGGTATCATTGGATAAAAGTTGAACTCTAAAAGGATCGATTTTTCTTCTTTTGGTTACTTTTCCTTTGATATTTCCCCAGGTTTCAGCACCTAAAAAGCTAATAAAAAGTAGATTAAAAAAAAGAGCGAAGGCGACCTGACGGATCACCCTTTTAAACTTAGTAATACTATTCACCCGCAACCCCTTCCCTAGGAAAGCAATGAATCCCTATTTATTCACATAGAGAAGGTTTCGGATAAAATATTGAAAAGTTTAATAATTTCTGAAAAAACGGCTAAGAATCCAGCCTAATATGGCAAGAGAAAACAAAAAATTGAAGTGATTATAAAGGAGGCTAAATAATATCAATAATTGAATATTCAACAATACCTTTAGGGGCTTTTACTTCCACTAAATCGTCAATACGTTTTCCCACCAAGGCTTTGGCAATAGGAGAATTATAGGCAATTTTCTTGGCTTTAAGATCCGCTTCGGTGCGCCCTACAATTTGATAGGTGACCTCTTTCTCTGTTTCTTCGTCCATCAACTTTACTGTGGAACCAAAAACGACTTTATCTTTTGGTAAGCGCTTTACATCAATAACGTCAGCATCAGCAATAATACCATTAATTTCCTGGATACGCCCTTCTGTAAAGGATTGTTTCTCTTTAGCAGCATGATATTCAGCATTTTCCTTAAGGTCGCCATGCTCTAGGGCTCTCTCTATATCTTTAATAATGGCTGGTCGTACCACTGAGATAAGGTTTTGCAATTCCTTTTTTAACGATTTCAAGCCCTGTTCGGTTATCGGCTCTCCCATCTCTTCACTCCTTTAATACTCTTAGCTTGGATCTCAATCCACTTTGTGCATAATTTGCGAAAGACAATATATTATGTGATTCCTTGTTAAATTGCAAGCAACTAACGAATCCAGAAGAGCTGCAAAAGGCAAGAGCTGGAATTGTTTTCTGTAATAATTAATTCAATATTATCAGGGGAGTAAATTTTTATTTTGAACTTTAACAAAAAAAACCGATATATATATAGGTATTGATACAAAAATAAACTAGGAAATTCCATTGAAACAAAATCCTTTCCTTATTTGGCTTACAATTGCACTTATATCCCTTACTGCCTGTGAAGGAGACAAACCCAAGTCCGAAGTAAAAACCGATGGAGTCACTCAACCACAATCAACAGGAGATGACCCTTCCACTGATCGCTATCCTCCCTTTGGCAAAGAGATTTCCAATTGGGATGTGATTGAGCATATTTACTTAGCGGATAAGGATTTTTGCTCTCCTGTTGCCCACAGCGACAATCTTTGTAAAGATTTTGAAAACAGCACCAGCCCCGCAAACTATCAAATTGACGGAATTAAAATAGATGGAAGTAAAAAAGAATGGAATGAGAAAACTCTGGTAGCAAATGATCCGGCTCAAGATTTTGTATCTATCGCTGCCTCAGAAACGGTTAAGAGTCAATTTGACATCAAAGAATTTCATTTTAATATGGATGATGACTATCTCTATATTATGATTGAAACCTATCAAGAGATTGATAAAAAAAGTAGTCCAATCGGCCGATTTATCCTTGCTTATGGAGAAGTAACCCGAGGGACCATGGGTAGTACCAATTACCTCATTACTTTTAATGACTGGACCACCAAACAAAACAGCAAGCTATACTATATGTTAGAAGGTGAGGAATATGCTAGTGTGCCTTTAGTGGAAGATGTTGCCTCTGGTTTTGAAATGGTAGTGGGGCAAGTGATGGAATTGAAAATACCCAAAGAGTATTTTACCAAGGTGCTGCCAGATGGCAAAGATCCCTGGGAAAACCCCAACTTTTTTATTCAAATTAGTACCTTTATTCGCAATCAAGATAAAGACTTTGAACTGTTTGATGAGGGATCCGCCTATCAAAACCACCAAGGGTTAACCAAAGTCAGTTGTGAATTCACACCGACCGATGCTGAGGAGGGGGAATCTCTTACTATTTCTACATTGTACAGTGATAACAACAATCAGGCTGAAGTAAATTATTATTTTGAAAACTCCAAACCCTCCTATTTATACGTAAGAGATATATTAGACAAACCTTTTGTCCCCGATTATGACATCTATCAATATTTGGTGGAAACTGACCTTTTTGCAGGAATAAATAGGACCATCTTAGGCATTGAATTTGCCAATAGTCATTCTCGAAAGTTCCTGCAGAATAAACCAGAAATGGTTTTAGGAACTATGACCCATGAATATGCCCATTATTTCAATGGTATATTTCCATTTAAATGGTTCAAAGAAGGGCACTCTCAGCTCATTGAAAACCTCTCTATCGGACATTTCTTTGGACACCGAAAGCAGTATGCCGCTCATAAAGATATGTTGAGGCAGCTCATTGAGAAGATTGAAGAAGGAAAAGAAGTGCCTCTTTCAACATGGAGTAAAGATGTTAGCATTGAATCAGAAGAGAGCGCCTACTTCTACCAAAAAGCTTACCTCTTTTTTTACTATCTTTCCAAAATGAGCGAGGATGATACCTGGGTCCATAAATTTATAGCAAGCTACACGGAAGCAGAAGCCGATGATCTGACTTTAGAGGAGCTATCTTCCTCGATGAAATTGAATTTTAATGTGGACATCAGCTCCCTGTTAAGTGGATGGATTCTAGAAGGTGGATATGAATCAGAGTTCACAATTGAGGCCGCTAAGGATTCAGATCTAGATGGGCTGCATGATATCGATGAAATGGTTTACCAAACATATATAGATGAGCCAGATACTGATAATGACTTTATTTCGGACGGTTGGGAATATGAACGCTGTCTCGATCCAAACAAAGCGGAAAAAACCAAAGGCATTGTGATTGATGGTCTCACCAAAGAATGGGATGAACTCATTGGCAAGGATCATTTTTGGACAGATCCCACGGGTGATATGAAAGACAAACTTTGTCCAGAGGCGGTGGATTTAATATCAGGTTACGCTTTCATTAAAGAGGATCAACTCTGCGGGATCATGTATACTGCAGGTCCGATCACTGATAAAGATGCCTTCTATCACTTCTCTCTCAATATCCAATCCGAAAATCCAGGAAATGACCTGTCAGACTTTTTCAACTTCTCCTACATCTATCCTTATAAGAATTATACTCTCTATAGTGGAGTGGCAAAGAAATACATTCAAGAAGTCCCCATCACTTATGTGGAAAGCAATAAAATAGAATTTTGTCTTGATGTGAAATTGATATTAGATAGCTCAACGACTATAAAAGAGAAAAAGGATATCCTGCTCCTGCCGACCACCTCTTATACTGAAGAATTGGGTAGCTGGATCACATGCGATGAAGCAGATTATAACTTCAGACCATTAATTATTGAAAAGTAAATCTATCAAACAGATTATAAATGCTTTTTATTCATCCAAAATCTGTAAAATATAACGCTTATTTGATTTAGCTGCAGAACAATTTAAGATGGTGCGGATAGCATCGGCTGTACGGCCTTGACGACCAATAATCTTACCCACATCCCCTTTAGAGACTTTAAGTTCTATAATATTTGTTTGACTGCCTTCAACTTCATTTACATAAACGTCGCCCTCATGATTTACCAAAGCCTTGGCAATATATTCGACCAGTCCTTTCATGCAGTTCCTCCATCATCTCTTCTACGTGTAACATTAACATATAGGCCTCATGGGGATTTGACGATTTTTACATAATCCTTGTATTTATGCAAGGATTAAAATACCCCCAAAGCAATCCCCCCCGGGTGGGGTACAATCTAGCTGACCTAGAAAGAATAGCCTTAGCGGCAAATTGATCTTTACTTTCGACCCCTTAGAGGAATATAATGAAAAAATCAATTCCTTAAAAAGTCACAAGAGGCTCCGTATGAAAGATAAATATAGTAAGAAGTTCATTGAACAAATCCCTAAAACAGACCTACATCTCCACTTAGATGGGTCGATCAATTTAACCACCATCATAGATATAGCTAAACAGGATGGTATTAAGCTTCCTAGTTACTCGGTTGAAGGGTTAAACAGCCTTTTATTTAAAGACCAATATGAAAGCCTTGAAGAGTATCTTACCACTTTTGGCTATTCTTGTGCGGTCATGCAAAAACCAGAACACTTAGAAAGAATCTCTTATGAGCTAGCGCTTGAAAACCAGAAAGAAGGAGTCAGGTACATAGAAGTCCGTTTCGCCCCTCATCTTCATATTAATGAAACTATGAACATGGAAGAGGTCCTCAAATCGGTTAACAAAGGGTTACAAAAAGCGGCTCAAGAATTTAATACCAAACCAGAAATTGAAAATGGCAGTGAGCCCCCTTTTCATTATGGAATTATAGTTTGTGCCCTTCGCTCCTTTGATCGGTTTTCTGACTACTACACCAAATTTATGGACGCCCTCCTCTTTTCAGAGCCCAAAAATATATTCTCGCTTTGCTCCTTTGAACTGGCGCAAGGAGCTATTAAAATGAGAGATAAATTAGGGATTCCTATCGTAGGTTTCGATTTAGCGGGTGCTGAGTCAGGATTTCCCGCTGCTGACCACTGGCGAGCTTATCAGTACGCCCATGAAAACTTCCTGCACAAAACAGTTCATGCTGGTGAAGCCTATGGCCCTGAGTCTATTTTCCAAGCCATCACCGAACTGCATGCGGATCGAATTGGCCACGGATTTTATCTGTTTGACACCAAAAAAATTGAAGACCCCCGAATAAAAACCGAATCAGCCAAGATGAAATACATTGACGACCTCGCTCAATATATAGCTGAAAGACGGATTACGATAGAGATTTGCTTAACCAGCAATCTACAAACCAACCCAGAATTAACCAAACTAGAGGATCACTCTTTAAAGAATATGCTCGACTACGGACTCAGCACCTCCTTTTGTACTGATAACCGCACAGTGAGTAAAACCACAGTCACCAAGGAAATACAGTTAGGAATTGATCATTTTGAGATCAACCCAAAAGCCCTTAAGAATTCTATAATATATGGATTTAAAAGAAGTTTCTTCCCTGGAACCTATCAAAATAAGCGTAAATACGTTCGTCAAATCATCAACTACTATGACAAAATCGCTGAACAAGAATCAGTAATTATCGAACCTTAAAGAAATCCCCAAAAAATAAAAGCCAGGCAAGGCCTGGCTTTCATACTGAACACAAGGAGCAAAACGTGAGATGAATGTTTGGGAGACCAAAATGGGGATTTATCTGTAGAAAATCTATTCTAAAAAAGGATTGAGTTCAGTTGGCTTGCTCCTTTCCTTCCAATTAACACCGGAAGTGCCCACTTTTTACCAATAATATTGGTATTAGTCAAAGAAAGGAATTATTTTTCACCAAGTCTTATTAACATATTGTAAAATATTAGGTAATTTAGCCTGTTATATCATGAGTGTCTAAAATTTATACAGTTGATTGTAAAGTTTATAGACACTCTAGGCCAATAGAGGCTCTTGCAACAGTCCCTAAAATATAAAAACTTTTACTTTCAGTATGTTAAGCCGAATTAAAAAGTTGGCAAACCCCTTGCAATACCTTGGCAGCATCTCGCAACGACGAGATAAAAAAACCAATAGCTTTATAAACATTATTAAGGAGTAGACAATGAAAACTTTAGCAGCTCTTATCGCATTAACAATTTCTTTTAGTGCTTTCGCTGGAACACAACAACAAGCTCAAGAACAAGATCAAAACCAAGATCAAATCCAAGTTCAAAAACAAGAGCAAG
>CAYFLR010000071.1:21699-30042 GCA_964343805.1 uncultured bacterium | reverse complement strand
CGGCCTATACACTCTTTTAGAGGTGTTGGGATCTGACACCGGGAAAGATAAAGAATGGGATCCGATTAAACTCGCTTTTTCCTGCTCTTATCCTTTGGGATTAATGGATAGCTTATCGTCCATAGCCACCTGGGTCGAAGGAGGAAAAGCCTTTTATAGCCAATTTAACTGGCAGCGCAGTTACGACAGTTTAGTGTTCAACCTAGGTGTTTATTACGCAAAGATAAAAATGATCGATCAAGAAGAAGACCAAGGCATCAAACTATTGGTGCAATATAACCATTAAAAAATGGGGGAAACTATGAGTGTCCTGATTAAAACAGAAAAATTATCTAAAACTTACCCAATGGGAGATCACTCTTTTCAAGCTTTGAAAGATATTGATCTCGAGGTGAAGTCGGGAGAGTTTACAGGATTTGTAGGCCCGAGTGGCTCGGGAAAAACTACATTACTCAATATGGTGGGTGCTCTCGATTCAGTGACCGATGGTAAGATAAGTGTTTTAGGTCATGACTTAAGAAGCATTAGCTCTGATCAGGGATCAGATTTACGAGCCAGACAAATCGGTTTTATTTTTCAATCCTACTACTTGTTGCCGGTTTTTACCGTTTATGAAAATGTGGAATTTCCACTTCTACTGCTTGATATGCCCGCAGCTGAGAGAAAAAAGGCGGTCGTTCAGGCGGTGGAATGGGTAGGACTCATGGATAAACTTTTTTCCAAGCCGGGACAACTTTCTGGTGGTCAATGCCAACGAGTGGCAATTGCTAGGGCTATGGTGAAAGAGCCTGAGCTAGTTATTGCTGATGAGCCTACTGCCAACTTAGATTCAGAAAATTCTCATATGGTGCTATCTACCATGGCTAAACTCAATAAGGAGTTAAATACAACTTTCTTGTTTTCTACCCATGATGAAAAAGTCATCGGCTATTTAAAGAGAGTTATCACCCTGGCTGATGGTGTGATCTGTAAAGATGAATCCAAATAGGGGGCGACTATGTTGCTATTTAAGGTGGCTTTAAAAAATTTAGTAGGTGCGGGTATCCGAACCTACCTTAATGTGATTGTGCTAGCGATTGTGATCTTTATGGTGATTCTTACTCAAGGAATTTACCAGGGAATGAGTGAGGATATGACTCGGGCAAGAAAGCAAGATGAAATTGCTGGAGGGCAATATTGGCATAAAAGTTATGATCCTTTTGATCCCCTCACTTTTGATGAGAGTCATAGCTTATTAAATCAGAGTCAACAAGAGGGGGTTGCCAAGGGGGAGATTGCTCCCATTCTCATTCGTAGAGCTAATATTTATCCTAACGGTCGGTTTCAGCAAATTCAGTTGAAGGGAATTGATCCGAATCAAAAGGTCCTGCAGTTTCCTACAGAGAAACTTTTACAAAAAAGTGACCCTGGAAATATCCCGGCGATTATTGGAAAAAGGATGGCCCGGCAGATCGAGATAAAAAAAGGAGATCTTATTACGGTGAGATGGCGCACATCAGGTGGGGCTTTTGATGCCGCTGATTTGCAAGTAATGGATCTCTTTGACACCAAGGTTCCTGTTATGGATGCGGGTCAAATTTGGATTCCCTTAACTACATTGCAATCCATTTCCGACCTCAAAAATCATGCCTCCATGATGGTGGTGAAAGAGGGATATGATAAAGGAAAATCAATAGGAGATTGGGTTTTTCATTCCACCTACGATTTATTGGCAGATACCCGAAAAATGGTTAACTCCAAGCGTAAAGGAGGAGGTATTCTGTTTGTGGTTCTGCTTTTTCTCTCTATGCTAGCCATTTTTGATACCCAAATGCTTTCCATTTTTAAACGACGAAGAGAAGTTGGAATGTTGATGGCAATTGGCATGGATCGAAAGTCCATCGTTTGGATGTTTACCATTGAGGGGCTAATGTATGGATTTATGGCCTCTATGGTGGCTTTGGTGATTTTTGCACCTCTCTTATGGTTTATTCAAAGTAAGGGGATTCCTATTCCTTATGATACCAATCAATTTGGAATTGCTCTTTCCGATCGACTCTATCCAGCCTTTACCATGGGGTTAGTTGGAACCTTAATGAGTATTATTTTTATTGTGCTCGGTGTGGTGAGTTACTGGCCTGCTAGAAAAATAGTTAAGCTAACACCGACCGATGCTTTAAGGGGGAAATGGATATGATTAATTTCTTAATAAAAGGGTTAGTAAGAGATCCATCACGCAGCTTTTTCCCTGTCATGGTGGTGGCCTGTGGAGTGGCCCTAACAGTCTTGTTGCACTCTTGGATCAATGGGGTTGGATCTGATTTTGTTGATACCAGCGCTAAATTACAAAGCGGTCATATGAAAATCACCACCCGCTCTTATGCCAAATTAAGACATCAAAACCCTAATGACCTAGGAGTGGTGGGGATTAATAAACTGTTAAGCGAGTTAAAACAAGAGATGCCGTTAATAAAGTGGCAACCTCGAATTCAGTTTGGTGGGCTTTTAGATTTTGCCGATGAACAAGGTGAAACCTTGGAACAGGCTCCTGTGATGGGAATGGGAGTGGATTTATTCTCCAAAGGAAGTTGGGAAACAAAAAACCTGAACCTGGCCGAGTCCTTGGTGCAAGGTGTTTTACCGAAGCAACCTAATGAAATATTAATAAGTGACGAGCTGTTTAAAAAACTTAAATTAAAGTTAGGACAACCTGCTACCTTACTTGGATCAACTATGGATGGCAGCATGGCTGTACATAATTTTAAAGTAGTGGGGACCATTCGTTTTGGCGTCACCATGATGGATCGGGGAGCCATGGTGGCAGATCTAAAAGATGTTCAATGGGCACTGAATATGGAGGATGCCGCTTCAGAAATTCTTGGCTATATTAACTCGGGTGAATACGATGATCATACGGTAAAAAATTTGAAAAAATATTTTAACCGAAAGTATTCTAAAGAGAATGACCCTTTTTCACCTGAAATGATGACGTTGAAAGAGCAGAGTGATTTTGGTCAAATGTTAGATTTACTGGATTATGCCACTTTTTTAGTGAGCTCTTTTTTCATCGCTCTCATGTCTATAATATTATGGAATGCAGGGCTCATGGCCAGTATTCGGAGGTATGGAGAAATGGGGCTTCGCCTCGCTTTGGGAGAACATAAACTCAAAATCTATCTCTCGTTGATTGTTGAAGCCTTCTTTGTTGGTTTAGCGGGAGCGATTCTAGGAACTCTACTAGGTCTGATTCCAGCTTACATAATCCAAGAGGTGGGGGTGAATATCGGAGACTATATGCAAGGCTCTTCCATGATGATAAGTGATACCCTTCGCACCAAAATCAGCTTCACCACCTGCTGGATTGGCCTCATTCCAGGAACTTTATCAACTTTATTTGGAACAATGATTTCCGGTCTTGCTATTTTTAAAAGAGAAACCGCACAACTATTTAAGGAGTTAGAAGTATGAAAAAATATATTGCGACCTTCTTAGGAACACTCTTAATCAGCAATCTTTTATGGGCCGAATCTCCTTCGGCAGAAGAGATTTTAACGAAGATTGATGCCAATAATAAAAGTAAAAGTTTATCCATCACCGCCTCTATGATTATCCATGGCACCAGGGGAAAGCGAACCCTAAAATCCAAATCCTTATTGGAGGGAGATAAAAAGGCGGCCACTACCTATTTGTCTCCTGCACGAGATAAGGGCACCAAAATGCTAAAAATAGATGATAAACTTTGGATCTATTACCCCAGGGCAGATCGAGTCATCAAGATGGCAGGTCATTTGCTCAGGCAGTCGGTGATGGGATCTGATCTTTCATATGAAGATTTTATGGAGGAAAACACCTTTGCCGGAAGCTATCAAGCCACCATCAAAGGAGAAGAAACGCTTTTTGATCGTCCCGTCTATATCTTAGATTTGCAGGCCAAAAATAAAGATGTGACCTATCAGAAGCAGAAGCTGTGGGTGGATAGGGAGCGTTTTGTTATTCTCAAATCTGAACAATATGCTCTCTCTGGAAGACTTCTTAAAAAGATGGAAGCCAGAGAGGTGAAGAAAATAAAAGAGCGGTGGTATACTGTGAAGTTGTGGTTTAAGGATGTTCTCAAGAAGGGGAAGGGAACAGAGTATCATATCCATGACATTGCTTTTGACGTTGATATACCTGCCAGAAAGTTTTCAAAATCCTTTTTAAGAAAATAATTACCCCTACCCCTTTTTGGGGGTAAAAACCCTTGACAAGTTTTCTTCTTTCTGTAAAGGTATAAGTAGAAGTTATATTAAAGATAAGGAGAAATTATAATGATTCAAGTTAAAGATATTATGAGCACAGACTTAATGACACTCACACCCAATCAAGAAATAAATGAAGCAGTTGATGCTTTAGTCCAGAGTCAAGTTTCTGGTTTGCCAGTGGTTGATGAGGAGAATGACCACCGTTTGGTGGGAATGCTTTCTGAAAAAGATTGTTTTTCTCTCTTTACAGGAGGTCCTAATTCTAAGAACTTTAATCATGTGCATGATTACATGACTGAAAAAGTGATGACAGTGCTTGAAAATGCCTCCATTATGGAAGCCATAGGCCTCTTTCTCCACTCTCATTACCGAAGGCTGCCTGTGATTGATGGCTACGGAAAGCTCGTTGGTCTTATTACTCGTAAAGATGTGCTTAAAGCGGCTCATTTTGAATGTCGTGAGTGTGCTGATTTACCGAATACCAAAGAGTGTGTACAAGCTATGAAAGATAAGGTCAATTTTGAATATCTATTAGCTTCTGTGGTGAATGCTTAAGTATTAACTCCGCTGAAGTAACTGACATTGAGGCCGTTAATAATTTGTTAGTGGCCTATATGGCAGGTGAAAACATCAAAATACTGACATTGAGGCCGTTAATGATTTGTTAGTGGCCTATATGGCAGTTGAAAACATCAAATAGCTGACATTGAGGCCGTTAATGATTTGTTAGTGGCCTATATGGCAGTTGGAAACTTCAAATACTAATTCGAGGGTCTGAATAATCTACTCTAATGACCTGTTTTAAACTATTCCCTATAAAAAGTATAAACTTGAACACAATCCATTGATTTTATTGTATAATAGAATGAGAATTGATGTGCTTTTATAAGCTTCACCTGGAGGAGGGTGGATTACTATGGTTATGGCAGAGTCGACAGACCGAGTGGTGGTTTTTTCTGGAAAGAAATATATCCTGCGTGATGTTCCCAATATCATGCGCCGAATAGGCTATGTGAAAGACTGCGAAGCCTTTGAGAACGAAGAAAAGATGATGCTCTATCTCATGCGTTTTAGTGATATTGGAGCCCTCATTGTAGATGCGACCACCTACGACCCCGATACCTTAGTGGATCTGGTTATGGATATCTATGGTAAGAACAAAGGGGATAAGTTAAAACTTTTAGTTATTTTTGAAGAGACAGAAGCCAATCGCAAAACATTATCCGATTTACGAACGGCGATAGAAGCCACTAGTGACACCTGTAAAACATGTATTTTACCCTATACCAATGCCGACTTCTTAGCTGCTTTTGATTTAAAGGCTGCACCTCCACCACCACCTAAAATAAAAGTTAAGAAAAAAGCTAAGCCAGTCTCCCAGGCGAAACCCGCTCCTAAAAAAAGTAAGAGCAACCACTTTTTAGATGCCAGTAAACATCTTTCGGTTACGGTAGAAAAAATCAATGAGTTGGCAAAAAATCGAAAAGCGCTGGATATGGTCGCCGAGATTGGTCAAAGGTTTAATGGTCTGGTGGGAACTTTTGCCTTTTTTCAAAGTCATAAAAACTATCAGAATATCTATTTTCTTTCTCGGGTGGTGGATGAAATATGTAGAACCTATGAACTCAACACCAACCTCGAAGAGATTAAGAAGGAGCATTTTGATCTCCTACTTAACTCCGCTAAGAATCTGTTCCAAATATTGAAAGCCATGCGAGAGGGAAAAGAGCTTCCTGAAAAACAAATAGCACTTTATAATCAGATTGGACTCACCTACAAAGAGATGGATGATATCGCCAAAAGACAGAATCAAAGCCAAGATGATGTAGATTCTCTTTTGGAAGAATTATCCGAAGATAATTAGATTTATTTCTCTCCCTACAAAAAGTTATTATGGTAAAATATCCCTAAATCTATTCTAGGGAGTTATACCATGCGAAAAATTCATTATCTTTATCTATTAAGTCTGATTCTTATCTCTTGTTTGACTTTTGCTTCTTGCACCAAAGATGAGGGTGAGGAGGACTCGGAAGATTCCAATGAAGAGGGTGTTTCTGGGGAAGAGGGAAATAACCAGACTGGTGCGGATTCTGGTTCAAAGTATGCGTTAACCGGAACTTTAAGTTTAGATGCGGGATTAGATGGAGGAGCGAGTGAGGATATTATTCCCCCTGGACTACTTAACGATGCCGTTGGTGATGTGGGAATTGGGGTGGATAATGGAGATGGAAGTATTTCTGTAGATATTCCATCAATTGCTGGCACCTTAAATTTAACCACAGCTAGTTTGGTCTCATCGCCTACCAAAACTCTATACGATACCACTATTCCTGGGCAATGTACGGGTAGCCAAACCAATGAAGCCTGGAAGCTAGCCTGTAATCGATTGCAGTATGTTCTTGATTCAAGCGGACAGACCACCCAACCCAATATCTTTGAAGACATGATGCAATTAGATACCCGTATCGCCTTTTTTACATCGGCTCTCACCGCAGGAAAAAAACCTTATTGTCTCTTAGTGGAAGGGGATGACCTGGTTAATTTTAAGAGTTTATTCAGTTCTTCTGCATTAACGACTAGTATGCCGGATTTGTACTTTAGCTGTTATGACAATACCGATGAGCCAGGAAAACCTGGCTTTGATATCGTATTTGGAAAGAAAGATGACACTTGGTATTTGATGGAGCATTTTGAAGGTCGGGATATGCGCGCGGCTTCCCAAAATACCGCGACTGGGGAGTTTATTGTTTGGAACGGACAGTATGAAAATTATCAAGGTGAATACCGAGGGGGGATTCGAATATTTAAACAGCATCCTTCTAAAGATTATGTGGAGCTATCTGAAGATAATAGCGCTTCAAGAAAATGCCCACGGAGAGCCATTTGGGGAACGGCTGCTGATAGTAAGCAATACCTTTATGTCCAAGATTGGAGGATTGAAGGCGAGGGGTTAGGGTCAGCAGATGACACTTGTAAATCTGTTGCAGAAGCGTTTGTTACCGAATCTTGTGTTGACTTAACTGCTATGAACACGGAAATAGCTGTTACGGAGAGTGGATGTACCGAATTAAAAACTGCTCTGTCGCTTAACAAACTCCCCTTTGAATCTGACTTAACCGTGTTTTCAGAAAGTTCTACTTTAAGATCCACAGATAAGTTTTCCCATATGTATAATTGGCGCTTCAATGACGCCATCATGGCTATTAAGCATAATTTGTTTCGTAAAGATGAAGACGGTAATAGTAAGTATATTGATTGGCTAGAATATGCAAGAAGAGTGGTAGCGGTGAGAGAGGGTGGGGATAATGAAGGAAAAACCGAATTAGAACTCAAGAGTCGGGCTCCCTGCTTACGAACCACTCCAGTTAACCATCCTATTACCTTACCTCATGACTTTGGCTTTTCATTAGAACTTCAATGTTTAAGTTCTGAGGATGAGGGAACTCTTGAAGCTTTTGGTGTAAAAGATAATTTAGTCTATCAATGGTACAGTCCCAAAGGTGGGGCTTTTAATAAACGGGCTTATTTAAGTAAGATTTCTAAAAAGGCCACTGAACTCTGGTTTGTTAAAATGGAAGCGGACGAAGAGGATGGTTCAGATGTGGGTTACCAACTGGTTCATCTCCTTGCCAATGCAGCCAATGGCCAAATGGAGTTTGTCATTGCGGGTAAACAAAACCCCGGTGGAAAAATGGGTTGTGGTACCCAGTTTAAAGCCGACTCCAAGTTTATGTACGCTCGGGGCCGTTTTGAAAGCTTTCGAACGGGTTCTTCTGACTACTATATAAAAGAAGATTGTAGTGATGTCCCTCTACAAACTCTCTGTGTAGATGCTACCACTATTAAGCGTACCGACATGGATAATTGTACGAGCAGAGGTTTAGATTTCTTAACCCTTAAACCTCTTGTAACAAAAGGAACTGCTAAGGATCAAAGTAATACCGTTGAATTTGATGAAACCAAAATCAAAGATTTCTTTGCAACAAGGCCAGATGGAATTGAAGAATTAGGAGATCGCAAAGATTGGGGGGCCTATGATAATGCAGATGCTAAGCCAACTTTAGAAGATCCTCAGTATAACATTCCTTTTGTTGTAGCAGACGATTCATCTTTAGAAAATGAT
>CAYFLR010000071.1:1798-21689 GCA_964343805.1 uncultured bacterium | reverse complement strand
ACAGTAACAAGGGGGCAGGGATGCTGCATACCCGAGCTAATTGTCGAATCACTGATGATATGATTGCTGCGGGTAAAGAGAGACTTCATAATGAAACCAAAGAAATAACTTTTACCCTCGATTTAAATTCTCTCGAGACAGCAGCCAAGGATGCTCTCTCGGTGGCAAGCTCCTATGATGTTGTTCGTGTGGCATTTTCTGGAACGGTTTATGGAAATGAGTTAGTAGCTCCAGCCTCCACTAAGTTGGAAGGGACAGCTGAACTTTTTGTGATTGAAGGAGAGAATGAAACTTCTATTGGAGAGAAGGAGATTGATCTTGCAACTCCATCTTTTGAGTATAGTGCTTTACTTAAAGACAAAACAACTCTTGAGTCACTTGCCAAAACTAAGCTCAAAATAGTATTTAATATCACTGCCAGTTCCAGTTGTAGTGAAGCTGCACCGTCTGATTCCAGCAGTTTGAGTAAAGACTGGGGAAGATCTGCTTTAGAGTATGAAGTGGGAGGAGTTAAATTACTCTACTAGAATAAAAAAAAGCAGAGCCGGGTAAGGAAGCTCTGCTTTTTTATTAAATTGACAATAGGGTTTTTGATCTACTTGTCAAAGTTTTCCTGTGCAAATTCCCAATTCACAACCTTCCAGTAATTTTCCATATACTGAGGACGTGCATTGCGATAATCAACATAGTAGGCATGTTCCCATACATCACATGTTAGTAGAGGTTGATCCTCTTCATTGGTAATAACTGTTTCAGCATTGCTGGTATTTTCGATAGCTAAGGTGCCATCTTTTTTACGAACCAGCCAGGTCCATCCAGAGCCAAAGTTACCAATGGCATTCTTGGTAAATTCTTCCTTGAATTTATCATAAGAACCGAAAGTTTTGTTGATAGCTTCACTGAGACTACCAGTGGGTGTTTGGTCCTTAGTTGGGGATAGACACTTCCAGTAAAAAGTGTGGTTCCAAACTTGAGCCGCATTATTAAAAAGAGGTCCAGTTGCTTTTCTTATGATCATCTCTAAAGGCATGTCAGCATACTCAGAATCTTTGATCATATTGTTTAAGTTAGTCATGTAAGCTTGATGATGCTTACCATAATGATACTCTAAGGTTTCCTTTGAAATCTGAGGCTCTAGCTCAGTCATTTCATAGGGTAGTTTTTCAAGTGTTAACATGATTATCTCCTTTAATCTTTGTAACTATTTTTTTATTTTGCGTGTTTTTCAAGGTAGCTAGCAACACCTTCAGCTGTAGGGGTCATAGCTTCTTCACCTGTATATTGTAATGTGTCAACCATACGAATGGCTTCATCAATATTTCTACCTAGTGGAAGGTCATTAACGAGAGAGTGTCTTACAGTTCCTTCTGTATCAATTAAGAAAAGACCACGAAGAGCGAGAGACTCATCAAAAAGAACGCCGTAGTCACGAGCGATTTGTTTGTTAAGGTCTGCTACGAGTGGGTAACGTACGTTGCCAATTCCACCCTCTTCAACTTTGGTATTTTTCCATGCTAAGTGAGTAAAATGAGAATCGATAGAAACACCAATTACTTCACAGTTACGCTCTTTGAACTCTTCTAATTTTTTATCGAAAGCGATAATTTCAGATGGGCATACGAAAGTAAAATCTAATGGGTAGAAAAAGAGCACTACATATTTTCCACGGTAATCGGAGAGTGAAATTTCTTTAAATTGGTTATCATCCATTACTGCTTGTGCTTTAAAATCGGGTGCTGGTTTAGTTACTAAAGTTGACATTTCATCCTCCTTAAAATTAGTTTTTTGATTCTTGACAATTTGGGCATATCCCTTGGAAGTTCAACGAGTGTCCAACAATTTCAAAACCACTCTCATTGTGTGCTGCACTATTGATCTGCTCACTCACAGTCGCCATAATGTCATGTACACAGTTGCATTTAAGGCATTGGATATGATGATGGTAATGAGTATTAGGGTCGAATCGCATTCCTTCATTTGACATATAAATTTTTCGTATTTCACCAGTTTTGGAAAGGAGCTCTAAATTTCGATAAACTGTTCCTAAGCTTACCTTTGGGAGTCGATGTCTCACCCGATCATAGATTTCATCAGCGGATGGATGAGTTGTCATCATTCGAAGCTCTTCCAAAATGATCTTTCTTTGTTTGGTCATTCTTGTTGGGTTAGTCAAGATTACCTCCCTTGTTAATAATAATAATTATTACTGATAAAGGATTATTTGTCAACCCTTATATTTTTTATCTTTTAATTACAGCTAGTTAAAAAGTTTAGTGGAGACACTATTAATGGAATTAATAAGGTCCAGTAAAGTTTGTTTTCCAAAGGCATCATTTTCTATAGAGCCATTCAGAGTACCACCAAAATGATTATTATCACCTAAGGCAATCATGCCATGAATCATCATCCAAGCATGAAACCCTTGTAAAGTCAGCTCTTGTCCACCATTACGTGATCCTCCCACAGAAACACCGGCTCCCACTTTACCTTTCAGTCGAAAGCCATTTCTTCTTAAAGGTAGGGTTTTGTCTAAAAGACATTTTAACTGACCACTCATACCTCCAAAGTATACAGGAGAGATTAAAATAATGGCATCAGCTGCTGTCATTCGTTTATTAATTCCATTGGCTTCCTCTGATGTACCGCAACAGTCCTTTTTCTTACAAAAATCACAGTGTTGACAGGGGGTTGGGCTGTGTTCGTGCAGGTGGACAGAGTCGGTATTCCAGCCTAAATCATTAAACTCTTTTTCTAAAAAGTGGGATATTTCGGTAGAGATACCTGTTTTTCTTGGGCTTCCTGAGATTAATAGCAGATTCATTTATATTTCCTTCCATACCTTAATAGAAATAGGTACTAATACTTTTATACTGCAATGAAATCACAGGCAATAAGAAAAAGTCATTTTTTTAACTTTACGCTGCCTTCAAAAATAGATAAGTGTACCTCTAAATTTTAGATTAGGAGAGGAGTGGTATGGTAAATTTAGTACTGGATCGAGAACTGTTAACCTATGATGATGTCTTATTAGTGCCCCAGAAGGCACTCCGATCTCGTCATGATGCGGATATAAAGTCTTATTTAACTAAAGACATTCAATTAGAAATGCCACTCATTGCTGCTAATATGGACTCCATATCCGATATGAAGATGCTGAGTGCTCTTGATCAAAACAAGAGTTTAGGTATTTTACATCGTTATGCCACTTTAGATGAGATCAAAGAGCTCTTGACCTCTGCTTTGAGCCTTAAGGTGATCTCTGTTGGTGTTAACAGCCAAGATATAGTGGATAAGATACTGAATTATATTGAGCAAACTCCTAAAGCAGGTCTTGATGCCATACTGGTAGATATCGCAAATGGTTATTCTGAGCAGATGACTGATATGGTGTCTTATCTGCAAAAGCATGCACCACAACTCCCTGTGATAGCTGGAAATGTCGCCACATCAGATGGAGCTCGCTTTCTTTGTGATTTGGGAGTGAATGCAATTAAAGTAGGTATTGGACCTGGATCTATTTGTTCCACTCGTTTAAAAACAGGTCATGGCTATCCTCAACTCTCTGCTATTATTGAGTGTGCTGAGATTGTAAAAGACTATCCCGATGTAAAGATTATTGGAGATGGTGGAATTAAGCAGCCAGGAGATGTTCTTAAGGCTCTCGCAGCAGGTGCAGATACCGTGATGGCAGGATCTATTTTTTCTAAGTGTAGAGAGGCTGCAGGCAAGCTCTATGAAAGAGATGGAAAGACTTTTCGTCAGTATAGAGGTATGGCATCATGGCAAGCTCAATTAGAGAGATTGGATCAAGATGGTGGTTTGAAACCAGGTACCTGTTCAGAAGGTGAAGTTATTGAAGTAGAAGTGACTACGACCCTGCAAGATTTACTGAGCGACTATTTAGGTGGCGTAAGATCAGGCTTCAGCTATTCTGGAGCGCGAACCACCACTGAATTTAAGAGAAGGGCCAAGCTTGTTAAAATATCCGGAGCCACTAATCTGGAAAATTCAGTGAGAGGCCAAATTATCCCCATTACTCCCATGAGTAGAACAGAAAACAAATAGCCCATTTACTTGTGAATTTGAGTATTCCTACTCCAAAGGCGGCGGCACGGATTACGCCATATTCTATCCTTAGCGTTTTTCATTTTAGGTATTAATGATTTTAGGTTACCATAGCGCCAGACAAAGGCAATAGCACCTGTTACTCCGAGTACCCCCATAGTTACATCAGCTATATTAAATTTAAGCAGGCTAGCAGTTTGCACAGCAATAATGGTGGTGGCCATAAAAAATGAGGCCGTGTTAGAAAGTAGGCTGTGCAGTGCTACTTTTTCTGGTTTTTTAATATTAGACTCTTTGGTCACTCTAGAGTTAATGTTGTCCCACAAACTAGAAGCGAACATTCCTTTGCCTGTGGTGACAAGAATGTCTTTCACTACCTCTAAGGCAAAAAATTCACCGCCAATTCCAACCATCGCCATACCAGCTCGTATGACCGTTGTAAAGAGGCACCCGGTGAGGTATTGCTTAGCAATAGATTGCCATATAGGGGCGATTTGAGTGGGGCTAATAGAGAGCCATCCATTAGATGAAATCCAAGCTAGGAATTTCTGATTATGATACTGAAAACCGGCTGACATGGCACCCACTACTAAACCAACTGGTAATGCGTAGAGAGGAGAAATACCCGATGTGATGACCAAGGTGAGAGCTAAAGCTCCACTGGCAGAGATTCCTCTGATCACTGTGAAGGCTAAGTTGATTCTCTTTTCCGTTTTATCATAAGGAGATTTAGTCTGTGTTTTCTGGAGTTTTAGATGTTCTGGGACGGGGACCGATGATTTGTAAACGGGAATTTGGCTTTTACTGCCCTTAATTTGGTTGGCAATTCGCCCCATTTGCTCCAGGTTGTCTGAAGATAAATCCTTTTTTTCCGATAGAGAAAGGCGAGCCTGGTCCTGCCGAGTGATGGGTGAAGCTATATCATTGGCTCTTGAAACAAATGTCTCACTTTGCTTGTGCTCTGCAACCGCATCAATTAGAAATATCGAATAGGCCGTACGCGAAAATGTATGGGGAGAGCTTTTAGTTGGTTTTAGGAGTCCCTGCAGATTACTGATGGTGGACCTTAATTCTTGGGTCGTTTCAGGATAGTAGGTGGTGACTTCGGTGCCAATTTTTACATTTTGCCCAGAGGGGCTCTTGGTGGTGACTTTATCAGTGGAAACTTTGAGAAAAGAGGTTGCGGACAAAGGGGGAGCAAGGGTTATGAGAAAAACACACAAAGAGAGTATTTGGTACTTCATTTTAATCCGGGTTATAAGGGTGTCTTTACTATTTTAGTATGTTCTCCCATCCTTGTCTATTTATCCTTAAAAACTGTGTAAAAATCATTGTTTGAAGGCAAAGCTCCTCTTTGCAGGCAGATTTCTCCGGCAAAATGAGAGGCTTTAGTTAAACATTCGAGAGGAGAAAAGCCCGAAAGCATACTGTGAGCCAGCATACTGGTGAACGCATCTCCAGCCCCTACAGTGTCTATAACGTCCCCACCAACTTTCACTTCTCTAAATTTAACCCTCTCCTTACTTTGGGTCAAATAATCACTTCCATTTTTTCCTTGAGTTAAGATTAACTTTGAAATTCCAAAAGTGGATTGCAGGTGAGAGGTGATATCTTCCTTATCATAGAGACTCTTTTTTAGTTCTGCCTCTTCTTCATCACTAATTTTGAGCATATTGCAGGCAGTAAGCGATTTCTTAATAGTGTTTTCATTAAAAAATGGGGCACGCAAATTGAGATCCAGGAGAAGGTGAGTGCTCTTAACTTTACTTAGTATTTGATAAAGAGTCTCGGATGACACTTCATTGCGCTGGGATAAAGTTCCAAAATAGATCAGATCAAAGGATTCCGTTAATAGCTCTTGGGGGATTTTATCAAATTGAATAAAGTCGTAAGCTGCAGGTGATTCAATATTGAATTCATGGGAACCGTCTGCCATCATTTTGACTTGGACTTGACCGGTGGGGTGGGAGGGATTTTTTTGCAGTCCTTTTAGATTTAATCCATGGGTTTGCATGAAATGTTTGATTTCTTTTCCTAGGGGATCTTCTCCGATGGAGCTTATAAATTTTACCTCGTGACCCAGTTGATGCATGTGATAGGCAAAATTGAAGGGAGCTCCCCCCATCTCTTTTTCATCTTCAAAACAGTCAAACAGTACTTCTCCGAAGACCAAAATACGGCTTTTCATGGATCTATCCTTCCGGGTTCCTGGTTTATTTAATTGAAAACATGATTTATAATTTATCCTATTATATAGCTCTTCGCAAAAGATACCCGTAAATTTTCTCAAAAGGATGGTGGGAGATCTATGAAAAAAGGCCAAATGAATAAGTGGATAAAGAACTATGGCAAAGAGGTGGTGGATACGGTCAAGTGGCTTTCTTTTAAACTCAATAGCTATGAGCAAAATGAGTTTTTAACCAACTTTTTTACCCAATTGGAAAAGGCTCAAAAGAAGGTTAAATCCTTTCAAAATGATCATGGATTTTCATCTAAAAAACTGAACAGCGATTGGGCTCATGAGACTTGGGCTTATATCTATCCCCACAAAACAGGGGTGGATTCCATTAATTCTCACGCGAGCTTTTATGATTTGGCCGACAACTTAGAATATTATCAAAAGCTCAATGTGAAGGTATTTTATCTCCTTCCCTTCTATTCTTCTCCTAGAAAAGATGGGGGTTACGATATCTCTAATTACTGTAAAGTGGATAAAAAAATGGGGGGAGATAAAGCCTTCGATTATTTCATGGCCAAAGCTTTGCAGCATGACATGCAAGTAGTGATCGATTTTATTCCTGCTCATGTCAGTGATCAACATCCTTGGTTTCAAAAAGCACTTAAGGGAGAAGAGAAGTACTTAAACTATTTTTTACATACCCAAAATCCTCCTCCCAGCGAGGTGGTGAAAGAAAGTCTTGATGTTTACAGGCAGTACTATCATGGCGATGGTAGTTTTTGGTTTAAAAGATTGCTTTTACTTCCAGATAGCAACAACCGTCATTGGATTGGACACAAACTGAAGACTCAAGAAGAGATCTTTTTTCATAGTACTTTTTTTTCTCATCAGAAAGATCTGAATCTCCAAAATGCGGAGGTGGTCGGCGAACTATTGAAAGTGCTTGCTAGTTGGGTAGGGCGTGGTGTTATGGGAATAAGGGCTGATGCCATTCATAGGTGGATCAAGCTTCCTGGTTCCAGTGGAGAGCATCAGCCAGAGACTTTTGCCTTAGCTGAATACTTTAACCTTTTTCTTAAACTTATTAATCCTACTATTTTGTTTATGCCCGAGTTAGTTGATGTTCCCCAACATGCTGTTCGATATTATGGGGAGGAGATGTTAGTAAATCAAGTTTGGACACCGCGCATTGCTAACGCTCTGATCAATTTTAATAAGACTGGTGAAATTTTATATGCCGCTACTAGTAGTAATTTCTCCTCTTTAGCTAATCATTATAAAGCCTCCCGTTATCTGCCAGTTCCCCGAGGTTCCACCGAAGTGATTTATACCGGTGTCCATCATGATGAAATCTATATTGGATTACTGGGAGCTTATTATCCAGATGAAAATCATGTGAAGCATATTCAGTGGGATTTTTGTGACCGAGTGACTAAAGCAGAAGGGGTGGTTTATAAAGAGGGGAATAGTGCGGCAGCTACCGTGGCCGATTTAATGCAGCATGATAAGAAAAGAATTCTGAGTTTTTATAAATTTCTATTTGGTCACTTTGGTTCGGTGGCTCTTTTTCAGGGCTCTGAGATCGGGCTTACCAATAACCATCAACACCTTTATGAAAAGACCATTTCTTATTTACATCATAGAAGAGATAGCCATGACCTTGATGAGAATGAACTGGAGGTCTTGAAGGAGGTGGAACAAATATTGGCAGAACCCGCTCTTTTAAAACTTCCTCCTGCCAAGCTGGATCGGTTTCCCCTGTTTAAGAAATATTTTGATGGAAGGTTACTTCATCGCAATGCCATCCTGCAGACTCAAGTTGATCAGGCTCTTAAAGGTGAAAATATTATTTTTAATGGGTTAGAGAAGATTAGTGCTGCTAGAGATCGATCTATTGCTTTAAAAAAAGGTGGCAGAGAAGAAGATCTGAATACCATGAGGTATGATGTAGGCTCATTCATGAGAAGATACCGAACCCCCAGCGGAGAGACCACAGAGGAAACTGCTGTTTTGATGAATGGAACTTCTGTGTCGGTGGAGGTTAATATTGCTAAACAAGATCTGACTCAGCATATTGATTTTAAACTGTGGGAAATTGAACAGGAGAAAGAACTTCCCTATATTCTTTCTTATGATCACTCTTATTTAACTATCCAAATGAAGCCCTATGAAGCTTTGTGGCTAAGAGTCCAACATGAAAAGTAATTCTCTGTTAGTGACTGGAGCCAGTGGATTGGTGGGAACTTGTTTTTTACGAGAGTGGGTGAGTAAAGATGATCCCAGCCCTATTTTCGCTGTTCATCAACATCAAGATATCCAAATCCAAGATCAAAATATAACTCCTCTCAAACTCAATCTCCTCGATGAAAAAGCCGTTCATGCAAAGCTGTCTGAGATTCAACCAGAGGTGATTCTCCATCTGGCAAAATCTCCCAAGTTTTATAATAAAGGTGAACAGGAATATTCAGACAATGAAGAGATGCTTCATCACTTAAAAAGTTGGTGTCTGAGAAAGCCGCCAGAACAATCTCCCTATTTTATTTTTGCTTCCACCGATATGGTTTATGATGGAAAGAAATCGTCGCTTTATAGGGAAGATGTTGAAGAGCCTCATCCACTTCAGCCCTATGGAGCAAGTAAACTTCGGTGTGAGAAGTTGGTGAATGAACTTCCTCACTCCGTTATCTTACGTATTTCTTTAGTTTACTCCTTTGATCCTATAGATACTTGGACGGAAACTATTTTAAATACTGCCAGATCGGGTGATTCCCTTAACTGTTTTATTGATGAAATTCGTTCTCAAGTCCATGCCGAGGATTTAGCCTATGCCCTACGAACAGTGATAAATAAGAGGCCTGCCGGTATATTTCATATTGCGGGTGATGAGCCTTTATCCAGGTATGAATATGCTTTAACGGTGTTAGAAAGGTATAAACTTTCATCCTCTTGTTTGGTGAAGTGCAAACAACAAGAGGTGGCTCCCCATAGACCCACAACACTATTTTTGAGTATTGAAAAACTGAAGAGGCTGTTAGGGAATTATGATTTTAAAAGGCTCCGCCCTTCTGTTTCCCCTTGATGTAATAGCTAGGGCATATATATTTGAGGCAGCGAGCGATTTTTTCTGCCTTGGCTGATTTCTCTTTCCTATCTTTAATGTTTTTTGCGAGATCCGCATCAAATAGGCTGTTAAAGCATTTGGAGGTGGCTGATTTTCTTTCATCCTCAGTGTCAAACTGTTTCCTAATATTTAAAAGCTCTCCTAAATCCAACCAAAAACCTGCACAGGTAGGACATTCATCTACTTCCACCTCTTTTTTAACACTAAAGAAGTGACGCATCATAATCACATTGCATTTGGGATTGGGACATTTTCTTCTCTTACTATGATCAACTTCAATGCTGTCATCTTTTTCAATACTTTGTAAAAGAGTGCCCACATTTTCATGCTTTTCATCCATCTTTTTAATCTCAAAACGGTCAAACCAGATCCCACCGCAGCCTCCTTGACAAACATCTACTTCCACATTGTCGTTATAAGTAGGTGTCAGGGTGTTTTTACAGACAGGACATTTCATGGGTTCCTCCGAGACAAATATTTAATGAGATAATTTCTCTATTATACCGATTATTGAGGAGAAGTGTCCAGGGGATTAAGGCTTTAGGATCTTTTCGAGAGCGTGGGCAGGAAGGGTCGCTCTGCCTACCTTATCAAACTCAAAGGGCATTATAACGGGTGCATCTTTCAATTTTTTTCCAAAGATGGCTTGGGCTGAAGGGAGAGCAGGGTTCTGGTGAAATCGACGGTATTCATAACTGATATTGGGAGTGGGTTTTCTTAAATAGGAGTTAGGGATCAAATGAAAAAGTCTGTAGGGAAATTCAGAGAAAATCCCAATTTTCTCAAAAAAGAGATCCTTATCAATATAGATGCTCACATGATGAAGACTTTTTACCTGACCATGATGATAGTAATGAATAATAAGGTCTCCTGGTTCGGCATTGGGATTGGTAAGAAGATGTGGGTTATCAGTCGGAATCAGAGTGGAATATTTAGGATCGGTTAAAATTTGCTCCATTTCCACTGCGGGGGCAATAAAAAGGGTCACCGCATTCGCTTCTCTTCGTACTGTCTCATAACCAGTTCCCCAACAGTTAGTAGCCAGTCGTTTTCCCTGCTTTCTTTCAATAACAAATTGATGCCCTAGGGTGGCTTGCATTAAGGGAGGGAGGAAATCTTTGAGATGATAGATGGTGTTGGGTTTATATATTACTTTTGAAAGTCCATGACTGTATGTTTTAATGAGGTATTCAAACTCCTCTTTTTTTAAAGCGGGGAAAGTGGCTTCGCTGAAATACCAATCATTGCTCCCCACCACCCCTTTTCGTTCAGAAAAACTGTATTTGATATCTTTATAGGCAGATTCCGATACTTTGTTGAGTTGAAAACGAGTCTCTTCCAATTGGTCTAAAGGGATCTGCTTAAATTCCTTCAGCTCAAGTGAGTTAGCGGCAGGTTTACATCCGCAGAGAGATATCAATACTAATAGAATGGTTAAAATTGGTGCCATGCTCTCTTATCGTCCAAGTGGAAATAAAATTAAGGTCTGTCCCTTTATGGTGGCAAAAATATACCAGATGAACCCGAGTTGATTTTTGTAACTATTTGTTTTTACATGGTTAATATCTGGCATTGCTTTTGCAGTGTTAAAAAGTAGGGGCAACACTTAATAAGGGAGAATATTATGAACAAAAATATTGAATTAACTGAATCGGAAAAATTACTGTTGGTAGATATATCCTTCTTTGGCATTGATAAGGAGAACCTCAATCCCAGCTTAAAGGCCAAATTGTCTAAAATTGATCGCAAGCTCAAGTATTTACGCAAGCAAAGAGAGGGAGACCTGAGGCTCAATTAATTTCTGTCTGACTTTCTTGCTCTATCAAAAAAAACTTAAAGATTTTCTTAAGCTCCCCGATACCGCCTATATATAGTGTCTAAAGTAGGAATTTAAGGGAATAAAATCATGGGTTTTAATGTTCACCAGGCAAGAAGGCGGGGAAGTTCTTCCGAAGCTACGCTAGGCTTTTTTAGTGATCTATTTGCCGCTCTCTCTTTTATCTTCCTATTCCTCTATATAACTTCCGCTCTTCAGAGTAACATTCAGGGTGTGGCTGATGCCCAAAAACAGCAAGAGATCGATGCCAAATATCAAAAGAAGTTAGATGAGTTGACTGAGACCTATAACGAAAGAATCAAAGTCTTTGAAGGTGAGGCTCCTACAGATAATAAAATGGTAGATCAGTTGATAGCCAAAGTCGAAGTTATTGAAGATAAAAACCAAAATACTATTAAACAACGTAAAGACGAAATTGCCAAAGCTCAGGCGGCAATTGCCAAGATGGAGAATGAGCTCAATGAAGCAAACTCCTTGCGTGAAATGGTAAAACTACTTACTAAGGCTAAAAATCGTGCTGTTAAAAAGATGAAGCAGTCGGATAAAGAAGCACGACTCGCTGAACTTAAGAAGAAAAACGCTGAAGAAACCCTGCAAGAGGTGCAAGAAGTAACTAAAAAACGGATAGAACACTCTGAAAAGGTAATGGCACAGGCTAAAAAGAAGGCCCAGCAGTTAGTAGCCAATACTAAGAAGAATGCCAATCAAGAAATCCTCTTAGCCCAGCAAAAGGCAAAAGATGAAATTAAGCAAACCAAGGAGTTAGCTGAAAATCAAATTCGTCAAACCGAAACCAAAGCTGAATCAATTGTATCTAAGGCACTCAGAGAGGCTGAGCAGTTGGTTAATAAAACCAAGCAGGAAGCAGATACTCTGGTTAAGAAAACCAAGCAGCAAGCCGAGCGGGAAATATTAGATTCCAAGCATGCAGCTGAACAAGTTGTTGCCAAAACTAAGCAAGAGGCGGACTACCTTGTGTCCACCACCAAAAATGAAGCTGCTAAACAGATTGCCAATACCAAATTAACCGCCCAGCAACTATTAGACCAAACTAAACAAAATGCCGAGCGGAAAGTTTCTGAAGCCAGAATTGCGGCAGAAAAAGCCCTCCTGCAGAAGGAACAAGAGTTAGAGCAAAAGGTGAGGTCGCTCAATCATAAGTTTGATGAAGCTGAAAGAAAGCTGATGAATGAGAAGTCGGGGGTTGAAGGAGAACTGGAAAAACTGAAAGCAGCAAAGACAGCCGCTGAAATCGCCTATCGCAAGAAGTTGATTGATCGAGAAAATAAGATCATGAAACTTTCAACCACTGCTAATAGGGCTCAACGAGAGGGAGATCTCTTAAAGAAAGAGAAAGATCTTCTCGCCAAGGAAAATGCCTCTTTATTAAGTCTCCAACAGAAGGTGGCATCTAAGAATCAAGAATTGGCGCTCCTACGGGATAAACTAAGTAATAATCTATATAAACTTAAGAGCAAAGTGCTTGATAAAGAAGCGGACCTGGCTAAGCTGAAAATGGAAAAAAATGCCTTAGAAAAACAAAAGAAAATTATTGAGAAGCAGAAGGATGAGATCTCCAAAAAAGCCAAAACCATTTCTAAAAATATGAAGGTGCGTAGAAAGTTAGCAAAACAACTCTCCAAAGCCTTTAAAAAGATGAAGCTTCCTGCCTATGTGAATTTAAAGACCAGTGAAGTGGTTATTCCTTTTAAAAACGCTTACTTTGACTTTGGTCAGTTTGCTCTCAATTATAAGATTAAGAAGATCTTGAGAGATATACTTCCTGTTTTCTCCGCTACTTTATTTAAAGAGCTGGATGTGAAAAATGATGTGAAATCCCTGGAGATGGTGGGCTACAGTTCCCCTATATACAAAGGGAGAATCGTTCATGGAACCAATCTAGAGGAAGAGGGTCTCAGGTTTAATGTTGATTTGAGCTATAAAAGAGCCAAGGCTATATTTAACTATGTATTTGATTCCAACAGTTTCAAGTTTAATCATCAGCGAGATATGATGAAACTCACAAAGGTAACTAGTGTGGGACATAACTGGACGACCTTGAAGCCTACAGGGGGCGCTTATTCACCTCTGAAGTACCAAAAGGCATCTCCAGGACAAAGGCTTTGTATGCGTTACAATTGTGAGGAGTGGCAGAAGGTAACCATTAGGATTAACCTAATTGGTGATTAAGGAGGATATTCATGAATGCAGTAGCAATTAATCATTTTCTGGTCAATTATGCCCAGTACTATATAAATGAGTATATGTTACCCTTTATGATTTTCATTTGCTTTATTGCAGTCGTCTGTAGGCTCCTAGTGTATTACACAATTAAGAGTGAAATGCGATTTACTAATGCCTTTGATATTAGACTTCACAGATATATAGATGGTGAATATGAAGAGGCGGCAGGGCTGCCCTTTTTGAAAGTGATGCCTTTTCTTTTGAAAAAGACCATGTATGAAATTTATGAAATGAGAGCTAAAAGAGGTCGACGGAAGATGGATAAGACCCACTCTTTGGTGGATCGGATCTTTATGATTGAAATTGGTGCTCGCAGGTTATCTGAAGATACTCAGCTGCAAGTGAAATACTTCAATCGAGATCGACAAAATGACTTTGAAACGGCTTTCAATTATGTGTTTTCTTCTAATCCTATTTTCAACCGTCTATTTGGATTAGTCCCAATTAACCTTGTTGATGGATTTTTAAGTATTTTACCCGGTCTTTTTATTATTGGAGGTATCCTGGGTACTTTCTTGGGTGTCATTGGAGGTATTCCAGCTTTAAAATCTATGGATCTCAGTCAAGCCTCTTCAGCTAGCCAAACCCTAAATGTTTTCTTAGAAAATATGGGCTTTGCCTTAGTTTCTTCTGTGATGGGTATCGTCCTTTCCGGAATAACCACTGTAGCTAACACAGTCTTTAGTGTTTATGATCACTATCTAGAGATGGTTGATAAGTACAAAGCCTCTATCAAAATGCTTTGGGAATCAACAGAGGATATTGATAGACAATTAGAGATCGATAAAAAACTTGGGGATAAACAATTAAAGCTAGAGAAAAAACTGGAAATGAAAAGGCGAGCTGAGGCTCGCAAAGCAGAATCTATGAAAATGCTCTTCGACAAAGAGGAAAAAAACAACGAGGCAGCTGGAAAAGAAGAAGATCCAGTGGATCGTCAAGCGTCCTAGACAAGCTCCAAAATACTTCCTATAATAATATAAATGAAAGACTTAAAGAAAAGATGGAAGGTGCAATCTTCTGAAATTATATTGGATTGTCGTATTTTTCAAGTGCGCAAAGATGGGGTGCTTTTTACCAAGAAAAGCCCTAAACCGCGTGATTTTTTCGTATTGGAGGGGGTGAGCTGGTGCAATGTGGTTCCAGTTCTACCTAACAATAAGTTTTTATTAGTAAAACAGTATCGTCATGGCATTCGCAATGTCACTATCGAGTTTCCAGCCGGATTAATTGATACCACTGATAAGAGTCCAGAAGATGCGGGTACGCGAGAACTTCTGGAGGAGACAGGTTATAAAGCCGCTTCCAGTCGAGTGATTGGTAAAGTTCGCCCTAATCCGGCCATTCAAACAAATTGGTGCTATACCATTCTTGCTTGGCACCTGGAAAATACCGGAAAGACTGATTTCGATAATTTTGAGGATATTGAAGTGATTGAAGCCTCAGAGTCAGAAATCGAGCAAATGATTGAAGATGGAGTGATGAATCATACACTCGCCCTCAATGCCTGGATGTTTTATCAGCGCCTCCGAGACTTTTCTCTCTCTGCCTAAGATGAATCTATAAATTTTATCTTTCAATAATTTAAATTTTATGTTATACAAAAAAAGCCTTTTTTGGGAATTTAACTAATAATTTATAATTTAACGAAAATGATTTATCCGGATATTTCATGAAAACCCGGATATGGAACTGGGAGGCAGATGATGTTGAAATCCTATTTTGTTGGTTTTGCTATTGTGGCCATGAGTTGGTCTCATATTGCTTTGGCGGATGCATCTAACATTCTTTTTGAAAGACCTGCATGGTTGGAATCTTCAGACCTCAGTTCCACTGGTACTACTGAGATTTCAATAGGGAATAAGTCTTCCAAGTCCTATATGAAAAGAGTGACCGAACAGGAATTACCAGCAATCATTCCTGATGGAAATATTGAGGATTTTAAAATAGCTCTGAAGCGTCAAATAAAACGCTGTCGACGATATACTTCCAATAAAACATGGAAATTTGGTGATCGAGTGGTCACTCGCAAACAATGGTGTATTGAAACGGCGGGGGCTTTCCTTAAATTAGCTATAGAAAAGGGAAATATGGAAGAGGTTTGGAGTTATGCCAAAACTCACTACGAATGGTATAAATCAGAAGGAAAAGACCAAAAAGGTAAAGTTCATTATACAGGTTACTATCTCCCTCTCCTTAGAGGAAGTCGGGTCCAAGCTGGTATCTATACCTACCCTCTTTATAAGAAACCAGGTGACTTAGTAAGAACCTTGATTAACGGAAGCTGGCGATGGCGACGAGAATTACCTGATGGCAGCTATACTCCTTATTATGATCGCAAGGAGATCGACTGGGATTTTGCTTTGCAAGGGCAAGATCTAGAGATTGTATACGTAGACGATATGATTGAAGCTTTTTTTCTTCATATTCAAGGTTCAGGGATTGTTGAGGTAACAGAAGCCGATGGCAGTAAAAACCGCATTTTCGTTAACTATGCCGCCCAAAATGGTCAGCCTTATGTAGCTATCGGCCGAGTTTTAAAGAAAGAGGGAGTCGATAAAAAGTATCTTACTCTCCAAGGCTTAAGACGCTATTTTACAGAAAAGCCATCTGAGATTGATCGAATCTTTCCCAAGAACCCCAGCTATGTCTTTTTTAATGAAGCTCAAAATGGCCCCTTTGGCAGTGGTTCTACCGTGTTAGTAGGTGGACATTCTATTGCTACCGATAATAAAATTTTCCCTTTAGGAGCCATCGCTCTTATTTCTACCAAACGTCCCATAATTGAAAATGGTGAAATTACTGATTGGAAAGACTTTAGTCGATTGATGGTCAACCAAGACACAGGTGGTGCCATTAAAGGTGCGGGTCGAGTTGATATTTATTGGGGAGAAGGTCTCAATGCTGAACTGGCTGCCGGTTCCCAAAACCACAATGGAACTCTCTATTTTGCAGTAATTCCAACGCCTTAAACAAAAAAATCATCATTTTTCTGAGTGCCTTTTCTGAGCAGGTCTTTGGTTTCATTTAATAGAGAAGTGGTGCTAAATGGCTTGCTGAGATGACCATCAAAAAAATTCACTCCATCCTTGGATTTGTCCTCTGGGCTAAAATAAGGAGATTCATTTTTAGGATCTACTAGTAATAAGGTTTTAAGTGAATTCTTTAGTGATCCAGACTTAAGTTTTATGACGAGTTCTTTAATCTGATTGTCCAAATTGAGTGATTCTGGATCAATTATCAATAAATGAGTTTTAAAATCAGTAAGGTTGGTCTCCGCATTATCCATGTTGGTTTGGTTTTTTATCTCATGACCCTCTGCCTCCAAGATCACTAGCAATGAATCTAACATCACCTCATCGTTACTGATGCAATATATATTACTCAAGGGGAGCTCCTTTAAATTGTTTATCCTATTTTACCAAGTTTGCTCCTCGCTTTCTAATGAAATTCCTATATTCTTTTACTCTTTTATTGTGCGCGGGAAATTGGTGTTTTTTCTTCTCTCTGAACTGAAGAAAGGGTTATTCATATAATTTTAAGGTGTTACCTCCTAATGATGGTCAACCTTCTGAAAAATAAAGGGCTAAAGATTTTTAACACCAATTTCCCGCGCACAAAGTATCCTTTAATATACTATTTTATGGACTAGCTAAAAAATAGATTGTTAAAATTTATTTAATATATTTCAAATATGTTTCTGTTCCAGGTATATAGATAGGTGAGTTGTTCGTTTAAATGCCAAGGAAAAATTAATGAAAGTCAAAAAATTACTAAATATATTAGCTCTATTAATAGTTATAAACTTTAATTCGCTCTCCGCCGAGGTCAAAGTCCTTTTCCATCCCTATGACTCCACTTTCGATGAGGTGGTTAAATATCTAGAGCAGGCGGATTCCACCATAGATATTGCGATGTATAATCTGGAAGTCTCAGATCGAAGTAAAATTATAAAGTTTTTCAAAAGTCCTGTTATTCAAGAACGTATCTTAGCCAGTGATCTTAAAGTGCGATTGATCTACGAGGGCTATGGTACCACTGAAGCCAAAGAAGAAAAAAGTTTTGCCTTAGAAAGTCTCGGTATTGATGTGCGCTGGCTGGCATCGGGTAAAAAAATGCATCATAAATTTGCCGTCATTGATGGCTACACTAAGACCCCTTCATTGATTACCGGATCAGCTAATTGGTCTTTATCATCTCGTAACAACTATAATGAGAACATCCTTTTCTTTAAAGATGAGGTGGAGATTGCTTGGTCTTTTCAAACTCAATTTGAGCTCCTTTGGAATGCTTCCAATGAATTTGGATCCCCCCTCACTGAAGGGTACTTCCCATTTAATCAGCCATTTTCAGAGCCACAAGATCTCGCTGTGTTTTTTAACACTGACAACTTTAACATTAGAGGTCTTTCCATTCGAAATAAAAGACAGGGACCTGGGTACACTTTAACACGACAATTGGTCAAAGCCATCGATCAGGCAGAAAATAATATCAAAATAGCAAGTACTCGCATTAAGCTACGCCCCATTTATAACGCTCTATTGCGTGCTGCTAGCCGAGGAGTTAAAGTTGATATCGTAGTGACCATGGGAGAATATGACTATCGATACAAACGAAATAGAATGAAAATGAAAGTGTGTGAAAGTGAATTCCAAAGGCAATGCTCAAGTAGTCACAACTTTGCTCACTTCTTAAGTTTGAAGAACTTTGAAGGTCATGAAAATGTGAAGGTGCGTCTCAAGTTTTTTAATATCAATTTGAATGCCTATCTGCAAAAGCAGATGCACTCTAAATACATCATTATTGATGATAGGCACATTTACACCGGTTCTTTCAATTGGTCTTACTCCGCCGAATATTCTCATATCGAAAACCTAGTTTACTTTGATGGAATTCAATTTGCAGATGCTCTCACTTCTTTTCAAAGAGACTTTGATTTTCTCTTTAATATGAATCGCAATCGGTATCAGTCTTTTATGAAAAAAATCAAAGAGGCGATTGAGGTAGGGCAAAAGGTTGATTGTGGAATGGATCCCATGACTCTTTCTTTTGGAGAAGTAGATTATTTACTTGGAACAGCTCGTAGAAATAATTCCTCTTTCAGAGCCACTTGCTCCCAATAACCCCCCTTAATCTTGCAAAGAGCTTCATATTGTGCCAATAATTCACAGCGTAGTATTTCTTGCTAACAAAAATTATTAGGGCATAAAGATGAAAATAGCTATTGGATCAGACCATGCAGGGTATAAATACAAAACCGAAATAATTTCCCACCTTACAAAACAGGGCCACGAAGTCTTTGATAAAGGGACTGACTCGACCGAATCATGTGATTATCCCAAATTTATTCGACCGGTGGCAGATGCGGTGATGCGCAATCAATGTGATCGCGGTATTGTGCTCGGTGGATCTGGTAATGGTGAAGCTATAGCTGCGAACCGATATAAAGGGGTGAGATGCGCTTTGTGTTGGGATTTAAACTCAGCCAAAATGGGAAGATTGCATAACGATGCCAATATGATTTCTTTGGGCGAGAGAATGATGTCCTTAGAGATGGCTCTTGATATAGTTGATATTTGGCTTTCTACTTCCTTTGAAGGGGGGCGTCATATTGCTCGGATAGAACAAATTGATGAGGATATCTAATGAGTGTTGAGATAAAAGATTTAAAGCCTGCTATTCTGGAGCTGATTTTAGAAGTCGGGGATTTTATTGGCGGAGAATTTAATCACTTTGATACCAATCAAATTGAATATAAAGGGACCAATGATTTAGTTTCTTATGTAGACAAAAAGGCTGAAGATCTTTTAGTTGCTGGCTTTAAGAAATTGATCCCATCTAGTTGTTTTATCAATGAAGAGACCGGGAAAATTGATGGTAATTCACCCTATAGATGGATTATAGATCCATTGGATGGAACCACTAACTTTACCCATGGAGTTCCTGCTTTTTGTATCAGTGTGGCTTTACAAAAAGAAGAAAAAACAGTGTTGGGCGTTGTTTTTGAAGTGAATAAAAAAGAGTTATTTTATGCCGATAAAACGGGAGCTTTTTTAAATGGGGAAAAAATTCGAGTGAGCGGGAAGCAGAGTCTAAATGACTGCTTATTGGCGACTGGCTTTCCTTTTAGAGAGTTTGAAATATTAGAGAAATACACTGAAATTTTAAAATATTTTATGCTGAATACTCATGGATTACGGCGAATCGGCTCTGCGGCTTTAGATTTAGCTTACACAGCGGTAGGACGATTTGATGGTTTTTTTGAATTTAACTTAAGTCCGTGGGATATTGCAGCTGGCTCCTATATTGTTCAACAGGCGGGAGGGATGGTTTCAGATTTTGCTGGCCAGAACCAATTTTTATTCGGGCGGCAAATATTAGCTGCACCTGCCCCTATCCACCATGAGATGTTAAAAGTGATTAAGAGTAAGTTAACCTAAGGATG
>CAYFLR010000071.1:0-1788 GCA_964343805.1 uncultured bacterium | reverse complement strand
TGATGTGATGAACCGAGAAATCTACGAAAAATATGCCCAGTTACTATTAAAGGCCGGAGTCAATTTACAAAGAGGGCAGAATTTACTTGTTAAAGGTGAATTTGTGCATATGGATTTTGTAAATATTATTGAAGAACAGGCTTATAAAATGGGAGCTCGCTATGTGGAAGCAGACTTCGAAAACCCCCAGTCCACTGTGAATCGAAGCTGTCATCAGCAAGATGAATTTTTAGGTTATATCCCCTCTTATATGAAGAATAAGGTGGACTATCTCTCGCAAGAGAGATGGAGTTTAATCAGATTGGATGGCAAAGCAGACCCAGCAGTTTATGAAAAAATTAATCAGGAACGAGATCTCTCTTATAAGAAAAATATGCGAGAATTGCAGAAACCCTTGATGAGCAGTTTTTTCTCAGGTGAATGTGCTTGGTCAATTGCTTGTGTCCCCACTTTAAAATGGGCAGAGCAAGTTTTTGGATCCGAATCAGGTGAGGCTGTCAATACTTTTTGGGAAACATTGATACCTATTGTTAGACTAAATGCCGATGATCCTATTGCCGAATGGAAAAAGCATTCAGATCTATTAGCTACTCGATGCGCTTATTTAAATAATTCAGGTTTTAACCATCTTCATTTCACCGGACCAGATACAGACTTACATGTCTACTTAAATGATCGTTCCAGATGGTTAGGTGGGAGTGATAAAACTCCTGAGGGAAATATCTTTTTTCCTAATCTCCCCACTGAAGAGGTGTTTACAACTCCTAATTTTAAAAAAACCCATGGTAAAGTTCGAGTGACCCGTCCTGTTTCTGTTTTAGATAATACAGTTCTAGATGCTTGGTTTATTTTTGAAGAAGGAAGAGTTGTTGATTATGGCGCCTCCAAGGGAAAGGATATGCTAGATACCTACTTTAAAATGGACCCTAACGCCAGGTTTCTAGGGGAGGTAGCTCTAGTAGATGTGAGTTCTCCAGTATTTCAATCGGGTAAGATATTCAATAATATTTTATTAGATGAGAATGCGGCTTGTCATATCGCTCTAGGTCGTGGTATTTCAGGTGCTATAAAAGATGCAGAAGGCTATAATGAAGAACAACTCAGTGAAGTTGGTTGTAATGATTCTATTCTTCATACAGACTTTATGATTGGTAGTGTCGATGTGTCTGTAGTTGCTGATATAGATGGAAAATACGAAACAACCATTATTGATAAAGGTGTATTTAAAGAGAAAGGGTAGGGCACTTTTTTAATTCATTGGAACAGTCTTTTGGGGCGCTTTTTTATCTAAGGAAAGGAAATTTTAAAGTTGCTCAGATGGTGCCTTCTTAAATGTCTCATTTTAATTTAAATTCTTAAATAAAATTCACCCAACCAAATCCTTATTTAACAGTATTTATATCCATTTTTTATTGCTATCAGGTGATAATTATAAACTTTTTCTTAAGTTTATATGGGAAGTGTCGAATACTATTTTAATAAACATTAACTATGGATTTAGAAAAGTTTTTTACAGCTTTTTATTTAACTCAATTAAGGAGGAGAACTATGGCAAAGAAAACCGGATTGTTTGAGCAATACGTAGGTAAGCTCCTAAAGGCACTACAAAAAGAGCTCAAAGTAGATGTGAAAAAAATGTTTAAGAAGGAGAAGGACCAATTTGAGAAGATCATTGATAAGAAGTTAGCTGAGATTCTCAAAAAGGTTGCTGGCGCGCCAAAGAAAAAAGCCGCTAAGAAGAAGCCAGTAGCTAAGAAAAAGCCAGCAGCTAAGAAAAAGCCAGCAGCT
>CAYFLR010000070.1:24249-31216 GCA_964343805.1 uncultured bacterium | reverse complement strand
GCCTAACTTTGCTAACATCTTAGGTATGCTCGGCGGCATGGGCGGAGGCCAAAATGGAGCACCTAACTTTACTAACATCTTAGGTATGCTCGGCGGTATGGGCGGAGGCCAAGATGGAGCACCTAACTTTGCTAACATTCTTGGCATGCTAGGTGGAATGGGTGGCGGTACTGATGGAGCGCCCAACTTTGCAAACATCCTCGGAATGCTGGGTGGTATGGGCGGAGGCCAGAATGGGGTACCGAACTTTACCAACATCTTAGGAATGCTCGGCGGCATGGGTGGCGGTACTGATGGAGCGCCTAACTTTGGTAATATACTCGGAATGCTTTCAGGTATGAACGGCTTTCAAAGTCTTGTCCCCACAAATAATATAGGTGGAATCGATTTTAGCAATTTTATCGATGGAATTAACCCATCTGATCATCAATCAATAGGATCACCCTCTTTTGCAGATGTGATTCCAGAAGTGGTTCAACCCGTTGTCCAACCGGCAGTACCTGAAGTGGCAGATGTGGATGAACTCGAACCTATCATAGAAGAAGAGCCTGAAGTTGAAATCGTTGATGAGCGTAACCAAAAAGAGGTTCTGGCTGAAATGAGTTTTATGCCAGCTAAACTGCTTAAAAAGAGTGGTACGGATGTGGATGTCTTCTTAGATTTGATGAAAGAGGATCAAACTCTTAATTTAGAGGAACAAGGGTTTGAACTCATTGAAATCCAAAATAAAGAGGGCTTTGTAAGGCAAGCGGCTATTTCTATAGGTGAAGATCCGAGACCGTTAGTGGTGTGTGTCGCCGGTTTTGGAACATCTATGAATAGCAAGTATCTGCATATTTGTACCAAAGAATTGAAAGCCCAAGATAAGTTTAACCTATTGATTTTAGAAAGTAACTTGACTAGTTCTTGGATGAATCGAAACGATCGTTTGATCCTTTCTAGCTATGCCACAGGTTGGGATCTTTTGCTCACTTTGCAAGCGGTGAAAGAAAATCCAGATTATGCTCATTTTATCACAGAAGTTCATTTGTTAGGCATTCATACCGGTGGACAGGATGTAACCATGGCTGCCTATTTTGATGGAAAAGCTGATGCATCAATTATCGATGGATCTGTTTTGGCTCTAAGCACACCAGGAGATCGATTTAAGCTGTTTAAATCTTATATGGTGAGAGAAGATGAGGTGGGAGATCTCTTTAGAGATTACTTGCTTAAGCTTCAAGAAGAAAATGGAGATTTGATTGCTCATTATTCTAAAAAGGATTTAGAACATTGGGTGAGCGCTAAGAAATTTCCAAATGCGGTTAACTCAATCTTTTTCAAGGCTTTTGATGAGTACTTAGAGGAATATACTGATTCAAAGCCAGATGAAAAACTGAGTAAAAAGAGTTACCGAACCAATCTCTTTTCTCTTAAGCCTTTTGCCTCCGAGGTTAATCAGCCTCTTTTATTTATCCAGACCAAAGATGATAAGATTGTAAAATTTAAAGACTTGAAAGTCGTTTTTAAAGGGATTCCTGCATCGGATACCTTGGCAATTAAACTTCTTAAAAAGGGTGGGCATCGGTCTTTAGTGGGTACAGTAGGCCAGGCAATGACTGCTGGGAATATAGAAAAATATGTCCAGTATTGGGTGAAACTAGATTAGCACGAGGAGGTATAAAATGAGAACAACAGCGTTGATTTTTATGCTTTGTCTCCTGGTGCTGGTAACTAATGCCTGTGCTGAAGATAAGGAGCCTGATGTTGAAAACATCAAAGAACTAAACGTGGTTAAGAAAGAATCCATGTTTGAAAATGTTGTGGAAGAGAAAGAGATTAAGTGGAACTTAACTAACTGTAATAACAATCAAAGTGGTGAAGGTGAAGAGGGCGTTTTGGAGGAGGAGGGGGTCTCCTTCATAATTCTTTTCAAACCTTTAGGAGGTGAATTAGGAGATTTAAAACTTACTGAGGAGGTTTTCACGGATCGGTCTTGTTCCGTCTCACTCTATCAGATGGAATGGGAGGGAGAGTATAAAGTCTTAGAAAATCAGTTGAGTGATAAGGGTAATAGAAAAAGAATAAGCTACTGGTTTGATAAGACTTTTCTCTCTCTACTCTCTCCTTCGATGGTGTCGAGTGGTAATAATATCAAATGGTGTGGAGAAGAAAATTGGCAGATTAATCAACGGATTGAAGTGCAAGGAGATTGTGGGTCATCGGCGGAAGTGTATGAAATTATGTACACTATTGGTGATGATGGGGAAACTATGGTTGTGACCCCAAATGAGGGGGATTCTGAGGTTTTATCTGATGATAATGTGTTAAAAGAGTATGTGGGGCAGCTCTTTACTCTCAGCTAACCCTTGGTATTTGTACATGAAAGAAAAAAAGTACTTGCAATTATTTTGAGATTCATTTACGAAACCTCTTAAGCTCTGAGGATACAGCCTCAAGAGTTTAGGAGGTTTCGTAAATGAAAAAAAGAACATATACATTTCACTACTGGCTGCCATTAGTACTTTTATTTGTAGCCATTCTAGTTACTCTATCCTAACCCGCACTGGGTGGTAAACTCAAAATCAACTGACATATCTCTTGGTATCTTTTCTTAAGTCGTTTTGGTGATACGGGTAGAGTTGTGCCTAAATCTTGGGCAAAAATAGATACTTTGAGTTCGTCTAACAGAAACTTAAATTCTCTAAGAGCTGCCTGGATTTGGGGATTGTCAATATTCTTAAACTCTTCGAGCAATTGAAAACTCGCTTGCATTTCACTAAATTGGAGAGATTTCTGGTTATCGGCTTGGGGTTTCATGACCGCTCGCTGTAATCGAGTTTGCATTGCTTGCAGATAACGTGGATAGTGAGTTAGATATTTCAATTGATTCTTAGCAATAAAAGAAGAGTAGAATTGTTGATCGAGGGCCTCTTCTACCTCCTGCATGGTTACAGCTAACAACTTATTGAAAGGTCGACGGTGTAATTTCTTTAGATAATCGAGTAGCTCTTGATGTTCTTTGGTTATGCGTGTAATTAATGTTTGCCATTCCGTTAACAGGGACTTTAATTTTTCTCTGACACTCTTAAGTAGCTTATTAAAATCTTCTTGATTGGTAATCAATTCATCTATTGTGAGAAAGGAATAGACGAAGCATTTATAGCTATCTTCATAAAGATCATCTCCCCAACTATTTTTTTTATAATATTGAAGGAGCGGGCGAGGAAGAGTTTGCAGCGCATTATGAATTCCGTAAAGATCTTCTTCCAGTGCGATTTCTAAAAGATTTTTAGTTGCTTTGCGAGTGGCATCATCTCGCTCTTTTTTACTTGGAAAAAGGGTCTTATTAACTCGTCCATCTATAACTTCTAGACCAGCAAATGCCTGATGGGAAAAGAATCCTTTACTGGCAGTCACTTCATAGGTGTCGGGGAGGGAATCAAAATTCCAGTTAGCAATTTTATCTTCTATCCAATTCGGTGGAACCTTTCCCCATTTTGATGGCTGCCATCCAAACTTTCTTTTTAAATAACTTAAGTCTTGGCTTTCAGCTATCCTTTTTCCTTGATGATCAATGAGAGCAAAGTTTATTTTCAAGTGGAGGGGTACTTTTGTGAGATCGAAATCTCCAGGGAAAATAGTTAATTGTTCTTTTTGTTTGATAAGGTCTATCAGGCTAAACAAAAGAGATCCTTGATAGGGGGTGATATGCTCCATCAAATCAGAAGAGAGGTTTTTTATGGAGGGGCACTTAGTTTTCACATCTTTAGGAAGAGAGGAAAGTAGTGCATAAATTTTCTCTTCCAGCCATCCGGGAATAATCCAATCGGCGCTTTCCAGAGGAAATTGACGCAAGTACTTGAGTGGGAGAAGGAGAGTGAGTCCATCCTTTTTGCTTTCAATATCAAAAATGTATTCTAAGTCTAATGGAATACTTCCTAAGTAGAGTTGATTGGGGAAAAGATAACGATCAATTATATCCTCATCATCTTGTCTTAACTCATTACTTGGAATAAAAAGACTTTGATCCTTCGGGTTTTTATGTTGCCATTTGCGGAGTTCGGCCACTGAGACGATATCGGGAAATCGTTCGTAGAACCAATTAAAAAGGTCTTCGTCGCTGATAAGGAGGCAGTGGTCTCGGAGTTTGCTTTCATCCAGCTGAATCTGTCCCATCTCTTTGAAGAGGTGTTTGATAAAACCAAAATGCCCATCGATTTGGTTTTCTATAATGGCTTCTTGAATAAAGATCTCTCTCGCTTTTTCTCGATTGATATTTCCATAGTGAACATTGCGATTCGCAGCAAGAGTTAAACCCCAAAGAGAAACATACTCTTGAGCATAAACATGACCCTTGGCTCGGTGCCATCTAATATTTTCATACCTTTTTGTTACTAAATGGCTGGCGGCGGATTCGATCCATTCAGGTCGAACCTTGCCAATGGTACGAGCGAAAAGTCGGCTGGTTTCTATAAATTGGGCAGCCATCACCCATTCAGGTTTTGACGAAAATAGTACCGACCCAGGAAAGAGAAAGAGTTGGAGATTTCTTGGTCCTTGATATTTAACCTTAGTTTTTTGATCTTTTTGGGCGATTTGAGATAAGAAACCTCTGAGTAGTGCCTTATGAAACCGGTCATAGGGGACCTTTTCAAGAGGTTTATAAGCCTTTTTAGATGGAGAGTTACGGGTTTCATCCATCACTTTTTGCAGTTCTTGATAGAGATCATTCCATTCACGCATTCGATTGTAAGATAGAAAATTATCTCGGCACCACCTCCTGAGAGAGCTTTTAGAGCGAGATCCTTTTTTTAATTCCTGATAAGCGTTCCATATGTTGATGTAGGTAAGAAAATCAGATCGGCTATCTTTAAACAGGGCGTGTTTTTGGTCTGCCTTATCTTCTTTGTCCATAGGGCGTTCTAACGGATCTGCAATCGAGAGTACGGCACAAATAATCAAAGCTTCATGAAAAATACCTTTGTTTATAGCTTCGATTAAAATAGAGGAGAGACGTGGATCAAGGGGGATGCGGGCAATTTTCCGACCATGGGGTGTGAGCTTTTGATTGTCATCGATGGCCCGTAAAAAATATAGAGTCTGGTAAGCTGCTTTAAATGCCTGTTTGGAGGGACTATTGATAAATGGAAAATCTTCAACTTTACCTAAAGGGAGAACTAGCATTTGCAGTAAAACGCTGGCAAGATCAGATCTCACTATTTCCGGTGGGGTAAATTGATCTCTTTCGGAAAATTCTAATTCATCATAGAGACGGATACAAATACCATGCTCCATTCGACCACATCGACCCATTCGTTGTTTGGCTGAACTTTGAGAGATATTTTCTATGGGAAGCATACCTATTTTATTTTTGGGGCAATACCGGCTAATGCGAGCTAATCCAGTATCAATCACATATCTGATACCGGGAATAGTGACTGATGTTTCAGCAATATTGGTGGTCACGATGATCTTCTTTTTATTGGAAGGAAGAAAAATCCGATCCTGATCTTTTTTGGAAAGACGGCTGTAAAGGGGGAGTATTTCCGCCTCTTCTTGAATTTCCTTTTGCAGTAATACCATAGTCTCTCGAATGCTGGCCTGGGTAGGCATAAAAACGAGAATGTCCCCTTTGGGTTCAGTAAGGAGATCACAAGCGGTTTGCACCGTTTTTTCAATGAGGGGATCTCGGTTGGAATTACTCTCTATCTGATAATCTGGTGGATCCCAAAGAAGGGTTACGGGATAAGTTCGACCACTAATATTAACAATGTGGGCTTTGTCAAAAAACTTGGAAAATACTTCCGTTTCAACCGTAGCAGAAGAGAGAATGATCTTTAAATCGGGTCTTTTGGGAGCAATTTTTTTTAAGTAACCTAAAATAAAGTCAATGTTGAGGCTTCGTTCATGGATCTCATCAATAATCAAAGTGTCATATTGTCTTAAGAGAGGATCTGATTCTATCTCCTTTAACAAAATTCCATCGGTCATGAATTTAACAAATATATGATCGTTATCATTGCTGAAGAAGCGTATTTTGCAGCTAACAGCGGGTCTTGGTGCTGATACTTGAGTGTCCACATATTTGGCAACAGAGGTAGCTGCAATACGACGGGGTTGGGTACAGCCAATTTTCCCTTTAACTCCTCTTCCTGCTTCCAGGCATATTTTGGGCAGTTGGGTGGTTTTTCCCGACCCGGTTTCTCCTGAAAGAATGATAATGTCATGTTCTTTAATAGTTTTAATGAGAAGATCTTTTTTTTGAATAATGGGCAATACTTGAGGGTAGGCGATTTCCGGTCTATTTTTTCTTCGGTACTCTTTAATATAATACCATTTGTTTCGACTCTTTTTTTTGGGTGTTTCTTGCGTCATTTCATTCACTGTTACAAGGAGTTGGCTTTCAGAAAATCTTTAACCGCTCCATAGGGTTGACTGAAATCGGTCCATCCTTCGTTATGTCCTCCCTGCAGTGTAAAGAACTTTTTGGGTTCAGGGGCGCTATCAAAGAGTTTTTGACCGAGCTTAAAAGGGATGACCTCATCATTAGGGCTATGGAGAAAAAGCTTGGGGCATTTGATATTGATGACTTTTTTAAAAGAATCAAAATGCTGATTAAGGATCAATTTAGCGGGTAAAAAGGGATAAAGGTGAGTGGCCATATCATATAAGCTGGAGAAAGAGGAATCCACAATCAGTGCTGTAGGCTCAAACTGATTTGCATATTTAATAGCTACGGCTCCCCCTAAGGAACGGCCATATACAATAAGAGGCTTTTTAGTCTCTTGCATGAGATTGGTGAAATAATTATTTAGACTCTGTAAGTCTAAATTAATAGTATTCTCATCAAGTTGCCCATCACTCTTACCATATCCACGGTACTCAAAGGCAAAAATTGCGTATCCCAGTGAAGTAATTCCTTGATAAATGGTGTGTCGATGTGAGATATTACCTGCATTCCCATGAAAAAAGATGAAGATCCCCT
>CAYFLR010000070.1:7563-24239 GCA_964343805.1 uncultured bacterium | reverse complement strand
TGGTCTGCTGCCAGGATTTTCCTTTTGGGAGTATGAGCCAGTTGTAAAGTTTGATACCCGGTTCAGGAGAGAGGGGAATGTCCTTGAAATCCATCTGAAATTGACTAGGCAAATAATCAATGGTTTTACTAGGATAGAAAATAAGCCTTTTCTGCATGAAGTAAAAAAAGATACAGATTATTAAATAAAGAGCAACCAGCCAGAAACCAATTTTAATAACCATTTGGAACTTTTTCCTTTGCTTTTTATTTAACCTAAACGGAGTGGGGTAAAAAATTACTCTAAATATAAATACATGAATCGAATGATTGATACAAGGAGGGAAAGATGCCAGTCCCCAATGCAATTACACAAGTTATAAACAAGCAAGGTGAAGTGGTTTCGTTTAACTTATCAAAAATTCATAGATCTATTACCTCGGCCATCAGAGATATTGAAAATGTTCAAGCTTGGGAAGCAGAAAGCAGAGCTATTAAATACAGTGAGCAGGTCAGAGATCGAATTTATCGAAGCTTTTATGATTTAGGATGGTTAGTAGAAGACGCCTTTTTAAAAATTAAGGGATTTGAAGAATCAGAAAGATCTGAAAGAGTGGCTAGAAAGGAATTTTTTCCTCGATTAACGACCCTGTTTTATCAACATTTTTTGGAAGCTCAAAATATTAAGGAGCTTGAATCTAGCTATCACAACCAGCTAGATGAGTATATCAAAGAACGTTTAACTTCCTATAGAGTTGATGGTGATTTGGTAGACTCCATGTCATCTATCTTTAGTCAGAAGGTGATAGAATTCTCGCAACAACCCATGACTGCTGAAGATCATTTTCCTGACAGAGAATTTATCCAAGATCATGTGGAAATAGTACTTAAGGAAATTGGTGAAGTGTGTGTGGCTGAAGGTTTTATGATCTTTAGAGAGGGGAAAAGGAAGGTTCAAAAAGGAGATCTTTCTCCCGCTCAATTTACCCGAGATGGGGTTCATCGAGATATGCTGCAAAAAACCCTACTTTGGAACATTGATCATGAGTGCGACACTCTTTTTTCACTCAATGATTGGGTCTTAGGCAAGGGAGGAAAGCATTTTAGAGACTTGGTTCATATGAGTGATGAAAGATTTTATAATGATATCAAAACCACAGTAGATGAAATCATGCAGAGACACAGCAGTACCAAAATTGTGGTGATTGCGGGTCCATCATGTTCTAATAAAACCACTACCACCGCTATCATTGCCAAAGAACTAGAGAAACATCATCTCAAACTCAAGCAACTCAATGTAGATGACTACTTTTTTCCACTTCTTCAACACCCTAAAGATGAATTTGGAGATTATGATTTTGAGATGCCAGAGGCCTTAGACCTTGATCTCCTGAGCTCTCATCTAGCGGATCTGATTGAAGGTAAAACTATCCAAAAGCCTATCTACAATTTTAAAACAGGCGATCGCGATGGATACGAAGATTTCGGAGCGGGTGAAGATGAATTGGTTTTAATCGATTGTCTTCATGGACTTTACCATCGGGTGAGTGAGACCGTTCCCGCTGAAAAAAAATATAAAATCTACACCGAATCCATGAATGTTCTCAGAAGCTCTGATGGATCATATACTAAATGGACAGATGTTCGTCTGTTAAAACGAATGATTAGAGATAGTCTCTATCGTAGCTACAGTACCAAAAAGACCTTGGGTCATTGGCCCTATGTGCGTAAGGGGGAATTAAAACATATCATTCCTTATATCTATTCCGCTAATAAGGTCCTAAATTCTGGTCTCCCCTATGAGCTTCCAATCTTAAAACAGGCTCTTTCTGGTAAATTACCTAATCGGGAATATATTGAGCAACTACGAAAAGATAAACGATTGGATTCTTATATCAGAGGAGTAAGAACTTCGGTTTTAATGGATACTGTCTATGCCTATCCGGAGTTAGATGTGGTACCTGAAACTTCTCCTTTACGAGAATTTATTGGTGGAAGCGTCTATGAATTAGCTCACAATGAATAAATCTCCCTCCAGTTTAAGCAAATGAGGGTTTAAACTTTCCTTTTTTAGTGTTAGTAATGGGAATTACAATGGACTTGTTATTATGAATTTTATTGGGAGTTAGTATGTCAGGTCACAATAAATGGAGTAAAATTCAATATAAGAAGGGTGCTGCTGATGCTGCCCGTGGTAAAGCTTTTACCAAAGTAATCAGAGAACTAATGGTTGCTGCTAAAGAAGGTGGAAGTGATCCTGATCACAATGCTCGTCTCCGAACTGCTATGTTGGCTGCTAAAGACGCCAATATGCCTAAAGATAATATTGAGAGAGCAATTAAAAAGGGTGCTGGAGAACTGGAAGGCGTTGATTACACCGAAGCCACTTACGAGGGCTATGGTCCCGGTGGGGTTGCAATTGTTTTGGATTGTCTCACTGACAACAAAAATAGAACCATTGCTGATATCCGTCATGCTTTTTCTAAAAATGGTGGAAAGATTGCTGAATCAGGTGCGGTATCCTATATGTTCAAATCAAGAGGTCTTATTGAAGTAGATAAGGAATCTATTGGTGAGGACGATTTGATGGAGAAGGCATTGGATGCTGGAGCTGAAGATGTTGTAGATGAAGGAGAAATTTGGGCTGTCTATACCGAAACCGCTGATTACTTCTCTGTTCGTCAAAATCTAGAAGAGCAAGGTGTTCAAATTAAATCAGGTGCCTTGACCAAAATTCCTGATACCAGAAATACCTTAGAAGGTGAAGTGGCTCATAAGGCTTTAAAGCTGCTTAATATCTTTGAAGAGTTAGATGATGTGCAGAAGTGCTATTCCAATGCGGACTTTTCTGAAGATACACTCAATTCTTTTGAAGGTTAATTGATAAATGCGAATTTTGGGCATTGATCCTGGTTCCAATATCACTGGCTGGGGCGTCATTGATGTACGTGGGAATAAAAGTTTTCATGTGGACAATGGCTGTATCTTTGCCCGAAAAAACGCCACATCATTTACCGATCGCCTCTATTTTATTCATACCCAACTTAACTTATTAATCAAAGAGTATGCTCCTACTGATGCGGCCATTGAAAATGTATTTATGGGTAAAAATGCCAACAGTGCCCTTAAATTAGGTCAAGCCAGAGGGTCGGCTATCATCTCTTTAAAACAAGCGGGTTTACCCATTTTTGAGTACACTCCCACGCAGGTTAAATCTGCAGTTGTGGGTTACGGCCGTGCAGGTAAGAAGCAAATAGCTGAGATGGTGAGAGTACTCCTTAATTTGCCTGAATGTGCCTATGAGGATGCTTCCGATTCCTTGGCTGTTGCCATTTGTCATGCTCATTCCCATCGATTTTCAGTTAAGAGCTATCAAGCAGTATCAGGTAAAACCTATGATTATAAAAAATATTAAGGGTTATACTCTTGCTCAGCCAGAGGACAAATTTCACTCTATTAAAATTAAAGACGGTTATATCAGTCAAATAGCTAAAGATAGCGATTCTCTAACGGAAGATGGAAAAGTTATAGATGGGCAGGGACTTACTTTGTTACCCGGATTTCACGATGCCCATATTCATGCCATGAGTCTGGGAAAGCAGCTTCGCCTTTTTGATTTAAATAGAATAAATAACGATCAACATTTAAAGGATGCTTACAGCTCCTATAGAAAAAAATTAAAAAATGAAAACCCTTTTAGTTTTATCCAAGGCCGAGGAGTTAACCTACAAAATTGGCAAAGCGGGACTTTCTCTCTAACAACTCTAGATCAGATTGAGCAAGAGTTTCCTCTGGTTATAAAAAGTGTGGATGGTCATAGCTGTATTGCCAATACGATCGCCTTAGAGAAAAAAGGTATTCTTAACCGTTTTCCACAAGGGATTTTGGTTGATGATGATATGGCTTTTTTCGATGATGTGTTTGCCGATAAAAAAGAAGATCTGCTCAACGATTTTAAACAGGCTCAACATATCTTAATTGAAAAAGGGATCACCTCAATTGATGAAGCTTATGTGGGTGATGAAGCACTCAACGCTTTTCTTTATCTTGATCAAAAACAGAGGCTTCAAATTCGCTGTAATTTATGGTTGGGGGGATTGGGAACTTTACAAAAGTATTTAAAATATGAACCTAAGCCAGTTCAAAGTGAAATGTTAAATATTCGTTCGGTCAAATTCTTCACTGATGGAGCCTTGGGATCTGGTGGGGCTTTTACCTCCTTTCCTCAAAAAGAAAATGACTTTGGTCTCGAGTTGATGACCCTAGAAGAATTGATTTCATCCACGCGAGAGGTTATTAAAGCTCAGTTTCAACCTGTTTATCATGTGATAGGAAACCGGGCGGTCAATAATGTTTTGCAAGCCTTGGAGCAACTTTCAAAAGAGATGGATATTGGAGCAGTAAGGCCTCGATTGGAGCATATTCAAATCTTAAATAGTGATGATTTAAAGCTCTTTGATCGACTTCCTATCATTGCCAGCATGCAACCTTGCCATTACACCACTGATGAACCTTGGCTCTTTAAAAAGTTTCCTTTTTTAAAAGGGGAAGAGTTTCAAATGTATCCTTGGAAGACACTGCTAAATCTTAAAGAAAGAGTGGTGATGGGAACTGATGCCCCGGTGGAAGATCCAGATGTTTTTGCCAATCTGCAAAGTGCTATAACTGCTAGAGATGATGGGGAGCAGCTGTCACTATTTGAAGTCATTAAAGGCTATACGGGAGATGCCAGCTATGCCAATTTTATTGAGGAAAAACAGGGGAAACTTTTGCCTGGTTTTAGAGCTGATATAGTGATGCTTTCAGAGGATCCTTTTCATCTGTCTATAGATGATCTTTCTAAAACCAGGGTGGAAGGGACTATGACGGCTGGGAAATTATTGTTCTCTAGGGGACAAATTTAAGTGTTTGTAGCTCTGATTGGTAGCCACTCGACCCCTGGGTGTTCTTTTTATAAATCCACTATAAACTAAGTAAGGTTCATAGACTTCCTCGATAGTATCTTTTACTTCGCCAACTGAGGTGGCAATACTTTCAAGACCCACCGGGCCTCCATTGTAACGCTCAATAATAGTTTCCAAGATCTGATGATCCATAAAATCGAGCCCTAATTCATCCACTTCAAGGCGATGGAGTGAACTGTGGGCTATTTCTTGATCAATGATTTTACGGCCCTCAATTTGGGCGAAATCTCGAACTCGTTTTAATAAGCGATTGGCAATTCGAGGAGTGCCACGAGAACGTTTTGCAATCTCTGCGGCTCCTTCCTTGGATATTTCCACATTTAGGATTTGGGCACTCCGAGTTAAAATGAGTGAGAGATCCTCATGGGAATAAAACTCTAACCTGGAGGTAATACCAAAACGATCTCTGAGAGGGCTGGTTAGGTTACCTGTTTTGGTGGTGGCTCCAATTAAAGTAAAGGGTGCGAGATCAATTCTCACAATCTTAGCTGAAGGCCCTTGCCCAATGGTGATATCTAATTGATAATCCTCCATTGCTGGGTATAAAACTTCTTCTACCGTACTTGGTAAACGATGAATTTCATCTACAAAAAGGACATCATAGGGATCTAAGTTGGTTAATATAGCAGCAAGATCGCCGGGTTTATCAATCGCAGGTCCGGAGGTGGTTTTTATGTGGACGCCTAACGAGCGAGCTATAATATTAGCAAGAGTGGTCTTTCCCAGTCCGGGAGGGCCATGTAATAAAATATGGTCAAGAGCTTCTTCTCTTTGCTGGGCAGCCTTTACAAAGATCTGCATATTCTCTTTTATTTTGTCTTGTCCGGGGTATTCATCAAAAGTAATCGGGCGGAGAGAGTTTTCATTGATCCTTTCTTCCGGAACGGGATCTGGGGAAACTATTCGATCGGTTTCGTTCATAATGTCTCCAGAGAGTTAAGTAGAGATACTTTTTAAGGTGTGTTTTAAGACCTGATCAAATGAGTGACTGGTGCACATTTGCAGTGATTTTTGCACTGTTTTATTTGCGATTTTTTCGCTATAGCCCAGGTTCATAAGGGCAGAAACTAGATCTTCGGTAAGATTTTCATCCGATAGAGTGACTTGCTTTTGGCTGTTTTCAGATTGAATCAGCTGTGGAAATAACTTGTCGGTCTTATCCTTGAGCTCTAATATAATTCTTTCTGCCATTTTAGGACCAATACCGGGAACGCTTTTAAATCGTTTGGCATTCTTTTCACAAATGACCTGGGTAAATTCGGCTGCAGACATATGAGAGAGGATGCTAATTCCTACTTTTGGACCTATGCCATTAATGCCAAGAAGAGTTTTAAATAGTTTTTTTTCGTCTGGGGTGGGAAAGCCATAAAGCTGTAAAATGTCTTCTTTGACGTGGGTGTGAATGTGCAAAGAGAGATCAGAGCCGAGTTCGGGAAAGTGGGAAAAAGACGAGAGGGGACAGTAGACATCGTAACCCACGCCTCCCACATCAATTATAACACTATCAATGGTTTTGAATTTTAGTTTTCCAGATAAGTAGGCAATCATTTTTTTCCTATTTTATAAGGGTTTGAGGGAAGACTTTTATTTCTTGCGCTCTCTCTTTAGGGCAGATCATTAAAGTGCCTTCAGTATTTACCACCACCAAGTCTTTGATTCCAAGTAAAGCCACCTTCTGATCTGGTGAGTGAACAATATTTCCTTCTGCATCTTGTTGAAAGAGTTCCTGGCAAATGGGGTAATTTTCGTTGACCTTGGGAAGAACATCCGAAAGAGCTGACCAGCTACCAATATCATTCCAACCAAAGTCTGCTGGAACACACTCCACAGATTGAGATTTTTCCATGATGGCATAGTCCACCGAAATGGATTCAACTCTCTTAAAATTTTCATCGAGGAAGGCTTGCTCCTCTTTATACTCTACGCTTTCTAATGGCTTTAATAAGTCGTAAATATTAGGAACAAACTTTTTTAGTTCTTCAAGGATGGTATCAGTACGCCAAACAAACATACCCGCATTCCAGAAAAAATTGCCCTCAGCAAAGTATTCTTTTGCTTTTTCTAAGTTGGGTTTCTCGACAAATTTTTTCACTGGATAGTTTTGGATTGAGCTCCCATTGGTATCTTTGGTGTTGCATTGAATATAGCCATAACCGGTGTGTGGTTGGTCGGGTTTTATGCCAAGGGTTATGAGGCTCTTTTCTTTTTCAGCTTGCTCATTGGCAAATCGGAGAATTTTTAGAAATTGTTGCTCATCATTTATAATATGATCTGACGGGAGGATGGTCATGGTCGAATCGGGTGTATATCTCTTACTCATGATAAATGAAATAAGGGCGATACAGGGAGCCGTGTTTCTTGAGTAAGGTTCAAAATAGATGTTTTCAGCAGGAATATTAGGAAGCTGCTCTTTTACCAGATCCTGATAGAGGGCATTGGTTACTATGAAAATATCCTCGGGTTGGTAGTCGGGGAGGAGTCTGTCTACCGTGATTTGGATTAAACTGCGCTCTCCAGTTAGGGGAATAAATTGCTTTGGATGTTCATTGGTACTTAAAGGCCAAAGACGTGTGCCTCTGCCTCCAGCCATGATTACGGCAGTGTTTTTTTTCATTTCCATCTCCTGTTTAAGACCTGGATTGCAGCTTAGTCAACTATAGGTAGGACTTCAGATTTTATACCTTTTTCATCGAGTTGGAGAGCAATTTTCTCAGCTGCTTCTTGATTATCAAAAAAGCCCACACGGACCAGGTAGGCTTTACGTTTACCCAGTTTGGTTTTTATAAAATAGGCGTTAAACTTTTCTTTTTGTAGTTTGTTTACCTTTTTTATGACTTCTGCTTCGGAGAAAAATATCCCTACATCTACAGTATAATTCAATACGGAGCGAGGCTCGGTGGTTTCAATCGGAGTTGGGTTGGCATCGGTTAATCCTAAGTCATCTAAGTGATGATCGGTGCTGGTAAATTCTCGGTTTTTGCTTCTTTTCTCTACTTTTATTTTTTGCGATTTAAGTTCTTGTTGTTCTTTTTTCTCTGCCTCTTCTTTAGAGATAATCTTGGTTTCTATCTGTGGAGCGGTGGAAGCAAAGAAGCTAGATGGAGCATTGTTTAATTCTGGAGCTTTAATCTCATTATAAAAAAAGTCTTTCTTATGAATGGAAAGTTTAGGAAAGGTAGAATTCCCCTCTTTTGATTGTGAACTCGATTGCTCCTCAGAATTTCCTTTAAATGATCCTTTGGAAATCATTTTGATAATGTTGGTAGACAGGATAATCATACCCAACAGAATCGAAATAAAGAGCAGGGTCATTTTGGTCATAGACACTCCTAAAAGATCTCACAGTCTTGATGCAGTTCAAAATATCAACTGTGAGTCCACAAATCAAACAGTTTTAAACGGTTCTTATTATTTGGATGCTATATCATTTTTAAAAAAAATTCAATAAAGGGATATTATATGAGATGTTTAAGGGGATTGCTGTGAATTTGGTCCTATTTTTCTATAGCAAATACAGTTGGGTATAGTTTTTGCAGAACCCACTACAAAAGGAGGTTCTATGGAAAATAGGAAAAAAAGAGGGCAAGTGATTATCGAATATATTTTACTTCTCTCAATAGTTACTTTATCTTCACTAGCTTTGCTAGGCTCTCTTACCAAAGTTATTCAAACAAAGTTTAAACAGATTGAGGAAAAACTCAGCAAATATCAGCTCTCTTCACACGAATGAAAATGGATATATCATCGCAAAGAGGGAGCCTCTTGATTGAGGTGATGGGAGTGATAATTCTTGCTGTTATGACGCTTCCTTACTTTGTGAAGCTTATGGAATTGATTTTATTTAGCTTTATAAGTGTGAGTGTCATCGAATGTATCGAAACACAAATAAGACAATATCAAACAGAGCACCAGCTGCCTAGAGAGCAGTTCATGCCCTGGATAAATCAGATTTGTAGAAATCATGGCCCTTTATTGCCTTTAATGCAAAATATGTTTAGAATACAAATGCGGTTTCATAAAAAGAATGGAACTGAAACTAAAATGGTAAAGAGAAGTGAATTGGTATTTACTGCGAAACTCTTCTTATTTACCGGGAACTTTCGTCAATTGAAACATACAATTATTATGTTGAATTAAACATTTGAGGGTATCCAATGAATTTAACTGAGACTTTACTTAGTTTTACCGTTTCAGGTGTGGAATGGGTTTTATGGTTGTTAGTGGCTGTGAGCTTTATTTCCATCGCAGTGATAATTGAGAGATATGTGTACTTCTTTTTTCTGCAAAAAAATGAAGGATCCTTGCTTCCACAAATCCAGTTATTTCTAAAGGAGAAAAAAGTTCAAGAATCCATTGATTTTCTTAAGACCCAGAAAACCGTGAGTGCCAGAGTGGTGCAGGCGGGACTCGAAAAATATGAGCATGGAAGTGATTATATTAACGAGGTAATGGAATGTGAAGTGATGACCATGCGCAAGAAGCTATCCAGAGGCCTGGTTTTCTTATCCACCATGGGTAACAATGCTCCATTTATAGGTTTATTTGGAACGGTTTTAGGTATTGTTAAAGCCTTTCAAGATCTCTCATTCGATGCCAGTGCGGGTGCAGAAGCAGTTATGGCCGGAATATCTGAGGCACTTGTGGCAACCGCTGTAGGGCTATTTGTGGCAATTCCCGCGGTTTTAGCTAATAACTTTTTCCAAAAGAAAATTAGTAATATGTTGATAGATGCTCAAACCGTTCGAAAAACAGTTTATGCCCAATTGAAATTTGGATCATTAGAGTAGACGGTCTATTCTTTGGCTCGCCACAGCAGTGTTACACTTATTATCAAAAAGAGTATATTGGCCGACCATGCTCCTAGTAGTGGGTCAATTTCATTCGTTTTACCTAGAGTTCGTGTAATGGAAAGGCAGGCAAAGTAGACGATGCCAATGGCCAATGTGATTACAATTCCCATAGCCATTCCTCCACTTCTCTCTTAGCGTAAGGCGAAGGGAATTCCCAGAAGGCACATAATGATGTTTATAAAAGGATAGGAAAATTTAAGATGAAGCTCCACAATCAATTCTGAAACATCAATTCCTTCTTTTCTACTTTTATCGATAAAATTGTTTAATTCAAAATAGCTCATACTGTCAGGCTTCTTTTCCTCAAAACTGAAATCTTTGGGCTCTCCTGCCAGAGGAATGTTACCCTTTTTTTGCGACTTGACATCGCGGATGGTGCCAGCGGAAGAAAAGGAGGTGATGACCGCATCTTCGGTGTTCCATATTTTTTTCTTTTTATCCCAGCTGGCCTTTTTTATTTCTATTCTCTTACCTAAAATGAAATTGGGGCTGAGTTGGAAGATGGAGATATCCGTCAAACGAGTATTTGATGAGCTAAATTTACCAATATGATAAAAGCTGTTCTCATGTCTCATCCAGTGTTTATCTAGGAATTTTCGGCTAGATTTTTTTTGTCTGATTTTTCGATCAACGGCCTGATATTTATGCGAAGTAATGGGGATTAAGCCGTTGATTACCACCACATTAATGAGAAAAATTAGCAATGAAATTATGAATAGGGGTTGAGCAATTTTTACCAAGGATTGACCACATGCCCTCATGGCAATAATTTCAAGATTACGACCCAGTAGAATGAGCGTTATAAGAACTGCCAGTAAGACCGCTAAAGGGGAAAATAATATATATTGAGAGGGAAGAGCATAAATATAGTAGAGTAGGATATTTTCCCATGAGGCATCATATTTTAAGAACACCCTAGGGTTTTTTTCAATGAAATCCACTAAAATAAAGATGGCCATGAAGACCATAGTGGTGACACTGTAATAGCGAATGAACTCTTTTGATATGTATCTAAAAAAAATCATACTGTTATTTTATCAGTCGTTCAAAAATTTTCTTAACCCATTCAATGTACTTTAGGAATGGGTTTTCCAAACTCATTTTTTCTGATCTATAGTAAAAAAACCAGGATGAAAAAGCGAGAAATACAATATTAGGGGCCCATGCAGCCCAAATGGGATCTAGTTTACCCTGTTCAGTCAGTGATTTACTGACCATCATTATAATATAATAAAAAAGGATAATTGTGAGTCCAACCACGTACCCTCTTGATTTTCCTGAGCGGGGATTAGTTATTCCTAATGGCATTCCCAGAAAGGCAAAAAGCAGGCAGGCGAAAGGAAGTGAAAGTTTTTGGTGCAGTAAGAATATCACTCGGTAATAGTGTTTGTTAATTTCTCCACGATTGGCTCGTTGTTCGATATTATAGATTAGTTCATCGATGTACATGGATTGATATTCATAATCGATCCGGCGTTTTTTTATTTTAATCGAATTTTCAAAAAGCCGAACAAGGTTAATATCAGCTCTTTTAAAATGCATGATTTCTGAGTTCTCCCCTTTTTGCGGGGCGTGAAAAACACCATCTTCTAAGCTTAAAATTGCGATGTTTTTCTCTTTGTCTTGGATTATCCTCCCTCTTTTTGCCAAGGTGTAAGAAACCTCTTTGGTGCTTTGAGTGGCGAGGAAGACTTCTTCTAACTTAGAGTTTTGTTCTGAAAGTTTATTGACGTAGAGAATCTGCCCAAAAAAATCAGCAATAAATGTGCCTTCTTTGAGTTTAGATTTTAAAACTAAAGCCACTTTACTTTTACCTGCTTCAGTTAAATAACCATTGATATATTTTTTGCTCCATGGCTCCAGATAACAGGTGGATGCAAGGGTAAAGAGAAAGCAGGATAATCCAAATACAAAAACAGCGGGATAGAGGTTTCTTAAACTCATGCCAGAGGCATTCATAGCAGTATATTCTTCATCACTAGATAGACGAGCAAATGCAAGTATTACAGCTAAAAGAACCGATATAGGGATGGTAATATTGAAAAATGGGGGGATTAGTAAAACAAAAGTTATAAAAACCGTTTTAAGGGAGGCTCCATACGCAAAAATCATTTCACTTAATCGTAAAATCTGGAATATAACTAAGATGGAGCTGGAAACCATTATGCCAATTGAGAATATGGGCATGATTTCTTTTAAAATGTATCTATGAATGCGCATGATGAGTCATATTATCTGCATTTTCTATGAGTTGCAATTACTTATGTTTATATTGAGATAGAGAAAAAATAAATAGACGCTCTGTAGGGTTTATGGTAGGCGAAAGCTATGAGATATATATCGTTATTTAATATTTTATTTTTATTTGTGATTGTCGAATTCTCCCATGCCAGAGAGCTGATGGGGGCTAATAACCAGGTGGTTGTTTATGCTCACTCTTCATTAGCCAAAGAACTGGTTCGGTCAAAGGTTTTTAGTAGTGATAAATTAAAAACGGATGTCAAAATAGTTTCTATTCCTAATACCGGTCAGTTGGTGGCTCGACTTGTTATGGAGAAGAGAAAGCCCAAGGCCGATTTAGTTTTAGGAATTGATGATTCTTTTTACCTCAGATTGAAAAAGGAAAAATTATTATACCCCTATCAATCTAAAGGGCTCAAAAAGGTCAAGAAGTTTTTGTTGGAAGGCTTACCTTTAGAAGTGGCTCCAATTGATTATGGTTACCTATCTTTTGTTTATGATGCTAGAAAAATAAAAGTGCCTCCCAGGTCCATGAAAGAGTTTCTTAAACCAGAGTATAAAAAGCAAATTATCATCCAGGACCCTCGCCTCTCCGCTCCTGGAGCCATTCTTTTAAAATGGACCATGGCACTTTATGACAAAGACTATCTCGATTTTTGGAAAAAAATTAAATCGAATATTCTAACAACCTCCAATAATTGGTCCACTGCCTATGGTTTATTTGTGAGCGGTGAAGCTCCTTTTGTCTTTAGTTACATAACTTCCCCTGCTTACCATATTCAGCATGAACAAGTGGAACATTATAAAAGTATTGCTTTTGAGGGGGGTAATTATCTTCAGGTTGAATATGCTGCGATTATTAATAAACCCAAAATAAATCCAGCTTCTAAACTGGTGTTGGATTTTCTATTAGGGGAAGAATTTCAATCTTTAATTCCCTTTGCGAGCTATATGTTTCCAGTATTAGAAGGGGTTAAGCAGCCTGCTGCCTATCAAAAACTTCCTAAAGTTTTGAAACCAGTAACGTTGGACCCTAAGGTCTGGGAAGCTGATAAGAAAAAGGTGTTACGCGCTTGGCTTGGAGTCATGTAGTTGGCGTCCTAAAACAAACATCCGCTGTGTTATCTTCGAAAATCATTTTAGATCCGTACTTTTTCGTACTGTCTCTTCATGATTTTCTTGATGCCTTGCGGATGCCCGTTTTCGTTAGCCAACCCTTTTGGAGTGTCCTAAAACAAACATCCGCTGTGTTATCTTCGAAAATCATTTTAGATCCGTACTTTTTCGTACTGTCTCTTCATGATTTTCTTGATGCCTTGCGGATGCCCGTTTTCGTTAGCCAACCCTTTTGGAGTGTCCTTAAACGAACATCCGCTACGTTCTTTGTTAAAAAATCCATCGAAAGAAGAGAAACATTCCTGCTTTTGCATCACCATGTTCACTTTGAATTGTTCCATTTTTATGGGGTTCCCCTGCGCTAATCAATCCCCCGAGAGTGAGATGGTAATCGCCGGGGGTAAAATTGATAGAGATCCGGTTGACAGAGCTATAGTCTATTAAATTACCAATGTAGATATGCTCGATGAAAACTTCAGGGGCTAAGATAAAGGATGCAAGAGATCCAATGCTTTGGGAAGAGAGAGCATTGACAAAATAGGGCTCTTTTGATCTTTCTGAGGATAAGAGATCTTCATAGTCTGCGGTGGATTTGGCTCCAAATCCATTAAGGTAGTATTCAAATTGATGCTTCCATCTATGAGAATATTGATATTTTACGGTGCCAGTAAATGAAAAATAGCCTCGGTTTTTTTCTACCAGAGTTAATGAAAATTCCGAACCTACAGAGAAGTTTTCAACCTTGGTGGATAAATCTCCACTAATGATGGTGTCTTTATTATTTCGTCCAAAAAAGTTTAGATTGATCTGCACTTCTTGAATTTGGGTTTTGGTGCGGAGAAATAGTTTTTTTAACTCATGGTCAGCAATAACATGTATTTCAGTTGCCGGAGCCGCTTGCCAAATATATAAGAGCCCATCAATGGGTTCGGAGGGAAAGTAGCTTAAAGGATCATTGTGGTAGAGGAAATTAGAGGCGCTGAAGAGTGCCTTTTCTTTAAGAACATAGGCAAGTCTTCCTCCGGTTACTTCCATTTTAGGAAAAAGTACTTTGAGGTTAAGTAGCTCTACCTTAGGAGTGAAATTAGTTATCTGTGCATCAGAGAGTTTTTCTGCTTCGTGAGAAAAAAGTACCGATCCTTTCATTTTATAGAAGATAAATTTATCCCAGCTGGTGAGGAGTTGTAGGTCACCATAGGAGTGAGTATCTATGTTTGTTGTTTTCCCTTTGGAAATGTATGTCTGCAGCTGCCCAGAAAATTCGGGACCTTCTAGAGGGTCAAAAACAGAGGGTGGGGGTGGGGGGCTGGGCTGATCTTGATTTTGAGCAAAAACAAGTCCAGGCCCTAATACAATTAGACATAATAAGGTTAAAAAAAACAGACCCTGTATGACCATTGATTCCAATGGTCTTATGGTTAGTTTAGAACGGTATATCGTCGTCACTCTGAAATGGGTTGTTATTGGGAGCCTCATTCATATCAAAAGAGTTGGGTTGAGCAGAATTATTAAAGTCAGAGGAATACCCTTGATTGGAACTGGTGTTATTCTGATAGGGAGAGGTCTCTCTTTGAGCGCCGCCACCATCTAAGAATTGTAAAACACTACCTACAACCTCTGTGGTGTATCTTTTATTTCCAGTTTTATCTTCCCAGGATCGAGTTTGAAGTTTTCCTTCAATATATACTTGACGCCCTTTGCTTAGATAGCGATTGGCTAACTCTGCCAATTTATTCCAAAGGACAATATTATGCCATTCGGTTTTCTCTTCTCTTTTTCCCTCACGATTAGTCCAAGATTCGCTGGTTGCGAGAGCCAAGGATGTTACGGGGACACCGCTTCCGGTGCTTCTCATTTCAGGGTCACGCCCTAGTCTTCCTACCAAAATTACCTTATTGATTCCTGCCATTAATTCCTCCTCATACCCATATTCTCAAAACTATGCAGTCGGTTTAAATGCTCTGAGAATACGAAAATTTTGCCAAATTCCTATCATGGTTTAGGGTGTGTGTCAATTCGGAATAAGTTCTCCCGGCATTCCAGGTAGTTGGATTCCAGGGTGGAGAGTTTATATAATAAAATTCATGGCTCAAACTGAGAAGATCAGTTATACTATAACTATAATGATAATATATGGGGGTGCTATAATCAAAGAATTCGGATGGATCTACCTAATTATTGCATGGTTAAGTATTTATTCTGCTGTCATATATGGCAATGAGCCATCAGCATTAGAATCGGATTCGATTACATTTGTGGATGGTATTAAGGGCTGGGTATTTGGCCAGGAAGATTATCGGCAGCTTGATTTGATGCAGAAAAAAGCAGAACTTACCTATAAACTTAAATCTTTGGGAGTGAGTGCTCACCTATATCAAAACGAAGAGGTTTTTCACCTACAGAATGACACAATAGATATTTCCTTTTATGATCTTACAGAACTTGATGATGTGGGCCGCTTGGTTTCTCCTTTACTACCGGATCAAAAAGCGGGAGAAATAACCCTTGAAGTGGGAGAAGTACCGGGAAACGTAGTGGTTTCTAATGCCTTTTTCTATCTTCAGAAATATTTTGACTATTGGCAGCTTTTGGGAACCTCAGATTTACTGCAAGGTGAGAGGGGGCTTGATCCTCTGCGCTATTGGAGTTATTTCAGGATTTTAGTGTGTCCCAAAGCCTCTAGTGCCAGTTCAATCCCAGAGTGTGGAACATCTACCCACTGGAATAATGCGGCTTATGACTATGAGAATGATGTCCTAGTGTTTTTTCCTCAGCAAAATTTTGACTGCAAACCATCTCACACTGCATTAGATCCTTCTGTTGTTTACCATGAGGTTTCTCATGCTTTGATATATAGACTTACAGACTTTCAGAGAGAAACTAGCTTTACTTGGTACGCTATCCATGAGGGTGTAGCTGATTATATTGCCTCAACCATGCTCTCTAATACGGAGATAGGGAAAGTCTTCTTTGCGGGGTGTAAGAATAAAAATCAAAAGTATGTAAAAGATAAGGGAGAGGGATTTTATTTAAGATCTATTGAAAATACCCTTTCTTTCAAAGCGCGTAATAATCCATACACTTATAGAGATTCACATGTGCTAGGCCTTGTTTTTGCAGCAACTCTTTGGGATATAAGGAAGGGAATCATTGAAAGAGTAGGAGATGAATCACTCGGTGTGGTCTATGCTGATTATTTAGTATTATTTTCTTTAGTTGAAATGGCTGAGTCTCTCGACCCCTATGCAGAAATTTTTGTAGAGGGCTTGTTAAGTAGTGATCACAAACTGTTTAGTGGTAAATTTAGAGATATTATAGAGGGAGCCTTTGAAAATAGAGGACTAACCACAGTAACAGAATCAGAAAAATTTGCCTTGGTTCCTCAGGATCCAGACTTTTTCAAATCAGAGACAGTTTCAGACTCTCAGAAAGAGAAGATTAAAATAGAAGGGTGTTCCATCAATGCAAAAAGAGATGGGTTGTCTAACGGTCTATTTTTATGGGTTTTTCTGGGTTCCGTTCTTTTC
>CAYFLR010000070.1:0-7553 GCA_964343805.1 uncultured bacterium | reverse complement strand
AATTCGGTTTTATAAAAGGAGCAAAGTTTGAATAGATGGTTAAGATGGGTGAAGATGGTCGGGCTTGTCGGGGGGTTGACTCTTGGTGTGTCTGGATGCTTTGAAGAGTCCACTAAAGAATATATAACTTCGGTACCTGATGGTGATTGGATTGGTTATGTTGCCTATCCATTTAGAGATAATGGATTATTGAACTTAGAAAAGGGTGTTATGCTGAGGTTTTTCAATGCATCAAAGTCTGAACACCCTGGCTTTCTATGGCTAGGCGTTCAAATGTCTTACTTTTCTTCCTTAAGTAACTTCGAAATGGAAGAAAAAAATCTACCAGAACGGGATGCCTACTTGCTCTATGATCATGTGAATAAAATAATAGATAAAAAGGTAAAGCTTCTAGATAAATCAGCCCCTTTTGGATCACCCGGCTCTTTTCAATTGGTAGCAGATTCCAACTTTCAAGTGCAGCAGGCAAATATGATGAGGATTATGGAGCTCTTACTCGAGGAACTTCCAAAGGCCTCAAAAAATTATCTAGCTATTAAAAAAAGAATCGAAGAAAATGATGTGCCAGAGGATTTGATGGACAGCTGGGTGCAGGGGATCCCTGAAATTGGATATGAGTACCTGGTGGCTCGTTGGGAGGCCTCTTCCATTACTGTTGATGAGAAGGTGTTTAAGAATTGTACAAAATTTATTGCCTGTGAAGACCTTTTGCCGGGAGGCGAGCCTGATCCAAATTCTCAAGGGATTTCATGGATATACTGTGATGACGCCCATACCGCTTTTCCTATAATAGAGATAAATAAATTGGAACAGATTTCCTTTATTAAATATGAAACGATCCCCTCCGCATTGTCATTTAAAGTCCGTCTCCTGTTTAAATCTGGACAGGGGATCGCTGTAAAATAGTTAGTCACTTTTTTGAAAAATGCCTAAACTTTAGTCAAAATCCCCCTATTTTCCTCTCATTTTAATTTCCTTAACATATTGAAATTATATAGATCTGATTGATTTTGATTGGTTGGAACGAAGGTTGCATCATTGGGGTGCCGGTGGGATGTTTATGTCCTTTCAAACTCTAAATGGGCGAGGAATAAAATGAAAAGGTTACCATTTCTTCTTCTAACACTTACTTTGGTCTTCTCAATTTTTGAAATCAAAGCTGATGTTTGGGACTTTGAGAATGATAATTCCAATAATAACGGTAATACCAACTCTAGTGAAACAGTTCCGGTAGAATCCAATAATAACACTAATAATAATCAAAATAATAATGAAAACACCGCTCCTTCTCTCTGGTCAGAAGAGCAACTAGAGACGATCAGTGAACTTTGTGGAAAGATTGTTGAAAACGATATTGATGCCAGTCAATGTCTCTTTGAATATGTAATGAACAATGAAGATGAACCTGTCACAGAAGAAGAAACTGAAGGTGCTAACGACCTTTCTGCAGAGGCAGTTGATGCGGAGTTAAGTGAAGATGGTGTGCTTCAAGACCAACCTTTAATTGTGGATGAAATAAAAGAAGAAATACCCATGAAAGAGGTACCTATTGTTGAAAATCCTGTGGAAAAAGCAGAGGCGCCAATGGAAACAGTATCAGAAGAAATTCTTGATAATAGTAATGAAAGAGACCTTGTGTCAGCTAAAAAACCAAAGGCTCCTTTGAAAGAGGTAGATATTGCCAATACTCTCGTTGTTGAAAGACTGAGAGGTGGAGGCTGTGGAGTTATTAAGTCGCATCATGGATCTTGGGTTGGCTCTGCTTTATCACTCTTATTAATATTGCCCCTCATTTTGGTCGGTATACTTCGTTTCGGTAGAATTTTGAAGGTGATTTGTTTAGCTGGTATCCTTTTGGGAATCAGTGGTGGTTACGGCCCAGATGCATATAGTTATGATTTTACAAAGAAATATGTAAATAGCTATGAGAGTCGTGGATTTGTTGAGTCCGCTCTCCTATTAAAGAAAGGAGCCTTCTTTATATCAACTCAAGCGGACTATTCTGCGGATCTTCTTTATGCAGAAACGGTCAATAAGCAAATAATCCCCCTCATTGAGCAGAGTGTGAGAAATAATGTGACCTTTAATGCCGGAATATCTAAGTACATCCAACTGGGTGTGACAGTTCCCCAGGCTTATCAAAAATATCGATTATTAGAGGACAAAAACTACCGCGAGAAGTTTGGGTTATCTGATGTCACCCTTGAAAGTAAGTTTCTGATAGTTCATAAGGGTGGATACTCTATGAGTCTTACCCCAGAAATTTCCTATAATCGACCTGCTGACTTCAACTACTTCTCATCTAAGCGACTGCAGATGGGATTGAAGACCGCATTAACTAGAAAGTATAAGCGATTTCAAATTGATTACAATCTGGGTTATCGCTATATGGGAACAGAGTATGTTTATGGAATGGCCTTTAGGGATTACATGCATACTAGCTTAGGGATGAGCTATCTGTTTTCCAGGACGGGATTAAGTTTATTCAATGGGATTGACTCCCAGCTGCAAATAGCTGATATTTCAAGGTTATCTCAGGCTTCTATTCCTCTCGAATGGAATGGTATGGTTGGGTATGAGTACCGTAATATCAAAACCCAAGCAGGTCTTGGAGCTGGCCTTTCTCAAGGGTATGGAACTCCTTCATGGAGAGCATTCCTGGGTTTAAGCTATCGTTTTGAAATAAAGAAAAAGATAAGAAGAGCACCACGTATTGCGAAAAAATCAAAAGTACGGAAAGTGCGATCTCGTAAATTATACGATGTTTCAACTCGTAAGAAACGTAGAAATAAAGCAAAGGCTGTCACTGTTAAGCCTGAACCTCAGTCTAGCTATTCAAATAGTTACTTAGAAAGACATCGGATGAAGCAGCAACTCCAGAAAAAATATGAGTCTGGCGATGTGAATTTTGATGGTCTAGATTAGTAACTATCCTTCATTCAAAATAATTTACAAAAAATCATGAAAAATCCTGGGAGATGTGTTAGAAGACTTACCAATCCATAGTTGGCGGAGTCTATTATGAGCATTATTCAGGTGCTACCAGAAAATTTAGTCAATAAAATTGCAGCGGGTGAAGTGGTCGAACGACCTTACTCGGTGGTAAAAGAGCTTGTAGAGAATTCAATAGATGCGTATGCCTCTAAAATAACAATAGAAATTGAAGATGGAGGCAAAGAGCGGATAAGTATCACGGATGATGGGTTAGGGATGGGCCCGGAAGATGCTAAAATTTCTTTGACCAATCATGCTACCAGTAAATTAATCGATGCAGATGATCTATTCTCAATAGAAACCCTTGGTTTTCGAGGAGAAGCAATTCCTTCCATTGCTAGTATTTCTAAATTTGTTATGAAAACCCGACGGGAGGAAGATTCCTTAGGGACTGAAATCATAGCTCATGGGAATGAAAATCATCAGATAAGTGAGGTTAATCTGCCTAAGGGAACCACCATTGTAGTGGATGATCTCTTTTATAATATCCCTGCTCGAAAGAAATTCCTTAAGAGTACCAACACCGAATTCTCTCATATTTTAGAGTATATTACTCGAATGGCTCTTTGCTACCCTGCTATCCATTTTCATTTGAAACATAATCAGAAATTGATTCATAATTTTCCCTCGGTCAAGGATATTGGTCAGCGGCTCCAACAGGTGTTTGGTTTTAAAAAAGCTGAACAAATGACCCCCATTTCATTCCACGATGAAGATCTAGATATTTCAGGTTATATAGGCTCGCCAGAGCTTACTAGAGCCAATATGAAGTGGCAGTATCTCTATGTAAATGGTCGCTCTGTAAAGGATATCTCTTTAGCTCACTCAGTGAATTCAGCCTATCAAACCTATGTACCCAAAGGGCAATATCCCTTTTTTATTCTATTTATCCAGGTGAAACCAGATCTGGTGGACGTAAATGTTCACCCCGCTAAAAGAGAGGTAAGATTTTCCCAAAAAGAGGCAATCTATTCCTGCATATTTGATTTAGTAAGAACCAAATTAAGAGAGGTGGCGGCCCGTTCCATCGAGATAGATAATTCTATTCAATTAAAAACTGAACCAAGTGGCATTTCCTATGGAGTCAGTTCAGGGAAACCCATCAATCACCGGCCTGCTAAAGAGGATTCAAATTCGGGTTTTAGCTTTCAGCTTCCCTCTTCTCCCACTCGAAGAGAATTTAATCCAGTGAGCACTTCAGCAAATAATAGAGCGGCACAGCCAATGCCTTCTCCCTATAAAACCCCAGATGAATCGGCTCCCAGCGAGGGTCTATTTCAAGAAGAGTCCAAGGTTCATTTTAAAATCATAGGTCAGTTTGCTGAGTGTTATCTTTTGCTTGAACAAGAGGGGCGACTCTTAGTTATAGATCAACATGCTCTTCATGAAAGATTGAGATATGAAAAGCTAATGGAGCAATATCGTGCTGGTCAGATAGAAAGACAGTCTCTTATGTTTCCCGAAGTAATGGATTTTACCGCTGATGAAAAGCTGGTGCTAGAGGCTTGGATAGAAAAAATCAATAACTTAGGATTTGAAGTAGAGCCATTTGGAGGTAATAGCTTTGCTATAAAGGCTATTCCCCAGGTGTTGACTAACGGGAGAGCTCGAGAATTGATAGAAGAGATTTTGGGGCAAATTAGTGAATTAGAAGTCATTTCAGAAATTGAAGAACAGATTTCTCATATTATTGCTACCGTATCTTGCCACAGCTCGGTTCGAGGTGGCGAGGGTTTGACTCACGCTCAAATTGAAGCCCTGTTAGGAGAGGCTCAACATTCCAACTATTATGCTACCTGTCCCCATGGAAGAAATGTGGTGAAAGTTTTTTCACTCAATGATGTGAAAAAGATGTTTGATCGAATATGAAATCTAGAACATTAACTCTCATAGGTGGGCCCACAGCCTCGGGTAAAACTGATTTTGCAGTGGAGCTGGCCAAAACTTTAAATGCAGAAATTATCAATGCTGATGCCAGGCAAGTTTATAAACATATGCAAATAGGCACAGCTATGCCTTCCTCAGAAGAGATGCAAGGGATTCCTCACCACCTGATGGGTTTTCTCGACCCTAAGGAGTCCATCAATGCCGCTATGTTTTGTAGGTTCGCCGACGAAATCATTGCAGAGCTATGGAGCAAAGATAAAAATGTGGTGATAGTGGGAGGGACAGGATTATATCTAAAAGCCTTGATTTGGGGGCTTACAGATACACCTGCAGGAGATAAAAAAATCAGAGAGGAATTGCAAGGTCGATTTGAAAAAGGAGAGGACCTGCATGCTTTGTTACAAACTATCGATGCTCCTAGTGCAAAGCAGATTCATCCTAATGATTCTCTGAGAACCATCCGCGCTTTGGAAATTTATTATCAAACCGGCAAGACAAAGTCTGAACATGTGGCGGAGCATCAATTCAAAGAAGCGCGTTATAAAGCCAAGTATTTTGTAATTAACCCAGAGCGCTCTCCCCTCTATGTGAAAATAGAGAAACGGGTGGATTTGATGATGAAAATGGGGCTGCTGGAAGAGGTCAAATCCCTATTAGAACAAGGTTATTCTTTTGATGATCCAGGCTTGCAAACAATTGGTTATAAACAGTTTCAGCCCTATTTTGAAGAGGGTAAGTCCTTAGCTGAATGTGTTCAGCTGATTAAACGTGATTCAAAACGTTATGCCAAAAGACAATATATTTGGAATAAAAAAATTAAAGATGCCATCTTTATTCCGCCGTCACAAGGATCTTACAAAACGGAAATTCCAAGTCTCATTGAAAAATATTTTTAGGCATTTTATCTAAGAAACTGCAGTGCAAAAAAGAGTTAGTTTCATTGAGTTGGCTTACCCTGCGAATAACACAAAAAAGATGGAGTTGGCGACTGGCCTGCACAACCCTATAAGTAATAGGAATGTAAAGTAATCGAGATAGATAAACCTTAGAAACCAACTCATTCTTTATCATGATCTTCACTCCTCCCGGAGCGATATTCTCAATAGTGGCATTAAACTTTTCAGTAGATCCTATCAGTTTAACGAGCGGTTCAATTTCAGTTTCTTTTTCTAGAAAAAACTCATGACAGGTCTCTTCCTTAGGACAGAGAGAGGCCTGTTTTTTATAAAGTCGACGAATAATACGGTATTTCTTGGTGCGAACATGGTCAATCAAATCGTTGGGAACAATAAAAGGAGTTATGGGAAGTAGATAGGGAACTCGCTGTCCAATTCTTATTTCAGCTGGTTTGACAATGACCTCATTACGTTCTTTGGAGACGATGGTTGCCCTACTAAAGATGTTCTCACCCTTTAAGGGAAATTTAATTTCTAATGGGGTCTCTTCATCCAGGAGATTAAATGAAAAATCAGATGTTCGACTGATAGAGAATGTTTTAGTATCAGGATTGAAGCTTGTTTTAGCCTGCACATTCTTTTCAGGCGCGTTTAAAATTTCAATACATTCTTTGCTATTTAAAAAATCTTTAAACTGATCTTCACTGGTTACCCTATATAAAAGTGTGTGAGAGTTTTTCTCTAGTAGGTAATAGAACATGCCTTTGGTGACATCTTTGTCTAGGTATCCATTGGGAGTTTTTAGTGGCATATCTTCTCCATTGAGGTATAATTTTACCTTAATTTACTTTTTTTAATTTTAAAGTATATGGTGAAAAAAATCACGAAGTTTATTGACCTACACCCACAGCAATAGGAAAGACACATGGCTATTATTGGAAAACCAGATCATGAATACCCTTGGTATATAAGGTGGATGTTTAATGCTCAAAAAAAAAAATACGGTAAAGTGCTTGAATCAGCAAAGGTTTGGGCTCGTTCTCCTCGGCTTTTTTTAGGAATAGCTACCATATATGGAGGAATTGATAGGAAGTCAAATCCGATTAGTCCAGTGCTAAGATCGCTGATCACCGTTTTTGTCTCTCAGATAAATCACTGTTCTTTTTGTGTGGATCTTAACTCCTCGATTGTTCTGGAAAGAGGAGGGGCTATGGATAAAGTAAATGCTTTAAAAAATTATAAGGATTCTGATCTGTTTACAGAACAAGAGAAAATTGCTTTCGAATATGCTGAAGCTATAACCTATACAGATAAAGAGGTTGATCAGGATTTACGTCAACGCCTATTAAATTTCTATGATGAAGATACTATAGTAGAGCTTACCGGCCTTATTGCCTTTCAAAATTTATCAACTAAATTTAACAATGCTTTAGATATTCAGCCCCAGGGTTTTTGTGTTATGCCAAAATCATGAGTATTAAGGGCAGACAGAAAGACCAATTCGCCCACCGAGAAATGCTGTAGTGAGGGCACTTTTATCTTTTGTGGTTTTAATTTGTTTGAGAAAGTGAGTGAAGCTCTTATTACTGGGTGATTTATAAAAACCTGTTTTTCTATATCCAATATGATTTCTAAAGCCAGTTTGTGCCATCATTGATGAGATAATGGCTTGGTTGTCTTTGATGCCTGCCTCCTTTAAAAGGCAGGTGTGGAGGGCAGAGGTGGACAATTTGTAGAGGGAAACGGATGCTTTGGACTTGATACTGAGAGCTTCTA
>CAYFLR010000069.1:19115-31566 GCA_964343805.1 uncultured bacterium | reverse complement strand
TTCTATAGAAAAAGAAGCTGAGCTTATACCATTGCAGGAGAAAAACATGCAAATCGCTTTAAGAGAATTTATACTCAGATTTTTTAAGAGAGCATTCCTAAAAAGAAATCCTAATTATATTGAACTTCTTTTAATTAAAGTTGTTGATGCTTTTTTTAAAACTAAGGCTGATCAACAGCGGGTTTTTTTATCCGATGGCAAGAAGTGTAAGCGTGTTCAAATAATTTCACCGTCGGATGTAGAATACAATGAATACCGTAAATTTATGTGGGGAGATTACTGGGCTCAGTATGAATTAACAAAAGCTATTGGGAGGTTGGGGTTTGTTGTTTCTAATATAGAACCCGATATTGTTGTTAACCTTTTTGGTGGCAAGGTAAAATTGCCTGATTGTCCAAAAAAGATCCTATGGGTATACAGTCACCCGGAGTCCGTTGATACTGAGTTGCTGTCTGCTTACGATGAAATTTATTGTCTATCATCTACTTTTACTCATAGAATTCAAGAAATGGGGTTTGATGCAGAGTGGGCACCTGGAGCATCTTCTAAATCACCACTTCCACTGCCGATTAAATATGATGTTGTATTTGTTGGAAACCCTAAAAATGGTAAAAGAAAAATAATAACTGATTTAGGTGAAGTTGATTATGACCTTAAAGTCTTTGGCAAAGCCTGGGAAAGTATAATTTCCCCGAAGTATATTGGTGGAGATTATTTTGACTATATGGGGTTAAATTGTTTATATAGCCAATCGAAGATTTCCCTTTGTGATTATACAGAAGAAATGGCAAATGACGGTTTTGTCAGTGTAAGGGTCTTTGACATTATTGCGGGTGGTGGATTTTGTATTTCTGAGAAAAATAGTGATTTAGATAAACTCTTTGGTGAAACAGTTCCTCAATACTCTACAGCTGATGAATTAAGAGGGTTAGTTAAATATTATCTAGAAAATGAGGACAAGAGAATACAGTTAAAAGAAAAAGCCTTCGATCTTGTAAAAAAATACACATGGGATTATAGAGCTAAGCAATTATTGAGACGGGAAAATTCTGAATATTAATTATTTCACAAGATCTAGGTTGTTTAAATTTATATTCTTTTTTACTTCCTAACTCTTCTTTGCTTTTGTGTAAATTGCAAAGAGGGCGATAATCCCCACTACCGTAGCTATATTAAAAAAACTAAAAATCTCAAACTGTCGATAGGTGGATGTCTTAATAATCAAGTATGCAAACCGGATGCAAATCAATCCTATTGATATGATCGTTAAATACCTGTGAAATGAGAATGAGATCCCTGTCAATATAGCAACAGCTAAAACTATTTCAAAATAGGGTAATCCAATCAATACCGTCAACTGCCATTTGGCAAAGACATTGAGTCCATAGCTGATAATTATAAAAAGGGATAGAGTTATGAGTGAAGTTGGGTAGAGGGTATGGGGACTCACCCCCTTTAGAATTTTAAATAAGAAAAACAAAATAATAATTATAAAAGATAGTAAGATTTGTCCTGTCCCTAGCGCTACCAAAGGATACTTCCACTCTCTTTGGAAGAGGTTGGAGTGATACTTTTTCCAATTGCCACTAACCAAGGATTTGAAGAAGGATTCTATGTTGTGTACTGCAAAGTATTTTTTCGTATTACTAATCCTACGTTCAAAAAACTCTTTATCCGGTCCTTCTTTTAAAAAGGGAATGACACACTCTTTGATGAGCTGATTTTCCTTATGACACTGTTTAAAATAGTGGGCTTTAAAAAGATTATGAAAGTCAGGGGCGTAGAGTTTCTTAAAAATGGTCCACGGGGACATAAAAAGGACAAAGGAAAAAACAAACATCATAATCATTTGTGGCTTCTTCTTTTTAAAAAGAAACCCCAACAGAAAGAGGGTAAAAACTGGCAAACTTAAGGCTAGGCCGGTATGGCAATTGGCTCCGAGGCCCCACAAGCCCCCAGCTATAAAAAGGTTGAGCCAGCTTGGTTTTTCGTTCCAGAGTATTAATAAGGAGATCAGACCAAAGTAAACTGCAAAGAGTTTAGGCCAAGTATAGTAGATATTGTGAAAGATAAAAATATTTAAGAAAACAGCGATTGGGATAAGGTAAACAATCCGCCGGTCTTTGAATAAAAGTCGAAGAAGGAGAATCAATGGGTAAAGAAAGAGAGTGTTGAGCAGGGTGTTAAATAGATGAAAATGCCAATTGGAAAAATCTCTAGGGATCTGCAAGACTAATGATAGAAAGGCGTTTAAAACACCTACCAAAATAGGGCGATCTTGAAAGCTCCAGTAAGGATCGTAGAAAAAGAAGCTTTCTAAGGGGAGGTCCTGGGCTAAAATACGGGTGACATCAAACTGGAGGCGATTATCCACCGACAAATTGCTGAGTCCACGCTTGGCAAAATCCCAGTTATGTAAGACTCCCACTGCATCAGTACTATTAGCAGGGACAGCACTATAACACACTGCAATGACAGTAGCTAAAAAGACAATGGCTAACCCATACTTCTCATCCGTTGAGAGTTTACTATGGTAAAAATACTCCCTACCGAGCCATTTATAACAGCTGAAAGCAATAATCACATAACCTAATATCAGGATTACGAGATAATAAATAGCTGGGCTATCTAGCAGTTGGAGAATGGTATAGAAAAAAACATAATAAATTATCGAGAAGGAGACAGATAAAAGGATAGCTCGACTTTGGTTAAAGATGGAGGGATTAATTAGCCGAGCGATAGAGTATCCTGGCAGTAGGATAAACATTGAAAAAGCCAACAGTTTCAATGTTGTAATGACCAGTATGGAAAAAAAAGAGTCTAATCCATAGCGGTAAAAGGCATAGCCAAAAAAAAGTAGACCGAGTAAAAGGGCGGTGCTTTTTTCATTTATAAGTAAACGGAGTTTATGATGGCTAAGATGGGGCATCTGTTCCCCTTTCCTCGTTTTTAGAAGAGGAGTTACAAAAACTGTAATAGATTAAGAAGAGGATGATAATTCCTATCACGGTAACTACGTTGAAAAAACCAAAGACATCAAACTTTCTAAAAATCGCACTTTGAATGACATAATACATAAAGCGCATTAATATAAGGCCAATAGCTATATAGCGGATAGATGAATGGAGGGAAAAGGAGAGACCCGCTAATATTCCCACTGCCAAAACATGCTCCGTATAGGGAAGACTATGAGGTATAGGAAACTGCCATTTAGCAAAAATATTAAGTGTGTAACTTATAATAATAAAAAGAGCCATGGGGGTAACAAAGGTAAATTGAAAAGGAAGGGGTTTATTCACGCCGACAAAATAAATTAAAATCATTAAGGCAAAAGAAAGCAATCCCAAAATAATTTTTTCCGCTCCAAAGGTGGCAACCGGGCTATTCCATTCAAAGGGAAAGGCCGTGCGATGATAAGAAACCCAATCTCCTTTGAAAGTTGAATTAACGAAGTCCTTAAGATTGTGGTATGTTAACATCACCTTTGTCTGCTTAACCCGATGAGCATAAAACTCCCTATCCGGCCCCTTCTTTAAAAACGGTAATATACAATCCTTCCACAGATTATTCTCTTTATGACACTGTTTAAAATAGTGAGCTTTCAATAGGGTCTGATGATCGGGGGAATAGTGTTTTTTATAGAGAGTCCATGGCATTAGAAAAAGAACAAAGGCAAATAGCGAGCTTACAATGAGGTGGGGCTTTCTTTTGATTAACAAATGAATAAAAAAGAAAATGGTTAAAATGGGAAGGCTGAGTGCTGAACCGGTATGACAGTTGGCGGCCAACCCCCAAAGGGCTCCAATAATAAAAAGTGAAAGCCAGCCCAGCTCCTTTTTTTGCCAGAAAACAAGGCTCGCTAGGGTAAAAAATACCGCAAAGAGCTTAGGCCAGGTGTAGTAAATATTCATAAAAATGAAGCCGTTCAGTATGACAGCTAAAGGAATCAGATAGGCCACTCGGTTTCGAGGAAAGAGGGTTTTAAAGAAGATCACTAAAGGAAATAGAAATAGAGAATTAAGTACAAAGCCGAAATGATGATAATTAAAATAGGAGTATCGATCCGGGTCAAGAAAGACGAGGGCAACTAATGCGTTGAGAAAACCCACCATTGCAGGACGATCTGAGATGCTCCAGTAGGGATCATAGAAAAAGAAACTTTCTAGGGGGCGGTTGTGAGCAAATATACGAGCCACATCGTATTGAAGGCGATTATCTATGGGGAGGTCACTGAACCCGCGCTGAGCCAGGTTCCAATTATTTAGTAAGTAAACTTCCGAAGGATTTTTAGCTGCCACCGCAACATAGCAAGAGGCAATGAGGGCGGCCATTAAGACCATAAGAATTCCATACTTCTCTTCACGAGACAGCTTCTTAAACTGAAAAAGCTCTCCCTTTAATCGCTTAAAACAGAGAAATCCTATCAGTCCAAAGCTAGCTAAAGTGAGGGTAAGGTAGGCCCAGGGCGGGGCGGTAAAAGGCTGTAAGAGGCAAAATATGGCAATATAGAGCAGGATGGAGAAGGGAGCCGCAAGGAGTAAAGAGGTGCTTTGATCAAAATAGTCTTTATTAATCAGCCTAGCCATGCAATAGCCGGGCACCATGAGAAATAGAAAGAAAAAGAGGATGCGGAGGATTTGGTTAGCCAATACTAAATAATAGGAGTTGGCTCCGTAGGCCACCATAGAATAGATCAGAAAAAGGGCAATAAGACCAATTGATACAGTCTTTTCATTAAGGAATTGATAAATTTTAACGGGTCGAATCAATGAGACCTCTAAATCAGCACATCAAAAGACTAGCTGTTTGCTTTTATTTACTTTTTCTTAGAATCTTCTAGTTAAACAATTTATGATTGTTTTTTATAGCAAACTGTGATCTCCTACTCAATCGTTTTAGTTTAATTTTAAGTGCGTTGAGGTTTAAATGGATCAACTTAAACTCTCTATTGTGATACCAGCCTATAATGAAGCCAAGAACATCAAGCTAACGGTGGATGAAATAACCCCTTTGTTGGCGGAAGAGAAAATCCCTTATGAGTTGGTAATAGTTAATGATAACAGTGTCGACGAGACTCCCCAGGTGGTTGAGTCCATGATTAAGGATAATCCTGCCATTCGATTGGTAAACCGCACTGCCCCTGGTGGTTTTGGAAGAGCCATAAGGTCTGGTTTAGCCAATACTAAAGGTGATGTAATAGTGATTGTTATGGCGGACCAGTCAGATGATCCTAAAGATATTGTAAGGTATTATCGAAAAATCGAAGAGGGCTATGACTGTGTTTTTGGTTCACGTTTTTTGAAGGGCTCTGTGGTTAAAGATTATCCCCCCTTCAAACTCTTTGTGAATCGGATTGTAAATAAAATGATCCAGCTCCTGTTTTTAACTCGTTTTAATGATCTCACCAACGCTTTCAAGGCATTTCGTAGTCATGTGATTGAAGACTGTGGTCCCTACTTTTCGAGTCACTTTAATGTGACCATTGAACTCTCCTTGTCGGCCTTAATTCAGAAATATCATATCGCTCAAATTCCTATTAATTGGTATGGAAGGAAATGGGGATCTTCCAATTTACATTTACGAGAAATGGGTAGAAGGTATCTGGTGGTTTTGCTGAGCCTGTTTTTCAAAAAGCTACTCATCTCCGATGATATGATTGAAGAGAGAATCGCTAAACAGGTTAAAACGGGTAATCATGTGAATGCTTTGAAGCTGAAGGTTGATCAGTTAGAAGAAAGGGTTCAACAGCTGGAGAGTCGTCCTCCTAATTATTTACCACATAAAGAAGATGATAACGTGACTCAACCCCTTAACCCTCATTAATAAGGGATTTAAGCCTAATGAACAATATGTCTGGCACATTAAAAGCTATGTATCACCGGCGTTTTGGAGATGAAATTACTTTTCGCAAAGAGATGTGGAGAGTGTTGTGTAATGATTTTTTCCAAAAATATGTGAATCCAAATGGACATATTATGGAGGTGGCGGCGGGGTATTGTGAATTCATAAACAATATTAAGGCGCAAAAGAAAACGGCCTTAGATTTAAACCCTGATGTAGAGCAGTTTGCCAGTGAAGATGTGCAAGTGGTAGTTTCTGATTCCACCAACATGACCGCCATTGCAGACGGAAGCGTTGATACGGTATTTGTATCAAATTTCTTTGAACATATACCCCACCAGCAAATTGAGAAGACGATTATAGAAATTAAGCGCATTCTCAGTAAAAATGGAAAGCTGATTATTATCCAACCCAATATTCGTTTTTGCTTGAAAGACTTTTGGATGTTTTTTGACCATATTACCCCTTTAGATGATCGAGCTTTTGTGGAATTACTAGAACTCAAGGGCTTTAACATCATTGAGAGCAGAGATCGTTTTTTACCCTACACCACTAAGAGTCGGTTGCCTAAATCTCTGCTGCTTATAAAACTATATTTAAAATTCCCTCTTATCTGGAAACTTTTAGGAGGGCAAATGTTTATTTTTGCTGAAGTAAAAGGTGATAAATAAGATGACGAAAAGGTATCTAATTACCGGTGGAGCAGGTTTTGTAGGCTCCTTTATTGCGTTAGAGTTAAAAAAACATTATCAAGATATTGAGGTGATTGCCTTTGATAACCTTAAACGAAGAGGCAGCGAATTTAATTTACCCCGTCTTAAAGAGGCTGGAATCAGCTTTGTACATGGTGATGTGAGAAACAGAGAAGACCTGGCATCCCTACCTAAGATCGATGTGATTGTGGAATGTTCGGCTGAACCATCTGTGACGGCAGGCTATGGGGGATCACCTGATTATGTTTTGAATACCAACCTGAATGGAACCATTAACTGTTTAGAAAAGGCCAGGCAAGATCAATCTGACTTTATTTTCCTCTCCACCAGTCGGGTTTACCCCATGACGCAAATTGACAAAATCGTTTTGGAAGAAAACTCAACCCGTATGACGATTGCAGCTAATCAACCCATTCCTGGAATTAGTGAAAAGGGGATCTCCGAGCAATTCCCATTAGAGGGTTGTCGATCCATGTATGGTGCCAGCAAGCTTTGCTCAGAATACATTATTAATGAATACATTGATATGTATGGTCTTCGTGGCGTCATTAATCGATGTGGAGTTTTGACGGGGCCCTGGCAGATGGGTAAAGTTGATCAAGGAGTTGTTGTCCTGTGGGTGGCAAAGCATATCTATGAAAAGAAGTTAAGTTATATTGGTTATGGAGGAACTGGCAAACAGGTAAGGGATATTTTGCATGTGAGTGATCTATGTGATTTACTCTTTTTGCAATTGGATCAATTAGATCAAATCAATGGTCAGATTTTCAATGTTGGCGGTGGAGTGGATTGCAGTCTTTCTCTTTTAGAACTTACAGAACTATGCCAACGTTTTACCGGTAACTCTATTCCTATTGATCAAGTTCCCGAAACTAGGGCGGGTGATATTGCGATATATTTAACCGATAATACCAAGGTGCAAGAGACCTTGGGGTGGTCTCCAAAGATTGGCAGTGAAGAGATCATTCGTGAGATTGCTGCTTGGATTACAGATAATAAGGAATTATTAAGGGCAACCTTATCATAGTCAACTCTGATCGATTTTAAGATGGAATTTATACTTAAAAAAGCCGCTAAGGTGTTTCACTATAAATTTAGCTGGTCTCATCTTAACACCTCACTTTTACTGCTGCTCTTTTCTATTGTCGTCAGCAAATCCCTGATTAGCTTGATGGTTCTTTATCGTTTTAAACGATTCATTAGTGTGAAAGATCTCTTTCTGACTTACTCCACCGATCTGGCAATATGGCTCATTGTGGCCCTCTCTGCTTTTGGTGCCACCAATTTATTTCTTTCTTACATCCGAAGGTTTGACTACCTTTTAAAGCAACTTACCATTTTTGTCCTTCCATTTAATAAGGTAAAGCATCCTTCCTTTTCTCCATTATATACAGGCTTAAAAATCCTTCGTCCCGTGGTTTATATGCCTGTTCTACTCTTTCCCCTAACAGCCATTTTGTTGGCTGGATTTTACATTTTATGTAGTTATGTCTTTTTTGAATGGGGAGCCTTTGTTGAGCCTCAACATATGGAAGCCCTTAAAATGCATGGCGGGGGGCGTGAAGAGTTTTTCTTCTATTTTTATAGGTGGCAAACTCTATTTTTTTCAAGTTGTTTCCTTTTTCTGTTTTGGATCGCTTATAAGGTCACTGACTCTATTCGCCAAATGAGATCCAAGATTGTACTCCTGGTACCCCTCCTCTTAATTATCCTTTTTGCTTTTGCCGCTTGGATTCCTTTGTCTAGTCCAGAAGGCCTTTCCCCTGCGGTGTTTTCTCCTGTTGTTAGTCTCAGTAAAAGTAAAGTCAATAACTCTGCCGGAGTGGAAGATAAACTATTAGAGTCCATTAATAAAAATGATTTTTATATGGAAAGCGGTAGACCTGTTGCCCCAGCTTACTTGAAATTTAAGGGCGTCGCCCAGGGAATGAACATTTTATTTGTGGTCTTAGAATCTGTTCGTAAGCAAAACCTCAACTTGTATGGCTACCATAGAAATACCATGCCCTTTTTAAATAGCATAACTCAGAGTCAGGGCATGGTCTTTGAAAATGCTTATGTCAATCAACCTCGCAGTTGTAAAACCTTGGCCTCCATTTTATTGGGTGTTTATCCTGATCCTAGGTTGAGAGCAGTGTCATGGCGACACTTTGAAATTAGAAACCGTGATAACTTAGTAAAGAAATTCCTAGATGATGGTTATAAATTTTATTTTGGTTCTGCTCAATCCGACTATGGCTCTGATGGATTTTTCCCTTTCTTAATGAAGCTTACCGAAGGCCGGATCCATCGTGCCATGTCCCGGGAAACTCTACCCTGGACAGGATCCTATGAGAGGGCACTGGCCGCCGACTTCTTGAAATGGAGCCAGAAAGAAAATGGCCGGTTTTTTGGAGTTCTTTGGACCAAGCTCGCCCATATGCCCTATGATTCACCCACTATTAAATTTGAAGAAAAAAGTGTTTTAGATCGCTATGACAATAGTTTGGCCCATCTGGATATAGTTATTCAAGATGTGGTGACTGGTTTAAAAAAGCAAGGGAAGCTAAAAAATACTTTGATTGTATTATTCGGTGACCATGGAGAGGCTTTGGGGGAAAAGCTCGATATGGGACATGGGAACTTTCTTTATGAGCACTCTTTGAGAGTTCCATTCCTGATTTATCACCCCCATATTTTCAATGGCAAAATAACCTTGAATCAAAGATTTCAGATGAAAGATTTGCCCAGCACTCTTCTTTATCTGATGGGTAAACCGAGCCACCTTCGTCAATCAGAAAACATTTTTACCAAATCTGCCCAGGACCCTATTTACTTATCCAATGTGTATACAGATTATAAGTTGGGTCTGATCTATGACCATTATAAATTTGTCTATCGCCCTAAATATAATCTCTCTTATCTCTTTCATCTGCAAGAGGACCCAAATGAGGATACCAACATTGTTGGTCGCCTTTCTAGTGCTGAACTCCAGGCTTTACGGCAGAAGACTCTTACCTGGTATAAATATCAGATTGAATATCTAGAGAATGAGATCTTTAATTGAGGTCGTTTCCTTCTAGTTTAAAAAAGAAAGATTCTCCACCATCGTCTCCCCCATGGGATAGCTAGTAGGAGTTCTGCATAAAATATAAGAATTTCCTATTTTTAGGTGGGGCATATTGGCCTTTAGAAACAACTTATAAACCTTTAGTAAACTTTTGTAGGCTTTTTCAGAGGGTTTTTGGGTCCATTTCACTTCCATAAAATCTAATCTATTATCGTGTTCCCAAAGAAAGTCAACTTCATTATTTTGATTATCACGATAGAACCAGAGTGTCCCTCCATCCGCTTGATTTTTAATCTTCTTATTGAGTTCACTAAAGACGAAATTTTCCCATAAATGACCGATAAAAGGTGATTCTGCAACATTGTCAGGTTTGAGGTTGAGTAGGAAGGAAAGGAGTCCTATTTCATTGAAGTAGAGTTTAGGAGATTTAACCACACGTTTGCCAATATTTTGGAAGTAGGGTTCCAGCAGGGTTATCTGATTCGAGGCTTCTAGCACGCTGAGCCATTGATTGATGGTGTTGAGAGTGACACCCACATCTTTGGCCATGTCAGATTTATTTAGGATCTGCCCGGTCCGAGCTGCACAGACACGGATAAACCGTTCAAAATCACGCAGTGAAGTTATGTTTAGGATTTGCCGAACATCCCTTTCCAAATAAGTGGCCAGATAAGACCTGTAATAAACTGTTTGATCCAATTCTTGATTGGCCCATAATTCGGGTAAAAACCCACGAGTTAGCCCTCTGCAAACCTCATCTAACTTTAGGAATTGATAGTCAGTTTTTTGAACGATTTCTTTGATAGAGAGTGATTCCAATTCAAGCCAGGCACATCGTCCCGCCAAACTATCAGAAACCTCTTTCATTAGATTGAATTTTTGAGATCCGGTTAGAAGATACTGTCCTTTTAAATCTCGATTTTTATCAATGGCCATCTTTAAATGACGAAAGATGGCGGGGGCATATTGGGCCTCATCAATAATGAGCGGAGGTTTGTTTCTAGTCAAAAAAGCTTCAGGATCGTTTTCGGCCATTTCGGCATCGGATGGGAGATCGAGTGAGATATAATTAAAGTCGGTGAAAAGGGATTTGAGCAGGGTGGTTTTTCCCGTTTGCCTGGCTCCGGTGAGGATGATTGCTGGAAATTGCTTGCTAATGCTTAGTATTTTATTTTTGATTTCACGGTGATACATCATAATTGACAATTTTATCATTGAGACTCTGGAATTGTCAATAATTGGATGATGAAATTTTCTATGTCAGTGAATAGGTCAAAATATGAGCTAACTTTAGTAGATACCTAGAACAATCTTAGAGAGTATTTCTAGTAGTTTTTGTGTGTCCAGGAAGTAATTGGGGTAAGATCTTTTTACTTTTTCTAGGTTTTCAATATTAACAAAAACAATATTCTTTTGATCACGACTCTTTAATTCAAGTTCTCTTTGAGTGTATATTTCAATCGCTTTACCGAGGTCTTTTTTATTGAATATCTCAACTGTAGTGGTTTTGCTTTTTAAATCAAGTTCTAAGATGGCGTATTTCCCAACCTTCCCAGACTGATTGTACTTTGAAACAACAACCTTGATCCCATTTGTAGATGCATTAAGTTTTTCTATAACGCATAATTTTTTAATGGCCTTCTTTAATTTAGATCTAATTTGTTTTTCACTGTATTTTTCATGTTCCTTGGCGGGGGAGTTGTTTTCCTTTTAACTTATTTTTAATAGACTGCCCTCTAAGTATTGAAAATAACTCATTTAAGGTCTGTTCATTTTTTAGAACTACTCGAATACCAGCTATGTCCTGAAGAGTACTTAACCTCATTGTGCTGAATCGTTTTAATTTGACTTGAATAGATTCAATTCTCTTTAATCGTTTGGCTATAACGACGATATCCTCTTCATCTATAACTTTTTTTAATAAAGAAAAAAAAGTTAAAATGATTATAACATATTGTTAATTGGTTAAATTAGATTGTCTTTATATATAAAGATGCTTTTTTACCTAAGGGATTTATTGGTATATCTTGGCTTTTAGGGTGTAAGATCTAATCCAAATGACGCAAAACTATATTGTAGCCCTTGAACCTTATTTGAAGAACTCCCTCGCATAAATGCGTGGGATTCTTCTATAGTAAGGAAGTATTAATTTTTAAAGATTTGCTAACTCTGCCCTGAACGGCGGAGATTGCGCAAATCGCCTGTTCAATCATTGAACGTGATATAAAGTATCAACACCAAGAATCTTTTGATACCAAGATCAAGATTATTTATTGGTAGTTCCGCACATTAACATGCCCTCTACTTAATGTGCGGATTAGAATAAGAGTAAAATAAGCGCAGTGTAAACTTTCCCTTTTTTAATTAAACTTTTATTTAGAAACTTCTTGGGTTATAGAGTGCTGTCCATTACCCGGATATCTCATAAAACACCCGGGATAAGGAGGCTCTACAAGAATTGCTAGTCAACCATTGCCAAAATTGCTATTTTCCTTTTACAGAATTATTCAAGATTATAAATAGGAAAGGTTGATATGGTTAAATTCCCCCAATCAGGATTTCAGCAAGGTTTTGCCTTGGAACTGGTTCGCCAGCGTAATCCTTACTTGGGCAACCTCTTACTTGCTGAGCGTGCGGGTTATTATGTTTAGATTCTCTACCGTCTGATTTATTACTGGCCCATACCGCTGGCTATCCAAATCGCTCGGTAAAGCTGCTGTTGCAACATTTAACCTCTGCCTGTTTAACCCACCTTCACTGGGGGGATAGTGATTATCATGGATTGCAAATTGCAGCCATCATCCATCGTATATCACCGTGCAAACTGTGGCGTTGTGATATGGGTACT
>CAYFLR010000069.1:1790-19013 GCA_964343805.1 uncultured bacterium | reverse complement strand
AAAAAATAGCAAGCCAAACTCATTTACTTAGATCCAGCCCAAGTAGAGCCAGCAAAAGCCTTTTTAAAGAAAAACCCTAACTTTGTTTTTACCGATAAACTGCGTTTTTGTCTAAAGAGGGGATGGTTGGAGCAGGAGGCTTATATCCGGGTTTAAAATCCGAAACCGATTCCGATAAATCTATTTGCTAATACCAGGTCTTTATTTTGGTTTTCTACTCTCATAGTTGTTATCAGCCAGCTTAAATCGCAGATAAGATAAATTTTTTCATAAAGCTCTACTTCCACCCCTGCAGAAAAAGTTTGAGCAAAGAAATTAAATCTTGTGGTGGAACCGTTACTTAAATTAAGTGCGGTATAACCTGTGCCGAGGCAAATATGTACTGGCAGTTTTGCTAATGCGCAAAATGCCAGAGAAAAATTAGGGAAGAGCGTAATACTCTTTTCACCACTAGTGAATCCAAGTACTTCTCTGCTACTATCCATAGTAGATGATTGAATTTCAGTAGAGAAAAATCCATCAAACCCAAGTAGCAGTTCATCTATCTTTGAACTCCAAGGAATCTCATTTTGATCTCCTCGGCCAATCTGATGAGTAACTCCCCATATGAAATTGTTTTCGCTGGAACCAAGTATCCCTTTTGCATCTGAATATCCTCCTTTAAAAACGATACTCATGGGAATGGGAGTTGGTTTTTCGGTCGCCAGTAGAGTGTTCCCCCAACTTGTTAGAACAATTCCTAAAATTACAATTATTTTAAACATTTTATGCTCCTATATAGTGTTTATTATCTACAGTCTTTTAAATGACGGTCATGGCAAAGTTGAATGCAGGTTCCTTCTACTACAGTAGTGCTCATGCCTACAACTATCGCACCGCAGCCTACACCTCCGACACCTGTGGAAGCCGCTAAAGATGCACAAATTGGAGTTGAATATAATGCCATTACGCCACCGATTAAGCCACCTCCAACAACTCTACAGTTGGTTTTTGTCCATCCTTTCTCTTCTGCAGTATTTACCACTTTTTCATTATTTGCGACCTCATTTATCAGCTGACTTTTTAGTTGGCGTTTAAACTTTTTCATTAAGCTGCTGGGATCCATTTTACGGCCTGCTTTTCTAATTGCGCTATTTTTATTAAAAGGATCGAGGTCTTTAAAGCTCCATTCAAAATTATAGTTTATTTGAGTCAGATTGGCTTGAACGACTTTATTCAGGTCAATTGCAATATTTAACTGTTGATCTATGGTAGTGCCAATATGGATAGCAACCACTTTGCCATTCTGTATAATAGGTGAACCAGAGTTTCCAGGCTCCGTGTCACAGTCATGTTTTAGGGCTCCTGAATTTGGTGTGTCTATACTTTGGCAGGAAACCTGCTGTAATATTTGTTTATTAATGTTGTAACTAATTAAATTGAGTGACTTCTCGTGATCTAGGGACCCAAGAGGAATATGATTTGCTTGTCTAGCAACTTGAAATATTGCTACATCAGCCTCTTTACTTAGGAAAGTAACGCCTTTAATTTCTACTGTTTTACCCTTAATAACAAAGAGGGTTTCGCTGACCTTTCCAGAAAAGCAGTGAGCTGCAGTAGTTAACTCTTCTTTATTAGATAAATACCCTGTGCAACTATGCTCGCCTGAAAAAAATGTACCGACACTCTCTATAAATTTTCTTTTAGTTATTTGCATTGGGTCCTCCAATATTTATCAAAAAAGGTCATAGATTGAAAATAGCGTCATTACCATTTGGCTTGCATCTATCAGCAAATAGCATGCCATCCTATCTCAATGTGATGAAATCATAATGTAAAACTACCTTCCCGGTTTTGGTAAGAGAGGTATGATGCTTATTGAAATGGTTTTTTGGTGAATTGAGCCAAAATGTTCACATTTAATGTCCCGTGGTTGTCCCACCCAGACAGTGTCGCAACAAAAGTAAACTTGTTAAAGCCTCGTTAGAAATTGTTTTTAAGCTGTAGAGTTTTAAATTACATCCGAAGTGGGTTTATTTCCTAGCGTTCAAACAGTAGTTTTACCAGTTTTGTACGAATATCAATGACTTCGGCTTCCGGAAGCTGCCTTAACCCTGCGGCAACGGATTGGTGCCACTGCAAAGATCCTGTGGGAAAAAAGTGGGCTCGTCCCAGTTGAATATAGGGTAAGGCTTGAGCAAGAGAGGAGCTTTTAACCGCCTTGTTGATCCAGTTGTCATTAGAGAACTGATAGAGAGAACTGAAATTATCACTAAAATTGTACCCTAAGGCATTGCCCTTAGGGGTACTATATTCTAGGTAAAGGTTGTTATCCGTCGATTGGGGTAAAAGACCCTTCTTTTGTTCCAAGGATTCAATATAAGATGCAATCCCTGCGGTATCTAGGAGGATATCTCCTAAGATCGTGTAGGGTTTCTCAACAAAAAATACATTTTTGGAAATATTCTGATTTAATTTCAATTGATCGCTGTGATAGGTGATGGGGGAATCACTGGCAATCACAATACCTTGATGGCTAGGTAGCCATAGCTGCACATATTTAAAGTTCTCTTTCAATGTTTTTAAAATGACCCCAATATCTTGTAGAGAGATATGGTGGAGTTGGAGCCACTGTTGGAGAATCCCTGCCTTGTTCAGGTTTTTCTTCACCAGTTGATAAAACTCTTGGCTATATAAATTGGCAGCGCCAGCAAACCAAATACTGGTTAACTCAATGGAGATCAGATCGTAGTTCTCTAGGGTTTTGCCCTCTTTTCTTTCATAGATTCGATTGAGAAGGTAGTTTCGCCCATCATTGATATGAATATTTACCCTTGGATCGTCTAGCACATTGCCATTAATGTGATGAAAAAACTTTCTGGCTGCCTTAACAATATTGGGTGATAGTTCAACGCAATCAATGGTTTTATAGGGAAAAGAAGCAATCATATGGAGAGTGCTACCGGTTCCTAAACCGATGTTCATTGCCCTTTGATAATTCTTAACAAAGAGGTTAGGAATGAGTGCAAAGTGTTGCTGGTCTTTGATTTCATTGCCGTCATTGCCTTCAAATTTAGCATTAGTTAAAAGAGTTTGCACCCCTTTATGTTTCACTACTGAAGTGACTCCCCCCGCATTGTCCTCTTCATGAAAAAGCACCTGATCTATTTTATCGTTATATTTAGAAAAATAGATATGAGCTCCCGATAAGAAGGATTTTAAGTTCCAGGAGGGAAGAGCTAATATAAAGATAACAATGAAAGCGGTTGCTGCACCAGATATCCATTTAGGAATGTTCTGTTTAGTTGCTAAATAAATAGCCCAAATCGAACTGCACGAGGCAAGTAGGATGAAACTTCCCCGGCTTCCCAGGTAATTAATTAATATAAACCCCCCACAAATTGATCCTACAATAGTTCCGGCGGTGTTGATCCAATACATGACACCGATCTTTTTTACGGCTGCTTTTTTATCATGTTCAATGAGGAAAAGGAGGGTGGGGAAAATGAGACCGGCAAAGAAGGCCGGAACAATAACAATAATAAAACAGACAACAAAACGGATGGTTTCCATTAATAAGAAAGAGTTATTTACAAAATTGAAGGCCAGAAAAATATTGGGGATCCGATCCCAAAAGAGTAGGCTCACCAAGGCTGTTAAGGTAAATAAATACATTGAAATAGCGATAGCCTTGCCTGTATTTTGAAACTTATCCGTTCTTTGTTGTACATAAAAAGAAGCGAGCCCCATGGCTATCAAAGTGGAGGATGTCATAATGGCATAAGCATAGATTGACGTGCCCACCACCACAGATAAAAGGTGGTTCCAGATAATTTCAAAGGAAAAAATGAGAAAACCACTCAGAAAGGCCGTTAGATAGATCTCTCGATCCTTCAGGGGGTTTTTAAATTTTATTTTCTTTTTGGTAGCGGTACCTGATTTTTTCTTGGTTGAGTGCTCTTCCTGGCGAGGGCTATTGAGTGCAGTTACAGCGAAGGCGAGCAGTAAAATGAGACTATTAATGGTAAAAACAAAATGAAGGGAAGATAAAATTCCTAAGCTCGGCATGAGGTAGTAAGCTACAATAATTGTACCACAGGCTGCTCCAATAATATTTATCCCGTAGTAACGATTAAGTTTCCCAATTTGCTGGAACTGTCGAAGTGCTACAGCAAGCAAGGGAAGGGAGGCTCCCATTAAAAAGGTGGGAAGAAAGATCAGCAAAATGGCAAACAAGAGTCTAAGAATGAGAACTAGAGTGAAAATATTATCGCTCTGGTTATAAAGATAAAAATAACCGGGTTTAAAGAGATCGAGTAAATCAATAAAGTAGAGACCATAGAGACCGATAGAAAACTCTAATAAACCATAAAGAATAATGGGATATTTTATTCGCTCTCCGATTTCTGCACAAGCGCGAGCACCTACTGCCAGCCCAAACATGAAAGCCACCAGCACCGCTGCCATGGCTTGGGAGGTGACGCCAAAAACAAGAGAAAGTTTTTTAACAAAAATTCCTTGCAATAGCAGGGAAGTGAATCCCGAACCAAAATAAAGGAGCATTAAGAGGCCAAGGCCCATGGTTCTATTCATCTTCACTTTGGATATACCCCCAAGCTTTCATTAGGCTCTTAAGTTCTTTACTGATAAACTTTTGCTTTTTGACCTTCTTGGATTTCACTTGATTAGAGGTTGTATTTTTCTTGTTGAAAGAAGGCTTATGATGAATGGCCATATCTTCTTGGTTAACCCAAGATCTGCTATTTTCGCTAAATACTAAAATGGCATCCGAAAATTGAAGGTTTAAAAAGACTCCCTGTTTTTGGGAGGTTTTTAACTTCGGTTTGATCTGTAAGGAGGGGTGAAAGTTTTTAAAGTAGCCCAGATGGCTAGGTGTAGCTGATGATATGGGGTGGGTGACATATCTGGTGTCTACAAAGAGGCAGTTCTTCTGATCTGCAGAAAGTGTCACTCGATTAAAGTGATTCCAGTTTTGCTTTTCCAGTTTTTTTCCATAAAAGGGAATAAAGATATCCGTCTTGGTGAGCCATTGGTGGATTTTAGGTTTTAAGGTGAGCTTGCTGGTTGCATTTCCATGTTGATCAAAGAAAAGCCCTGGAGTGGTTAATGAAGCGGTACAAGTTTCACCCCCTAAATTTAGCAGGTGAATGCTCACTTTTTGAGTTGGAATGAGTTGGTGTTTTGCGAGCCTTTTTTGAAGATTATAAAAACTAGACAGGGGTGTTGGTTTTAGCTTGTTACTATAGTCTAGAAGAGTGGGAAGATTTTGTCCTTTGCAGATGTAAGGAGAATAGAGAAAGTAATTTTGTTGGGTGATTACCCCCATCCGCCCCCCATGTCCAAAAATCATAGGGTGTGGCTGGTTGGGGAGTTGTCCATTTTCTAGAGAATGATCCAGTTTGCTATAGTAACTTAAAGCAGGATTATGTTTGTGAAGAGCAAAAGCCAGTAGATTCATTAATCCATAGTCTTTAGATTGAACCCTAATCGGTTGTTGTGAACGCATAAAGAAAGGAACTCGAACTGAAACTGGAAAGAGATGCCAATTGGCAGTGGCCGTATCAGTGCCGCAGGAACCCCAAAGATCTGTTTTATTACCTAAGGTGTCAAAATTAACTCCATGATCTGAAAACTGAATCACATCGCTCTTTCGAATTAAGGGATGAGAGTAGAAGGGTTCTAATACTGTATCTAAATAAGAGATGGCTTTGGCCATTCTTTCCGCATCATCACGTCGTAGAATTTGAGGGTAGACCTTGTGGCTGTCCTTATCTTTGTACCATTTCCCTTGATGGGGAGCATTATTCCAGGCGTGAGTTACATCAAACCATACAGCAAAAAAGACATCATGTTCAGGGTGTCTTTCTAGCCAATCCACCAACCACTGGGTGAGGACTTCGGCGTGGTGGTGGTTCCATGAACTTCCGTGAATATCTAGATTCACTAGGTTACGAAAACCAGTGTGAGCAAAAGAGGAAGACATGAGGTAATTGGAGCTAAAACTGATCGCTTCATACCCCTGTTCTAAAAACATGGGAACCAAACCACTTTGATGTGAGACCACTTTCTTGAACTGAGTTGATTTGGGAAATCTAAGGTAATTGCCGTTATATTTCCCATTAAAAACGGTCAGAGTCGTGTCAAAGGTGTTGCTGCCTGGTGATATGGCTCTGTCTAAAACGGCTGATTTTTGTTTCGAACCATAAAACTTTAAAGCATTCTTAAAGAGGTGAGGGGCTTTTTTTAACCAATCTCCTGACACCCCATCATGAATGAGTAAAATAAACCTTTTGCCAGGTTTTCCTTGAGATTGAGACCAGATCAGGGGATTGAACAGAATGAGCTCTCCACTTGAGCAATCACTAAGTGGGCTCAATGATATTTGGATAAAGGGCGCTTCCGGTGGAATAGAGAAGCGATGGCTGGGCATGAGAAAGTCATATTTTTTAATCTCTTGAGGAGACCAAAAGTCAGGGTCCATAGATTTAAGCGGGATATTAATATTGTGATCAATCTGTCCTTCACCATAATTTAAACTCAGGCGCACTGGACAACTTTGAGCGGTCAATACCCGTGGTTTAGTGATATATCCCAGTTGCAATTCCAAATTCTTGGCTAGGATTTTCTGCCCATTTGAGTGAGTGGTTCTTAACTCAGAATGGAGATCAACTCCTTGGTGAGAGATTTTAACTCCGGCTCCCTCTATGAGAACACTGTGCCTGTAGGTCACCCGATAGAGGTGGGGGTAGAATCTGGATTTGTTTGAATGAGAATCTTCAAACAGTCTTTTTTCAACCTGCCAACTGGCCTCCACTTTGGAATTAGAAAGCAGAAGGACACTCATTACTAAAATTAGTGTTGTCGTCAAATTAATAGTCATTTTGTCCTGGAAATAGTTTTAAAAAATCCACTGGGAGATCCTTTGTATTTATTGAGGTTTTATTTTTAAACTGGGTTGTTCCATATTTCTTGGGATAGTGCTGGTAACGGTTTCCCTTTTGAAAAAAGGATCTATTTTTTGCATACTCTACTATGTAGCGATAATCATTCTTTATGATGAGATGTCCCCCTTTACCTAGAGTGAGAAGTCGTTCAATCCCCGGATAGTTAACACGAGATGGAGGGAGATGACCTGCATTCATCATCCATAAGCCTGTCTCAAGATAGATGGTGTCCGGAGGAAGGGTGGGAGTAAACTTCTTAGGGGGTTCGAATCCCGTATCAGCTAGTAGGATCGTAGGAAAATAGGTGGTTTGAAGTTCATTTCTGTCTGCTTGTTTTATGAGTTGATCCATTTTGGTGGATTCAGGAATTGTCACTAAGAAGGTGGAGTTGCCTTGGTGATGCTCAATATGATCGCCATGGCCCATAAAACTCCGACCCTCATCGTAAAGACTCTCCCCATGATCACCCAAAATATAGACGGTCCGTCCCTTCAGTTGATTGTTCTTTTTTAAAGTATGCAATAGTTCGGCGATGGCATGGTCAGACGAGGCTTTGGATTGATTATAGAGTCTTAAAATCTGCTTTTTATCTTCAGGGCTTTTGGGATTGTGTTGAACATGTTTTTGATATCGGAAAGAACCTTCATAAGAAAAGGGAGTCCCCCAGTAGTGTGGAAAAGTTTGGGTGTAAGGGAAGTGGGGTTGATTAAAAAACAACAATGAGAGGCTCGGCCTATCCCCGCACTTTTGCTGGATACGATGGGTCCAATTTTTAATCAATACATTAGGAGATGCCACAGTGGGAAGTCCCTCCGCTAAATTCTTGAGCAATCGATTGTTCTTTCTCACCTGCCACCACAGCAAGCTGGCGAGGGAAAAGGTTAATTTTTCAATTAATGCACCTCCTGAGATCTCTTTAAAACGAACCAAGGGCACTTCTGTGTATTGAAAGTTTAAATCAATCCGATGGAGCATTTCAGCAGGGTACTCACCAAACACTAATGAGCAATAATTCTTGTTTCTAAAGTGAGTAACGACAGAATGATGAGTTTGGTCGAAAGTCTCTTCAGGGCTAAACATGGTGGTTACCCTACTTTCTGAGGGGAGCCTGCTTGTAAATAAGGATACTAGGGAAGGAGCGGTCCTGGGAATCGGAGGAGTGAAAGAGGGTAAAAAGCTGTGGCTTAGTTTATTGATCAGCTTAGAAGAATAAGGCAAAGCTTTTTCTAATGTTGCCTCGGATCGAAAGCTATCAGCCATTAAAATGACAACGCTCTTTTCCGGAAGTCTCACATTACTAGGCTGTGATTCTCCTAAATAGAGGGGAATAGCCAATAGGGAGTAGTAAATGGGCAGTGCGATCTTCATTTTAAGATCTACACTCTTGGATAGGATGAACAGAAAGAATCCAAGTCCTGCTCCTGTTATTAAAGTGAAAAAACCGGCTTGGCTGGCCAAAAATTTGAAAATAAAAAGATCATAGAGCTCGGGGTTTTGATTGCTAATGGCACTGGGGTTTTTAATAAAACCCACTCCAATCACCAGCATGTAGATAAAAAGGCTGATAAGACCTGATATCCAAAATCTCTTTTTAAAGGATTCATCTTTTAAGGGGGGCCAAAAGCAAAAAGGGAGTGCTAAAACCAATGTGACCATCACATTCATAACGAAACAGGTTTGGAAAACTCTCAGTAGGTAAAACCAATAGAGGGAAAAGGTTTCTCGTAGTATTTGGCTGGAGCTATGCCCCATATAAGAGAGCTCGCCTCCCACAATTGAAAGGATCATAGCACCGAGCTGAAAACCGCTAATGGCCAAGAGCAGTACCATTAAACGGGAAAGTGTATATCTGTAATTTAACATGAATATTCCTCAATTAAGGCTGCCAATATAGTTGTTTTGCTTATATAAATAAAGTAAAAAAAAGTGACTCCCATGGTCTTTTTTTTTGGTAATTTGAGCATCCAAAGATAATCCTTGCATACAACCCCTATCCTTTTGTATAAGGGGACCTGCCTCAACCAAAGGTCTAATCAATGTTTTAAAATGGGGAGAGAAATGAAAACAGTCATCATCACCGGATCAGCGGGACTTATAGGAGCCGAGTCGGTTCGCTTTTTTAGTCAAAAAGGATTTAAAATTGTAGGAATAGACAATGATATGCGTAAAGTCTTTTTTGGCGATGACGCTTCTACTAAGTGGTCAAGAGAGAGACTTGAGAAAGAAATTCCTGACTACCTTCATTACGATGTAGACATTCGTTCTGATGAAGAGATTGAAAAAATATTCAAAGAGCATAGCTCTGACATCGAACTTATCATTCATACTGCGGCGCAGCCTTCTCATGACTGGGCTGCCAATGAGCCTTATACCGACTTCACCGTAAATGCCAATGGTACTTTGGTCATGTTAGAAAACACACGGAAGTATTGCCCAAAGGTTCCTTTTATCTTTACCTCCACTAATAAAGTATACGGGGATACCCCTAATAGACTCCCTCTTGTTGAGCAAGAGACCCGTTGGGAAATTGATTCTTCCCATGCTTACTTTGAACATGGAATAGATGAGTTCATGTCCATTGACCAAACCAAGCACTCGCTTTTTGGGGCATCCAAAGTGGCTGCTGATGTTTTAGTGCAAGAGTATGGAAGATACTTTGAAATGAATACTGCTATTTTTAGAGGGGGATGTCTCACTGGTCCTGGTCACTCCGGCACCATGCTGCATGGTTTTCTTTCTTACCTCATGAAGTGTGTAATTACTGGCAATGAATATACCATTTTCGGCTACAAAGGTAAGCAGGTGAGGGATAATATTCATTCCTATGATCTCGTCAACATGTTCTGGCATTTCTATCAGTCTCCTCGTATTGCTGAGGTTTGCAATGCAGGGGGAAGCCGTTATAGTAACTGCTCTATGCTAGAAGCCGTGAATATATGCGAAGAAATTGCCGGTAAAAAGCTCAATAGTAAGTACAGTGAAACCAACCGTATTGGTGACCATATCTGGTACATTAGTGACGTTAATAAATTCAAAGAGCATTACCCTGAGTGGAACTTTAAATATGATCTTCGAAAGATCATGGAAGAGATCTACCAAGGTTTTGAGGGACGGACTTAGAACCCTTTGTTTTTAATTTGTTAAATTAAAATTGATTTTTCACCAATTCTAGGCTATGATTTGCCCGTTTGACTGAAGGTCAAAGGAGAAAATTATGGTTAAGTTTGTTTATTTAATATTATTAATAGGTTACACATCTATTCAGGCTAAGGTTATAGTTACAGATCAACAGCAGCAATTCTTTGACAATCAAGAGAATTGTGAAAGCACTGGCAGTTGCGGTTTGTTAAAGTATTGGATAGATATTAAGAAAAAGCAAGTCTTCCTGCCCGGTTTAGCCCCTAAATATGCCTACCATATGACGGATATTATCGCTGCTTACGAGACTGAAGATATTGCAAATATAGAAGACTACGCTATTGTCCAGTTTATAAAGGGCTGTCAATACATATCCTCCTATGATGGTTTAACTGTCACCGATTCATTATCAATTTCACGTCATTACTTTGGTGATATAGTAACTTTTATACACCCCACTTGGATGATAGACTCTGATAGCAGTGACCCAATTTACTCCTCCTATTTAGATGTGGGTCGTTTTGCGCTTTTAAAATGGAATAAAGATCCTAATTCCACCAATCCTAACACAGCACAATATTACTTTAGAGAGCTTCCTCCTCACCCCATCGTTTTCATTAGTGATCTTCCTGGGGGAGCCAATTTAAAAACTCCTATTGGTGGTAAGCAGGAAGCTCATAATATTTGGTTAGAATTTAAAACTTGCATTTATAAGTATAGGGATTTACCCAAACAAGTAGATCAAGTAGGCAGTAACATCACAACTTCTCCTCTTCACTGCTTCCATTGGGACCATAAGTTTGTCTATGATTTCAATTTGAAAGAATTTACAGAACCAGCAAAGATGCCGGATATCTGTTTGCAAGGTGAATAATACCTTCGCTCACCCCCGTCATCTCTGTTCGAGTTAAAACGGCCCCAAAATCCTTTCATAAAATATGAACCCCTAAAAAGAGGTAGAAATATAGGGGTATACATCAAACAGATTATCCGATTCAAAATACAATCGGGCTCCCACTCCGAAGCTGAGCTCTAGGCTGTCCATCTTTGAAAGAAGTGATAGGTTGGAGTCAATATAGATGTTCCCACCAAAACCTAAGCCCTCTTCACCTTGACGCTCTTTTTCCATAAAGAGCAGGCTCAAGGCTGTTCCAAAGGATATAAATTTATTAGGTGAAATGGAAAGGCCAATGTCCATATCATCAAATTGCTTTGTAGGAAATAACTTGGTGAAAAAGCCCAGTTGATAAGACTCGACACTGTTGTTGGCAATCAAGGAGTTACTTAATAGTAATCCCATAAAAAGTCCTGCAGCTATGACTTTCTTCATTTTTAATTCCTTTGTTCGATTATTGCCTTTATGAAGAATTCCTCCCCTTGTGAAAGGAGGATCCTCTATAGTTTAGAATTATTAAAAAAGATACTTTAAATTAATGCTGGGGGACAAAATCACTAAATTATCATTATCTACTTTACTAAAGGTCGTAAAATAATCGAAATGACAGACAATCGCTGTTTTAGTAAAAGGTTGAATTCCTAGTCCTGTACTTAGATAACCTGCTGCCATATCTCCTATGATAGTGGGGATACTACCAACCCCTACATCAATTTGACCGATTAACATATTATGTGTGTAAAGATATCCATGGTAGAGGCCAAAGCCTGAGGTTTTTTCATTATTCAATGATTTTTTAGTGAGGCTATTTTGAAAGAGTCTGATCCATAGACCGTTTCTAAATTTAAAATTTGATCCCAAAGGTCTGTGTAGGTTTGCTGTTATTTTAACTCCTGATTCCCATTGAGTTCCATTAGCTTGGTAGGGTGACCAACCCAATTCCATGTCCATTTCAAGTTTATTATTTTCTGCAGCTACTAAGTTTAATGAAATAGTGAGTAGAGTCAAAGTTATATAAATAATTGATTGTTTCATGATAAAAATCCTTTCATTTAATTTTTTATTTTTATTCCCACATACAAGGAAGGGTGCATAATGCAACTGATGGGTGCTATTTCTGCATTTTGCATGCCACAGTGTTAAGTGTTTAATATTCTATCTGTTTGTGGTGTTCAATTTTTTAACTTTTAGAGTTTGAGACTGATTTGTCCACAGCCATGTCTTACTTTTGTCAATTTGCTTATATAAGACTTTTCCCCTTGACAATAATTAGCCCCAAATTAGCTGCCTATCACTAATTCCAATGCTTATAGCCATTTTACCTACTCCCCAAAAGATCCTTCGCTTTAGATTATTCATGAGACCCCTTCCAGATACCCACTTTTTTTCTCATCAATTAACCCTCTTCTGGGTTCATCTGAGAGTCCCCCAAAACCCGTGTTATAGATCTTTTAGAACTTAAAGGAGGACAAAATGGATCAATTGAAAAGGTTAAAAAATCAGGAGATTATTTATAGAGTTATTGGGCTAATTCAAAAACAAAGAGACTGCAGGTGCTTGTTAATCAATCACCTGGTTGAATTTGATCGAAGGCAGCTTCATATAGCATTAGGCTATTCGGGTCTTTTTTCTTATCTTGCTCAACGACATAAATTCTCGGAAAGTTCCGCCTATAGATATACTCAGGCGGTGAGAGTGGTAAAGAGTTTTCCAACGGTGATAGATGATTTAAAGATTGGAACAATTTCTTTAAGCAATCTGTCTATCGTGTCAAAACAACTACTAGGAAAAAATCTAACTTTCCCCGAGAAAGTAGATCTACTGAATCGTCTAAAAGGTGTTACTAAGAAAGAAGTAGAAAAAATCATGGCTCCAAAAGTTAAAAACCTTCCCAGAGAAAGGGTGCAAACACTTGTATTTCACGATCAGAAAGAGGAAAAGGAAAACAAGTTTGAAGGTAAGCCTACTCCAAAAGCAGTCCAAAAAACTCCAGCGGAAAAGCCATCCAAGAAGGTTTTTAAAAAGCTCTCCTTTACCGTGAAAGAGTCCACCTATCAAAAACTTGAAAGAGCGAAAGAGTTGCTATCAACTAAATATCCCAAAGGAGCCCTTACCAGTGAGATTTTTGAGGAAGCATTAGAACTGCTTCTGGAAAAAAAGTGCCCTCTTCGGAAAGAAAAACGAAGAGAAAAGAAACCTGTGAAAAAAATAACCTCGCAGAAAACAACGAAGAAGGTTAGCCAAAATAGAAAATATCTGCCAGCTAAGGTTAAGAGAGAGGTATTTCAAAGGTCCAACTACAGTTGTACCTATCAAAGTGAGGACGGAAAAGTCTGCGGGTCAAAGCATAATCTGCATATAGATCACAGAAAGCCTACCGCCTTGGGAGGGAGTGATGAAATTGAGAATTTGAGAATTCTTTGCGGGGTGCATAACCTCTATGAGGCCAAGAGGATTATGGGTGAGGGGTTTGTTGATAGAAAAATGAGGGGTGGGTGACTTTCACGGGGGAAGTAGAAAACGAGAGCGCTTCTGACAACCAAGCAAAAGTTTTCAATATAATTTAACCCTTGCCCCCACCCCCTTTTCTTTAGTATATATCACCTCTATATGTGCTTAACCCGGATATTTCTGCCAAAACCATGGGAGATGCAATGCCCTTTGAATTTACCAAATTAGATATTGATGGCTTAGTTATTGTTCAGCCTCGAGTCTTTGCCGATGAGCGGGGTTTCTTTTTAGAGACCTATAAGAACTCTGACTTTAAGAACAGTGGAATAAATGTGGAATTCGGTCAAGATAACCACTCTTATTCCACTAAAGGTGTACTTAGGGGGCTTCACTTTCAAAAGCCACCATCTTCTCAAGCTAAGCTCATAAGAGTTATTAAGGGTGCCGTTTGGGATGTGGCAGTGGATATGAGAAAAAATTCCCCCACCTTTTTAAAGTGGTATGGAATTGAACTCAGTGAAGAGAATAACACCATGTTCTATGTCCCAGAAGGATTCGCTCATGGGTTTATCACTTTGAGTGATAAGGCGCACCTCATGTATAAGTGCAGTAAGGAGTATGATCCATCTACTGATTCTGGTATTAGGTGGGATGACCCTGATGTGGGTGTTAAATGGCCAATGGACAAGCCACTTTTATCTCCTAAAGATGAAGTGCTTCCGTATTTGAAAGATGCTTATAAATTTGATTAAAGGAAAATTATGATTTGGCTTATTGGTTGTAATGGCATGCTTGGGAGCGATCTTGCCGCTCTTTTTCAGCAACAGCAAATTCCCCTGCTCACTTCCGACCTTGAAGTGGACATTACCAATATCAACAAACTGCGTGAGTTTGTTAAAGATCAGGATCTTGATTGGATTATTAACTGCTCAGCCTATACCAACGTGGATGGCGCTGAAGATGATATGGAGAAGGCCTTTCTGATCAACAGTGGGGGAGTTAAAAATATCACCCAAGTGGCGAAAGAGAAAGATGCCGCGCTTATCCATATCTCTACGGATTATGTTTTTAATGGAGAGCAGGGTAACTACACTGAAGATGATCCGGTGGATCCTATTGGCGTTTATGGTGACTCAAAACTTAAAGGAGAGGAAGTCCTTAGGTCGATGTGGTTTAAGCACTATATACTGCGCACAGCATGGCTTTATGGAAAAAACGGTAAGAATTTTGTAACCACTATGCTGAATCTATTTAACTCTCGTAACGAACTCACTGTGGTCAACGATCAAGTGGGGAGCCCCACCTACACTCAAGATTTAGCTCAAGCGATACTTACCATAACCCAATCACCCGCTCAATCATCTCAACCTTCCTATGGAATTTATAACTACACCAATGAAGGCAAGACCACCTGGTATGATTTTGCGTGTGAAATATATAATCAAGCTAAAGCGATGGGAAAGGTTAATCAAGAAGTGACTATTAAACCGGTCCCTTCCAGTGCCTATCCCACCAAAGCTAAAAGACCGGCTAACTCTTTTCTGATCAAAGATAAAATTAAGAAAACTTTTCAGCTCGCCATTCCTTCCTGGCAAGATGGATTAGTAAGATATTTAAAAGAAATTTAGAACCAATATTTAGGACAAACAATGAGAACTTATGGCAACATACTTGTAACCGGTGGAGCTGGCTTCATTGGAACCAACTTTATTCGACACCTTTTTGATCAAGCTGATTTTCAATCCCGAGTGATTAATCTTGATAAACTCACCTATGCTGGCAACCCTCAAAACTTGGAAGATATTGCCCAGAAATATCCAGAGCGATACGTATTTGAAAAAGCTGATATCTGTGACCTTGAGGAGATGAGTCGCATATTCAATCAATACGATGTGGACTGTGTGGTGCATTTTGCAGCGGAATCCCATGTGGATCGATCCATTTTAGGACCCGGTGCCTTTGTAAAAACCAATATTGAAGGTACTTTCAACCTGTTAGAAATTGCGCGTAATAATTGGAAAGAGCGTAAGGATGTCCTCTTTCATCATGTCTCCACTGATGAAGTTTTTGGTAGTTTAGGCGATACTGGTTACTTTTTTGAAACCACACCCTACGATCCGCGCAGCCCTTATTCCGCTTCGAAAGCTTCTTCTGACCATCTAGTGATGGCTTATTTTCATACCTATGGTTTGCCTGTCACTATGTCCAACTGCTCTAACAACTATGGTCCTTATCAGTTCCCTGAAAAACTCATTCCTCTCATGATCGCGAATATCGTGGATGAAAAGCCCTTACCGGTTTATGGCGAAGGTCTGAATATCCGTGATTGGCTCTATGTGATCGATCATGCCGACGCTATTTATAAGGTTGTTACCCAAGGACGCTACGGAGAGACCTACAATGTGGGTGGCGAAAATGAGTGGGAGAATATCAAGCTGGTGAATGTTCTTTGTGAACAAATGGCCCAGCGACTGGATCGTTCGGTTGATAAAGTGAAAGGTCTCATTACCTTTGTGAAGGATCGACCTGGTCATGATCATCGTTATGCTATTAACTGTGACAAAATCAAGGATGAGCTCGGATTCAAACAGTCGGTGGACTTTCATCAAGGACTAGACCTTACTATCGACTGGTATATGCAAAATGCTGATTGGATCAAGAATATCCAAAGTGGTGACTATCAAAAGTGGATCAAAGCACAGTATGTAGAGAGATAGGGTCTGAATCATGAATTGGGCAAAGACCGTATATAACGACAGTGTAGAGGTGGTGCAGTACTGGGAAGTGATCCGTAATTTTGTGATCACCAATCTCAAAATGCGTTACAAACGATCCGTGTTGGGGTTTGTCTGGACTCTGCTCAATCCTTTACTTACTATGGCAGTTACTGCGGTGGTCTTTTCCATGCTGCTTCGTTTTAATCTTAAAAACTTTGCGCTCTATATTTTTTGTGGCTTAGTGCCTTGGAATTTTATAAATGCTTCTGCCATTAATGGCTCTTTGGCTATCATTGGCAGTGAAGGTTATATTAAGAAAATCTATATTCCTAAGCTGGTTTTCCCTATTAATGCGGTTTCCACCGAACTTATAAACTCATTACTCAGTCTTTGCTCTCTTTTCTTACTGGGCTTTTTTCTAGGTATGCAGGTGACCGCCTCCTTCATTGTGATTCCTTACGCTTTCTTTATGCTCTATGTTTTTTGTCTCGGTATGGCCATGATTCTGTCGGTTGTGACTGTTTACTTTCGCGACCTCACCCATATTGTTCAGATCTCCTTTAATGCTTTTTTCTATCTCTGTCCCATTATTTACCCCATGGAACGTATCCCGCTGAAGTATCACTATATTTTTGATTTTAACCCTTTTAACTACTTCGTGACTCTCTTTAGAGAAGTGATCTATCACAATCGATTTCCTACGGCAGAACAGATGTGGATGCCCGCTGCAATTGCGGGAGGGGCTCTTTTGATCGGTTATATCCTATTTAAAAAAGAAGAACATAATTTGATTTTTAGGCTTTAGTTTTTTATGAAATGTGAAATTAACATTGAGGACGTGAGCCTCATTTTTAGGATCTACCATGACAAGGGCATGTCCCTTAAAGAGTTTATGATCAATAAACTTTTACGGCGCAAAGTTCCCAATGCCTATTCCGAATTTTCTGCCCTTAATGAGTTTAGCCTGAATATCAGAGATGGCGAACGAGTGGGTATCATTGGTCTTAATGGAGCAGGAAAATCAACTCTACTCAAAACCATCTCCCGCATCTACGAACCTCATAAAGGTAAGATCAAA
>CAYFLR010000069.1:306-1780 GCA_964343805.1 uncultured bacterium | reverse complement strand
ACGAGATTGGAGCGCTAAAAGCACTTGAAGAAAAGATCAAAGTCAAAGGAAAAATTGCACCGCTGCTTGAGGTGGGTGCCGGTTTTAACCCGGAATTCACCGGTCGAGAGAATATCTATTTCAATGGGGCCATGCTGGGTTTTAACAAAGAGCAAATGAAGGTTAAGGAGCAAGAAATCATTGATTTTGCTGAACTGGGTGATTTCATCGATCTACCAGTGAAATACTACTCCACCGGTATGTATGGGCGTCTTGCTTTTACGATTGCCACTATGGTGGATCCTGAAATTTTAATCATTGATGAAATTTTTGCTGGTGGAGATGGTAAGTTTATTCAAAAAGGAACCATCCGAATGAATAGTCTTATCAACACTTCCCGGATAGTGTTGCTGGTTTCTCACAACTTAGGAATCATTCGTGACATCTGTGATCGCACCATAATTATCGATAAAGGTCGCTTAGTAGCCGATGGACACACCGATGAGATCCTTGACCTCTATGAAAAAGATATTATCAATATTTAATGAGCTCTATCTATGATTGAATATGAAAACCTGCGTAAAACCAACGCCTCATTTTTTCCCCAGTATCAAAGTAAGTTTACTGAATTTCTAGAAAGCGGCTGGTTCGTATTAGGGCAACAAGTCAAATCTTTTGAGCAAAACTTTGCTAAATACTGTGGGGCTTCTCATGCAGTAGGGGTGGCATCAGGTTTAGACGGGCTGATTTTAGCTCTCGATGCTTTTGATCTAAAGCCCGGTAGTGAAGTCATTGTCCCTTCAAATACTTATATCGCAACTATTTTAGCCATTGTTCGTAATGGACTCAAACCGGTATTAGTGGAACCTGATATTCGAACCTATAATATTGATCCAGCAAAAATTGAACAGGTCATCACTCCTGCGACAGGAGCTATTTTAGTGGTGCATCTTTATGGCAAATGCTGTGATATGGACCCTATAAATACCCTTGCTAAAAAGCATAACCTGAAAGTTCTAGAGGATGCCGCTCAAGCCCATGGTTCAAGCTATAAAGGGAAAAAAGCCGGGACCTTTGGTGATGCCGCGGCTTTTAGTTTTTACCCCACCAAAAACCTCGGTGCATTGGGTGATGGGGGAGCAGTGACTGTTGCTAGTGAAGACTTTGCCAATCGGCTACGCTCTTTAAGAAATTATGGATCTTTTAAAAAGTACTACAATGATGAAGTGGGGTACAATTCACGCCTCGATGAAGCTCAGGCCGCTTTTTTAAATGTTAAACTTAAGCACCTTGATGAAATCAATAATCACAAGAGAGAGCTGGCCGCTATTTACCTGGATCAACTTGATGATCGTTTTATTAAACCGCAAGTGGATGATCACTTTCATGATGTTTATCATATTTTTAATATCCGTCATGAACGAAGAGATGACCTACAGAAACATTTGCTCAAACACGAAATAAAAACTGATATCCACTATCCCGTGGCTCCCCA
>CAYFLR010000069.1:0-278 GCA_964343805.1 uncultured bacterium | reverse complement strand
CGGAAACACTCCCCCCAAACCTGAAGAGAGCACCCCATCGCCTACTTTCACACTAAAGAGCAAGTGGGACAGGTGGTGAAGGTGAGTAATCAGTTTAAGTAGTTTGCACTCTTTGAAAGGGATTTAATAATGTCGAACAATGCCAAAAGCTCTTTAGAAACCATCCAAGCTCGCATCTCCGAAAGTATTAAAACCAAAGAAAGTCTCTTAGCCGATAAACAGCTCCTCACCCAAATCGACCAACTTGCCACTTCCTGCCATGAAACACTCAAAAATGG
>CAYFLR010000068.1:30377-32292 GCA_964343805.1 uncultured bacterium | reverse complement strand
CCTCAAGAGTACGAACCTGAACCAGTTTTTGAAGTCAACGCTGTGGATGTTCGTTGATAAACTTTGAGAGTTGGCTAACAGAAACGGACATCCACAAGGCGACGAAAAAACTGGGAAGGGGCAGTACCTCAAGAGTACGAACCTGAACCAGTTTTTGAAGTCAACGCTGTGGATGTTCGTTTATGGACGCCAACTAATTGGGTGGGGGCTAATCCAAACTCCTTTTTAAAAGCATAGGTAAAAGCACTTACACTGCTATAACCCATGATGTGAGCAATTTCTGAAATGTTATGTTTACCTGCCTTGATAAGAATTCGGCTCTCTTGAAGTTTTCGACTTCTCAGATATTCAAAAGGTGTCTTTTTAAAATGACGGCGAAAACAACGCAGCAAAGTGGATTGACTGGCTCCGACATTATCCACCACTTCCTCTATGGTCACCCCCTTAAAAAGATGATGCTCTATATAAATAATAGCTTGTTTCAGTATCAATTCATTTTGCTCAAGAGAATAGCCGTCCAGTGAAAATTGAAATCTATTTTTATCTTCAATCTCTTCCTTCCAATTAAAGAAGAGCTCTTTCATGATCTCTAATTCAAGAAAGTCAGTCACATAGTTCTTGTAGTTCTGAGCCTCCACCCTCTCAAAAACATACCGACAGAGGAGCTCATTCATCCAGTTCTTACGAGGAATGATAAAGGGCTGTTTAAAGAGAGGATCAAATTGATTTTTAGCTATACCACAATTTCTTAGAACTCTGGGATAAAGCTTTGCTAATGGGGTAATGAGTGTAAAGTGACAGGTGAAACTGCTTTGTAAAACATGAACATTGCAGCCCGCCGGAAGGATTAGCAAAGAGGTTGGTCCAACTGAAATAATACGAGATTCCCTGCCATGAGCAATCTGTAAATTAATAGATTCGTACTTGCGAGGAAAAAAAAGGGTAGGACGAGGCAGTTGAAGTTGGGCTCGGAAAAGGTTTTCCGCATCAATCGAGATAATTCCCAAATGGCAATCTAAATCTCGAAACTCCTTTAGTATGACTCCTTCGGTTTGAAAGAAATATTCCATCTTACTCCACCTTCACTATGACGAATACTAACAAATAAATGACTTTTAATCGATAACACAATTTAATACCCCTGTATATAATGGGGCGGTTTTTAAATCCTAGTAAGGTAAACGAAGCGTCAAGGACATCATGACTCATAACCTAGAATCGCAAGGCTGCGAATTAGAATGGCAAGGATATAAAGCCAGAGCAGAAGTACAACTGGAAGGTAAATCCCATCGAACCTTTCACCTGCAAACCAATCAACCTCTCGAGAAAAATGAGGGTTTACGCTCCATAAAAGAAGAATCTAATTGGCCCCATGTCTACAGTGCGAGCCCTTTATTTGATGCTCTTTTTGCTTTATCAATGCAAGAGCTAAAAGAGAATGAAGTAGAAGAGATAAATGATACCTGCTTTTCTAAAACAAATTGTGAATGCTACTCCACTGGAGAAGATTGGAATTATGTTTGGACCAGAGATCTCGCCTACTCCACCTATCTATCTCTCGGATTCTTGAATCCCTTACGTTCACTCAATTCAATGATGTTCAAAATCTCACCCAATCGTTGGGGAGAAAATGTGGAAATTGCTCAGGATACTGGAACCGGAGGGAGTTGGCCTGTCAGTACTGATCGGATCTGCTGGAGTTTGGGCATGAATGAACTGCTTAAACAATTGAGTGGAGAGCAGCACACTCAAATTTCTCTCGCTGTTTTTGAAGCACTTAGAAACACCGTAGAAAAAGATCGTAAGTATGCTTTTGACGATGAGAGCGGTCTTTATCAGGGAGAACACTCTTTTCTCGATTGGCGTGAGCAGTGTTATCCTGATTGGACAGCAGACAAAGTAGTACATATTGCCA
>CAYFLR010000068.1:16621-30367 GCA_964343805.1 uncultured bacterium | reverse complement strand
CTCAAAAAGTCTCTCCACCAATATCTTACATTATATGGCTTTAAAAAATATTTCTTCCTTAGCTAAAAGTTTTGACCATGATGCTTGGACTAGAAAGTATCAATCTCAAGCAGAGCAACTGAAGAAAAAAATAAGAAAGACCTTTTGGGATGAATCTCAAAGCAGCTTTCGCTCTTATTTACTTGATCAATTTTTTCCCAAACCCGGTTTCCAATTTGATCTTTTAGGGAATAGTTTAGCTATCCTATTTGATGTTGCAACACCTCATCAAGCAGCTCTCATTGTATCTAACTATCCCCTTACACCGGCAGGACCTCCTGTTTTTTGGCCTCAGAAAAAGAACGCTCCGATCTACCACAACCGAGCTATTTGGCCTTTTGTGACCGCATTCTTTTTATTAGCTGCTAAAAAAGTAAAAAATGAAAAAGCCTTTGATAATGCCATGGATTCGCTTATTAAAGGATCGGCTTTAAATCTCTCTAATATGGAAAATTTTGAATTTACATCTTTAAAGCCCTTTCTAAAAGATGGAACTCTCTCAGGACCCGTTATAAATTCCCGCAGACAGTTGTGGTCAGTGGCCGGATATGGTGCAGCCATAATTCGCGGTATTTTTGGTATTGAATTTAAAAATAACGGACTAATAATTGAACCATTTATTACGCAAAATATTGCCCATCAAACCTTTTACAAAGAAGATACCATAGAGCTAAGCAACCTTGCTTTTCAATCAAAAAAAGTAAATCTCAAACTAAGGCTGATCAAAAAAGATGAAAAAGCCACCCACTATCTTGCTGGTCAAATAAAATGGAATCAGGACTCGTTTCCTGTGGGTGAAGTGATCCCTTACATTCAAATGAATGAGCTAAATGATATCGAAATAGTTTTATACCCCGAATATCATTCCACAGCTAAAATCAAATTACTCCAATCCCCAGAGGAAATTGATGGTATTTTTGCTCCCCCTCCCCCTAATCTCTCTATTAAACAAGATCAGAAAGGTTTAACTTGTTCGTTAAAAAATATTGAAAAGGACTGTCATTTTAATATTTATCGAAACGGAAAGATAGCCGTTCGTAACGGGTCAAACCCAACTTGGATTGATAAAAAGCACAATCCCAATAAAACTGCCGTCTATTTTGCTGAAGTCATTCATCCCTCCAGCCAAATAGTTTCTCCCCCCTCTGCCTTGTCCTTTTTCGAACCACCTCAAGCTTTGCAAGTGATCAAAGCAACAGAAGAAATTTTCTATGGAGTAGATGATCCCTTGATTCTATATGATTTTGGACACTGGCACTTCCATGACTGGGGAGAGGCTGATCAAGAATTGGTTATTCACCCTATTACCACCAAATACTCAGGCAGACATTTAATTCAGCTAACCTATGGAAACGCCTTCAATGCCATTTCTACCGGAATTTCCGCCTGTGTTAAAACGGTGCGTCTCTCTCTCGAAAATGGTCCTACTTTATACCAAGGGAGTTTTATTATGCCTCACTTAAAAACATGGGAAACATGGGGAAATTCAAATTTTCTAAAAGTAAAGCTAGAGGCACAGAAAAAGTACCAAATAAAAATAAGCGATGGTTTCAACATGTCTTACCTCCAGCACTTTAATAATTATCTGGCTAATGGAGGTATCAATGGATCTATCAATCGAGCAAATATTTTAAAACTTAAACTTTTGAGGTATTAATCATATGATAAAAAAAGCGACTCTCTTTTTGATACTTTTCCATCTATATTGGATAGGCACTATGATACAAGCAGCAAACGATCCGAATGGACCTACCGCCTTCTTTATAAATAATAAGGAAATTAAACTCTATTCCCAATAACTTTGAAATATCGGATCTGAGATCCATTCAACTTTATAACCACCTCCATCAACAAGAATCCCTCGGCTCCCGACAGCGGGAGCTGAAAACAATATCCTTAAACCTATCCCAGTCAGTAGCATGGCACATGAATTATTATCTTAAAGTGGGTCAAATGATAATTTGGATCACCCCTTCTTTAAGCCTATTAAATAGCGAATTCACCTACCGAGGAAATGATTTAGGTCCTATTTATCATCAAGGCGGAGTAGAGTTTAAAGTGTGGTCTCCCACCGCGACAGCTCTTAAGTTGATTCTCTTCAATCATGGGGATCCCGATCGAAGACTTTGTTCAAAGACTATGCAGCGACAAAATCGAGGAATCTGGTTTACCAAAGTTACCCCGAATGAATGTGGAGTTGAAGATCTAGCTGGAACTTATTACCAATATGAAGTGACTGCACTAGGTAAGACCAAAAGAGCCATCGACCCTTACGCAAGATCCATGGCTAGTTTTAATCCCAACGCTTACGATAAAGTGGGAAAATCTGCCATTGTAAACCCTAGTTCTGTTAGCTTTAAAGAGCTTGATCAAGAAGTATTTAGTAATAAACAGATCATGGCCAATTCGGTTGATTTTGTTGGTTACGAACTCCACACCCGTGACTTTACTATCAGAGCTAATGAGAAAGAAGTTCCAGCAAAACTCAAAGGAACCTACTTAGGCTTAACCTACAAAATTCCTCACCTTAAGGACTTAGGCATCACCCACGTTCAGATCATGCCCTTGCAAAACTTCTATACCGTAAACGAAGCCGATCGGAGTTTTTCAGATGAGCACACTCCAACTCAAAACATCAATTATAACTGGGGTTATGATCCCCACAACTATTTCACTCCAGAAGGCTGGTATTCTACCAATCCGCAAGACCCTTACAACCGAATTATTGAACTAAAAAAAATGGTTCGAGAGCTACATAAAAACAAAATTGGAGTTATTTTAGATGTGGTTTATAACCACACATATAAGAGCGACACCTTTGAAAACATTGCTCCCGGCTGCTACTACCGGACCGACAGTGAAGGCCATATTTCAAATAAAACCGGGGCTGGTCCTACGGTTGAAACCCGAGTCAATATGGTCGCAAAACTCATCATTGATTCCTTGGTGTATTGGCAAAAAACCTATCACATTGATGGTTTCCGTTTTGATCTCATGGGTTTTATGGATAAAAAACTCATGGAAAATATTCGTAAAGCCTTAGGAGAAGATAGTATTTTATATGGAGAAGCTTGGGATCTCAGTGATCTCCCTAAAGAACAAGCTTCTACTAAATATAACCTTGCAGATACCAAAGATCTCTCTGCCTTCAGTGATACAATTCGTGATGCCATTAAAGGTTATGGTGAAGAACCAGGATTTATTCAAGAGCAAGCTCATCTCTATCCTCGTATCAAAGCAGCAGTTATTGCCAGCCTTCAGGATCAATTGGTACCTTTCAAACATTTAATTACTCAAGATCCCTACCATCGTTACGCTAAATCTCCAGCCGAAACCCTGAACTATGTGTCCATTCATGATGGTTATACCCTTTTTGACAAACTTTCCATCTCTCATGGTGGAGAACCAAAAGAAATCATTCGTCTAATGAAACTCGCCTTAGCTATGGTATTTACTGCCCAAGGCCGAGTAGTTATTCATTCTGGAACCGAATTAGCTAGAAGTAAACCACTTTACTCAAATGATCCTGTGATCCATCCACGAAAGAAATCAAAGTTTCATCATAACAGCTACCGCTCTCCTGACCTCACCAATGGGATCAATTGGGAACGACTAAAGAAATTTCCCGATCTTTTTCAATATGTCAAAGGGTTAATTAAATTGCGCCGCAGTCTTCCTCATTTTCGATTAGAAGAGATAGATGAAATTAACAATCAAATCACCTTTTTTGACCAATCCTATCAAGCCGGGCAAATGCCGACTCATATAGCTTATGAAGTCCGTCAAAACCCCACACTACTTGTAGTACATAATGGAGCCAACTCAGCCACCCAGGTCTCTCTTCCCTCGAATGTTAAGTCAATGAATTGGAAAGTGATCTTAGACGCAAACCAAGTGAGTTTAGATGGAATTGAAAATTCCAACATTGAGGTAATGGGAAGTAGGATAAAGGTCCCGAGACGCTCTTCAGTTATCCTGCTTGGTAATTAAAAATAAGGAGAGCCACATCATCTTCTATTGGCTCTCCATCTAGATAATTATAATAGTCTTCCATAATATTTTTACTTAGTTCTGGGGTGCGCCTCTCTTGCTTAACATTAGATTCGATTAATTTTGATAATCTGCGTTTGCCAAAAGGACGACCTTTATTATTCGGGTTCTCAATAAAACCATCGGTGTATAAGAAAAGATAAGTATTCGGTTTTAAAATGGTGCGATGGACTGGAAAAGTGACCTCAGGTACCACTCCAACCAATGGCCCTTTCCCTTTCAGTAAATTATAATCCAACGAATTCTGATCATTGGGGTCATTTTGTTGATATACAATACCAAAGGGATGACCGGCACTGGAGTAGTTTAATTCACCTGTAGCAAGATCCATAATTCCCACAAAAGCAGTCATACTGATTTGATCTTTAAATGCGTTAATGAGAGATTCATTATAGTATTCCATCAAGAAGTCTGGTCCCAACTTATCTGATCCACCCGATTCGCAGAGACGAATGATGGCATCTGTACATCCCTTTATAATAGCTGTCACCATCGCTGCTGCGGCTCCATGTCCCATTACATCGGCAATAATAAGCAGCAATCGGTTATCCTTTTCAAAATAATAATAATTGAGCCAATCTCCTCCACATTCAGCAGCTCTTTCATAATGAGCCATTAAACTGAAAGTGGGTCTGGCGATATAAGGGTGTGGGAATAGAGTATCTTGAGCCAGCTGGGCAGTGGAAAGCTCTTCTTCCATCCGAGAAGCTTCTATTCTTTCAGCTTCGACTCGATGCCGATCTATAACAGACGCTAAATTATCAGCAACATACTGAAGTAGCACCTTCTCCTCTGCTCGCCTTTTATGGTCATGTCCTACATAGACATTGATTACTCCTAATAATTCACCTCTGGAAATCACCGGCATACAGTAGTGACCATGGGGTTCTATTCCCGGAAAGGTAATGTCATGATCTTCATCTAAACAGGGGGAATAAACTAACTTTTTGGTTTCAGCTGCTTTACCGCACAAACACTTTCCAAATGGAACTCGGGCACATAATTCTCTTAAAGGTCCAGCCAACTGTTTTTGAGTCTTTAAAACCAAAATAGGCTCGCCGTTGGTTTGCTTCTCAACTAAGAAAATAGAGCCTTTACCAGAGAAACCCACCATAGAGGAAGAGGTAATGACATCTAGAGCATTTTCTAAAAAGTCATCGAGGGAGAGGTCTTTTAAAGTGAGCAATAAAATTTCAGAGACAACACGGTTAAGCTCTGAATCTCTTACCGCCATTTCCATCTGCTTACGTAAAGTTACATCTCTGATAATAGCCACCGCATGCCACTCTTGCTTGATATGTATAGCTGAAATGGCTAACTCCACAGGAATTCTATCCCCCTCCTTCGGTTGAGCATCAACTGAGATCACTTTTCCAATTACGGCTCCCTCTCCTGTTTCATGAAATCTGGCGAGCCCTTTACGGTATTGAGACTCTGGTATAAAAGGGGCTACAAGTTTATGAATATCTTTGAGTAAAACCTCCCGTTCCGTATAACCAAAAAGCTGCGTGGCCGCATTATTCCAAAATGTCACCTCTCCTTGAGCATTGATCATGACAATGGCATCAGTGGCATTCTCACTGATAGAGCGAAATTTAACTTCACTCTCCTTCATCTTCTGTTGAGCTTTAATCAGATTGATCTGGTTTTTAATCCGGGCCTGTAACTCCTCTACAACAATAGGCTTGGAGATATAATCTACAGCACCATTATTAAAAGCTTGACCAATATTTTCCTTATCTTGGGCAGCGGTCAACATTATAATAGGAGTGCTTTGATAGGGAATCTAGCTTCTTAATCTGAATACAAAGCTCAATTCCATTCATTTCTGGCATCAATATATCGAGAATTACAATATCAAAGGTCTCTCGCTTTACTAACTCAAGAGCTTCCATAGGAGAGGAACAAGTAAGAACCATTGCATCCAAATCGGATAAACTTTTCTCGATATACCCCAAAATAAAGGGCTCATCATCCACAGCCAGGATTCTTAATTTTGCTTGCAAACGTTTTGGAATCATAGAACAATATTTTACCATAGTTAGATAGATTAGGAAATACGCCATCAATGATTAGGGAATACACTATGAAACTTCTGTACGGTTTGCCTTTTTTATTAATATTTATCTGGTGCACTGATGAGAAGAAAGATGAGAGTGAAGCCGCTGAATCCTCCAAAGCCCCGACTCAAGAATCTCCCTTAAGCGACCAAGAACTCAAAGCTTACCAGACATGCAGCATTGATACTGACTGTGTGTATACCCATAATGGAAATTGTGATTGTGCCAATGGAGGGAAAGATGCCGCTATCAATAAAGAGCAGTTAGATGCTTTTAGATCTCTTTTTGCCAAAGGTGCCTGCACCGAAGTGGCACGCATCCCCCCTTGCGGCTCAGGGCAAGTTAAGTGCTTGGATGGTTTTTGTACATACATCCCGGTCAATGAATAAATTCCCATTTACTTCCTCCCGCTCCTATTGTAAAAGAGTTCCATGGAAGGAAAAGCAGTCGTTTTAAAAATTGATGAAAATGAGTATCTGATCGAAACTATACCCGATGTGGATTGCGCCTCCTGTTTGACCAGGGGCCAAGGTAAATGCCATAAACCAGGAAAAATGCATCGTAAATTCTTGGTGGCTAATAATTTTCAAGCCAATGTTGGGGACATTATTTTCTACACGATCCCCTCAGTGCTGTTTCTCAATATGCTCGCCTTGGTGTTTTTTGTTCCTATTAGTAGCATTGTGGCGGGAGTATTTCTCTTTCGTCTTCCTCCTCTCCAGTTCACCTCCTCTTTAGATATTCAAATGATGATAGGAGGAGGTCTAGGGCTCCTTTTCTCTTTCATATTCCTAGCTCTCAGGGCTCAAACATCCACCATTAAAAGGATGGATTTGGAAATCAAACGAATTATCCCCCCTCCTTCAAAACCCCCTATGTAAAACAATTGTAAATCCTCATTTCCTCCTTGTGGAATTCTTTTCTTTAGGATAACTAAACGAAAAATGGCTAATATTTGCCATTCATTCTACCCCTTTTAAGTTTATCTCATATAAACAGGAGGTTAAGATGAAAAACATCCCTTATCTCACCCAAAACTATGAAACCAGTGAAGACAAATCCTCATTCTGGAGTGATATTAAGCCCCTTAATAACCTCTTTTTCTATTGTAACTTCCTTGGGTTAACCATCAAGAATGGAGTTCTAGCTAAACGAGGAAAGTACGACGCAGAAGCCTGGAGAGCCAGTAGCTTTGAGTGCTTTAAACTGATGGAAAAATGTGGCGGAAAGTTTATGATTAAAGGGATTGAAGCCATCAATAATCTGAAATCTCCCGCCATCTTTGCTGGAAATCATATGAGCACCTTGGAAACCATTGTCCTTGTCTACCTTCTCGCACCTAACAAACTCCCCAGCTTTATTATCAAGGAAGAGTTATTGAAGGTTCCCTTCTTTAAATGGCTAGTAAAATCGCAAAGATCTATTGTGGTGAGTCGAAAAGACCCACTTAAAGATTTAAGACATGTCCTTTCCCAAGGTGAGAAAGTTATTAAGGAAGGGCGCTCTATTATCGTTTTCCCAGGAACCACCCGTTCAACCCTATTTAATAAGGAAGGCTTTTCTTCTCTGGGAGTGAGTCTCGCTAAACGTTGTAAGGTTCCTTTAGTTCCTGTTGCACTCAAAACCGATTTTTGGGGTAATGGTCGGCTCATCAAAGACTTTGGCCCCATTAACCCCAGTAAAACAATTCATTTTGAATTTGGAAATCCACTCAAAATTGCGGGACTTGGCCGCAAAGAACATCACCAAACTGTCAACTTTATAGAAGATCGGTTGCAAACATGGGGAATTTCTCCTAAGACCACCTAGGAAATCGGTTAGATTCTTGATTGATAAGGGTTTGATATACATGATTAAGGACTTCATCGGAAAGTCTCCGTCCATTCCCGCGTTCAATCCTCATGATAGTGGATTCAGTAACTTTCGCTAATTTAGCCAGCTCCTCAATTGTTAAATTACGATTCATACGCATCTCAGCAATCATCCAGGCTGAGATTTCTCCAACATTGGTCATTTTGAGCGTTTTTTCTTGTTCCATTTTCTCTCCTCCTATTCATAGGTCTTACTCCGTAGATGTAAGAAAGTGAGCTTTGTCTCAAAAGAAAATTCCGGGTATACTTAAGTCATTATGGTAAAAGCTCTTTTTCAAAACAAAAGGCTCCGCCCAGTAAAGAGAAAGACAAAGTCCACCGGGTTTTCTTTTAAATTTTGGCTTTTTCTGCTATTTGGTGGGGCCATCACTCTCTTTTTATTTGAGAAGTCTCTGACCGGACCAACCGGGGTTTTTGCCGGGTGGCATTTCAGTGATGAGCATCCCAAGCTAGTAAAAACCTATCGACTAGCTAAAATTTACTTTAGAGATAAAAAATGGCAGAAAGCCTTAAAATACTATCAGCGCTTCACAGACAATGGAAGGGGCAAGAAGGAAGTCCCCAGAGACTTTATGATGGTGGCTCACATGCAGCAGGCGCGTATTCACCATTTTCTCTTTCAGTTTATCACAGCGGAAAGAGAGTGGAATCAAGCCCGCATCTATGCCACTAAAAAACAGAACAAGCAAATCACGCTAGAATTATTCAAATTGTCCAGCATTATTGAAGCAAAGTATAAAGAAAAAGGTATGCATCAAATGTACTTTTATTACCAAAATGCAGGGTCTGCCAAAAACCTAAAAAGTTCTCTCGCTTTGGTCTACTTTTTTTTAGAAGATAGCGGGTTACAGGGCTGGAATATTACCTCTATGAATACGGTTAAAAATGCAGTCTATAAGGCCACTGATTGGATCATGGATCAAGCATCTCTCTATGGAGAGGATCTGCGCATCAGCAGCCGTTTTTTTGCCATTGATCGTCACCCTAAACTCAAATCACTTTCTATTAAGGGAGGCAATGAGAAATCTTCGTTTTATACTAACAAGCGGTTTGTAAAAACGGCGATTCGTTCCCTTGGCTATAAATCGGTCAAACAATTTATCAATGAAATTGCTGACGAGGAATCCGCATCCAATGTGGCCATATTAGTACATCTTAATCGCAAAGATCGATCCTACGCCATGCCCTGTATCAGAAGGTGTTCCTTTCCTGCAGAGTTTGCCTTTATTTTTAAGAAGGCTCGACGCTATTCCTGGGATTCTATTTCCCAGACAGTCGCTCACGAACTACTTCATTTAGTGGGAGCTGGTGATCTCTATCGATTAGAGGCGGCAGATAGCTACGCCACCACGGATATAATGAATAGCCACTTGCGCTATATAAACTTAAGAACCATTGAACCCATAACTGCATTCGCTGTTGGATTGCAAGATAAAATCCCCTCAGATTTACCATTTGAAATGGTTAATTGACTTTTTCTAGATGTTTATTAAGAACAGCACCATAAGGCATTCGACAGTCCTCGATTTCCGCCAGCAGCTCCCCTTGAATCAAGGTATTCGGTCCCGCGGTGGCAAAGTCAAATTCTGAATCCACGCATAAAATAGTATGCGCAGGTAGCGGACAAACCTCTGAGCCATCAAACTCGTCTAAAAGATGAGTTGCAGACATGGTTTTATAGGTGTCCATTCCTCCACTTGCGCACTCCAATACCTCTGGGTTCTCTACTAATTGATCCAGATCTAACCCGAGAGGCAAATCATCACGGTCATCTTCCTCTTTAATCGGAGCGTAAGAAGCAACACTATTTACCACTTCATCAGCTGCTGGAGGAGGTGGGGTGATCTCCTTTTTCTCTGGAACTTTTTTAATGGGTGGAGGTGGTGGTACCGGTTCGGGCTCTGCTATAGGTGCCACCGCTCCTAAAGAGCTTAAATTAGATGTTTTTTTGATGGGTTTAATATCCTCTGGTTTAGCCGCAGAGATTGATTCACCAAGCCTCAACTCTGAAGTAAAAAGAACCGGAAGTTGCACTGGGTTCACCTTAGCTAAAATCTGAGCTACTCGCTCACTGCGGGTCAAGGTAAATGTAAGACGGACAATTTGGTCTCCCAGGTTACCTTCGGCAACTAACTTGTCTCGGGAAAGGGAAAAAAGAGGAAAGTGATTTGCGGGACAACCTTTAGCTGGATCCACTATTATCGTGTTACTTTCTAAACTATAAGTTCGGTCTCCTAAACAAGGCGTGGTGCCATTACTTAAATAAAAAGTAGCAAACCGATTTTGAAAGAAAAATAGAATGTGAGCCGACTTTTCATCGATCTGCTGACTTTTGTCCTGATGGCCTTCCACTAAGATCTCTCTTTTCGTTTCTAGCCAGAAGCCATCTAAAGAGTAATGAGAGTAATCGGGTTTCTCATACTTTGCAATGGGTTGTTCACTACTGATATCAGGAGGAGAAGTATTTTCTGTCCTCTCCTTTTTTTCCCTCACACATGCAAAGGAGAGTGATACTATTAAAATGATATTAAAAATGATCTGCCCCACCATCATATCCTCATATCTAATCCGCGGTTTAAGCTTTGATCGGTTACTTTGACAGGGGTTTGAGTATCAATTTAGAAGTGTATAGAATTGCTAAAAAATAATTTATAATGTGTCCAAATCATCTTCAGCCAACTTCTCCATCATCCAATCAAAAAATTGATACATTTCGGAGTCTTTCTCTTCATGAGAGAGGTTACTGAATTGATGAGGATCCATGGTGGATAAAATAAAAAGAATGTTCTCGTCGAAAAGCCGCTCTTTATTCTGGTAATTGATCTTTTTTAGTAAATTTTCAATCCGCGGTCGAATCATGGCAGGAAAAAAGGGCTTTTCTAAAAAGTCAGAAATACCCAAAGATATCGCCTCTATCAGATGAAATTCATCAAAGGCTCCCGATATAAGCATACACTCTAAATTAGGTTGCTTTTTCCGGGCCTGTTTAAAAAGTGAGAGACCATCCATCTTAGGCATGGATCGATCTGTAATGATCAAATCGACGGGTTCGTTCTTTATAATCTCCAGAGCTTCCTGTCCATTCGCAGCCTGAAAGGTTTTTGAGCCAAACTTTTTAACGGTCTTGGATAACAGCCTTCTGATTCCTTCTTCATCATCGACTAATAAGATCGAATTCTGATCAAACTGCTCTTCCTCTTTCTGATTCATAATCTTCAAAATATGATCAAATTTTTCTTGGTCAAAATTTTCGAGTCCACCGCACTTCTCACGAAAGGCAGGGTCAGCAAAAATATGAAGACGATTGTAAATCAGACTTTGTCTTATTTGAGCCCGTTGATGCTCAATACAGGAATTAATTTTCTGCTTAAATAGCTTTGGCTCAAAGGGTTTAGTGATGAAGTCATAAACTCCTAAAGGAATAATCTCACAGAGATCATCCCGATTAAAATCGCCTGATACAAAACAACAAAGGGTTTTTGAATACTCTGTACGGATGGTTTTAAAAATATCCAAACCACTGTCTCGCCCTAAATTTAAATCAAGGGTGGCAATAGATATCTCATGGCTGGTTAAAATCTTGATTGCTTCTTCTTTATTTGAAGCAGTAAGAACTTCCACTTCTAAAGATTCGAGAGAACGTTTAATAAGTTGAAGCATTCTCTCTTCATCATCAACAGCTAAAATTGTAACTTTTGGATACAGTGACATGTCCTTCATTATACAGGTATATTTATTAAAAAAGAAACCCCATTTTGTAAAAATGGTATAAAAATGTTACCAAATTTTTTAAAAAACTGCCAAATTGAAAACCCAAGATTTACCCCCTCTCAGAATCCATAGGTAAAAGCATCGAAATAACAACCACTTAATCCATCACCTCTAATCATGGCACAGTAATTGCTAATAAGCCCATCAAGAGAGAAACGGAAACCGCAAGAGGGGGAGGACAACTTGCAAGCGGGAAAGGCCACAGGAATATTAATTATTATAGCAGCACTGATTTACACAGTACTTACAATGATAAATTCGGAAGATACCCGTATAGAAATAGATACACCCTCGATAGTTTCAAAACAGGAGACAAAAAAAACAGTTGTTAAACTTCCACAATATACTTCAGTTATCACGTCTAAGAGCCCATCTAAAAGCTTTGATGCTCCTTCTCGCAAGGAGCATCCAGCCCTACCTCTTAAACAAGATAAGCAAGTAAAAAAAGTGGTTTATAATAAAGCAAAAAAGGTCTTAAAAAGAATACCTAATAAGATAAAAACACCAAACAAAATTAAATCCACTCCATCGCTAAAAGTCACTTCTCAGCCAATACCAAAAAGAGTGGAAAGAAAATCTCAACCAGCATCCTATAGTTTGGTGGGTACCTTTGGAACTCATTTCAAACCCATTTATTATCATACTCCGAATATTTTAAGTAGCTATAGCCTCACATACATTCAGGCAATAAAAAAAGTTACCTTGGTGGCTAACACTTCGTTGACCGCCAATCATGAAGAGAAGAAAGTGGAAATGGCCAATCCATCCGTTTCCCTTTCTTTTCCATCTGCTCAGTTCTTAAATAACAAGGTAAAAGTAAAAACAGCCATTAGCCTGGTTATTCCAACAATCAGTAGGGGGAAAGAGACATCTTTTAGAGGAAAACTTTCACCATCTCTTGCTCTCAGCACTGGTTATAAGATACTGAGCCTCAGTTATAAGGTTTCATTTCATCAGAACATTCACAAATACACTCACAATATGCTTGGACAAATCAACCCTTTTCAGAGTTTTGTCCAATCCGGAACCCTAAGTATTAGCCCTCTATCTAGTTTAAGTATCTATGGAAATTTGGCATGGGTTAATACGATAAATTATCAAGAAAACAGAAATTTCTTTTACAGTCTATCCACTGGTATTTCATTTAGTATGAACTCACAAATCGACCTCTCTGCCTCATTGGATACTTTTGACAGAAGACTCGACTCTAAAGGAAATTTAAACTATCAGATTTTTAAGGAAGACAGTTCCACTGTTTCTTTAAGTCTATCCTATAGGATCTAAAAGCGAAAGGAACCATCATGAACAGCCAGATAAAACGATTACTAACCATTTTTCCTCTGCTTTTGTTATTAACTAAATGTGCTGTCACCCCTCCTGAGAAAATTGCCGAAGGACAAGATCACAATCTATTCAAAAAGAGTGACCTTTTAAATAAAGTATTTCAAAAAGATCAGGTGACGGAAGTTACAGAAACTTTATTCTCTTTAATGCCCAATCCAGTTCCCGCAAAAGTGTCCTATGAAATTTCCCAAAATTACCTAACCATGTTTGAAGAAATTGCAGCCAAGAAAAAGGCCATTCTACAATATCAAATTCTAGGTCATTTTGATTTAGTTCCGCAAAAAAGTGCGGATGGAGAAGAGAGTCAATATCTAGTTAAAGATCAAAAGACTCAAAGTCGATGGCAAGATAGAGAGTATATCTCTATCGACCCTGCTAACCCTTTATTAATAAAAGCAGACCCGACTACTAAAAAGTACCTTTTTAATGTGGCTGATTTGCAAGGTCAAAAAATTAAGTTGGGAAAAGATGAGATTCCTGTACTTTTCAGCGGACAGATAGAAGAGTTAAAAACTCTCCACTCTCTTAAAGATGGAGATCAACTGACCATCATGTTGAGTCAAAATAATTTTTCACTTCTAGAAAATAGAGAATGGGGATTATATAATTGC
>CAYFLR010000068.1:8429-16611 GCA_964343805.1 uncultured bacterium | reverse complement strand
TTTTTCACTTTTCTTAATCCAAGACAGTGAGCTCAAACTACTTGCTCAAGCCCCTCTTAGTTATTTCGACCTCGTTCGTACCCAAAGCTCAACTGGAGAATTAGGCTTTGGATTAGTTAAAGATCAAGAGCAAAGTTGGGAATTACGGCAGTATGTTGAGATCAATCCTAATAGTATTAAAATCCAAAAAATGAGTCACAACCTCATGTTCCAACTCTATGCAAAATCAGATTTAGTTGGTGATTTTCTATGGGGAAGTAATCTGCCAGTCATTGCGGATAACCCGACTCTAGAGAAACAAATTATAGATAATAAACTCATAGATTTAAAAGAAGGGGACTCTTTAAAATATAAAATCACCCAAGATTTTTTAACTCTTTTTAAAGGGGATAAAAATAACCAAAACCTGCTGCTTCAATTTCGAATTTTAGGTCATTATGATTTGATTGATGCTAAAGATTCCCAAGGGAACGCCACCTTAGGTGTTGTCAAAGACACTACCAAAAACCCATGGAACCTGAGAAGTTTCATTCAGGTGGATGCCAACAATCCACTTCTTATAAAACTCAGCGAATCATTGAGTTTCGCTCAACATCAAATGCTCGATAAAACTAGTTTAAAAGGGGTTTTTACTGAGAGCACTTTACCTCATCCCTATCTTGCACAAATGCTAAAAAACCATATTCCTAACTTAAGCAAAGAGGATCAAATAACTTTTGATATAAGGCAAACCTTACTCCAAGTGTTTAAAAATGGAGAGCTAGCTTTAACCTTTGATATTATGCGTCACTATGATCTAAGGCAAGCCACTTCTGATGATAAATTGGAAGTTTTCAATACCCTGATAGCAGATTCCCACAGCGAAATCCTCTGGAACAACAGAAATTATATCGAAATAAACACTCAAAACCCTCATCCCCTTGAAGATTTGGTTAAACCCAATGCGCTACAAAAGAAACTCTTTGATGGATCTTTTATTTATGTAGCTACGGTGGTAAGCAGTCATTCCGAAAATGGACTTTTCTTTCCCGGTCAAATGCTGCAAACAGATCGTTTGAATTTTAAATTTTCAGATAGCTACCTCACCGCCTATAAAGAGTCGGACCCTTTGAATGATGGAGGAGCTCCTTCTCCAGTTTTAAGATACAGTGCCGATCATTTTGATATAGAGCAAGCTAAGAATGCTTATGGCGACCCGACCCATCGACGGATAGAGAACCGAGAGAAACAACCGCACCAAAGAAAGCAAGCCCGTATTAATTTTGCTAACAATAGAGTCACCTCCTACTTTAATGATCTGCTTGGTCTAGAAAAAATGTACTTTCATCGAGTGATTGTAAAGGACAGTGCAATGATTGGAAAGGTTCAATTAGAAGATGGTCTGATCACATTTGAAACCGAGTCCGTCTTGGTTCCCAATGTCAAAGCGGGATTTTCGGGAGCCAGCGAAAGCCTTTACGAACCCACCTCTTTAAAAATTCGCCATAGTTTTCTAAGAGTTGATCAACGGGACTACCAACAGATGAGCTACGATGATTATGACTTTGATCGTTTTGGTTTCTTTAGAATTTCCCAGTACACTTTAGATGAGCAAAACAGGAAAAAAGATGATGGCATTAAGCACTTTATCCAAAGGTTTAATGTAAGTGGCTCTAAGAAAGTTAAATACTACTTAAGTGCTGGTTTCCCAGAGGAATATAAAGATGAAGTTAAAAAGACCTTTCAAATATGGAATGATGTTTTCACAAAAGCCATTGGCAGAGAGGTCCTGGAGCTTCATGAAAACAGTGGGCAACACTTTGCAGATCCTCGTTACAACATGATTGTCTATATACCCAACTATCAGATCCGTGGTCCCTTGGGGTTTGGACCTTCCATTGTTGACTCTGCAACCGGAGAGCATTTAGCTGCCAAAGTCTATATCTATGGAGATGCTCACAAAAAATCCATTGCTCATGCGATGGACTACTATGACATTGTAGCCGAAGGTAAAACCGCAGCAGATTTCGAAGCAGAAAGAAGTGAGTTAAAATCAAAAGTAAAATCTAATTCGACCCTGACCAAAACTATCAATTCGGCTCTGACTCAAGCTAAAGTCAAACCCACTGCCAATAATCAGCTCAACCAATTTAACCTAAAAAAGATTTCTAAATTGGCAGAAAACATCCAGAACCGTGAAGCCCTCAGCACTCTTAACAGCTTAAATAGCGAGAATATGGATAATGCCCTTCCAGGTATTTCCAATGCTTTTTTGGATCGTCATCACAGCTGTATTCTACACCAAGATCACTTTATGAGTGCCGCAGCTAACTTCATCAAAAACCACAAAAATGAAATGCGTTCGGTGATTGAATCCGAATTAGATTCTAAATCTTTTCTAAGTACTATGCTCCATGAAGTGGGTCACAACTTAGGTCTCCGTCATAACTTTCATGGATCCTGGGATGAATTAAATTTTCCTGCAGAGTATCATGCGATTAAAGCCAGTCAAGATGCAACCAGACAGCCTGAGCTTTCAAGTTATATCACTTCCAGTGTTATGGATTACCTTAATTCCTTTGAAGCCCTGCATGATAATGTAGGTCCTTACGATATTGCAGCTATTAAATATGGATATGGAGAAAAATTAGAGCAGGTAGAATCCTTTGATCAAACAACCGGCAGCATGACCACTAAAGACATCAGCAAAGAGGAATTTGAGATGTTGGTCACAAAGCAGATGCAAGAAAATAAAAAGCTAAGTCGTCAAAAATCGATTTTAATGGCCAACAGAAGTTTAAAAATTCGCCCTTACAGTTTCTGTACTGACGGGGATGTAAATAACGATCCAACTTGTAACCGATTTGACTCCGGCACCACCGTAGAGCAAATTGCCGAGAACCTCATCGATCTTTATGAAACTGAGTACATGCTCTTTGGTTTTCGTAGAGGAAATCGTCGTTTTGGTGGAGGATCCAGTTACGTTATTGGTCGCTATCTCCTTCCCATGCGACAATTTTTTGATGAATTTTTATATCAAAGTATGACAGGGGGTTTTAACCACAATCAAAACAGACCTGGTGGACAGGCAGATTATCTGAAGGCGGTACAAGCTGGAATCAGTTTCTTTGTGAATATTTTAGAAACTGTTGAACCAGGAACTTATCATTTAGATCAAGAAAGTAATACCTTTTTACCAGGACCCGCCTCAGCAGAGGATCAACCCGAACTGAAGATTGGTCTTAAAAATGGAAAGTACCTTAAATCGGTTCAAGAAAGAGCTGGACATTATTCACGTGTCACCCGTAGAGGAATTGAAACCGATAAGATTGGTTCTCTCATTATGCTCTCCTTAAGAGGATTTCCTGCAAATAAGTACCGTCAAATCAGTCTGAATATGAACTACTTTGACCTATTAAAAAATCCCTTGCTAGAGCTATTTTCCAACGTTATGAGAGAGAAGTTAGAATCCACTCTAACCGTAGCTATGAATGAAGATCAACAATTAGAACCTGTTGCTGTCAAACCGGGAACTCCCGATACCATTACAGCGAAGATAGCACCTTCTAGTAGTTTATCCATCAAACAATATGCTCTTTTGATGGCAATATCAAATATCGATAATCAAGGAGATCAATCCTTCGATGAATATATCTCTTTCCGTATTAAAGGATTTGATGATGATGCCATTCCATCAGATGTGGAAAAGGTTGAATTTACTTCCCCAACCGGGACAAAAACTTACGTGATACCTCAAACCAAAGATGGAATGAGTATTACCTATGCGATCGCTGAAAAAGCGCCCGAGTTAGAAAGCCAAATGCTAGAAGAAATTGCAAAGCAAAAAGTCTTAGAAGAAAAAATTCTCGCTGCATTGGCTAAAATTTTAGCTGAAGGTTTAAATATCCCAGCTGATAATGTGACAGCTTACATCGGCCAATTTGAGAATTCTCTAGGAACTTCCGTTGGCCAATTGGAAGGAACTGTGAATCAAATTAAACCCATGATTCCCGAGGAATTGAAAGAGACCTATGAAACCTTAATTAGTGATATTACCGCTTTCAAACAATTAGATCCAGCTGCTAAACTAGGTGAATTAAAGCAAATTGAAGCGGATTTAAAGTTTATCCAATCACTGTACCAACTCTTCAAAGACTAGGTAATTAGCTTTAAATTATGTTAGTATAGGAATCTGAAGGAACTTGATAAACCTGCTAAGAGAGGCGTCCCATTGAATAATAATGCTGAATTCACTCGCATCAAATATCTCTACCGAAGCAAAATCATAAAGAAAGATTTAAAGCTCAGTCTGGAAAGTGCCAAGCCTCTCATTGGTCCAGATTGTGCCTTTCATCTTTATCAAGGACATAACCCGAGTCAACCTGAAAAGAAATCGAAAAAGCCGAACCCCAAATGATTGCATCTTAATTTAATAACATGATATAATTGACAAACCGCCGAAGAAGCGGATGTCTCTTACAATTTAATATCATTTTGAGGCGAAGACTATGGATTTTTCATTTAGACCTAGAATAGCAATAATTGATGATGACAAGGATATTCTTCAACTGCTAACTCGAATGCTACAAAAAGAGTTTGAAGGAGTTGAGATAACTAGTTTTCATGAAGCCCCCCCTGCTCTGGAACAGCTTAAACAAAATAAATTCAATATCGTGGTGACCGATATCCATATGCCAGATGCTTATGGAGATGATATCTTAAGAACCATTATCTCTCTGAAGCAAGGGGTCCAGGTCATCGTTATAACAGGTGATATGTCAATGGCACCAGCCATAACCTGCTTTAGAAATGGGGCTCGCCACTACTTTAGAAAACCCATCGACAAGAAGAGTTTTTTAAAAGCGATTGGGGACTGTATGGAAAACCTCAAAGATTGGCAGAAGCTTTTTGAAGTACATGCTGCTAAGCAAATGATCGAAGAAGATGACCTTGAGACAGATTCCAGTGACTTTGAAGACGTGTCTGATTTTGAATCCTAGCCCCATCATCCACCATATAACCACACCATAACTACCAGCAATCTTAAGCATAACCCAGATTTATATTGATTTTTTAACCAATTTTAGGTATTTTACCAATCGATTTTTGCTATTTTATGCAAATCTCACAAAATCACACTCATTTTTAAAGATTATTACGAGGTTATAAATGAAGACTCACTTTCTAAGGACAACCCTTCTCCTTCTTGGGATCTTTTTGGGTATTTCTCCTATGGCTTTAGCCAATCAAGAACCCTCTTTATGTTCTACTTTTATACCAGAAAAAAGCTTTCCCAATATAAAGCGGCAAGAATACCAAGGTCACTGTTTTATTAATGAAAAACCCCAAAAATCACTTCTATTTAACCGAAATCTCCGACCGGTAGATATTACTTTTAATTTAGAATTAGGCGAATTTGCCAAAGAGTTGACTCTACCTGGAATGGTCAATCCTCATGGATTAGCTATATTTATGGAAGATGAGAGGCTTTTTGCCCAGCTTAACAACGAAAACGAAGCCTTACCTATTTTGGTTTATATTCTCATTATTGGTGCTGGTGGATACACCATTTATTCAGTGGAAAGAGGGCTTTCCAGCGTAGATCGCGGTGTAGAGGAAATGTCTCGAATGGCTGACAGTATGCACCTCATGCAACAAGATATTGCCGCAATCAAAATTAAGTTATTTGGCGCCATTGCAATTTTAGATGAACTTAAAAATCTCAAAGATGAACTTATGAATGAAGACTGGGAAGGTATTATGATGAGACTGCGTGAAGTCTTCATCGAAAATCCTGACAGCCCAGGAGCTCGTGCTTTAAACAGTCTAGAAAATATGTCCGATCGACTCAACTACACCACCGATCGCTTATTAACCGGTTTTGATCGAGTGAATCTCTCTACCTGCCAAATGTTTTTAGAGTTCTCAGGAATCATTCCTCAAATAACTGGAACTATGGGACACGCTTCTCAAACCATGGGACAAGCAGGAAACATGATGAGCATGAACCCGATGAGCATGATGAGTAATTTCTTTGGTGGTGGCGGATCAAGTACTCCTCCCCCTCCTCCTCCCCAAGTGATGATGCAACAATTCCAAAACAGGCAATACTGGCATAAACACTGTAAAACCATCTATGATGAATACCAAGCAACTCGCGAAATTAATAATGAAGCGCCAGTTGAAGAAAAAGTCGAAGAACAACCCGTGGAAGTAAAAGCTGAAGAGAAACCTGTAGTTGAAGAGAAGCCTGTAGTTGAAGAGAAACCAGAAGCTGCTGTTAAAAAAGAAGAACCTAAAAAGACGACTGCTACTTCAACCCCAAATCATCAAAGATATGCTCCTCAATACGGACAAGGCCGTGGATACGCTCCCCATCCCTACTATGGCAGACCAGCCTATCCTTATGGGCAGCCCCAACCTTATGGATATCAACCCTACCCAGGTCGTCGATAAGGATTAAGAATGAGCGCCACCTTGACCAAATTATTTTTAGTGACTTTGACAATGATCGCATTGTTGCACTGCGGCCAGCCCATGAATCCCTCCATAAAAAGTGAGATTAAAATCACCACAGGAAAAGGGCTTGGAATCAAAAAAGTCAACCCTAGCTTTTCACCCATGACCAAAAATATCGTGAAAATCAGAATGGGAAAGAGTTTGTTAGGCAATGGGATCATTCTTCCTGGCGAGAATACCTGGATATTAACCAGCGCTCATGTCTATCACATGTATACCACTTTTTGCGATCAATCTAACTTCTGCCCTAATTTAGTGGGTTCTACTATAAATGGCACTCTACTTAAAATAAGAGAGCCTATGCAGACTCCTCACAGCTTTATCGACTTAGAAATGGATATCGCTCTGATAATGCTTTCCAGTAGTCAACAGCTTGATAGCATTCCATTCGAAAAAATAAAAACATCCACTGGTAACCCTGCTGAGATAATTACCGTCATTGGGTTTCACCCTAAACAAAAACGATTTGTGGAGAGCAGCGGTCACCTCTTCCAATGGGAAAATGATATTAACTTTCTACATAGTGCCGACACTCTGAGTCAAATGAGTGGAAGTCCTATTTTTAATCAGCGAGGCGAGCTTATTGGAATTCATGATGGAGCCAAAAAGAGACTGCAACTTAACCGCGGAGTATCAATTCAAAAGATTTTTGATACCTTCTCCAAGAGAGGAAACAATGGGAATTAGAAATATAAAAAAGATAACTTTGATTATAATAATTGGTCTTGTCTTGCCATCCCTGGCATTAGCTAACGACCAAAGAAAAAGCCAATTAGAAACAACCATCAAAGGGGCCATAAAGAATATTAACCAACTCAGAAATGAGGAAGGCTATTGGCATCAACTTATTTTTACCTATGGCGTTGCCCGAGCATCTCAGACTTGGTTAACCAATCGCATCATGGGAATCGAGCCTCAATTTGATAAACAAAAACTCACCAAAGTGATTGAAGAAACCGTCTTACCAAATGGTTCATGGGAGTATCTTCCTGATGAGAATTATAAAAAAGGTGATATCAACGCCACTATTTTAAATTACCTCTTCCTTAAAAGCACCCATTATGCCGCCGACTCCCAACTGATGACAAAGGCTAAAAACTATATAATAGAAAATGGGGGAATTGAAAGAGCAGATCCTGAAATTCAATTTTTCCTTTGCATGCTCGGGGCCTACTCTTGGGAAGAATTACAGTTTGCCGGATCTATCAGCCCAAGTATTTTAGCAAACATCATCGAAATGGAAGAAGCCTACATGGCTCAATGGGTGGTCTATACTTTCTATCCCATTCTATATCTACTCGTTAATAAATTCACCAATCCTTTAGCCCAACTCTACCCCCATCAGTATTCATTAGACGAACTCTATTTAAATGGAGCGCCCACTGTAAATGCGAAAGACAGCATGCTCACCCCTCCCACCAATCCCAAGACAATTAACCTATCTGTTCATATCATCGAGGACATTATTCTAACCAGACAAGCCAAAGAGGGAAGTTGGTCGGGATATATCAACGGAACCACCTTAAATATCATCTGCCTTCAACACTACCTCACCTATTTAGAACAAGTTAAAAAAGGTCAAGATAAAGCCAAAATCGAAGAGCTAAAAACTCAAATCCACACCTCTATTGAGAGGGGCTTTCACTTTGTAAAAAAATACAGTTGGACTAGCCCCAGTGTTTAC
>CAYFLR010000068.1:220-8410 GCA_964343805.1 uncultured bacterium | reverse complement strand
GTTTTTGGGATACTGGATTACTGGTAAGCGCTCTTACAAGTGCAGGGGTCAAGCCAGCAGAATTAAAAACAGCCGGTCTCTACCTGCAAAATAATCAAGGAAAAGATGGTGGGTTTCCCTTTGGAGCCGACTTTCATGATTTCCCTGACTGCGATGACACCGCCATTATTATGTTGGCCTTAAGCGGACTCAACATGGCTGAAAAAGAGCTCAAAGCATCCACTGATTGGCTCTTAGAAAAAATGCAAAACCGCGATGGAGGTTGGGCTGCCTTTACCAAAGGAGCCAACCGGATCCCTATGGCATTCGCACTCCAGTATACTGCTCCCGTTAAGTTTTTCTTAGATACTTCTTCTCCTGATATCACGGGTCATGTTTTGGAAGCTCTGGCTCATGTGGGCGTAAATAAAAAGAACAGTTATCAAGTTCGCAGAGCGATTTCCTTTCTGAAAGCCACCCAAGTGCCGGTGGGAGATCCTCGCAATGAATATTACGCTTGGCCAGGAACCTGGGCGATCAACTACTTATTCGGTACAAGTGCCGCCATTGTAGGACTTATTAGCGCGGGAGAATCACCTCGCAAAACTTACATTAACGATTCCATTCGCTGGTTATTTTCTAGACAAAATAAAGATGGTGGATGGGGTGAATCAAGACTTTCCTATAAAGACAAGTCTTGGGCAGGGAAAGGAATTAGCACCCCCACACAAACAGCTTGGGTTCTCTTAGCTATCCTAAATGCCGGCATCATCAATGAGCGAGTGCATAAAGCCATCGATTATCTCATCAAAGAATTTAATAAAAATGGGAAATGGGTCAACTCTTACGCTATGGCATCTGGCCATCAAGGTTATCCCCCTTTAAACTATCCCTCTTACGCTTATGCCTTTCCCTTAATGGCCATCAGTAAATATCGTGATTTAATGAACAAAAAGGATTGATCATGTTTAAATATAATAATTACTTAAAGTTTATCCCTTTTATAATCATTCTTCTCTCCTTAACATCCTGTTTTAAAGGACTGTTAAAGGTCAGTGAACCTCTTAATGTCACTGTGACCTTTCGGGGTGGAAGTTCCTTTATTGATAAGGAATACAGCACTGAAACTTTCACGCTGATGCCTCGCCAGACTTATCGAGTGACAGTGAGATATAAAAAGAATGCCAAGGTTTTAAAATTGCATATCAACGACAGTGCCAACCCCCGCATGTCTAAAGGGGAAGTCATTTTACCCATTCCGGCTGGATTCGATATGGAGCGAGGTGGGAATTTTGAACTTTCGCCTGAAGAAACTCGTCATGATTGGGGTATCCAAGGCAATGTCTCAATAGAAAAACGCCTGGTGAGCACCTATAAATACAGCCGCCCTTGCTATATAAAAGTTAACTATCGTTGGATTCATGGTGAACAACAATACATCAAGAAATCTTTCTTCACTGAATACCACTACAATATCGACTTTGTAGATCCAGAAATGGATGACATCTTAGCTATTTTTGAAGGCAAGAAAACCAGCCATATGGAAACCAAAGTTGAAAAAGTGGGTAAATGCGGATAATTTTCTAAATAATTGATTAAAACAACCGAAAACTAAAGGATGATGATACGAATCATTTTATTCTTTATTTTCGGTCTTTTACCAATCGACCTCTTAGACGCTGATGTTTTTCATTATAAAGACATCATCATTGGAGCTCGGGCAGCTTCTATGGGAGGCAGTTATACCTCTTTATCTGACGATGCTTCAGGGCTCTATTACAATCCATCAGGTCTAGCCAACATAAAAAGTAACTCACTGTCTGTCTCTTCGAATGCCCTTCATCAAAATGAGACCACTTATAAAAAGGCCATCGCCGGATCGGATTTCAAACAATCCTCGCGCAGTATATTTCCGGTTTTTGTTGGAGGAACTCGAAAACTCGGCAAACTCACTTTGGGCTACTGCTTATTGACCTCCGAAATAGAAAACATTGATCAAAACAACCTCTTAGATAATATCAATGACCCTCTCACTGGAGCCGATTATTACTTAAGGAACAGACAGGTCAACTCATCGAATACCCTTTATGGAGCCGGAGCCGCCTTTCATCTAAACTCTTTTTTCTCTTTAGGTTTTAGCTTGTTCTACTACGACAGATCTTCAATTCTTCTGAATTATCAACTCGTTAAAAGCACCGCTGGGGATTACAGTTCCCTTAATATCTACCGGAATATAAATAATACCGGTCTCATTCCTACGGCAGGTTTACTTTTAGATCTAAAGTACCTGCGATTCGGGGCCAGCGTAAAAAAAGGGTTTGCTCTAACCGATGAAACTACATTTATCTTTACCACCATTGCCCAACAAAATGGAAAAGAAGCAACAGCCCCCGTCACAGGTAAAACTCACCCAGCGGGCTTTAAGGAAGATAATCCCATTTCAGGCTCGGTAGGAGCTTCTCTTCATGGCGGATCTCTATTTGTATTATCTGCTGATGCAACCTACACCATGGGGACTAAAAATGAAAAGCCTTTAGAGGGAGATATAACCCGTAATGCGGTCCTCAATTGGAGTGTTGGGGGTGAAATTTCTTTTTGGGATCGGTTTTACTTACGGGGAGGCTATTTCACCAATAATACTTTTACCACCAAAATTGAACCGCTTAGCATCAATCAGCCACCCTATATAAACAGCAAAGGATTAAGCGGTGGGGTTTCCTTTGATACCAAAGCCATGTCACTTATTTTAGGGTATATCCAACAGGTCGGGACAGGGGAAAGCCAACTGATTAGCAATGTTCCCCTCAGTCAAGATGTGGAAAGAAAAACTAATACTTACTTTTTCGGCAGTAAATTCCTTTACTAACCAGAGTTACCACTTTTTCAGAGTACAAGAAAAGAGTTCTTTGATCTCCGGCTGGAGTTTTACTAAGACCAGACATTTAAAAGGCTGCCAAGTGGTGTACATAGATGAAAATACTTTTCCAATATCATCACGCCCAATATTAGTCGCCACTCCACAGTGAGGCACCCAGTTTCCTGGAAGCAGACGGCGATCCGGGTTATAGGCACTGTCTTTAGACTTTTCATGAATCATGGTATGGGCATTGAGGAGATCTCCACTCAATGTGGCGCCACAAAATGCTGTTTTAGAACCAGAAAACAATCCTAAATAGGAGAAGGAGACATTGAGAAGTTTAATCTCTTTTCCCACCACCTCTAAAGCATTTACTAGGCTCTGCTCAGAGATATCTTCATAGGTTCCAATTCGAAATGTGGGTCTGCATACTTTTTCCGTCTCGTAGTTTCCACCTTGAGCGCGGAGCATATCAGCGAGTCTCTTAATTTTACCTTGGCCAACTGGATCTAAGAAAAGTTCAATTGCAAATCGCATTCATCTACTCCCAATAGTTATTAAAAAAAAGAGATCAAATCAGGTTGCTTTAAAAGTCAACACAGCGGATGTGCGTTTATGGACGCCAACCAGTTTGATCTCTTTATTATATAATGCGATTATAACTTCTCTGCAACCAAATCTTTAACTAATTCAAAGTAGCCACGCGCCATTTCAGTCACTTCATCCATGTTCATACGCTTTTGAACTTGCATGAAAAAATCTCTGATTTCAGCTTTAAACATTTCATAGTAGGAAAGGTAACTGGAATCTATGATTTTAGCCCTTAAAGAAAGAGAAAGGCCTTCTTCAGTAATAAAAAGTTTTACTTCAGGAAGAAAGAACTCTCTATCATACTCATCTTGTACCGAAGCGATGGCTTGCTCAAGAGAAACTGTTATCTTCTTATAAACATAATCACCATTGTCTTCCTCAGCCCAGGAATCCACATCAATTCCATTTAGAAAAGCCATGGCTTCAGCCAAGTCTCTAAGCTGCATCTTTTTTTCCACTGGATCCGCTGGAAGGGGATAGGTTACAAGCGCTTCCATAACCTTTAAGCGCAAACTTTTCAGATAGTCATAAAGCTCTTTAATAGTATTAACTTGATTTACCTTTTTTAGTTCGTCTACCATCTCAACCAAAGCTTTTTCAGTCAAATCATAGGGATCGGCCATCACATCATCAACCCAGTTATTCACCAGGTATTTAATAAATTCAATCGCCTTAGTTTTATAAGAGAGTTTAAAACCCAGTTTAGCCACGGTAGAAACCTGAGATTCATCCTGCTCGTTAACTAGTTTATCAAGGTCTGCAGATAAACTGGCATCAATATCAGATGTTACGGTTTGATCTTCCATCCAAGGAGTCTTGGCTACCTTACTATGAAGATTAAAAAGATAGCGATCTAGTTCTAAATCAGTAACTTCAGGATCTAAAGAGAGAAGTAGTTCTTTAACAATATCATCTCCATCAATCACCTGATTAAAAACTTCAGCCATCACCTTATTAACTTCGTTCCAATCAATCTTTTCACTTACAGTCTCAACCACTGGCTCAGAAGAGGTTTGCTCTTCGGCCCAAGCTTGCTGTCCTAAACCGATCCAACAAGCGAACACTAATAATGCTGCTAACCATTTACTCATAAATCACTCCTTATTAGCTAGGTAATTAAAATAATGTTATTAGGGCAGTCTATAGCAATTTTCTCATTTTCCCACAAGCATATTTTAAAATAACCCTAACAACAGATATAAATATATTATTTACAAGGTATTATACAGACAAATATTAAAGAAAGCTGTTTTAAGGAGATTTATTTGGTATAGACATCTCATGAAAAAGCACAATCAACCTATGTTTAAGTTTGGTGATCACTCGTGGGGGCCCACCTCTCATCCAGGCGCTATGAAAAAAGTCGCCTATACTAGCGAGCAATGTGAATCGACGATCACCCAAATTGGTAAAGGTCAGATCCCCAGCGGTCAGAGTGTAGAAGCTCACATCCATCCTACCATGGAAGAGTATTTTTACTTCCTACAAGGAGAGGGGCTGATTACTTTAGAGAAAGAGAGCTTTGAAATCACCTTGGATAGTGTGGTGCAAGTACCCGCCAATACGAGTCATGCTATTAAAAATACGGGAGAAAGTTCTTTAGAGTTTCTTTTTTGGGGAATTTTAACTAAACACAGTGAGCGCTAACAAAAACCATCAAAATACGCTAAGAAATCAACGTCTTCCACAACAATTTAAAGTTATTTAAACGAAACTCCGACGCCTTTATTAAGAGACAGAGAAAAGCTTAAACCCCTAGCAGAGGTAAGAAACATGCGTCACTATCTCCTATTTTTAATTGGATTGACCTTCTTTGTCATAGAAACACCAATACAAGCTAAAAATTATTATCCTAAAAATCATATTGTTTTTAGAAGAGATATTTCCCCGCAGGCTCATTTAAATAATGGCTTTAAGCTTCTTCGTCACCGAAGATTCAATGAGGCTCGTTCTTATTTAGAATATGCCTTTCCTTCAAAGAAAAAAGAGTCCTGTGGTCCCAGATTGAAAATTGTTAAGCAGTTTTATGCTTATGGAAAAATTAGATGGGCGGCGCATATGTTAGAGCGTCTCATTGCTCAAAGAAAATGCCCTGTTTCTCTTCGGCGAATTGCCAATCGCCAATGGAAAGAAAAATATCAATTCCATATCAAATATTGGAAGGATTACGAGGTCTACAATAGATATTAATAACCTCTTTCTCCAATAGTTGAGTGCAGCCTTCGCTAGTGTTATAATTCTTACATTATGATCTCCCAACTTTTTAGATTTTCCATTATCTTAGCGTCCTTCTGTATTTTCAACCAAGGCTACGGGGCTAAGGACACCTTTAGCATCAATAGCTTTTTGAGTGATAAATCCAGTATCCTTATGCTTAGCGGTCCCAAAAATTATGAGAAAAAGGACACTGAGTCAGGTGAAAAGACTGGATTAATGAGTGTCAGTGACATCTTTAGCTATAAACTGAAGCAGTACTATAGCGACGAGCAGACAATCAGCTATGAACCCTCCACCTCCCTCCCCTTTGGAATATCGGTTTCTTATAAAGGCTGGGGTATTTCACACAGTATGGATCTAACTGAATCAGATGAGAAGAAGAAGCTAAATGAACAACGAGAACTGCTGGACCAAAAAGAGGAAATTAACTATCAGTCCACCATTGTGAGATACTATAAATCCTGGTGGGGTCTCGAATACTTTTATTCCAAGATTCAAGGTTTTGTACTCCAAGAGGCATCAGGTCTAACAATTGATAAGAGTAAGGATACCAGTATCTACCGTCCAGACATCTGGCTCACCAACCATGGTATAAACTTTATCGGCTTTTTTTCCCCAGGAAGCATTTCTCTGGAAACGGCCTTAGACGATACGGTTCCTTTAACCAAGTCAGGCAGATCATTTTACGGAATGATCTCTTTGGATGTCCTCTCTCTGGGAGCTAAATCCCCTCTCTTTCCCAGTGACGCTCAAGAGACATTCGGCAAAGATGGCACCTTGAAAAAAGGAATTTTTTATAGTGTGGGACCGTTAATTGGGTATCTTGATACCATTGCTTACAAATCATTGCAGTATATCTATGGCGGAGGAGCCGGATTTTCTTTTGTAAACTATAACTACCATACTGCAGATGATAACCCCAAATCTAATGGCGGTGGATTGAAATTGAACCTTTATGCGGGAATGAAATATGGAAAAAAGTTCAATGTGGGTTTAAAAGGCATTTTTGATGGCCCTGCCTTTCAACTGCAGGAAATTACCGTTGGGTATATTCGCTTTGAACTTAAATTCTTTTTAAGTGCCTCTTTTTAAACTACTCTATTCGGATTCTTAATCCAATTCCTAGGGCATGAGACTCAGTTTTAAAGTTATACATAGGTCCCACTTTATTAGGGAAAAAGCGATCCTTATCAAACTTCAGATACTCCACCAAAAAGATAAAGTAGGTTCCTAACCAAGATGTGCTCATACTGGCCATTTTTGCTCCCATCTCATACCAATAACCGTATGCAAAGTTTGTCACCTGAGAGGCTTTTCGTTGATCATTTATAGATGCTCTTCCGTAGAATCCGGTGAGAAGAGGACCAATACTAAAAATAACTGGAGTGGGAGGACCACTCCCCTTACTTAATAAAATCCCCTTTTTCATAAGGAATCCAAAGGTGATGCCCGGTTTAATATTCAGATTGTACATACTCAGGTTCACATTTTCTAAGGGCTTATCATCATAGACATTTTCATGTTTATTATGATAGCTGGCATAAAAACGCTCTAGATCAGCTCTCAATTCCCAATCAAAAAAGTAGTCGCTCTTCTTCTCTGTTTGACGGTTGAGAAAGAAAGAATAAACGAATTGACCATGATCCATACTTTCTTTACAGGTATTAGAGTTACACCCATTGGTGGTATACCCTGTGAGATCGGCATCATAGAAAAAATCAAAAGTTCTAAGTTTTCCCATGAGGTCAAGGCCTACCTCTAAGCCTCCTTTTTTCCCAGCTGCCCAAAGTAAGCTACTATGAAAAAGGATCCCCAAGATAAATATAAGCGTAAATAATGTTAGTTTCATTTTTTACCATACAGATATTCATTCATTTATCTGCTTATTTTCTCATTTCTTTAATTGAATTTTTATTTTTTTATCAATTTATTTTCAAGCATTTAAGATTCTGTAAATTAAAATAAGGAATTTTGGTCCGATAGAGGAAATAGACAATTAATCTCCTTAAGGAGAAAGGGTATGAAGCATAAAATTAGTTTATTTTCCCTCACTCTCTATTTATTTTGGACAGGTTACTTATCTGCCCAATCTCAAATTGGAATCATGCGTTCCTTGCGATCTTTTTCCAATGTGGAAGCCATGACCGCCCAATCTTTAGGAGCCGATGCTCTTTACTATAACCCCGCTAACCTAATAGATTTCAACATTACCGACAACTACCCCCTTATAAATATCGAAACTGTGACCGGTCCTCGAACCCTCATCGACCCAGATAAGCTGGTAGGAAATGGAGAGATCAAAGAAAACGCCGATCTGGATGAACTCTTAGCAGAGGTTAAAAACAATGCGGAAAAACTGCGCGGTGATGCCAATGATGCGGCCTACTTTGAAGCTAATTTGTACTTTCCCAATCTTATTTTTCCCTATGCCGGATTTCAAACCTTTGCCAATTTAGAGGTGAGTACTTTTAATCAAGAAAAAAAAGGAACGATGGATTTGGCAGTTAAAACTAAAACCGGCGGAATTTTTGGGTTTGCCATACCCT
>CAYFLR010000068.1:0-210 GCA_964343805.1 uncultured bacterium | reverse complement strand
AGAGTCTCTATTGGTTACTCCATGTATGTGTTAACCAAGTCGGAAGTGGTGGCCTCTCCCACTCTCGCCAATTATCAAAAATTAAACACCATGATTGATAACAAAACCCTCGATCATAATTCTTTCAATTGGTCCTCTTTTACCACCGCCAATTGGGGTAATGGTGTGGGCCATAATGCCGGGTTTAGTTATACTCCTTTTAAAGATAAT
>CAYFLR010000067.1:24790-32693 GCA_964343805.1 uncultured bacterium | reverse complement strand
GCCTGCTTAACCACATCAAAGCCTAAATCTCTTTCCAGGTGAGTATTTTCGGTGATTTCAAAATGCTCTCCTTTTACCTCTTTAATATAATCCACAATCATTTTTTTGGCGTCCCGAGGTGGCTCTCCCAGCACGGGGGTATTGGTGGTTGCAATAGATCTGGTTCCTTTCCGATCCCACCAACCATAGGGCACAAAAGAAGAATGATTGGTGCCATCATTATAAAAGGTTTCCATGTATTTATTCATGGCGATTTTATCACCCTCAAATGGAAAGTCGCGGGGTTCAGTGAAAGTGATTTCCACATTTCTTTTGGGCATAAAAAATATACCATTTAAAAAGACACTTAAGGTAGCCCGTGCGTAGGCGAGCATCCTAGGTGCGCTTCCTGTTTGGCCATATCCTAGAGAGGAACCCCAAAGACCTCGTGTGCGGCCAAGCACGATGCGCACTCCTTCATTTTGATTGAGAATACGATAGACAATACTCTTATTTTTTAACACCTCCATATAGGAGCGCGAGAGCTGTCCCCCAGGGTAGATAAAGAAGTTTTGTCCTTGATCCAAACCCTCTTTCACTTCTGCCAGCATCCGTTTGATGGAGTCAGGATTCTTTCTGATGGTCATAGCACTCGGCACGATTATCGCATCTGCTAACCGAAAAAGAGGTTTTAAAAAGAGAGAATTGGCCACCTCTTCGGCCACCAAAGGGCGGGCTTTTTTAAATGCCTTGGGGGGAACAACATTAATGGCTAGTTTGGCAGTGGGCCCACTGGTTTTAAGTTTCTCTTCGATGTTGGGATCTCCATTTGGAGTAGCTGTCTCTGAACTTTCATCCTCCTCTTTATCATCTTCTTTTTCTCCACAAGCGTGCATCCAAAGAAGAAGTAGTAGGCTCATAGTGAAAAGCTGTCCGATCATTCGGGTAGATATATGCATAAGAGTCTCCCTTATTAGTGATAGTGATCTATCAACTTTAACATATTTTAGGTAAAAACTCTTGACTCAAGAAAAATCGATTTTACTACTCTTTTTCAAAAGTACATCTTAAAATGTGAGGCTCTTCTTGCTGCCAACCCATCAGCCAGTTATAGGTTTCAATAAATTCTACTTTTTCAAAGTGGATCTTGTTGTCTTCCAAGGTCAAGGTTGTTTTGGTGTTTTTTCTCCGTAAAGGCATAAAAAGTGACCCCGTCATGGAGGTTATCACCTCTTTAGATAAGACATTGTCCAAAAGGGTATTTTTTCCGCTGGGAACCTTTTTCTTGGGGTATCTATCCCGAGGGATGGGGGTGTAATTAGGTTCAGAAAACATTACACATTTTTTATTAGTATCAGGAGCTAAGTCTTCATTGATATTACAAAAGATCACTTCGGGAAGGAGATCAGGATTGGCAAACCTACGCAAATCAGTACGTCGGTGCATCACGATCCCTTCTCCACACTCTCCCCGGTAGGTACAGTTTTTGTATATTTCTAATACACTTTGCCCACAGGGAGATTCGGCCACATTTTTCACTTTAAAAACCCCGCAAAAATCTTCTAACGAGAGGGCATTAATAAGAGAAATTGGCACAATTAATAGGTAACTCAAAATAATCATTTTAATTTTCATAAATTAACTCCTTTTATAGAATATTCTCTGTCATATACAACGTTTTTAGTTAAATTTCAACGAAAATCATTTATTAATCTTTATATCGACTACCTATCATCTCCTCAGAGTATTTCTCAACCCTCATTGAAAACTTCCCTAGTTTTGGGTAAAATAAGCAGGCAATAAGATGAATTTCAAGTGCCCACCGGGAGGTTTTTGATGGTTAAATGGATATTTCTTTTACTTATGGGTTTATTAATTTTGAGCTGCGATGCCAGCAAAGATGAAGAGGATGAAGATGAAGAAGCTGAAAAAGAGAAGCCCGTCCTTAATATAGATGAAGATGAAAAAGAGAAATCAGATGAGAGTGACAATGATAACAGCGAGAAGGATTCTGATTCAGAGGATGAAGATGATGGATTTAAAGGCGGTCACTCATATGATTTTGATGAGTCTAATGCGAGCACTCTCAACTTTGGAGTCCCAGCCCAAGATGATTTAGACCTCTTGATACCCAGCGGGATGGTAGATAATGAGTTTGGAGATCTGGGCTTTGCTTCTGTGGACAGTGCGGGGCAATTAGCTTTGCCCGTGCCTAATATGTCGGATAATGTAGAAGCCTCTTTACCAAGTAGCTCCAATTTGATAGCAGCCCCCACTACCAAATGTGACTTTTCCACCTATGATGGAGGAATCACTGCGGAACAAAAACTAGCCCACACAGTTTACTGTCAGCGCTTTAATATCGAGGATGAGAATTCTGTCAATGTGGTGAATTCCATTTCCAAATCTGATGAGCGGATCGCAGAAATGACAGAGGATCTGAGCAGTTCCAGAAAGCCTCTTTGTCTTATAAAAGATCCTGCTGATATTAGTGGAGCATTTGATTCCACGATTATGAGCGAGCTCAGTTTCCCCCTATGGCTCTCATGCATTGATGATTTGGGTCTTACTCATGGCAGTCAAACCGACCATGGTTGGGTTGGCTTAGGTAACAAGGACGGTGTTTGGCAACTTTTAGAAACCCAAGATAACATTCGTACCCGTTTAGCCACTGTCGATTCTAACGGAACCACCAAGATTTTCTCCTTTGGATATAATGATGATGGTACTGATATCTGGACTCACCAACAGTATTTAGAGGCCAACAAGAATGACGGCTTTGTTATTTTTGCCGATGCAGGGGTGGATGATCTTTTTGCTCATCAAAATTGTGGCTTCCGGGCTGTGATCACTCAAACTAAAATTTATGCCGAATCATGGGTGGATACGGGAGCGGCTGGCTATGAAGGTGTTCATATGGGGGCGGCCCATAGTTGCAAACCCATTAGTGAAACTGCACCTTGGAAAGAGTGTCGCAATCTATCTGATCTTTTTGATACCACCGTGGCACTTTCAGAATGTGACACCCTGCAAAGTAAGCTCACCGGCAAGCCTAAATTCACCTATGCAGGTACCGGGAAAACCAATGCCAATTATCTGAAAATGGTTCAGCTCAATGCCAACAATGCCTATGCCGATCTTTGGAACTGGAAACACAACGACCCTGTCACCGTGATCAAAAGTCGGATTTTTCAACCGGTGGGAAATGATGATGATACCCTCTTTGAAAACATTATCGAGCGAGGTTTAGATCCTCTCAAACAAGAGAATATGATGAGTCGTCGATGTGTTTATGAAGAGGCTAAAAAATTCACCACCAAAGAGCCCTACGATCTTGGCTTCGATTTCTATCTCAACTGTTTAGTTGGAAAAGAGGAGCAGAGATTTAAATCCATCGGCCACCGGAAAGGTATTTTCTATGCCTTGGATCGGCGTGATAGAGAGGGACTGCTGGCCCGTTTAGAAAAATCAATGGTGGAAGTTTATCAGTTTGTTTTTAATACCGACCAGGAAAACGAGAACAACAGTGAATATGGACTCTACCATCTGGAATCTGATTTAAGCGATAACACCCTGGAAATGACCCTAGCAGGTAGTGGCTTAATGAGCGATATGGGGTGTGGAACTCATTTTCGATTGAACAAGGATCATGTCTACGGAATTGGTAAATTTTCCAGCGATGACTGTACTACAGTACCAGTGGAAGAATTTTGCGTTGATGGAAAAACAATTAAACGGGTGGATATGAGTAACTGCACCTCCAGTGGTTTGAATGTCCTTTCTTTTCATACTTTAACCACAGAAAGTAAAAGTAAAGACGATGGTTATCTAACTATTGATCCCACTAAAGCAAAAGAGCTATTTAACACCGATTTTACCGATTTTAGTTCCGTTAATGAAGAGCTTCAACCTAAAGATAAACCTATAGAGTTCGTCTCTTACGTTCTTCCGCTTAATAAAGTCTCTGCCGATGGAGCTTTAGCCAAAGACCATTGCCGCTTTGGAAGCGATAAAAAGCAAGATACCTTCGCTTATGACTACCAATTGGATCTTTCCTCTTTAAAATCAAAAGATCAATCGGCGGTGGAAAAGGCCATCAAGGCAGAAAAACCTATGCAAATTCGATTTGTGGAGACCAGTAAAATCACCACCATCAAATCCACAGCCTCAGTGGCCTTCTCTGGAACGGCTAAAATTTTTGTTAATGACTCCGAAGTGGGAAGTGAAACCTTAAAAGGCGCTGAAGCCAGTTACGCGGTGACCCTGCCCAAAACACTCACAGCTAAAGATAAAATTAAGTTTACAGCGAGTGGAGAAGCAAGCGCCAGTTGTGGAACTCAAGGCACCGGAGCCCAGGCCTATTATAGAGGAAGTATTCAAGGGATTGAGTTGATTTTTTAATCGACAGTATACTCATCAATAAGCTCGGTATAATCATCAAACCAGACCGCTTCGGGGTTTCTTTTATAGATCATCACCTTACCTTGGTTTTCTAAAAGTGCCGCATTATGATATTTAAACACTATGTTGTCTTTTAGTAAGGCCACCACTTCAATTTTACCGGTCTTATGAGACATGATGAGTCGTGATCTCTTGGCCATGCCGGAAAGTTTACTCTTAGTTTTTTCCACGATGGCATAGCTTTCTTCCACCGGAACCGCAAAAGCAGCATTCCCCTTGGTGGGCCGACATTGAAAAATGTAATAGGGAGAAATTCCTAATGAGATGAGAGAGTTCATCAATTCCACTAAAACTTCAGGATCATCATTGACACCTTTTAAAAGTGGAGTTTGATTATAGAGTTGAACCCCTGATCTCTTCATCATATTCAAAGCTTGAATAGCAGTTTCATTGATCTCTCTCGGATGATTAATATCAGTAACAATAGCAAGGCTTTTGCCTTTTAAATCGAGCCGTGACATCATTCCAGTAAGACTCTCATCATTGATAAACCGATAGGGATTGGTCACCGGGATTTTAGTCCCGATTCTAATCAATCGAAGGTGATCGATCTCTAATAATCTTTTAAGAATTTTTTCGATGGCGGGAGTAGAGAGAATGAGAGGGTCTCCTCCAGTCACCAAGACATTGTTGATTTCCTTATGGTTTTCTATATAGTGAAATGCCTCTTCCATATCAGGTGAAGCATGTTCATTATTCTTCATAAAAAGACGTTTTCGAAAGCAAAACCGACAGAGACTGGCGCAGGTGTTGCTCGCAAGTATCAAGGCTGTGGGTGAATATTTATGCTCAATTCCACCTTGTTTAGTGTAACTAGCTTCATTAGAAGGATCTAAAGAACCTCCATTTATGAGTTCATCCGCAGAAGGGATGATCATCTTCTTCAATGGATCATTGGGATCTTCCCAATTTATCAAGGAGAGATAGTATTTATTAGTATGAAAGGGAAAAACATTGGTAACTTTCTCAAGCTCTTTTCTCGCCTCTTCACTTAATTCTTCTATATCCCTCAAATTATTAACAAATCCAAGTTGCAAAACAGTAACCTCCGAATTTTTCTGGATATTTAGCCCAATAACCTCAGGCATAAGTTGCGCATATTATTATATCAATCCATTTTTTTCAATGATTGATTTAAATTTAATAAAAATTAAAATGGTTATGGTAAGTGTTAGTCATCACCTATCAACCAAATTTGAAGTGTTTTCTCACCGCTTTATTGATGGTCCAATGACATTTTAAACCAGCAGGAAAGGTCACAAAATCCCCCACGCCGATATGCACTTCCTCGCTATCTGTTTTAACAATTATATCACCTGCTAGGATATAGCAGCTCTCCTCTTCTCCATATTCCCAATCAAAAGAGGACTCTTCTTTTTCCCAAATCCCCCACTCTTTAATATTTAATGATTCAAGCTTGGCATCACTTGGTTTTTCTACTTTTATTTTTAAAGACATTTAAAACTCCTTTATTTAGTTCTGGAATAGAAGAGTATATCAGAAAATAAATTATAACCGCGTTTTATTTGATATAATTTTATAAAATATCTAGCCTGGAGGAATTATGCTTTCAATTTTTAGATTTTTTTTAGTGCTACTTATGATGATTCAGGTTGCTTGCAGTGACGCTACCAAATCTGAAAAACAAACAGATCAAGAAGCCTCTATCAGTGAGGATTGCTCCCCTGATAAAGCCTCCTTAATCAACGCCAAAAGAGCAGCTCCTCCCGAAGTTGAACCTCTAACGGTGGATGGTGTTACTTATTCGGTAAGCCATATTAAAGATAAATGTTTCTTCACTGCATATGTTATAGCCACCGACGAGGAAACCAAAAGTAGAAAATGGAAGACTCAGATTTATAAAATTACCTTCAATCAAGAGATGGAGAAGGATGTACAAGAAGTTTACATTTCTAAATTAGAATCTACTGAAGATTACTTAATAATTGAAACCGAAGGCAATCGCAGTTACAAAGTTTTAAAGGAGAGTGGTAATCTGAGCACTTCTGAGGCTGAGACCACTCCCTCCGACAGTGATAATTGCACAAGCAAACTCATCAATTTGATCAGTTCCAAAAGAAAGCCTCCCCCAGAAGTTAAAGAAATCACAGAAAGCGGGATCACTTACTCTGTGGATCATACTAAAGATAAATGTTATTTCACCGCTTTTATCATTGCCACCATAGACTCTACCAAGAAAGTAAAATGGAAAACGGAAGTATATAAAATCACTTATGATCAAGAGCTAGAAACCGATGTGCAAGATGTATGGATTGCAAAACTGGAATTCAGCGATGAGGTTCTTGCCCTGGAAGATGAAAGAGGGAAGACTTATCAAGTGGACAAAGAGAGTGGGAAGTTAAAATGATCGGCTACTCTTCGCCATCTGGAAGTTCGCAGGCCTCATCTATAGGTTGAGTCCCATTTTGTTTAGCCAGTTCAGCAATTTTTTCCATATTTTTTAGGTGATTTTTTACCACTTCTTTGAGTTTAACCATACCAATTAGATCAGAACCTTCAAAGCTGAGGATAAAGCGACAAGCCACATAGACATGGATCTTTGGTGTTCCACCCTCAAATTGATTTATATAGAACAGATGGTCTCCGCGCTCGGTCTTATCAAAATGAATGGTGTCCATTTCACTCATCCCCATAGAATTTAGAGGTGTAAAATTTTTCTCATTACCTTGATTTAAAAAGGTCATATCAGTAATGCTAATATCCAAATCTCCTTCATATTTCATTCCTTTATAATAATACTCTCTACGGACTTTGACCCTTTTTTCCTCTACCCCTTCATTAAAATAATTTGGAATCTGAGCTCCGTCACAATTAATTTCTTCATCGGTTTCTAAATCGATGAGTTTCGCAGGAAAATAACTCGTCAACCGTTGCCTTGCTAAAGGTGTTGTAATGCTCTTATCAGGATGGCACTTCTGCCCCATATCTCGGAGTTTATTAATGTTAAAAAATACATAATGCTCTTCCCCAGGTTTGGCTTTTATATTCCTAATACCAAACAAGTCAGGACCTGAAGGAGTATTTGGATCACTCTTCGACTTTGTTGAATAGGGTGATGAAGAAGAGGGATTTGGTCCCGGGCCAAAGGGCATCCCAGGATATCCACTTCCTTTAACCCCAGAGTTTGGCTGGTTTGAACCACAATTTTGATAAAGCAGTAATAAGATTAGACAACTGGCTAAAGCAAAATTAACCCAAATTACCTTTTTTTTCATTATACACCTCTTGCAAAACTCCTATTTATAGGGAGTACCAAACATTGCTTTCATATCTTCTTCAAGTTGCTCATCATTTCGTTTCCTAGCTTCTTCAAACTCAATATCAGGTAGGGTGCCACTATACCCTGCTCCCCATTGAGCCATTGAATTCTCACCTCCCCAACACTTAACTTTTCCACTTTCAAGAACAGCGCAGGCATGATGACACCCTATATCCATTTGAA
>CAYFLR010000067.1:24150-24780 GCA_964343805.1 uncultured bacterium | reverse complement strand
CCATATCTTCTGTTTCATCTCCAATACAACAAGGCTCTTTTTCCCAGGGGTTAATAAAACCTAAATTCCCCCAACATTTCACTGTCCCGTCTTGCAAGATCACGCAAGAAAAATTGGAACCCACTGCAACTTGCTTAACCTTTCCCCCTAAATTCAAATTGGGTAAATTATCTCCCATGTCCTCTGGCTCAATGTGACTCTTGACATTTCCTAAGCCTAACTGCCCAACTCCATTTATCCCCCAACATTTAACACTTTGATCAGAAAGGACCGCGCATCCTTTTTCATTACTTGCTGACAATTGAACGGCTTTACTATCACTTCCCAAGTCTATTATCTTTAGAGTCTGCTTATCGTCGAATAAATTAAGATCTCCTGGTCCCCAACATTGGACTATTCCATCTTCCAGAATTGCGCACATCATATCCCCAGCCCCAATAATGGAATTTGTTTTCGCTGCACCTGCTAGTAATAAGGGAAAGGGTTTCTCTCCATAACGGTCAGATAAGCCGCCTAAAACAGAAACACTCCCATCACCAAAAGTAACATATAACCTAGATCTTCCATGAACACTCACATGCGCTATATCTTTGTCAGTTCTAAGATCCAAAGCTGGTAATTCATCACCCA
>CAYFLR010000067.1:14808-24140 GCA_964343805.1 uncultured bacterium | reverse complement strand
CTTTCTTCTTCGCATTCATCTTTACGAGATGGATAAGTACAGGCTTCATTCAATTCTGAGGGCCAGAATTCTGATGTTCCCCAGCATTTCACTTTGTTATTGTCGAGTAATACACAGGTATTAGTATCTCTTGCTGAAACTTGTTTAACCGTTCTTCCCTTACCAATATCTACGAATGGCAAATTCTCACCCATACTTTCTTTATTATCACCTTTAAATTTGGCATCCCCATAGCCTAAGGATCCTGAAACATTACCTCCCCAACATTTTAAACTCCCATTTTCAAAGCGACCGCAAGTATAATTGCAACCTGTGGTCAGTTGACTCACTTTCAGATTTGTTCCCAAGTCCACATAGGGAATTATTTTCTTTGCTGGATCGTCGGTTTTATAGGTCGGTCTAGCAGTTCTATAATCATCGAGTTTTTCAACTGGGTGCTTAGAACTTTTTCCCCCTTGACTCTTTAACATGCCATAGGGTTGGTAAGGCGAGGGAGAGGGAGAACCGCAATTTTGATAACCAACTATAATTGAAAGGATGAATATAAGAACGGTGAGTACAATAACCCTTTTCATCGCAATATCCCCTATAATTTATGAATAATACTTGTCTGTCGGTAATATTTATAAAAGTCTAAATATTTCCTATTTTCACCTTTTAATTCTCACACTTACCCCCCTCCTATACCGCAGATAGATTATCTATAGGAGAAACGGGACTATTTAGGGATAAAAAGGTTCCATTTGACAGCGAATCCTTTAGTCAAAGAAATCCTGATGTGAAAACCAGGTACACGCCTCTTTGCTATAACTGGTATCCAATTCTTGATTGGGATTCTTAAGAAAATCAAGGATAGTACTTTCAATACGGCTATTGATTTTTGGGGTATCAAGGGAAAATTGTAAAAACCCATCTGGGTGAGAGAATATGTCCATACCAAAAACATGCCCATAGCAGTCAATTTCTACATAGTTAAAATTCTTAATAATAGATAAATCAGGCTTCAATAATTCAACAGGGGTGTTGTTATCTAATCCACCTGCTAATATTAAAGTAGGAATCTTATACTTCCAAAGAGACTTTGCATCGTTTTTCGAATGATTGGGATGATTTTGTTCTTTACAAAGCTCAAACTCCCAAAGAGCAAATTCTTTATTGTCTTTGGAATAGTCATATTTTTCTAATTCTTTTATTAACCTTGAACGCTCTAAAAACCGCAGGATGTCCTGACAACGGACTAAGAAATTAACAAATTCAGAAACGCCATCGTCTGGATCCTCTTCCCACTCTTCTTCAGGAAACTCCACTTCTTGCCAATTCCAATTATTATTATCGATCTCGTCATTGGGTTGAATTAAAAAGTAGAGTGCTTTATCCAGTTGTCGACTAAACTCTTTTTCTTCATCAAAGCCTTCATATTCAAATAGGTATTTTTTATATTCGTCTAACTGATCTCTATTGGCATAATAGATCAATAAATAGATGAGAGAGGCTTTATAATCGAGCTTAATATCGCCAAATAATATGGATTCAAAGTAAAAAGAATCAATGATGAGATAGTCTGAAAATTTAATTGGATCTTTCTTAATACGATCAACGAAGGTTTTTAGTTCGGTAGGGAAATCCATAGCTATAAAACCATCAGGACATTCAATAAAATCACAGTAATAATTTTTGAAATAACTGAAATAACGACTCAGAATATTTTCCCCATAAAGTGCATAGTTCGCATAAGTAATGGAAGGTAAAAAAGGGCCATCCAAAATAGCCGATCTAACAATATGAGGGTATTCTCTCATCATGGTAGCTGCCGTATATGTTCCATAAGATCCGCCAAATAAATCCAGTTGAGAATAACCGAGTGATCCCGCTAAAGAAGCCAGATCGGCTGCACTTTCAAAAGAGTTGTAACCGGCTAAATCATGCCCTTCTTTTTCAAATGCGATTATACAATTTTCTAAAGGGCCTTCATTTGTATCACAAGGAAAGGTAGGATGAGAATAGCCAACTCCTCTTGGATCATAAACAATCACTTCTTTACGGCTTTTTTGAGATAAACCAAAGGCTACTGGGAGTAAATCGAGGCTATTTCCACCTGGTCCACCCGGTAATAGAACAATAGGTATGTTATTAATGGGTTTTTCTTGGTGATAATTCACAATGGCGTAATGAATGAAAATAGTGTTGGAGTTTTTCTTTTCTCTATTTTCGGGGACCTCTAAATCACCGCATTTGATGTTTTCATCTTCAACAAAGTGTTCTTCGTACCGAATCTTTTTAAAGTCAAAACGGCAGGGAGCATCGGTAGCCTTTTTTATAAAAGGGGATGTAATTTTTCTATTACCACATGATAATAAGAAAGTCAGGAGTAACAGCATGCTTGTATGTTGTGGTAGAAGAGAAAAAATTGATAGGCTTCTCAAAAGCGACCCCTTTCACCTTGTGCTAAAGAGCCTTAACACATTGAAAAATTACTGATATTAAATTACAATTAAAGTACACATAATAGATGTTTTAACAAATTAGAGGATCAATATGAAACGATTATTAACCCTGATCTTTTTTTTAGCCCTTTTTATTCAGCCCTACCCTCTCCAAGCAAAAATAAAATATGAATGCCACAAAGGGTATAAAGGCAAACCAGGGTATAAGAAATATAAAATGAAAAAGAAAATGAAATTTAGACTTAAAAGGAAATGCTATGCCCGCAGAATGAGAGAGAACAGATATAAGAATAAAAAGAAATATGACAGTGTTCAATGCCCACTACTTGGCGGGGGGATTGTTCAAATTACTGCCAAAGACAGCATATTAACGACCCTACAAAGTAAACATAGTTGGCCTTCCCATCAGCTCAAAGGAAAAATTATAGGGACCCATGGCATGTCCTGCTTTGTAAAACTCAAGAAGATCTAACCGAAATAAAGATTCTTACGAAAAAACTGATCATCAAATCGTCTTGCAAAAGGCACTAAATGAAAGGACTGCTTTCCCCCTCTCTTTCTCGCAAGAGCGACACTATTATAACCAGCCCCACTCACCACATGTTCAAATTGCCGTAAATATCCTTCTGCTGGATAAATTCCTTGATCAGGTGTCAATTCATAGATTTCATCATGTGCAAGACCCAATTTGTCTGAAAGCCTTTTTGCCCTATTACGAAGTTGCTTTAACTCAGAAGGGGAACCCGTATGGACAAGAATTATATTATTCTTCCTTTTAGCTATCCTTGGGAAATTATGGCCTCCTTCAAATATTAAAGGGCTATAATCAACTTTATAATGAAACTGTTTTACCCAGTTAAAATGAGAGTCCGCGAGTGGCTCAATAACAAGTGTCGAAGTGGGGCTGACCTTAAAATCCCCCCCCACTCTCTTTAAATAGGAGTCCCATTTCAAATGCCGGGCTATGTATTTAACAGGGACATCTATCTTGATATCATTCCATTCTCCCACAATGCCTGCCGGAAAAGTGTCTAGGATAATTTGATCAATTTTATAATCTGCCAGGCAATGGGTTAAATAGTCATAATATTTTTGACGATTGGAAGTAAGAGTACTATCTGCAAATAACATGGGATAAGGAATATGTTTTTCAATCCTAGGGATGAGTTTCCCACTAGAGAGAATATAGAGCTGATCTTTTTTTAAATTCCATTTTTGACAAAGAGCCAAAGCCCTGGTTATGTGCCCTAACCCTCCACCCATGGCATAATACAAAATCATAAGAAATAGGCGCTCAACACTAAAAAGGTTAACAATCGCTGTTCCTCCGTTAAGTTTCTAAATAGGCAAACTGCAGGAGAAGAAATGAGTTCTCTATGTTTTGTCGTGCATACCTCATTTTTTAGGATATCTTTGACTTTAATTTTACCTTTCGAACTGTAAAAGGCCACCTTTCCGACATTGGTATTATCTTTATAGATTTTTAGTTTGTCTCCTTTATACTTTATACTCCAAATATTAGGAATTCCATCGGCTATTATTTTCAGTTTATTCTCTTTCTTTTTTATTTCGATTAAGGAGGTACCTTTAGCATTTTTTATTTTTAATTTGTTATTACTAAATTTTAGCTTGTACTCTTTTGCTGGTGAGACGAGATAGGTTTTTTCTTTTCTTTGTTCGATCTTCCAAGTAACTTCAGGACTACTGGCTTTCCACCCATCCTCCGAACGTTTTACAGAGATCCATTCTTGCCCATCTTTTTTAAGCTTGAGCTTTTCTCCCGGTTTAAGCTCGGCGACCAATGAAGTCATACCTACCAAAAAAAAACTAAAGAACGCGAGAAATTTAAAGAACATATTTCCTCCTAACTAACTATGTTTTTCTCAATTAATATGTTTTCTGACAGGAAATCATCACAATGAGCGCAGACATTAAGCTTCTTTTTAGCTGCCATATTCAAACGCAGATGACGAGTGTTTTGTGAATGTAAAATCTCTTCGATATTAGACTCATGAACGTTACCCAGAGCTGAAATTTCTCCTCTCGACATACAGCAGGGGTAGACAAAACCCAAGGGATCAATAAACAAATGCAGCCAAGGCATATAACAAATATGATCATTATAGTATCCACAGCTGTAACGCCCCTTACTGAGTTCTTTCGTTTTACATTTTGCAAAAGGAAAAGGAGGGCATTCTAATAAGGTCCAGCTTCCCATCTTTTCTCTAATAATTGAGATAGACTCCTGATCTAACCGATGTTTCTTATGGGCAAAACAATCTACCGGCAGGAGTTTCCAATATATTTCTGGACTTATGTCTAACAAGATTTGATGTAAATCATTTAAAGTATGGAAGTTTAATCGTGTGATAACAGTATTTATTCTAACTTTGGGACGTTTTTTTTTATTTATTGTAAGGAGCTTCACGGTCTTCAGAGTCTGCTTAAAAGCCCCTTTCTGACCACGTATTTTATCATGCAAGCTGCTCTCTCCCGAGTCGATAGAAAGAGATACCGCATCTATTTTTAAAGCAAAGAGTTTTTTAATACTTTCTTTGTTCAGTTGAGTGCCATTGGTGGTGAGATTAACCTGCAGCCCCAATTCTTTACTCGCCGCTAGAATGGTCCAAATTTCAGGATGTAAAAATACCTCACCGCCAGAGAAATGGACCTTTTTTAACCCTTTTTGCTTAAGTTGGCCCAGAATATCAATAACCAGGTTACTTTGAAGAGGAGATCCAGGCTTAGGTAAATTACAAAAATCACAAGCAAGATTGCATTGCCATAGTAATTTTATTTTGGCCGATAAGATTGGTAAATCCCCTAAGGGATCTTGAATCAAGTTTTTCAAAGAACCGAGTGATTGACTCTCTTTTAACTCTTTTATTAGATCCACTTTTTAGTCCCATCTGAAATTCTGGTCAACAAGGATTCAATATTATCTATCTCTTGTTGGGTGGAAAAATTATTTTGGATGGTTGTTTTAGCCTTAGTTCCTATTTCTAACCTATCATTTTCATCACTATTTAGGACAAAATCGAGCCACTTGTAAGCCTTTTCGGTATTTCCCACTTGGAATAAAAAACCATTTTCTTGATGTTGTATTACATCTGTAATCCCACCGGCATTTGAGGCCACCACCACCCGAGATAAACTCATAGCTTCGAGTAATACATTAGGCATGCCATCATAAAAGGAAGGGACAAATACAATATCTGAGGCCAAATAATAGGGAAGAATTTCTTCTCGATCTAATAACTTTTGATGAAGATAGTTAGGACCGAGGATTTCCTTAAACTCACTGAGATGATACTTTGGAATATCTCCTACCGTTAAGAGAGCTAACCTTTCATTGAGATCTGTGACCTTTAACAAATCCATGAGCAGATCAAGACCTTTTTTCGATTTAAGTTGACCAAAAATCCCTAACAAAGGCCTACTTTCAGTAAAATTTGTCTTGATGCTAATAGCTTTGGTAGGATCACTTTTTAATGGGATCCATTCACTCAACTCTACCCCATTGGGAGTAAAATAGGTGTCACTATTTCTGAAAGATTTAATACGGCTTTGCATCTCTTTCGAGACGCAACCGATTAAGGAGGCGTTTTTAAGCACATATTCACTCATCCATCCTTTTTTTGGATCATGGATAGTTTTCTCAAAGTCGTTTCCTCGCATTAATACTAAATTTTTCGTACCAGACCAACAGGACCACAAAGTGGAAAGATAGCCGGGGTAATCTCCCCCAAATCCCACTAGAACACTTTTTGCGATTTCCTCTCTATGAACGGCAAAATACTCTGCTGGATCATCATTTACATTGAGGCCGAGGATATGATGACGATGCCAATGCTCCTGAATTTTTTGACGGTCTTCTTTACTAAATTTTTTGACCTCTTTGGTGATATGGACCACCCTAACCTCATGGCCTCGATCTCTTAAACTATTCACTTGTCGAGTGGATGACAAGGCCATTCCACCGGTTTGAGGATAATGTCTGGCTGTAATCCAGATGATTTTCATTTGATAATTCCTTTAGCTCAGAACGGATTGGTAGACATTTTTTAATTGATGGTTAAAATTGTCCAAACTGAACTGCTTATGTATTTTATTTTGCGCACATTTGGACAAACGGTTTACCAGATCTATATCTTCTATAAGTTTTTCCATCTGACAGGCTAATGAGCGAACAGAGTCAGGTAAAAAGAACAATCCATCTTCATTTTCAGTAATAATACTCCTATTCACCGCCAAGTTAGAAGCAATAACAGGTGTTCCCTCTGCCATGGATTCAATTATTTTTATAGGAGAGCATCCTTGTAACTCGTTTCGATCACATCTGGTAAGTGGAGCCACAGAAAAGAGAGCTTTTTGATAGAGGTTTTTAATTTCCTTTGGAGATAATCCCACCTGGATCCGAACCAGGTTCTCCAGTTCATAACGATTGATGTTCTTTTTTACTTTCTTAAGAAATTTCCGGGTAGAGCAAGCTAGAACTAATCTGACCTTAGAAGGTTGAACGAGTTTAAATGCCTTGAGTAAAATTGGAAGACCTTGCCAGGGAGAGAGAGTTCCGGCATACAAAATAAAATTATCATCTCTTTGTTCTTTTTTTATCCACTTCTGGTTAACTTCGGCCGTATTGGCAATCACCGATATTTTTTTTGATTCTACTCCTCGGTTTAATAAGTAATGGGCATTAATATCACTTACTGTCAGAATCGCATCCGATTGTTTTAGACAATAGTTTTCCATTGATTCCAGTTTATTTAAGAGTGAACGATTCTTAAAAAGTCGAGGATAACGGAGAGGTAACTCAATGGAAGGTAAACCATTCACTTCGAAAACTTTCTTTGACTTTTTATGAGTTAAAAGAGGGAGTCCACTCCACATGTCCCTGAAGTGAATGAGCTGAAATTGATCATAATTTGAAATAAAATTGCTACAAAATAAAGAATACAGCTCAGTTCTTTTTAAAAAGTTTGGATGGTGACTTTGACAGCGATGAAGTTGAATATTCCGTTCTCTTTGAAAAGCAGGCATATCATTATTTCCTAAGCAGATACATCTTACTTCTTCAAACTGGCTGGCCATCGAGTTCAGGTTATGAGAAATATGAACTGAAGCCCCCTTGGGCATGGGAAATATATCAAAACAAGCAAATAAACTCTCCATCAGCTATCCTGAAAATCTTCTGGGTCTATCTCATGACGATCCTCTTCATCTCCATAAGAGCTATCATCATAATCAGATTCGAAATCCACATAATCATCATCTCCATACCGGCGACGACTCGATCCATAATAATAGGGGTAATATCCATAATCGCGATAGTAGGAGTTCCGACGATAAGAATAATCCAAGCCACGCTCATCATATTCAGTTCGATTATAGTGTTTTAAGGCGCATTCTTCACAATTCCACTTTTTGTTCACCTCTTGCAGATGTTTTTCACAGATGGGCCTAGCACATTTGTTACATATTCGCCCGGTTGTTTCACCGCAATCCTTAAGAGATAGTAATCCTGTTTTATGTTTACATTTTCCCATTACTTCCCCCCTTTCACTTTCACAGATCGGTACAAATCCAATAGGGCTACGGTCAGAGTTGAAGATTCGGGGTAACTATCCCGCTCTTTTCTTTTTAGCACAAAGCGTGTACCTAAAACCGTCCCTTTGGCAGTTTTTTTATTATAAAATTTGCCGGGAAACTTGGTGTGTTGCGGTAACTCAGGGTCAGTTTGAAATTTTTCATTGAGCTTTACCATAAAATCAAAAGTGAAAAGCTTTTTGTATTTGGTTTTGGATTTTGTCTTGCCTCTTGGATTCCTTTTGGTTTTTTCTATGACCTTTAAGAATTCATTGCCTTTGAGCGTCAGTTTGTTACCATCTTGTAATCTCATGGAGAGCCACATAAAATCACGTTGGTAATCATGATCTACGATACGATGATAGGCGCCCTTAGAATATGGTGGGCTAATATTTTTCAAATTAATTCTTTCTTCAATTTCGGAAAGAGGTATTTTTACTTCAATTTTGGTGCCTGCTTTGATGTCGTCTTTCAAATCCTGAAGCAAAGGAGCAACTAAGAGCCTAAAGCCATTTGAAAGGTCCAAATTTCTATTTTTAAAATAGAGAAGAAGGAAAACGAAACCGAGCACCCCCAAAACTCCCAGTCCGGCAAAAAACCATATGGGAATCAGATCAAATTCCTCATAAATGAAAAAGGATCCAATAAAGCCCACCACCGCAGGGATGTATAAAAGAATCGCTCCCCAACCGTAGCGTTTGATCTTTTTTTCAATAAAGTGGTCAAAATCGGTGAGTTTATTTAAAACACTCAGTAGTTTCTCAATTTCCCAGGAACCCTCTATCTTTTTCTTCTGGACATAGGACTCAACACCTTGGAGCATTACTTCCCTCCCTATGAATTTGGTGAGTTATTTTAGTTATTTTACCACTCTCCTTTCATAAATTGAAGAATAGATTGAATGTTGAACATAGAGATAAATAATGCTAGGGTCATTCAGAAATCATATTAGATAGTTGCCAAGTGCAAGCGACCCTGAAGGAGGTATTATGTTTCTAAAAGCTCTCTTAATACTTTTTTTACAAACATGTCTTTTGGCTCCCCCACTCTTCGCCGAAGGAGAGGAGAAACCTCCAGAAGCCAACCCGCAACAGGAATCCACCGTAGAGGAAGAAAGTGAACAAGAACAAGACATCATTCAAGATATCGTCCAAGTGGTGGTTCCTCGTAGAGCTCGCATGTTTTTCTTGGGAGGCACCTCTCCTTCTAACTATGATGACCTTAACAAAGTACTAGAGAAACAGGGGTTTGGCACCTTGAAAAGCGGTTTAACCTCCATTGGGGGAGGAGGCTATGGAA
>CAYFLR010000067.1:6721-14798 GCA_964343805.1 uncultured bacterium | reverse complement strand
TTCTTTACAACTTTGTACTAGGAGGCCATGGCTACGGACTCCTTGGTTCCCACAGTAAAAAAGGAACAAACGAGATCTCCATATCGGGAGGAGCTGGCTTTTTTGATTTGGGATACCTGGTGGTTGATAAGAGTGACTTTTATCTCTATCCCTTAATCGGAATCGGTGGCGGTGGACTTTCTCTAAGTTTTAAAGATCCGGCTGAAGCAAGTTTTGAGGAAGTACTAAAAGATCATCGCCGATATTCCGTCCTCACCACTGGACTCTTACTTTTTCATGCTTCGATAGGAATGGATTGGATGTGGATCATCCGAAGCCGACAGCACTACAGTGGGGGATTTGTTTTTGGTTTACGAGCCGGCTATATTTTTTCAGCTACCGAAGCCAACTGGAGTATAAAAGGGAATGTCCAAGCCAAAGACGGACCGAATATAGACCTCAGCGGTTTTTATCTGCAACTTGCAATTGGTGGTGGTGGTAAGGACTTTGATGTGTCAATCTTATAGTGAGGTGTTAGACTCATGTTAAAACTCTATTTTAGATATTTTTTATTGGCTTTTGTAATTATATTTAGCCATCTGGCACCGCTTGAGGCAAGCCAACTCTCGAGCCTGGATGGAGTGATGCTGGCAGCTGGTAAGAAGAAGAAAAAGAAGAAGAAAAAGAAAAAAAAGAAGAAGAAAAAAAAGAAGAAGAAAAAAAAGAAAAAGAAACGAAGTTCATCACCTGCCCTTTCTTTTTCAAAGCCTTTTTACAGTAAAATGATGGCCAGTGCCTATGGTGGGGCTAATATGGGAAGCGTAGAGGTTTTTGAAAAACGAGTCTATCACTTTTCTTGGCCCGTAGGTGCTAATATTGAGTACCCTTTGATGACAGGTTTCTATTTAAGAGCAGGAGGGCAAATTGATATTAGTAGCTTGATCACCCTATTTGATCTCAATCTGGGAACGGTATTCCATGTGGGATTAGGGAAAGATTTCTCTCTTCCCCTCGGCTTAATGATGCAATATCAGTTTACCACCAATTTCATACGTATGATCCCCCTAATGGGATTTAGTATGAACCTTGACCCTATAGTTTTAGGTCTAGAATTTCGGGTTCCCATTCGAATGTATGAAGGATTTGGAGTCATACCCTATCAAAGCGCTCTTCTCAATGTTGGAATGGCTTTTTAAAAGAGAGGATTAGATATGCTTAGTTTGATTAAATATTTAGCCTGTTTATTTTTATCCTTGTTGTTCGCCTGTTCCTATTATCCAGAAGGAACCGGAGGACCTGGCGTGCAAAAAAAGGTCAACCTAGATTCTGACGTGGAAAAGGCCGGTTTAGTAAACGAAGTGGAATCTGCTTGGGATGATAAGACTATGGTCTTTACTTTAAAAGACGGCATGAAAGTAACGGCATGTATTTCCTTTCAAAAGGGAGGGGAAAGCAAAATCTACAAGGTCAAAACCAATGACATAAAAAAGGGGAGCCTGAAACTTAAGATGGTCACCGATAAAACCCTTGAATTCTTAGTTGATAATCAGTTGGTTTTTACTTTTAAGAGTGATTTGAAAATCAGCAGTTCTAAAAAGATGACTTCCTACTCTGGTGAAGTAGTGGAAGAAAATGAAGAGACTCAGCGTTTTTACCTTTTGATTGAGGATGAGTTTTGCGATGAAGGAAAAAACGTTGAGAGCAGTGGCGGTAGTAATTCCGAAACAAAGGCCAATAATAACACCAATGCCAATGAAAAAAGCACTGAAAGTAAAACAATCACCACAAATAAATCCACCAAAACAACACAGACCCTTTATAATCCCGACAATTCATCTGATAAAGACATCTTAGTCACCTTAATGGATGCTTGGGAAGGCAAAGATCTGGTTTTAGGAAAAAAGCACTGCGTTGAGTTTTCAACCAGAGAAGGAGAGTGTACCCATTACTCTATTCCCGTGACCAGTTTATTTACTAAGACTGGAATGTGCAAACTGAAGATGATCAATATTACCAACACCATTATGTACAATTTGAAAAAGCCGGATGATGACAAGTTTAAATTTTTCACCAGTACCAAATTTACAAAAGAGACCTTGGAATCTCTGAAAGGTGATGAAACCAGCATAGAGACGGATGATGATTACACTCTACTAGTAAAAGAGAAAGGTTATTGTAAAGATAACTACAAAGACCCAAATGCAGATGCTGACGATTCCCCATCAGACAGTAACGACTCTCAACCAGCTGATAGTGGAGGAAGCGAACCATCAACTTCTTCACCTGACTTTACCGTAGAAAATGTAAGAGAAGCTTGGGATGGTAAATCAGTTGGGTTTGCTGCTGGAACTCAAAAATGGTGCTTTGAATTTAAGACCGCTGCAAATTGCAAATGGCATTTTAAGATTCAAAATAAAGCCGTGAGAGATGTGGATAATTGCGATATCAAAATAGAAGATGGCAAGGTTGGGATACTTTTTAAAGACCAATACTTTGGTGATAAATGGGCAAAGATAGAGTGGGATGGGGATCCAAAACCTTCTGATACTACAGTTACAGGAAAAGTAGCTGGGGAAGGTATATGGATAAATTCTGCTTCAAGTTATTGCGAGAGTACTTTCACCTATGATTGATCTTATGAAGGAGAAATAAAAATGATTTATAAAAGCATTTCTTTCTTATGGATTTTTCTACTAATGAGTTGTGAAGATGCAGGAACTCATAAAGTCAGAGAAGAATTAAGAAAAAATTGGGAAGGAAAGGATATCCTTATCAAAGAGAGCACTTCTTCATTTTGTATTGAGTACAATGATGATAAGAAATGCTCTAAATACACCAAGTTTGTAACATCCCTCTCTAAAGAGTCTATGAATTGTGTAGTGAGTGAAGAATCCAACCCAGATTATGCGGCTATCACCAGCGATGATGACACCTTAGCTATTATAAACTCCGAAAAAACTTTAAAAGGAGATGAGAAGCAAATTAATTCGGAAAAAGGAAATACTTGGTTGATAAAAGATCGAGGGTATTGTCAAAATGAGTTTGCTGAAGCCCAAAAATTAGCGGAATTTTGGAATGGCAAAGATATCATTTATTCCAATAAAGATGAAAGGTATTGTCTCTCCTTCGAAAAAGATAAGGATTGTATTTTTTATAACGATATCGTCACCGATGTGCTCATTTTCGAAGCCAAATGCAGATTCAAAATCTGGGACAAAGGGGTAAAAGCCTTTGATAACGAAGATAAAGAACTCTTTTCGATCACGATAAATAGAGAATTGACTGCCGAAGAAGTAACTATCCTTACCGAAGAGGCCATTATAGAAATTGAAAATCGTGGCTTTTGTAAAAGTAATTACGCTCCCTTTGAAGAGAATGAGGCCGAATAAAAAATCACCTCCCTCTGCTTTTTTAATTTGCCTATTTACCTAAATGATGTTCTATAGAGTTTGTCAAATTTTTTGACAGCTGATTCAGGGAAGTCGAGAATAAATCGCACTGCCCCCGCAGCCGTAATGGGAGCGAAAGTCCAACCATAAGCCACTGCCAACTTGGCGGGAAGGCGGATCAGTAGGAAGCCCAAAGTCGGAATACCTGACCAGTTGTCTCATCATCAATTTCTCGTGGGGAGGAGTTATGAAGACCTTATCCGTTTTCATTTTCTTGATTCTATTTATATTAATTAACTTCAATTACTTACAGGCTGAATCCCAAAATAATAATCAATTATTGGTAAATGAGTTAGTAGTTATGGGTGAGTTGGAAGACCAAGAACTTTCCATAGATAAAGCACCAGAGGTCTTCGCCAGTGAATCACTCAAAGATCAACTCACAAAAACAAATGTAGATATCATCTCCAGTGGTGGCGCTTCTGGACAAACGTCTCTCTTTTATCGAGGGATGCCCCCCGAACACAGTGCCATCTTACTTGATGGAATTCCGCTCAATGACCCCAGTGGAGCCAGCGGATCAGCGGATCTCTCCATAATTAACTTTATTCAGCCGACTGAAATCAGGATGACCTCTCCATCCCCAAGTACCCCCTCCTCTAAAGTATATTCTGCAGGTAGTACAGTAAATATAGAAACCTCCCCGAGAGGACGAAATAGTCTTTACTTTGTTCAAAGTGAAATCCATGATCCTTTATCCTGGCGAATCAAAGGAGGAGTTCATCCTAAATGGGATAATGGAAGTTTCAATCTTAGGTTAGCAATAAATGAGAGCTTAGAAGATTACGCTGCCGATCCCAAGGATGGAAATAGTGAAAAAGACCCTTCTAAAAATTACTATGCGAGTGCAGGAGGTGAAGTAACTCTAGACGATTGTTGCTTTTGGCTATCTCATTTACACTATATCCAAAATGAAGGAAACCTCGACCTTCATGGAGGAACCAATGGAGATGATCCGAACTACACTGCCAAGTCTCATCTATGGCAAGGTAAAACCCAGCTTGAGGGTTCATTTTTAGATGACATTTGGAACCAAAAACTCATACTTTCCCATATGCACTCGCAAAGAAAATACCAAAATTTGACAGATCGAGTCCACCCTTTGGATACTATAGATGAAAAATATATCGGCAAAAGAACTATTTTATCCTGGCACCACCTTCTCGAACTGGAAAAGTACCAACAAATCTCTATGGGTACCAACCGCATATGGGAAACGGCTTTAATTGATAGCGAATCAAATTCAAAATGGGGCCCCTACTCTCAATATTTAGAAAAAAAGGCTATACCCAGCCAAGAGTTATTTTTGCTTTATGAGTCCCTTTGGCAAAAACATTGGCTTCTAAACGCAGGACAGGAATTAAAATTACCAAAGCAGCGAGCAGAATCTTGGGATTTTCAAGTATTGGGAGGATATCGTTTTAATAAGAGAGGTCAGGAAATATACCTCAGCTACCGCACTTTAACCAAATTTCCTTCCCTGTCCCAGCTATATGGACAAATGGGGAATGAATTATTAAAAGATGAAAAGTCAAGAATAACAGAGTTAGTTTATCTTCACCCCCTGCAGACTCCTGACAGTTTTATTAAAGCGTCCCTATTTCATTCAAGCTATCGCCACTTAATTCAATTTGATCCCCAAAAAGGTATAGCTAACATAGGAGAAAGTTATAGCCAAGGAGTTGAACTGCAAGCCCAGTCTAGTTTTTCGGAAAGGTGGATTTTTAACCTTATTACCACTTATCTCAACACCTTAGACAAAAAGTCGGATCTTCCTCTGCTTCGGCGACCTAATTGGCTCCTATCCAGTCATCTATCCTATCATCAACAAAACTGGGGAAAATGGACTATTGACTTTATTTATAGAGGAGAGAGAGAGGATATCTCTGATAACCCACAAGATAGTTACCAGCGAATGACTTTAAAGCCATACAACCTATGGCATTTGGGTTTTAAAAAGGTCTTTTTTAAAAAATTAACTCTTTTATTTCAAATCAAGAATTTACTTAATACCCATTACCAAGAAGTCTACGGCTATGATGCGAAAGATAGATCATTTAGTTTGACCCTGTCATCTAAAGGAATTAGGAAGGGATGAAAAGAAGCTTTTTTGCCATCCTTTTTAGTGTCCTTTTTCACCTATCCATTGGCATCCTATTGCAAGCTATTCCCATCAGAGAACAACCTACTCCGACTCTTTCTTCTGAATTGGTAAAAATCACTTTAATAAAATCAGAAATTCCACAAAAGACAAAACCTTCAGTCAAAAAATTTCTTTTACCCAAACAAAAGATAAAAAAACAGGATCTAAAGCCCAAATTACCTTTAAGTAGAAGAAAAACCTCCAGTCAAAAGCCGCTTCCCTCCCCTCTCAAGCAAGTGGTAAAAAAGCCTATGCTAAAAAAGCCTCCCCCGGTTTACAATTTGGGAATGGTTCAAGCAAAAAACATTTTACAGGGAGAAATGATTTATCCAAGATACCCCAGATCGGCCCGTAAAAGAGGTTACCAGGGTTTAGTTAAACTAAAAGTAATAATAAAAAACGGGGAATTAAGTAAACTCACCATCCAAAAATCAAGTGGCTACCCGCTCCTAGACAGAGCTGCAAAAGGAGCGATCAGAAAGTGGAACTGGCAGCCTCAGCTCTCACTCAACTATATTCAAAAAATAAGATTTGGTCTTAAGTAAAGGATAAAACTCTATCAAAACACATAGCGAGCATTGAGAGTGAGCATGGTTCCTCCATAGCCACCAAAGGCCGCAGAGCTAAACCCATCGCCAAAACCAAAAAGATAGAGGGGTATTTTAAATTCAATTCCTGCTGAAAAGTTGGGAGTGATTCCAATATTAAAAGTTGCTAAGGGAGCAAGTCCAAAAATAAAAAAGGTATAAGATTCACCCGCCCCTCCCAACAGAGTAGTCCCACCCGACAATATAACTGTATGCAACTCAGGTTTCGCACCAAAGCCCACCGCCATCTTATTGGGCAGCGGGACATGATACTCACCTCCAATTCCTAATGTTATAAAAGTCACGGATAAATATGCATCACTTTCACGCCAAAAGCCAAGGCTGGCCGTGCTTAGCATATTACGACCTATCACCGAGTGATAGTCTACCCCTAAGAAAATAGGACTGTAAGCTTTGTTTATCAAGACACCAAATGTCCCTTTTACACTCGATTTTTTTAAAAAACTATGCCCCCCATAACTATAGCCACCCCCGCCATAGTTTCTTCTTCTTCGCTTTTTCTTTTTTTTCTTTTTCTTGGATTTTCGCGCTAAGAGAATTTGATCTTCTGCTTGCAGGGTATTAATGGTGACAGGGAAAGAGGTACCAATAGTAAATAGTATAAACCATAAAAACATACGGCATGACTTCATACTCATTCCTTCCAATAAGTGGTTTAATTTATTGACATAGTTCAATTTAATCTTTTTTTATAAAGAGATCAATAAACTAATTATTCAATTTTCTCCATTTTTGAATATCATGATTAAACTTATTGATCGGACCTAAGAAATGGGGAGTTCTCCTTTCTAACTCATTCCATATATAGTCTGATAACAACGTATGAAAAACAAGTCGAGGATGGAAACCATCTGCTGACTGGATATATTTATGAAAAGACTGGCCACTTTGCTCTATCTTTTTCATTATAGGATCTAAACCAAAGGGAATATAAGTCACTTCCATGTTGTTCCAAGTCGCAGATAAAGCAATATCTCTTAAAACTTGATTCAATTCATTGGCTCTTTGAGTAGCCCTTCTTCTCACCGACTTTCTCGGAGTGAGCCATGTTCGACAGGGATTGCCCCCAGTGAAAGCTAAGTTATTATAAAAATCTTTAAAAGTGATTCCTAATGGGTGTAAACGATGAGCCATTATATCCCAAACTAAATGGCCTTGAACTAATCCCAAGAGAACAACTTTGCTACCTTCTGCCACCTTCTGATCTAATTGATCAAGCCCCTCAAGTATATTGTTTCTGAAGGTTATAGGACTTGTCATTTCACTTAAGGAGTCCATGCATACATCATTTCCAACGTAGGCTACAAAGCCTAAAATAGGTTTATCCATGGGCGTCCGAGAAAGCTGATGAACATGCTTTCTAAAAGTAAAGGAATTGGCCCCGATCTGAGATAAATTTTGATAATCATTTAAATTACACTGGTTACGTTCCACCATCTTTTGGTAAATCGAGGTTTTATTTATTTCGGTTCGAAACCCCGTCACGTAAGAGTTTTGTGGTTTATTGTAGCGGTCATACTGCATGAGTTCTTCGACCGAGTCTCTGCGGATAGAATATTTCTGATGATTACGAAAAAGTGAATAGTTTATAGGCATTTTAAAGCCCGCCCCAATGCTATCGCCAAAAATAATTGTTCCCTTGGCCTCTGAATTTTTACAAAAATAACCTTCTCTTGAAAGTTCGCCGTCATCGTTCAGCCTTGAGGGATGAGCTATTTTACCCCAGATAGAGTTACAGTTTTGGTCTTCACTCTGATCAATGCTCTTGCGCCCTGCATAGACTCGGTTATTTTGATCATTGCAATCCAGACTTTTCCAATTGGCTCCCCGAGTGGGTTCAAATGAACTGGAAAATCCATCTTGATCTAAATCATAGCTTGTTGAGTTCTGGGCATGTG
>CAYFLR010000067.1:3385-6711 GCA_964343805.1 uncultured bacterium | reverse complement strand
ATCAATAAAACAAAAGATAACAATAGGTTACTAGTAAAATAGCGAGCTTTAGATTTCATAGCAGTTCTCTTCTTTGATGGTGTTAGTTTTCAGCGATTATGCATGAGAAATAAAGCTCTGGCAAGCACTTAATCCGAGGTAGTGGTTTTTTGAAGAGTTGACCTATTATCAATATCCCATTAGTATATTTTAATAGGAGACAAAATCAATGATTAAGCCCAATATACTACTATTCATCCTTACCACCCTATTTTTATTTCAACCTGAGTTATGGTCCGCCTGCGATGAGACCAAAGAGAGTTATTCTCAACATGTTGAAGCAGAGTTTAAATCATCAGACCCTAAAGCACCTAAGAGAATTAAAGAACAGCTGGCAACTCTCTCCCGGTTAAGCCCAGAAATCAACCCTGAAGGAAGGAGAAGAATCCTCATTCTTCCTTCTATCACTTTAGATGTAAAAGATATCCGTTTAATTAAGGGAGTCTTATTCTACGAAACGCGCGGTCTATGGGAAACGTTAGCGGCATCTCATCCCAATACAGAAGTGGTTTTTATTACCTCGATCCCGGTAGAGTCTAGCGCTTTGCACCATCTTTACTCTCAATTTCCTGAGTACTCCCAATTTAAGAACCGAATTCGCTTTTTACATTTAAATGATCCTTCCAAGACCCCTTTAGTGGAAAAGGTTCTGCACTCATCTGCCAATATGAAACGAATAAGAGAGCTGATCATTCCCGGTGAAACTTATATTTCAGCTTGGACCACTACTAAAAAAGAGTTTCAACTAGCGAAAGAATTAAACATCCCCATTATGGGCTCAGATCCCGCCCTCAATTACTGGGGGTCTAAAAGTGGTGCCCGCCGGATTTTCAAGGAAGCAGAAGTTTCCGCCACGGACGGTATCACTGACATAATGAGCCCTTCAATGATGATCAAATCGGTGGAAAAGTTATGGCTGAGAAACAAAGATGCCAAGAAGTTTATGGTTAAACTTAATGAAGGAGTTTCCGGTTTAGGTAATGCCGAACTTAAACTCCCCTCCCCTGGCGATCCAAGACACATTTTGAACCTTTCTGCTTCACAAAGATTGAAAGTTATCGAAGAACTCTTAACCGAGATGAAATTTGTTGATCCCAATCACAGCTGGGAAAGTTTTGGGAAAAAATTGCGAGGAAATGGGGGGGTGGTTGAAGTCTTTTTAGAAAAGGTCACCAGCTCTCCTAGTGGTCAAGGTTTCATTCACCCTAATGGTCATATTGAAATCCTCTCTACCCATGAGCAGATCCTCAATGGACAAGTTTTCCAAGGGGCTTCATTTCCAGCAAAACAGAGCTATCGACAACAAGTTCAGGAAATGACCCGAGCCATTGGCCAAAAAATGGCACAAAAAGGAGCTGTAGGTTACTTTGCGGTGGATTATCTAGTCAGGGAGAATGCCCACAGCCCCACTCTAATGGCGGTAGAAATCAACTTTAGACAAGGGGGAACGACTCACTTGCTTCGAACCACCAGTATGGCGACCCAAAGCACCTATGATCCTCACACCGGAATGCTCAAAGATAGCCAAGGTCAAGTTTTTGTCTATAAAGGAACAGATAACTTGCTGAGCCCTCACTTAAAGGGAGTTGAGCCACAACAACTTTTTACCTATTTTAAAGAGCGAGGACTGCTTTTTGATCCCCTCCATAAAACTGGAGTGATTTTTCATTTACTAGGTAATTTAAAACCAAATGGCAAGGTTGGATTCGTAGCCATAGGCAAATCCCAGGCCGAAGCCAATGCCATTTATGAGCAAGTCTATCAAGCAGGTATGGAATTTCACTAATCCCCACCCTTAAAACTCCCATCTATTTATTTTCATACATTTAATAGTATTTTTCTTACTTTTTTATATTTTTTTTTGTATTTTAATCATTTTCATAGTATAACAGCAAGGTCATTGTCATGACGAAAGGAGTAAATCATGAAAAGTATTATTAAAGTCACTCTATTGGCTATTTTATTTTGTAATTCGTTCCTAGGAATCTCGTTAGCAAATGAAGACATTTTTCCCATTAATTCAAGTATTCAAATCCCTTTTGAAGCTGTTTTACATCTGAAAGAGGGAGAAGAAAACAGGCAAGATCGAAAAGTATCCTATCTACAAATTGATTTAGAGAAATTTGGTCTTTTTAGCACCACTCATGTAATAAAGATTGATGATCGTGCCTATTTTGGTTTGAATGGAGATCTTATCTACGTCCAATTTCCTCGTAAAGAACGGATCATTCTCGATCAAGTGGATATCATTCCATGCGCTATAGAGATGTTCAACTGTTTGGATCTATTTTCAAAATCCCTGGTTAAGGCCACTTTAGTTAAGAAGAAAGCCCATAAAGTAAGAAACAAAAGAGGGGTTTGGATCCACTTTTGGGCCTACCTATTAGGATATTCAGACGATATGGTAGAATTTTATAACTATCCTCAACCGGATCGGATTGAAGCAATGGTGGAGCTAGAGCTCACAGATGGTCAAAAATTATGCCTTTTGACCAAAGATATGCGCAACAAAGGTTTGCACATGAGACCGGGCTCCTGCAACCCTTAACAAATAGTTTGGATTTAGCTTTTATTCATTACCAAATACGTCTTGCCGCTCTTGGAAAAGGCAGCACATCTTTGATGTTTTTCATACCAGAAAGTGCCATGACCAAACGGTCGAGCCCCATACCAAATCCGCTATGTGGAACCGTTCCCCAACGACGCAGATCAAGGTACCACCTTTCTTGCTCACTTAAACTTAAGTGATCCATTTTGGCTTGCAAAATATCAAAACGCTCTTCTCTTTGGCTGCCGGTCAAAATTTCACCGATACCAGGAATTAAGATATCCAAGCAGGCGACCGTTCCTGTTGCCTCGTTTTCTCTCATATAAAAGGGTTTTATTTTACTCGGATAATCGGTCACTATCACTGGTTTCTTAAAATACTCATCGGCTAAGAACCGTTCATGCTCGGTGGATAAATCCACCCCTAATTCAGGTTTGATCTGAAACTCTCTATCTAAAGTAATAAGGAGCTTAACGGCTTCTGTGTAACTCATTTTTTCAAAAGATTGGCTGATAGTTCCTTCATAGCGATCCATCAATTCTTTGTCAATATATTGGGAAAAAAAAGCGAGTTCATCAACACAGAGCGATCGGGTTTGCTTAAAGAGATCCTTAATAAAAGCTTCTACAAAAAATTGCAGATCTTCAAAGTCGAAAAAAGCCATTTCCGGTTCCACCATCCAAAACTCCGAAGCATGACGGATCGTATCTGAGGGATCAGCTCTAAAACAGGGTCCAAA
>CAYFLR010000067.1:0-3375 GCA_964343805.1 uncultured bacterium | reverse complement strand
TGGGAGTAGATAAAGCATTCCGCATCCAGTTGCCCACTCACGGTAAGATTTACTTGCTCTTTAAATAAATCTTTACTCCAATCATATCGCCCCTCTTTGGTTCGATTTTGATCTATATCTCTCGCTGTCACCTGAAACATTTCTCCCGCCCCTTCGCAATCACTTTGGGTTAAAATAGGAGTATGAATATGGGTGAATCCTTGTTCTTGTAACAGTTTATGAATAATCCTAGTGACTTTGCTACGTAAGCTGAAGAGAGCACGAAAGGTTCCTGTTCGTCCTCTCAAATGTGTTATTTCTCGCAAGAAATCTAAAGAATGTCTCTTTTTCTGCAGGGGATACTCACTATCGGATCCGCCTAAAATTTCAAGAGACTCCACTTGCAGTTCATAGGCTTGTCCTTTTCCGGGAGAATGGACGAGCATTCCTTTGGCTTTGATTGAAGTCCCAGTGGTTAAATGGCCGACTAATTCTTGTAGGGGTGTTTGGGCTGAAACGATTAATTGGAGGCTTTGTAAGCAGCTTCCATCATAAAGGCTTAAAAAGGAGAGATTTTTACTTTTACGAACAGTGCTTAACCATCCGTATACAGTGACCTCTTTGGCAGTTAGAGTTGAACTTTTTAAAATTTGGCTTACAGTCATTCGGTCATAGTGCATCATTTTCTTCTCTCCTTATTAAGATTCACAATACCTCTAGCAAAAATAAGCAATATTGGTGCCAGATTAAACAGCAAGGATTTCAAGGATTACGGACTCATCTACAACCAAAGGAAAAAATATTGAGACTATTTCGCCCCGATAATGGGGCACATTCATTTGATTTTTTTAAACCCACTTTTTTCATTAAAGTTCTTGACCTAAAAGCCGAAACATCTTAGTATAGGGAAATTGATAACCTAACTCGGGAGGGAAAAAATGATCAGAAATAAAGGAGAAAACAGAAAAAGACCCGGGTAATTATCTATTATAATTTGTTTATTCAAAGCCCGGGTGCAAATGCAACCGGGCTTTTTTTTATTTAAGCCCAGAGTTCATTAAAAAGAATTTTGGGCTTTTTTTTTATCAAAACTTCACAAAGGAGGAATCATGAACGGTCAAACGATCAAAATTAACAACTTGCAAGTAACGTTGAATTCAACAGGCAACAACATTTTAACCAAGGAGAACCCACATCATGTTGAAATATATAATCCCCAATTCAAAACTTAATGACGATATTTATAAATTCGTTTTTAAAAAACAGCATGAAGCGAGAAAAAAACCAGGTTGAATTTTTATTTAACCCACACGACACTTAGGGCTGGCTACACTCTCAGGTATACAGCCCTAAAAGACTCTTTTGAGTGCTTTTTTAATTTTAAACATGGAGAAAATACGATGATTAACTTTAATACTCACAGAAAAATATACAACCTTATAAATAGAATAAAAATTCCTAACTGGCGAAGCAAGAAAGTGAGGACTATATGTTACATATCAAAGCAAATAAATTAACATTTAAATACAGTGAAGAGTTAAACTTTGGACTCACCGACCTTTCTTTTAACATCCATTCGGAAAGCAGAATAGGTCTGATTGGGACCAATGGATGCGGTAAAACAACTTTAATCAAGATCCTATTAAAGCAATTATCACCCCACCATGGATCCCTAACTATTCCTAAGAGTTGGCAGATAGGTTATCTCCCTCAAAATATCCAAATCGGAAATAATTTGACGGTCATGGAGTATCTCCTCCAAGTTAAAAATCATTTGCTACATTGTTACAGGCAGCTTCAATCTGAAAGGATTTCTGATGTTGAATTAGGGTATTTGTATGCAGATTGGTCTTTAAAAGGGGGCTTCGATTTTGAAGCACGCATACATAAAACCTTAGAACAGATGAACCTGAAATTAGAGTTAAATCGCCAGGTGCAATCCCTTAGCGGAGGCGAAAGAACTAAAGTAGCAATTGGCCAGATTCTCTTAACCGATCCAGATTTATTAATCCTAGATGAGCCCACTAATAACCTGGATTTAAAGACCTTAAAATGGATAGAGCAATTTTTACAAAACTCTATGATTCCCTTTTTAATCATCAGTCATGATCGGTCTTTGTTAGATTCAAGTGTGAGACAGATCTGGGAATTGAAAGATGGTCATCTAAAAGAATACATTGGGAATTACTCACATTATAAAAAGATTAAAGAGCAAGAGTTTACAAGGCTAAAACTCGCTTATGAGGTACAACATAAGAAGGTGGTTCAACTGGAAAAGGCTCAAAACAAACTGAAGGAAAAAGCTTTAAAACGAGAAAACTTCAAAAGCTCTCGCTCGGTGAAAAAAAATGGCGGTCTTTGCAAAAGAGATGAAGGGTGTGGAAGAAGAATCCGGAACGAACAAGGTCTGATGAAAAAATCAGTGGCAGTCAATTCAAGATTGGATCATCTGATTAAAAAAGAAGAAGCCAAAAAGCCGAGAGTTATAAAAAAGGTGAAGGTTTCTTTAACAAGTGATAAAACAAGGAGTAGGTTCCTTATAGTGGCCCAAAAAATAACCAAAAGTTATGCTAATAATTTGATACTTGATAATATTGACTTTTGCGTTAATAACGGCGATAAGATTGCTATACTTGGTGCGAATGGATCAGGTAAATCAACCTTACTGAAGATCATCACCGGTAAACTAACTCCAGATAATGGTTCCGTTTACTCTCCTTCCAGTATCTCTATTGGGTTTTACACTCAAGAGTTCGAAGGACTCAATTTTGATAATTCGGTACTAGACGAAGTAACTAATCATAAGGTAGATCATCTACCTTTAGCACGGATTATTCTAGGACAATTAAAGATGGATAAAGCGGTTTTATTCCAAAAGGTCAAGGATTGCAGTCCCGGAGAACGTGGTAAATTAGCTTTAGCTAAAATTCTACTTAAGAGACCTCAAATGCTCGTTCTGGATGAACCGACCAACCATCTAGAAATTGCTGCCCGAGAAGCTCTTGAAGAAGCGCTAAAACAGTATAATGGAACTTTGGTTTTTGTTTCCCATGATCCTTATTTCTGCCAAAAACTGGCAACGAAAGTTTTTACTTTAAATAATGGAAAATTAATGGCTTCATAGGATGCAAAAATGGGAACTTTGCTATGATTACTAGGGGGATTTAATCCCCTGCCACCTTCTTTTTATAGACTGACACCAAGAAATTCCTGGCAGCCTTAAGGGAGGAAGTTTAACAACTAGTTTTTCAATATTTTCTGCCATTAATCTGTAAGGTCGGTGGAGCAATTCTATGGTATGACCACCTATTAGTTGCAAAGCCCCTTTAGGAGCAATGAGTATTAATTTCCATTTATGGATCCGATTTCTTTCTTTGGCAGGGAGTTCTTTACCTA
>CAYFLR010000066.1:9702-32975 GCA_964343805.1 uncultured bacterium | reverse complement strand
TCAAGAACAGATTAAATCTGTTAAAATTCGCAGCTCGTTTATCAATCTTATCACTTCCGGCAAATCTATTATCTTTGTAGCTAATGACTTTACCGGTCCTTAAAATCCGATGAATATAAAAGCTGGTTGAAAGTAAAAAGACAGCTGAAAGAAACGAAATTAACAATAAATTTATGGGTAAAGATTTGTAAAAAGTGCTTTTCTTAAGTAAAATCAGAGTTCCCCAAGTATAAAAGAACATAAAGGGAATCAACCCAAAAATCCTGCTATTTGCAAGTCCAAATAGGCAAATGACCCAAAAAATACATCTGCTGTTTAAAAACTCCATTTTATTTGGATAATCGAAATAAAACCAACTAAAAAAAAGCAGGTGAAGGAAAAAAAAGTTAGATGATCTGCTCTAACCATAGTTTGAGTTAGGTATAAATTAGGAAATAAGAACAGCGCTAGTGTAAACCATATTTGAAGTTTGTATGGATTATTCTTAAGGGAATAATTATTTTTTTGTATCTTTGAACCAATTATTTTGGGGAAGAATTTAAATATATATAAGTAAGCTGTTATTCCTATAAATATGAAATGAAATAATCTAAAAAACTTTAAAGGGTCAATCAGTCCATAAATAAAATGCATATAAGGCTTTTTGTAAAAAGCTTTTATAACAGGATGAACTAATGTATGCATTTTGGCTATAAAAAAATAATAGTACGGAGCTGTATGTTCCATTCTATTAGTTAGAACAGTTGGCCAAGTAGAATTTTTTTGTTGAAGGATATTATCCAGGTGGGCATTATAATCATAAGTATGTTGAGTGTGGTGAGTAAACAAGTTCCAAAAAAGAATTGCGCTAAAAATAAAAAGGAGTGCAAATACTCTTGAATTAATATTTACTTTTTTCAAGATTCTCTTTTGCATTTATGTTTCCAGTGCATAAAAATAAAGGTCAATTAAACTACGTTCTTTGCTTTACAATTAAATCAGCTAGTAATCCAATAGAAAAGAACATAATGGTGGTTATGGGGAACAAAATAGAAGCTTGAGCTAGGTCTCCTCTTAACAGATCTCTAAAAATACTATAGATAGAAATACAACTGAAAAGTAGGACGATTGGTAGAAAAAATTTAAAAGGACGAAAATACATTGCTACTTTAAGTAGGATATTGAAAAAATTAATAGTATCCCTAATTGGTCGAATTTTTGAATTGCCCTTTCGAGAGTAATAGTCTATTGGAACGAATGTTACAGAATAATCATCACATAACATAGCCATAGTAATTGTTGTAGTAAAAGAAAAACCATTTGGATAGAGGGTTAGGTATTTTAGGGCAATATCCTTTCTAAAAATCCGTAACCCTGAATTGATATCAGGGATTTTTGAAGAGGTTATATAGTTTGCGAGGGCAGTAATAAAGAATTTAGGAATACTTCTTATAAATGGGTATGAAACATTCCCACCTGTTCTGGAGCCAACTACCATTTCATCATTGAACTCATTCATAGTATTAAAAAGATCAGTTAACTTTGCAACTGGATAGGTATTATCTGCATCAATAATGTCAACCAAGTTATGTTTAGCATTTTTTAATCCAGTTTTTAGTGCAGCACCATAACCTTTATTTTGTTTGTGGGTATATAGGCTAATTTTATCAGGGTTTTTATTGACTAGTTGTTTGATTAGATGCTCAGAGTTATCACTTGAACCATCATTGATAATAAGTATTTCGTTTATAATATCTAGGTCGAGAAGTTGTTGTATTGTTTGATTCACGGCACCTTGTTCATTGTAAACAGGTATTAAAACAGATAGTTTCTCAGTTTGTAACATGCTCACATTCCTTTTGTATGTTTGAACTTATATTAGATATGCAGTTTGCAAAACTTACACCGTGTGGATTTATAAATCTATCTAAAATTGATACATTTGGTGTAATTACAATCAAAACTAATAGAATCAATACTCAACGATAGTTTAAAAGATCTAAGATGCCTTGAGCGTAATTAACAATATCGTACTTCTTTTGTAAACAAGATTTAAATTCAAGATGGTTGCTATTTTCAGAATTGATTATTAAGTTTGACCATGTTTTGGCATCTAACTGGGTTCGATGGGTTATAAAGTCATCGGGAACTTCGAGGCCGGGTGTGGAGATAGTAGTAAGACCAATAGCTCTTGCCTCTAACAGGGTGTAGGAAAAGGATTCTTTCAACGAAGGGTGGAGGAGAATATCATTTTGACTCATTTGATCCCATACCTCATGAGGAGGGAGCCAGCCATGAAACTCAATTTTATGAAAACCTTCAGAGGCTGCCTCGAATTCTGATTTTAAAGTATCTTCTAATGGACCCTTGCCAATGACATTTAATTGACTCTTAAAATTTTTATCTTTCAGCTCTTTAAGGACTTCAGCAATAAAAGAAAAATTCTTTCTGGCTTCCAGATATCCGCATATACAAATTTTATGAGGTTGAGTTTTCGGTGGAGAAAGTCGATCAGGGAGTTTGGAAAAATCGATTCCTAAAGGCAAAACTTTGATCTCAGGAGGGTTGGTCCAAAAGGGAGCTAGTTTATTCAGAACCGCCTCTTTGTACTCTTTTGAAACGGTGACAATTAGACCTGATTTTTCTGTTAACTTTTGGGCTTCAAAGGCGAGAAGTTTATCCAGAAAACGAGGAGAAATTTCTTTTCCTTGCAGATTATCACTCCAGAGAGCATGGAGAATAAAGAGCTCTTTTTGAGATTGTCTTCGGCTGAAAAAGACATCGTTGTATATATGATAGGAGGAATGATCGAGATACTGGTGGAAGTACCGGTCATGTATTTTGGTTTTATAGATGATGTCAAGCGGTGAAAGAAGTCTATTATTTAAAATAAATTTTACCAAATGTGCATTATATCTTTTATAAATTGGGAGGTTTTCAAGAGAAAAAATGGAGTTTGGATGTCCTATTTTAGTAAAACAGTCCGATAGTTTTGCGATGGCACCTTTGGCCCCACCTCCGAAAGAAAAAAAGCCTCCATAAATAAGCTGTATATTACTCTTTAATCTCATTTTTTAAATCCTTACAATAAACTCAAAGGTTTTCTATCTAAAAAAACATAGTTTATACTTTATTAATGATCTGTAAGGGGGCACACTCAAATAGGGGCATATGACAGCTTAAAAAATAGCCGTCATTAATTTATGAAATTTATTGCGAAGAAAAAGGAAAATACGGTTTTTTATCCTCCATATTCCCACTTTAAATCCAAGATTAAAGTATCTTTGGAAGACCCGATAAACTAGGTAATTGTTAAACTTAACAATGAGTAAAAAACTTTGAAGTCTGCATAAAAATATCATAAACTTGTTTTTAGGGATATTCCCTAATTTAGTTGCAATTATATTAATAAGGTAGGGCTCTTTGTTTTTTAATTCAGTAAAATACCAATCGGGAATCTTGGAGTCCTCGCGGTCATAAAAGTCAAACCAAACATCTGATTGTTTTTCACCATTTTTCCATATTTCAAATTGATCAATTTTCCAGTATTTACCTTCAAAATAGGACTGGACCTTATCTAAGTTACCATCTACAAACTCTCTTTTTCCGTGGAAGTGTACAGGTGCATTTAAATAAAGCTTACCCCCCTTTTTTAAAACCCTTGATATTTCATAAAGAGCCACTTGTATGGGAACTCCATATTCATACCAGTACTCAATAGATTGATTGGATAAGACAATGTCAAATGATTCATTTGGAAAAGGAATATTTTGCACACTACCAAACTTGGTTTTTATACCGCCAGGTGCAACATCAATCCCCTCCCAAGTAAAAATGTGGTTAGATCGGTCAATATAAGTTCGGTTACCACAACCAATTTCTAAAACTTTTTGCCCGGTTTTAATATCCTGGTTTAATAAACGGCATATTTTAATTACCGAGTACCTTAAGAAAGAAATCGGCTTATTAGGAATAAAACTGGTTAAATCAACCGTTTCATTTGTTGGTTTGCCGATAACTAATTCGACTTTTTCTTTATACACTGTAGTCACCTCTTTATTTATAAAAAAGCAAAGACTTAAGCTATATAGTTGCGGCAGGTTAGCACAATAAATGCTTTACTGGTAGGTAATTCCTTGGTAGTGATGTAATACAGTAATTAATTTCTGGATTTTTGTTAATGGAAAAAAAATTATCAAATAAAAAAGTGATCTTCTTCTGGTCTATTATTTTTCTAGGTCTTTTTACATTAGTAATTGTGTTTGTTGAGGCAATATTAAGAATTACTGAAAAGCAATTATTAAGACCCACCTATACAATGTCCAACAATGTCTATGTCGATGACAAAGAACTGGGATACAAGCTACAAAAAAATATAAAAGGCCAAATAAATGCTACTGAATTTAGTTTCGATTTTTATACAGATAAATACGGTTGTCTAAAGTCGATTAGCGAAAAAAAGAGTAAGAAGCCATTTATTCAAAAAAGAATTTTAGTTGTTGGAGACTCTTTCACATTTGGAAGAACTTCATTTGTTCAAAGCTGGCCTTATTTGCTAGAGCAAAATCTATCTCTCAATACCAAGGTTAAGGTATTCAACTGTGGGATAGATGGAGCAGGAGCTAAGTATCAACTAACTAGATTGCCCTATTTAATATCTTCCTTAAAACCAGATATTGTCCTGTATGCATACTATATCTGGTAATGATCTCTTTGATGACCATCTATTCCCTAACTATACAGTTTTGGATGGTAAGCTAAATCATAATTTTAAAAACTTTGATTTATTAACCGGGCAATTTAAAAGACCATCCAAGAAGGAGCTTGTGGGGAATCTAAAACTGATTAAGAAGAAAGGACTGGTTGATCGTCTCAAAGTTTTCTTAGGTCAGAACTCTACAGCATATTTGTTTTTTACTAATTTGATAAAAAACTCCCTTGGTTCGATGCTTCCTGGGGCATTAGTCCAAAAAGATCAATTTCAAACCTACGATCCTTTACTCAATCAAAGAGTTTTAAGATATTTAAAAAAACCTCCCGGTTGGATAAAAAAACTAAAAAAAGAACATTATGAAAACCTGACCAAACTAAATTCAATGGTTAAGCAATTCGGGGCGGAACTGGCTGTTGTTGTCATTCCTCAGGTGGAGCAACTGTATAGTAAGGAGTGGGAAAAAGCTATTGCTAATCAAGGAGTACTATTTCAGATTGATCTACCTCAAAAAGAGCTCTTTTCTTACATGAGTAAAGAATCTATTCTTTTTTTAGATCCCTATTTGATTATAAAGAACCATATTGAAAACAGAGGTAAAAAGTTTAACTATCCTATTGATGGGCATTTTAACTCAGAAGGAAATCGTTTTCTGGCTAATTTTGTTTCTGATAAATTCCCTGCTTTACTAGGCTGGAATGTTAAGAGTTCAACAAAATAACATTCCAAAATTGAATAGTTAATCTAGTGGGTATTGCTCTTGCCACCTTTGTTTATCATCAAAGTGTGGTTGTTCTTTCTTATCAAAAATGTAGTCACCTAGTACCAAATAGTCCATTTCTGTTCGCATAAAACATCGATAGGCATCTTCTGGTGTGCAGACAATGGGTTCTCCTCTGACGTTAAAGCTGGTATTAACAATTACACCGTAACCAGTGAGATTTTTAAAAGCTTGTATAAGTTTCCAATATCTTGGATTAGTCTCCTTATGTACTGTCTGCACTCTTGCAGAAAAATTCAAATGAGTTATTGCTGGTACATCAGAACGGTGACAATATAGTTTCTCTTTTAAACTCATTATCTGAAAATCGTCTGGCAGTTTTTCACAACGAGATTCATTAACATTGCCAACGAGAAGCATGTAGGGAGAAGTAACGCCAATATCAAAAAAGTCATCATTACTTTCTGCAAGTACTGATGGGGCAAAGGGACGAAAAGATTCCCGATATTTAATTTTTAAGTTAAGCTTCTTTTGCATTTCTTTATTGCGAGCATCTCCGATAATACTTCTATTTCCTAGGGCCCTTGGTCCCCATTCCATACGACCTTGAAACCAACCGATAACATTGCCTTTATCAATTTCCTCTGCAATACGTTGGGCAAGGGTATCAAAATCATCTATTTTTTTAAAAGGAGATTGATACTTTCGTGCCACACACTCAATATCTAAGGAACTAAATTCAGGACCAAGATAAGATCCAGACATTTCATCTATGGCCACATCAATACCCTTTCCTTTGGATTCAATAGAAACTCGTTTCTTCCCCTCTTGAATATGCCAACTTGCAAGTGCAGCTCCTAAAGCCCCCCCAGCATCTCCTGCTGCAGGTTGAATCCATAGATTTTCAAATACTTTTGACTTTATTAACGCTCCATTAGCGACGCAGTTTAAGGCCACTCCACCTGCCATTGCAAGATTCTTTGACTGGGTGAGTCGTTTAGCTTCTTTAGCAAGTCTTAATATGCCTTCTTCAGTTACCTTTTGAATAGCATAAGCCAAATTCATATGTGACTGTGCTAGTTCGGTTTCTGGTTGTCTAACCGGAAGACTAAATAAATTCTCCCATTTTTTATTTTTTGTCATCTTGAGCCCAACGGGATACTCAAAATAGTCCATATTAATCCAAAGGGAGCCATCTTCTTTTAAGCTAATTAATTCATCCCGGATAATCTTCTCATACCGTTTAGTTTCATCTGAATCAGGGTTACCGTATGGTGCTAACCCCATAAGTTTATACTCTCCGCTATTTACTCTAAAGCCGGTATAATATGTAAATGCAGAGTACAAAAGCCCCCAGGAATGTGGGAACCTGAGTTCTTTTAGCAGTTTTATTGAGTTACCTTTCCCATGAGAAATAGTTGTTGTTGCCCATTCACCTACTCCATCGATAGTTAGAATAGCAGACTCTTCAAAAGGGGATGGAAAAAAAGCACTGGCACTGTGTGACAGGTGATGATTAGAAAAGGCAATTTCAGGTAACTTTAAAATATCCGGAAAAGCCTCTTTCAGTTGCCTGCGGATAAGAGACTTTAAGAAGAGCTTTTCCTTTATCCATACTGGCATGGCTGTTAAGAAGCTCTTTAAACCTGTAGGTGCAAAAGTATAGTATGTTTCTAGAAGTCTCTCAAATTTAAGCATTGGTTTATCATAAAAAACAATTCGATCAACCTTATCCAAAGTTAGCCCTGCATATGTTAAGCAATAACCAATGGCTTTATCAGGAAAGCCTGGGTCATGTTTCTTTCGTGTAAACCTTTCTTGTTGTGCGGCTGCAGTCAATCGACCATTCTGAATGAGAACAGCCCCTGAATCGTGGTAAAAAGCTGATATACCAATAATATTCATTTAATTTCCTAGAATAGTGTATAGATAAAAGGTGCTATAGCAGAACCGCTAGTAAAAAAGATGAGCGCACCTAATACAATTAGAATAATGATTGTAGGTATTAATAATACCTTTTTTCTTTGTTTAATATATTGATAAAACTCAATAAAGAATTCCATTGGTAAAAACTCCAAATAATCAGAAGGGTAGTTTGAAATCACCTGAACTGTAAGTTAGTTCTTTATCAAAAAAAACACTTGTTCCAGGATCCTTAATATAAAGTGGGTTTTTATTAGTAATTCTAAAGAGGAGAGCAAGCGGTGTTAGAATAATAGCAAATACAAATGAAAGAATGAATATAGATACATAGTGACCCAAAAATTCTGCAAATCTAAACCAGTATGTAGCAACATATGAAAAGGGTCTACTGTAAACTGCTGCAAATATAAGGGTGAGCAAAGTTAAGTATGATACCCATGTCCAGCTAGATACTATTGAAATAAGGACTAATACTGCGCTAAAGACCAGAGCAACTTCATATCCCTGGGTTTTTTGTTGATATTTATGCATAATTATACTCCCTGTTGAGCACTAACTTTTCAATAGGTTCTTGCTTATAACCTCAAAAGAGAACAAGTTCAATTATTAATTTGGGAAGGATAGGTTGAGTAACCCAAGTTTGTCAAGATTAACTTTACCTAAATAATTTTAACCCTCACATTGGGCTGTAATTTTATGGTATTTTTCAATCTCTTCATGCATTTTTTGAGGAGAGTGATGTTCGATCAGCCACTCCCGCCCCCTTTTACCCATCGTTTTTCTTTTTTTATCATCTGACAATAGCGACATAGTCGCGTCTTCGATCTCATCAAGGGAATTACACGCAATACCAAATTCCGGTTCAATATATGGGACAGTCTCTTTTAAAACTATAACTGGAACTTCACATGCTAATGCCTCTTGAACGCATCTAGGAGCCCCTTCTGCTAAGGATGGATGCACAAGTACTTTAGACTGATTATAAATTTCCGCCATTTTGGAGTTGGGAAAGAATCCACAAACATGATTATGTTTTAAAGACTTCTTAACTCTTCTTAGCCCAAGTATTCGCTTTATCCTGTTAAAAAATACAAAGTCCTCAATCTTATTAAAGGGCCAATCTTCTACAATGCCGCCACCATGTATCCATGACAAATTATTATTTTTTACTAGTTTTCTTACAATATGTATTTGTTTTCTAGTACCTAGATGCCCTACTGAAACTACGTCATATCTTTTCTCTGTTTTTGAAGGTGAAAAATCTTTAATATTTGCTCCTAATGGAAAATTAACTAATTTTTCCTTTGGAAAGAACTTTTGGGCTTCAATTCTTGTTTTACCTGTTGGTAAGACTAGGTATTTACATTTTTTGACATCTTCCCCTTCTCTTTTACTTTCATTTAAAACCACCCTTTCCCATACGAAGCTTTTTTGTGAAAAGTCACTGATTTTAATGATCTCTTTGTTCATTTTAAAGCCTGTTCCAATCATATGGATGATGTCTGGATCGAAATCTTGAATCCATTTAATCATTTCCTCAGAGTAGAACGATCTTATGTTTGGATAATATTTTTTTATTCGATCAATTTTTCTTATTTTTGTTTCTATAGGGAAAAAAATAGCTTCATAGTTATCTATATTATACTTTGTGATATTGGAACCTAGTGAAAATGAAATAAATTTCACATTGTCTTTCTTTGCAAAGTTTCTTCTAAGGTTAGAAGACCAATCCTTATATTCTAAATATTGTACTTCAGGATTTCTAAAAAAGTTAATATATGAACTGTTCGTTTGACTAAAAGGCGGGGTAAAAAGGGTAAACAGAATTTTCATAATAAATAGACCAATTATTCCTTATTTAGTAACTTTTTATATTTTGCAAAACAATTTGAGCAATCGTATTTTTTTAGTATATAACCCTTAGCTTGTTGGGATATTCTCTCTATTGAGGATAAGTTTTGCACAGCGTTATCTATTGTTCTAATCAGGTTATTTGCTTCTAGGTTGGATATTAACAGTTCTGGAAATTGATTAAACTCATAATTCAACCATCCTGTTTTAGACACCATAACAGGTATGTCAAGTAATAAAGCTTCTAATACAGTGCTGCTGTGGGGTTCTAAATTGGGAATACAAAGCAATAAATCCGTGACCGCAAAAGCATCAGCGATTTTAAACTTACTATTGGTAAGTTTTTTTCCATCCGAAATTAATATCTCGGTAGGTTCAATAAATAGGATGTTGTATTTCTTTTTTATATGATCAAACAGCTGTGTCTTTTCAAACTCTAATCTGCAAAAAACAATTGTCTTTTTATTCTTGTCTATTCCCATTTGAGTAATCAATTCATCTTTTGTAAAAAGACTTTCTTTTTTTTGAACACCCTCTTCGATGACATAAGTCTTTGCCCTTGTAATAGGAACTTTTTTTAACTTAAGTTCTTCCAAGCAATAAGCTGTTGGTACAACGACTGTTTTTGCAATAAAAAAAGACCACAGATCTGCATAAACCCGTAATTTAGCCTTGACTTTAAATATGAAAGAGTTGAAAAAAGGTTTACTTGTACTGGCCGTTTTAGCCTGTTTATTAGAGGTTTTTATGGAGCGGTACAGGTTATTGGTATTTTTAGGGAATGGAGACCTTAATCCTGAAATATTGTGAATCGTCCTAACTTTAAAAAGTTTCCCGAAAAATAATGCCCCAAGTGCTGACAAGCCTGCTGTAATAACTATATCAACCTTGTTTTGCTTTTTTAACTGAATTAAAAAAATAAAAGTCTGGATATAAAATGCAAATAAACTAGCTGTTTTATCAAATTCAAATCTCTTCTTTATATGGTATTCTACAGAGTTATTATTTTCCCAGGACATGACTTTGAAATTGAAATCGTCTCTAAGTGTCACTATTAAAGTTTTTAGGAAGCTATTTCTACCCCCTGCTTTTGGATACTCCCTAGATACTATGACTATGTTTTTTGTATTAAAATTCAAAGAGCAACTCTAATATAAGTTCAATGTGTATGTATAACAAATGTTTTTTGAAAAAAAACTCAAGAGATTATTGAAGTTACCTCTTTTTAGATAAACGTATACACAGTTATGCTATTATAGGAAAACAATACTATTTTGTGTCCGCACATTTTCATCTAACGAGGATTTGAGTGATGCTAATTCTTGGTTTTTTATACCATAGTCAGAAAAATCAGTGGACACTTCTAATTTTTTAAAAAGCTGGCGTAGTTTTTGACTGTTCAATTCTCCAAAGATTTCCATAAACGTTTGGTCAATGAAGGGATATTTCCCAATAATGTTATCCATCAGATGAGGTAAAGTAAAACTGCAGGCGATTCCATGGGGAACTTTGTGGTGTAAGGTTATATAATAACTCATGGCATGGGCTAAGGCTGTTTGAGTATTAGAGAATGCTAAGCCGGCGTAAATGCTAGCCTGCATGATCTGACCTCTTAGATTTAAATCAAAAAGAGATTGAGACAGTTGGGGTAAGTACTCCATAATCAAGCGTACAGATTTTATTGCATAAGAAAGGGTAATCTTATTGTGGTTTTTATTCCAAATGGATTCCATAGCGTGAGAAAGGGTGTCTAGTCCTGTTTGGATGGTTAGATCTTTGGGGGCGGTTAAAGTCAATTCCGGATCGTAAAAAGCAGCCTCACAAAACAATTCGGGAAGGTGAAGGGAAAACTTCTTCATTGCCTTTTGGTCCCATATAGTTGCCCAGGGGGTGATTTCACTGCTCGTGCCAGAGGTGGTAGGAACCCCAATAATAGGAACGGTTTTATAATTTTCTTTTGTCAGTGGGGTTTTTAATCGTTCCTTTACAAATTGAAATTCCTTTTTTTCATTTTGGACTGATAGAAATTTAGCGCTGTCCAAAACGCTTCCACCGCCAACCGCTAGAATAACTTCAAAAGGGTATTTGGCAATTTCAAGATAGATTGGTTCAAGTTGTGAAATGGTAGGATGAGAGGGAATATTAGACACCACTTGAATAATATCCAAGCCTTGAGATTTAAGAACCTCGATTAACCCTCTCTTTATGGCTCCATTAGAGGTGATCACCAGAGTCTTGCGTTGTTTAATTTGCGATGAAATATCTTTAAAACAGCCATTGCCATAGATTATTTTCACTGGGTTGTAGTATTTAAATTGGTCCATAAGTTCAGCTATTAATAAACTCCATAATACGGGCCCTGACTTCGTAGGGTTTTATTTTAGGGCGACCTAGATTCTTTTTACTTCCTTTTTGCACTTGGAGATGGAGAAAAGTGGGTTGAGGCTTATTATGCCACTCACTCACTCTTTGACTAAATTCCTGTAAATTATGACAAAAGTAGACATTTTCAAAACCTGCAGCCGCTGCAATTTGCCCAAAGTTAACATTGCTAGAAAGTGTAGATTGTCCACCTGTTGAATCATGGCTGTTATTATCAAGTAAAATGTGTAAAAAGTTGTTTGCGTGGTAATAGGCACTGGTGACTAAGTTGGAAAGGCGCATAATTAAAGCCCCGTCCCCATCTATGGCAATGACCTTTTTTTGCGGTTGAGCATGGGCAGACCTAACCCGAGTGGTCCTATACACCCCATTGATCCAACCATATAGAGATTATGAGGAGAGTCTTCAATTTCATAGAGTTCTCTCCCTCCTTTACCAGTAGAAACGAGCTGGAGAGTGCTGTTATCTTTTAATTCATTGATGACTGCAAGAGCTTCTAGGCGGGTGGGTTTATTGATTGTGGATTGTTGAAGAAGGCAGGTTTTATTTAATACCTGCTTATGGGGCTGTTCCTTAAGGTTGACTTCGGCAAAGGTTCCTTTCTTAACGACAAAAAAGAAGGTTTTATTCTTTTGAATGTAATTATCATGGGAGTGTTTTAATTGCTCTGTAGCTTTCTCATAATCTTCGCTTAGATACTGCCAAGGGATGTCCATCAATTCCAGCATTTGTTCGGTGATTTTACCCATCAAAACATGCTGGGGCTCATCATTGACTCCCTCTTCTCCTCTGAGACTGACGAAACCTAAAACAGGAATTTTAAAAACATAGTTAAGTGAAGTCAGCGGCGATGTGGCATTGGTAAGACCACTATTTTGCATAAGGACGACGGATTTACGCCCCCCTAAATAAGCTCCACTTGCAGTGGCAACGGCATCACCTTCATTAGCTGCCATTATAAATGAGCACTCATTAATAGCATAATTAATCAGATTCTTGAGATAACTACAGGGCACTCCTGTAAAATAGTTAAACCCAAACTCTTTGAGTTGCTCTCCAAACTCATAGGTGTTTAAAGCCATCAGTTAGTTCCTGGAATGAGGTTAAGGATCTCTTTTATCGAAAGTAGGTTTTGTTCAGCTTCCATACTACGATCATTTTCTAAAATTAACTTTGCCGTATTTAACATACCTGGGTAGGCTGCCCTAAGCATATGGTTGGCATAGATGATGACATTTATCCCCGCTTCTGAAAGCTCCTGGGCTTTAATAGAATTATAGCTGGTAGGAACCACAATAATGGGAAGCTCACCACCTCCATCTCGGTAATTTTTACAGAAGGTAAGAATCTCAGTGGGATCTTTTTGTCGGGAATGAATCATAATCCCGTCAGCTCCTGCACTGCCATAAGCTTTTGCTCTTTTGAGGGCATCATCCATTCCTTGTTCTAAAATGAGGCTTTCAATGCGAGCAATAATCATAAAGTCGTCTGTGATTTGGGCTCTTTTACCAAACTCAATCTTTTTACAGAACTCCGGAATACTGGCTTGGCTCTGTTTTACCTCGTTTCCCAGCAAAGAGTTTTTCTTCAGACCTGTTTTATCTTCAATGATAACTGCCGAGACTCCTACTCTTTCAAGTGATCGAACAGTAAAAACAAAATGCTCTTGGAAACCACCTGTGTCGGCATCAAAAATTAATGGCTTGGTAGTAACTTCAAAAATCTCATTGATAGTGTTGAGACGAGAGGTTAAATCAACGGCCTCAATGTCGGGTTTACCCTTAGAGGTGGAGTCCGTTAAGGAGCTAGACCACATTCCATCAAATTCAAACCTCTGCCCTTCTTTGCTAACAGAAGTACTTTCAACTATAAGGGAGCTTAAAGCATTATGTACTTCCATGATCTTGATCATGGGTTTTACTTCTATGAGGCGCTTCAATCTTCGCAGCCGGATATCTGGGGTGACACCTATTTCTTTTAAGGATTTGTTTATTTGTGTTGAGCTTATTCCTTCGGTATAAGGAATTTCAATGAGTTCCCCATTCCACTGTTTAAGACAATCAATAACTTGTTGTCTGGTTTTAGCCTGGCGACCCTCTTTCCAATCATCTCCATGCACTACAAAATCAGGTTTAACCTTTTCTAAGTTAGGGCGATAATCAAGAGTTTCTTGAGCTATGACCTCTGACACTCCCTTAATATTTTCAATAACCTGTTTTCTTTGTTCATAGGTCATATAAGGGAGTCTTTTATAGCTGACAATGGCTTTATCAGTAAGAAGCCCAACTACAACATCACCAAACTTTGCCGCTTTTTTTAATATGTTCATATGACCAGGATGAACTAGATCTGCACTCATCCCCACATAGACTTTTTTCATGATTTTGATCCTTAAGTTCCGGTTAAACTCTATCAAGTAGATATATAAGTATACTTTTAGGGGATTTTAATCAACTTTGATATTTTTAAATAGGTATACGCTGTAATAGAGTATATCAAATAGCGATTTAAAAAGGTCTATAGGCTTTTCTATTAAAAACAAAAATAAGTGCTAAGAAAACCCAAAATACATTTGCTATCCCAACCACGTTATCATTGACTAAACCTGCAATCATATAGGCGATGATTCCTATGGAAAACCCTATGCTTAAATGATTAAAAATGCTGTTAGGCTTAGAGTTTAAGTAGTTGGTAAAACTGCTAACGATTAAGGAGGCAATGAAAAAAAGAAGTAAAACTAAAGAGAGGGCTCCACTGGAATGAATAGTTTGCAAGTAAAAACTATGCGATTTGGCAACTCTTACACTATAATCTAAGGATTGTTTCATATTTTTAAAAGGTAGTTGAGGGTAGTAGAGTGGAAATGTATTGGGTCCTTGACCTAACCATAAACAATCTTTAATCAGAGGCCAGGTTTTCAACCAAATATGAGTTCTGGTATTTAATAAATTGGGAACTTCACGGAGCTCTTTATCCGTGAAAAAAGGCATGGGGTAAAAGCGCCCCTGATTGTGGATCTTGAATTCCTTGTTAACAAGAACAACTTCTATTTTCTTGGTTTTAAATTTTAATTCCAGACCTTTTAGTCCCTCATAACGACGCAGTTTGATTCTATATTGATGGTATAGAGGGTTTTTTAGAAAGATTTCGTCATATTCAATTGTAAATGGGAGAGGGGAGTCTTGGCAGTCTGTGATTTTTAATCCCTTTTCTAAAACTTGCATTTTTAGACATCCCGCTTGGGGCCCTCGCCAACGTAAAACATCTTTATATGCTGTAAGCTCAATTGTAGCACTGGATGATTTTTGTACTGGTATACTCCATTTTATCCAAAGCCATTGACCTGCCTTTTTGAGATTACGATAGGTGCTGACAACTCTTCCCTTATAGTGGGCTGGTTTATGTAAATAAAGAGCACTGCTTAGTAATATAAAGAGTGAAAAAACAGTCAGAAGTAGCTTTATTAACTTTCTTTCCCTCAACAGTAGAGTGATAAACATAATAAGTGTGCTGATTGCAAAGCCCACATAGCCTCCCCGGCTATCAGACACAATGAGTAATGCAAGGAGAAGGGTTGAAGTGAAAAGAGCTAGTATCTTATGCATGAAGTTTCGTTGATAGAGAAATAAAATCAGGGAAGGGGGAATTAAAAGACAAGCATAAGAGCCGATAAAATTTTTATTATTAAGTGTGCTGGTTAAAGGGGAAATCCTGACCCATGAAATGTGGTCGGGCAAACCAAGTAGGTACTTTTGAAACCATTTTGCATGCAATAGGTTGTATCCTAGAGATTGACCAATTCCAATAAGAGAAATGAGGATTGAAGCTCCATAGATAAACCGGATAATTAATCTTAGGAGCTGGTTATTATGAGCAAGAACAGTGATTCCCCAAAATATAATAATGTTAGATGTGATGGCTAAAGCACCGTAGTAAAGAGTGGGAAATCCAAATAGTGCTATTCTTAAAAAATCACTATTGAGAGTTGAAATCCATAACAAAAGCCCAAATAAAAAGATGGGCCACAGAGAGCTCTGCTGTCTTATTAACTGGGGTCTTTGCCAAAGGGTAAATATGATAATAGGAAGGCCAATCATTCCTAACATGAGGGTAGTCATTGATTTATAAAAGGTAAAATAATCTTGATCCAGTTTCCAATGGCCAAATGCTTGGGGTAAATAGGAATTTAAACTGATCTCTCGAAACCGAACTATTAAGAGTGTTAAAGAGCCGGTAAGCAGGAAAGGAAGGAATTTTATGTAATGAAATACTCTAGGTGGATGAAAAACCATAAATAACAACCTATTTTAGGAGGTTGCCGTATAAGCTGTTGATATTATTTAGCAGAATCTCTTTTGAGTGATTGTTAATGACATATTCATAGGCTTTATTGATGTTTGCCTGCCTGACCTCCCTATCATAGAGTAGGGTTCTTAATTCCTGAGTGTATTTTAGGATATCAAAATTTTCAATAAGAACTCCGCGATTGTCTCCAAGCACATCAGCCACTCCTCCTACATTGGTTGAGATGCACGGAATCTTAGAAGACATGGCTTCGATTAATGAGACAGGCGTGCCCTCATTGAGTGAGGTTAAACAAACACAGTCTAAACTGGCATAGATGCTTTCTAGGTCAATGCGGTTACCAGTGCAGATAACAAAGGAGCCGAGATTATGGGCTTTTATATGGTTTTGAATCTTTTCTTCCTCTTCCTGACTTCCCCCTCCTACGATAATAAAGCGTATTTTATCATCATATGTAGCTAGGTAGTTTTTACACACATCTATAAACATAAGATGGTTTTTGATGGGGGCTATTCTTGATACTAATGCCACCATTTTAACATCCTTAGGGATATTTAATTCCTGTCTAAACTGGTTGTTGTAGGGAGTTAAATCTGAAAACCTGCTTGTGTCGATTCCTAGTTTTACGATTTGGAATTGATCCTTATTACCTACCTTGAAGGTGTTATGAATTTCATCAAACTGTTTTGCCGAAATAACGATAATTTTATTTGTGAAGTATTTGCACCAAATTCTCTCAATAGTGAGAAATATAAAGCCCAATAGTTTTCCGAAGTATCCCCGAAAAGTGTGTCCATGAAAGGTATGAACAATTTTGGCTCCCTTACGAAAAGTAAGCTTACAAATGAGGTTATAGAGCACTCCGGCCAATCTTCCATGAAATCCTGCTTTGGAAGTGTGGGTGTGGATAATATGGGGTTTGAATTTAAAGATTTGAAAAAGGATTGTGAAAAAAGTCAGAATATCTGACGTTCCCAATGAGCGCTTGAGCTTCTGTAGTTTTAAAGTTTTTTCATTGAGCTCTTTCGGGATTGGCAATTCCTCTTCATTTATCTCCACTTCACCATAAACCAGTTTCGTCTGATATTGGTATAAACGGTCCAGATCTAGAAGCCAGAGGCAGTGCCTGCCGGGACCCCCTAAATTTAAACGAGCAATGGATCTGAAAAGCCTAGTATTTTGTTCCATCTTGATTTTCCCACCAAAGTTCAAGCATCAATAGGTTCCATAGTTTATCTGAATAGTTACTCTTTTTCGATTGATGCTCTTTTATCAAAGATTCAATGAATTTCTTATTTAAATCAAATTCTTTTATTATCTGACCATTTAATAACTTATCTATTAGGTAGCCAGAAAGTTCCTTACGGAACCATTCATGAATGGGAACGCCAAATCCCATTTTACTTCTGAACATCACATGATGAGGCAGAATGTCTTTTAATATAAAATACTTTAGTAGATATTTCTGTTTAAGTCGTTTGAATTTTTGGCTTAATGGTAGCTTAGCTAAGTATTCAATCAGATGGTGATCTAGAAAAGGAGCTCTCACTTCTAATGAATGGGCCATACTCGCTCTGTCAACTTTTACTAATAAATCCTCAGGTAAGTAGGTCATAAAATCTAGACCTACGATTTTTTCAACTTGGTTATTTGCCTCGACCTCCCGAAATCGGTTTCTAAGATAAGAGCACTCATTTGGAAAATGTTGGGGCATGAGCAGGGATTTATGCTTATGGTCAAAGCATTGCATAACGCTTAAGTGTCTGGTTAAGTTATCTTCTATAGAGAAGTATTTTATCAATCTTTTGAGTTTGAATAGAAAGGTCTTTGGGTCACTGTTGGGAAGGCTGAGTAGACTGTATTCGAGTAGTTTCCTGAAGGGCTTAGGAATGGAATCATACATTTCACCCAAGGCTGAGGCCACATATCGATCATAACCAATGAAGCTCTCATCTCCTCCATCTCCGGTCAGGGCTACCTTAACATGTTCGCTTGTTTTCTGGGCTAAATAGTAAGTGGGGAGTGCCGAAGAGTCAGCATAGGGTTGATCATACTGCCATGCAATTTGCGGTAAGATATTTATAAGGTCAGGTTCAATTAAAAACTCATAGTGATCTGTTTTATAGATATCTGCAACAATTCTTGCGTATTTGCTCTCATCAAAGGATTGAGTGCTGAATTTAATTGAAAAGGTTTTTAATTTGTTGGTGTACTTTGAAGCTAATGCAACCACTGCACTTGAATCAATCCCTCCACTTAAAAAGGCACCAACTGGGACATCAGAAGCCAACATCCTTAAACGCACAGAATCATCAAGAATTTGGGTAATATTTTGAATGATCTCATTTAAAGGTAAATTGTTTTTATTTAAATAATTAATCTTCCAGTAATTCTTTGTTTTGAATTGCCAACCTTTGAAGTTGAGCATTTGACCGGGCTCAAGAATGGCAATATTCTGATAGATGGTGTGAGGACTAGGGATATAATTATAGGAAAAGTAGTCTGAAAGAGCTTTGGTATTAAGCTGTTGATTTACATTTTCTACCGCTAGGATGGCTTTTATTTCAGAAGCGAATACAAATTTGTCTTGATCAAAGTAATAGTAAAGAGGTTTTTTCCCCACTCGATCACGGGCTAGAAACAGTTCCCCATTAACCGTGTCATAAATGGCGAAGGCAAACATCCCTCTTAACCGAGTTAGGATTTGCTCTTTATATTTGTGATAACCAAACAAAAGGACTTCAGTATCTGAGTCTGTTCTAAATTTATATCCAAAAGATTCGAGTTCTTTTCTTAATTCTTGATAGTTATAAATTTCTCCATTGTAAACTAAGTAGAGATTGAGATTCTTATCAATGAACGGTTGATGTGCAGAATCAGAAAGATCAATAATGGAAAGTCGATTGTGAGCTAAAGTTATATGATTTGGCTGGTTAGGAATATCTATAATCTGTGAAAAATCAGGTCCGCGATGGGTGATCTTTGTTAAACCTCTTTTTAAATCAATAGGTCTAGATCTTGATAGGCTGCCGAGAAAACCGCACATTAGTCATTCCTAAAAGGAAACCCGCTCAAATAAGCCAGTAAAGATGGAAACATCAGAGCACCTATATTATTCCTAGTTGAGTAAATGTCAATATCCAATTCATTTAATCCTTTTACGATTTAAGATCTAAGGCTTTAATACATTTATTGTTTGAGGCTCTAGAAAGTTCATTAGTGTTTGACTATAAGGTTTTATTTTGCTTAAGTGGCAGTTTTGATGATCCAAGTATAAATTGAGAATATATGTCTAAAGAGCAAATAAGCAGATTATATAAAAAGCACAATCGAAGCCGATCTCAAGGCTATGTTTACGGTTCCAAGCAACGGTTTCAGCCAATGGTTGATTATCTAGATTCAATAGTTAAGCCTGACCATAAAATCCTTGATTTGGGGTGTCGAGATTGTGCTTTAGTTGAGAAGTATATTCATTTGATTGATAAAGAGAACTTCTTTGGCGTGGATATTGATGAAATAGCCCTTGAGGTGGCTCGTGGTAATGGGTTTAATGTGACTCATGACGAGATTAACGCCTTTTTATCTAATCACACCAATAAATACAATGTAGTTATTATATCCGAGGTTCTTGAGCACCTGGCAGATCCGCTTCATACAATTAAATTGCTATCAAAAGTATTGACTGAGAATGGGTATGTTCTTATTACGGTCCCCAATGCTTTCAGACTAAAGAATAGACTTAAGTTTATAATGGGTAAAGCCTTTGAAGAGGATTACACACACTTAAGATGGTATAACGAAGAAATTCTTAATCACTATTTTGAATCTCATCAGTTTAAATTGATTCACTTTGATTATATAAATTCCAATTATCTGTACTTAAATAAGAAACTATTCGCCAATAACATACTGGCAATATATCAATCCTGATCTATTAATTCAGGGGAGTTATTAATGAATCAAAGCAATGAGTTGAATACCCCACCTTCCCCAGAAATTGATTTGGTGGAGTATTTAGGAATTATAATTAAAAAAAGGCGCTTCATAGCGCTACTTACGCTAGCGCTATTAGTAATGTTTTGCAGTGGATATCTAGTTTTACAGTCTTTTAAAACTAAAACCCCACCCGTTGAAGGAAAGAGAATAACCTTTTTTAGTGAGAAAGATCCTTTTGCTTCATTCTTTATTAGTAATTTGCGATATACCAATTATAAATTTCCCCCTCGTAAAATTTATAGTGAACTAATGAGAACTTTTTTTAAACTCGAAAAGCTCTCTATTGAAGAGATTGATGTACAAAGAGGTTCTTTATTTGGTGTAAAAATTGGAATAGTTTCCTCTAAGGTCACATTAGAAGAAGTCAGGCAGTCAATTTCAAAAGTGAGAGCTCTTTTTCACAAAATAGATGAATCAACAAATTTGCTCCGAAGTAAGGCTTATATTGAAAAAGTTAACAAATTAGAATCAGATATTTGTCATTTTCTTTCTAATCAAAATAGGCAATACGCATCAGCTCTCTGTCCAATAATAAAATTTCAAGGTGCTTTATCAAAAAATAATCTCAATTTTCCAAATATGGAATCATTAGATTATAGGTTCTTGGAAAAACAATTTATATTAACCATTGAGAGATTGCTATTTTTAAATTCATTACCATTAACTCCTTCAGAGTTAAATGATTCAGATGCCCTTACTGTCAAGCGATTCCAACGTCAACTAGATCTAGAACTGAAAACTATTTATGATTATATGACAAAAGTAGAAAATGGTATGAATCTTATAAATAACATAATACCTTTTTCAGTCGTACGGTTGAGTAAGCCGGTAAATCGCTCTTGGGTAATTAAACACTCTCAAGATCTTTTCAAATTCGGAGAGTTTGAAGAGCTGAAGGAGTTCAGGCAACCTCCTACTAATAGCTCTGTTAATATTACCAAATTGATTAAATTCATAATTATTGTATTTTGTTTTTCTTTACTGGTATCAATTTTCTTGGCATTTATATTGGTTTTTTACGAATCACATAAAGTGAGATTAAGAAAATACTTAGACGATAATTAAACACACTTAGTCATAAAATAAACGGAACTCAATGAACCAACCCAAATTTAAAAAAGTTACCTGCCTTGGCTTTATTCTAGGTTTTGGACTTAAAGAATCCAATCTTTTTGCCCCCCTTTCTGAAATGTTTGTAGAGATGGCCAAATTAGGTCATTCCTTTCATATCATTAGTCGAACTAATAACTGTTCTGATGAGGATTTTGACCTTAAATTTCCTTCAGGGGGCTCTCTGCGGGTTTATAAAATTGATCAGAAGAGGCGGTTTGGTAAAACTCGGCATTTGAGCGATATTCTCTCATTAGTTCCCAAGATTATAAAAGAACATCAACCCAATGTCATATATACACACATTTTACCTTATTATGCAGACATTGCTATTACCCTTGCAAAGGTCTACCGCATACCCCATGTCTATTGGATATGCAGTCATTGGCCAAAAGAGATCCATAATCAAACCTTCTTTTTAAAGAGATGGGTAGGCGATTTCAATCACTCCATGATAATGAACAAGACAGATCAAGTTTTTACATGCACTGATTTTTGCCTCAATGAAGACTCGCAACGTTTAAACTTGCCAAAAGAAAAGTTTAGTATACTTCCCAATTCAGTTAATTTTGATCGCTTTGAAAAACCAACCTTTACTCAAGAGGATTTGAAGCAGAAATATCAAATCCCACAGGATGCAAAGCTTATTCTATATTTCTCATCCTTATCCATAAGGAAAGGGGCGATCGATCTCTTAGAGGCGGTTCCCATTCTGAGATCAATAACCCAAGAAAAATTTTTCGTGCTGTTCTGTGGACCAGGAAAAGATTTACAAGAAAAATATGAGCAGATAGCTGTAGACAGTAATGTACAAGATATTGTTTTATTCACAGGGAATATATCCTCTGGTGAAGCTCCCAATTATTACAATGCTTGTGATATTTTTTGCGTTCCTGCTAGATATGAAGGGTTTGGCCGAGTTTATATTGAGGCAATGGCATGTAAAAAACCCGTTCTAACATGTAAAATTGGTGGGATTCCTGAAGTTGTTGTCGATAATGAAAATGGTATTTTAGTGCCATCTAAGTCTCCCAAGGATATTGCTAAAGGCTTAATGGTTTTGCTTGAAGATCCTACAAAAGCAAAAAGATATGGGGAGAGTGGTTTTCAAAGAGCTAAACAGTTTTATTGCCATAAAATAGTTGCTCAAAATACTATCAATGAGTTTTTAATAGTAATAAACTCATATAATAAGTAGTCAAAAACACATGAACCAAGTTAAGAAATTGAAATCTCCTTCATTCCTTTTTGAAGATGGAGTTGTAGTATTTATAATAGCTACTATGGGACTCTTATATGGAGCTACCATCAGATTTGGTCCCCAAATTCGTTATTATGAAATTTTTATATCTGTATTAATCACTATTTTACTAGTCAAGTCGAAATTGACTTTTCCATCAAAGAATCATTTTTATTTAAGTTTATTACTCCTTTTGTACTTGTTTAATAGTTACCTAATAAGCTTAATAGGCTTACTCACCTTTCCTAAAGCCGACATGGTCCCTGATAGTATTGTCTTTTTACAGGTCAAAAGCCCTTTGATTCGCATTTTAGTGGAAAATTTCCGTCTAACCCTATCCATTTTTGCATCTATTTATTTACTATCCTTGCCTATAGAAAGATTTCTTAAGCTGATAAAGTATGGGGTGATGTTTTGTCTCGCTTTTACAATTGCATTTGGGGTATACACTCTAATACCAGGTTTTTTTGGAATTGATATGACCTTTCCAGATACTCACGTATTAAGAAGAACCATTCGATTTACAGGGAGTTTTTATGAGCCAACTCAAGCAGGTATTTTTCTACTGATATGGGGAATCCTTTTGTTGCACTTTCCTAAAAAGAGTCTGCTTCACTACTTTCTAGTTGGCTTGGCTTTTTGGGGGGGGGTGCAAACCTTCTCTATTACAATCGCCCTGTCTGCGGCTCTGGTGTGTCTGATTTTAGGACCATTTATTTTAAAGAAAAAAACGAACATTCTTAAGATGATTGCGCTGGTATTTGTGATGATCGCTCTTTTTTATATAGGTAAGCAGATCCCAAAAGTTGCCTATGTTATTGATGACCGGATATATCGTATGAAACATATGGATGTTCAGTTCAGTACATTACTATGGATCAAACAAATTTTATATGATCATACTATCGGTATTTGGGATTATATTGGAGATTTCATTGGTCAAGGGATAGCACTTTTTTATTATTCTAGACCATCTCCTTATATTCGAATTCTTGCTGAGACTGGCCCCTTTGGATTACTCCTATTTCTTGCTATCTTGTTTATTTTGCTTTTCA
>CAYFLR010000066.1:7469-9660 GCA_964343805.1 uncultured bacterium | reverse complement strand
GGCACACTATAATGGTCAATTCCTATTACATTATCTTTGCTTTTCTATTCTTTTTGGTGGCATTTATTAATTATCACTCTCCTAACGATCTGTGGATTTGGGTCTTTTTTGTAACACTGTTTAGGCTTTCCGTTAAAAACTACCCTAGGCAATATACGGTGACTTAAAGTGGGGTAAAACATGGTCTATTTAAAACTCTTTTTTAAAATTCTATTTAGAGAGCTTTTTTGGCTTTTGGATTTTGTTCTAAGGAGAAAAGACTCAAGGTCATATGTTTTAAGGTACCATTCAATTGGGTATAACGATGTTCTATTTAATGTCACACCTGAGCAATTTAGATGGCAAATTGACTATTTAAAAAAAAACACCCATATTGTTTCACTATCAGAACTAATGGATCCAAAAAGCTCCTCGCGATTATCAGATAAACCTCGCATTGCTTTAACCTTTGATGATGGCTATCAAGATTTTTATTCAAACGCTTTTCCCATCTTAAAAGACGATGACCTCCCTGCCACTGTGTTTATGATTACTGATTTTATAAATTTAAAAAATAGAAACGGTTTTGATTTCCTTAGTGGTGATCAATTAAAACAACTTGCTGAACATAAAATAAATATTGAAACACACACTCATACTCATTCTTACCTAGATAAATTACCAGCTGGCCAAATAAAACAAGAAATCACTGAATCAACTGAAAAGTTGGAGGAACTAATAAGTAAGCCGGTGAAGTACCTAGCTTTTCCTTCAGGAAAATATAACCGAACGGTATTAGATTACCTAATGACCCAACAAAAAATAGAAGCTGCTTTTTCTGTGAGACCTGGAGTATTGTGTTTAAATCAAAATCGTTATGAACTTCCTAGAATCGATATTAATAGTAAAACTACCCATAGAGAGTTCAAGTTTAAGTTTTCATTAGGTTATATGTATTTAAATAAAACTATTTCTTACAAAAATAACTTTACAACTAAAACCTTTCGACTTCCTGACCCCTTTTATAAGTTCCCCTTCCTTTTAAAACTATTTTTTAATGCAGCTACAGCTTGGTACGGTCCTATCTTATCTCTTGTCATTCGTGGAGTTAACTCAGTTGACCCCTATAAATACATGCTCGACAGGAAATCTTATCATAAAGTGGCCTTCTATAAGGATGGGCCACCTATTGCTGGTTTTTATAATATTAACCTCAGAAGTAAGTCAGCCCTGTTAAAGTTAGTTACAGCTACTATGTTTTTTCGAAAGAAAACTAAAGAAATTTACTACTGTAAAGAGGTACAAAGGTCGAAAAGATTATTGCTATTTTTTAACAGTTTATTATTGGTTAATGGCGGAACTTATAGAGGTCCAAATCTAAAAGGTTATTACTCTCCATCAGGTGGAAAAAGATTTCGCTATTATATTGAAAATGATTGTTTGGTTGTCGATTATAATAAAGGAAATCTTATAAGTATTGAACGTTTTATAGGAAAGTTATCAGAACCTGAAATTAATCAAATTAAATTTGATAGGTCTCTTCATAATTTTACTATCGATGAAATTTTAAAAATACTGTCTGCGATTCAACATCAACATATTGAAATTTTTATACATTATAAGAACGGCTCATGTAATTTTTGCACTGATTATTCTTATTTAGTTAAAATTAGCGAGGATAAAGGTTTTAAAGTCACTAAACTTGTTCTCCATAACCAGTCTACTCTGCAAATAAAAATGTTTAAAACTCATCAATCAAAACCCTATGTATGTTTGCTTGCTGATGAGACTGGTTATGAAAGCCTAGGTTATCACTTTCATGGTATTAAATATGGCTTAAAAAAACTTGATTACAAAGTGGCCATCTTGGATATCAGAGGAACCTTGTCTGAAACAGAGATAGGACAATCTCTGATGGAATTAATGCCTAAAATGGTTATTATTTGTCTTAAAGATGGTTTGAAATATGCCACTTTAGCGAAAAAGCTGTTGGGGAATCAGACCCAAACGGTGTTTTGGATGGTTGATGTAAAAAGTATTGTACCGCAAAATCTAAATGGACAACTCGACATTATGTTTCTTACCAATAAAGGACAAATATCAGAATACCAGAAGAAGTACAATATTAAGAATGTTTTCTACATGCCTCAAGCTTTTTTACCCGAGTTTATTTATCCTATCTGCTTACATCAAAAATATGATATTTCCTTTT
>CAYFLR010000066.1:6406-7459 GCA_964343805.1 uncultured bacterium | reverse complement strand
AGGACTCTATAATGAGGATGATGAAACAGCCGGACCAAGAAAAAAAATCTTATCAAAACTTATGGAAAATTATTCTCTAACCATATGTTCTCAAAATAGAAACTTTATAAATTTCTTTTATGGGAGTTCTAAAATTGTACTTGGCATTAATGCTAACGTTCTAGATTTATATGTTTCTAACCGTTTTTTTATGGTCTTGGGATCAGGTAACTTTTTTGTATGTAGATGGTTTCCGGGAATAGAGAAACTAGCTAATAATCATGAGCATTTAGTTTGGTTTAATGATGATGTAGAATTAAAAGATATCATTGATCATTACCTTCCAAAAGAAGCGGAAAGGTTGACAATAGCACAAAATGCTAGGAGATTATTTTTGGAAAAACACACTTATTATCAAAGAATTCACAATATAATGGAAATCTGTGAAGGAAAAACGGACGGTTTTTATGGATTTCTCAACTAAATTAGGCTAGTCTATCTTCGATTTTTAATTATCAGGTTATTTTTAGCTGGAGCTATAATTGACAAATGTATTAATGACAATGTCTTCCTTACCTCACGGTGGTACCCAGCAAAGTGTTTTAGATTGGGTAAGATATTTAAATAAAGACCAGTTTAAGATGATATTGTTATCTCATCATAACCCCAAGAACTTCTTATTACAGGAATTTGAGAAAGTTTTCTCTAAAGTTATTCTATTAGAAGGGAATACATTCTTTAAGGGTATTGAGTATCATCTCAAAGAGAATCAAATTGATCTATGCCATGTCTCAGAAGGCGGGCAATATTTTAAACACATTACAGAAGCATCAAAAGTTGTGCCTGTGGTACAGACTCTCATGTGTCCACGTTATGATGAATTTAACTATAATGATGTACAAAGGATAATTGTACCCTCCCCTTTTTCATATGGATTATTAAAGGGAAGTAAAGGGATGATTATTGATCACCCTTTTGATTTTTATAGCTACTCTGCTGATTTACCAAGAAGCTATTTTAATATCCCTGAGGATAAGACCATTATAGGCTCTCTTGGAAATGATCATGATGAGA
>CAYFLR010000066.1:0-6396 GCA_964343805.1 uncultured bacterium | reverse complement strand
TATAGATATTGCAAATCAGTATAAGCATCGGAGTGACCTACTATTTTTAATGAAAACTAATCGTAAAAATCTACCTTCAGGTAATTACCAATTGATGGATCAATTTTTATCAATAAACGAAAAATGCTCTTTGATGAATATTTTTGATGTTTTTATGTACCCAACTCATTTTGAAGCCTATGGAATTGTATTTTTAGAATCCATGTTTTTTAAAACCCCTGTTATATCCTATGATGATCGAAGTGCAACACGAGATACGATTGGAGGGGGGGGGATAACTGTTCCTTACCGAAGTAAAAAGAAAATGAAAAAAGCATTGGATTTATTACTAGACCGCCCCTATTTAAGGAAGTATTTTGGTGAAATGGGGCATGATCTTGTTGTTACTCGCAATGATCCAAAAAAGATTGCCAGAAAAATCGAAGAAGTTTATAGAGAAGTTTTAAAATGATAGATTCCTTTAAGATCGAAGCATTTCATTTACAAGAGGAATGGTTGGATCTCTTAGATCAATTCATTCCTGATGATTTTTTTCAAGATAAAAGATTAGTTCAATTATTTCTGAGCTCTAACCCTGAAAAAAAGGTAGTGGCTTTGTCCTTCTCGCATAATGGAAACCAAATTGGGGTTGGTTTATTTGAAGAGTTAGACATTTATAAATTTGGTGTAAAAACTAATCGACTGGTTCCCCTTCAGCTTGGGTGGTATTCAAACTATTTATTGAAACAGGGCTATTCGCAAGTTACAATCATAGGTTCACTTGTTAGGTGGTTGAAGAAAGAGTATCCTCACTTAGATATTCTTGAATCTATGTTTGTGAAAATTATAAAAGCAGATCTTCCTCGTAGCAATTTTGAAGTTAAATTACCCAATTGCCCTTATTTAGTCATGGAAGATGAAGGGGTAAGAAAGCTCGCCCCTTCGGTCAAGGCTCTTCTTAAGTCTTTAAAATGTCAAGGGGTTTCGAATATTAACAATGAAAGAAATCGTCTTTTAAAAGCAGGTTATAGGTTTATCACTCCAACATCTCAAACCGATGCTAAAAAGCATATTGAATCCCTAATAAATTTACATATAGAAAAATGGGCCCAAGAGGGGTTTAAATCACGCTATAGAAAATCAGATAATCAAAGATTTTTATTAGAAATGATACAGAGTGAGCTTTATGGGGAGACCATTAAAATTCATATTATTGAGCATAATCAAACAGGTAAAACTATTGCAGTGGCTATTTGTTATTATGACCAACAGAGATTGTACTACACTTTACCAATTTACGACCCACATTTTAATAAATTTTCACCTGGGAAAGTTTTGTTAAGTTACATTATAGAAGAGGCATATTATAAAGGTTTTACTGAAATTGATTATGGTCCTGGAGAAGAGTTATACAAAATAAAGTGGTCTTCTAAGTTACGATATCGAATGAAGCATCTGTTTCCTCTTAAAAGCCATTTAATTTTATTACTACTTTTTGAGTGTCGGCTTTATCCATGGCTTCAAAAGACATCATTTTTTAGGTGGGCGCAGCGCTCCAAGAGAAAGTTAATAAAAATTTCATCTCGTAATAGAGGAAATAAATGAAACCAGAGTTAAGTAAACAGCAACATGCCCAAGAGGTAAGTTACCAACTGCCATATCACTATGCGACTTTAATGTGTCCTGTTACAAGATTAAAAAATAACTCTCAATTCAGTCGATATAACAATGTGATTGACAGAGTTTTTAATCTTTAAATGAATTATTTTGCCAATCATATGCTAAGAGATCATTCTAGTGAGGGATTGGGTTTGGTCTGTCAGCCAAAACTGAGAAAGTAAAATAATGATTTCAAAATTTAAAAATTTTTTGATGGTTTTTCATAATCGATTTCAGGTTTATAGAATGAAGTATACTGAGATGATACTTTATTCTGTTCTGAGTAGCGCAGCTGCTCTTTTTGAGAGCTTGGGCATTTTCTTTGTTTTGCCCGTTTTTGAATTCATAAAAGTTAATAAGGATCTCAGTCAAGTTTCCTCATCAATTTACTGGAAATCAGTCATTTATATATCTGAACTGTTACACCTTCCCATTACTTTGGTTTTTCTGATGATTATAAGCGGTTTTATGTTCATTGCTAAACAGCTTTTTATATATATTGCTGAGGTTTATAATTATTATCTTTTTGAAAGATCAAGAGGTAATTTAAAGACGACTTTATTTAATGAATATCTTAAGGCTCCTTTTCGGGTTTCCGTTAAGATTGATGTGGGTACAATTGTCAATACCCTTTCCACTGAAGAAACACGAAATCTTGGGTGGCTTAAAACTCTAGTGGGCATTATTCAAAACCTTGTCATGTTGATTTCTTATTTTGCTGTTCTTTTGCTGACCAGTTATAGTTTGACATTTATTAGTCTGGGACTTTTCTTTCTTAGCTCCATTGCCGTTTATTTTCAGATGAAGCAATCAGTGGCTATAAGTTCTATTGTTACCGAGCAAAACAAACTATGGTCTTCTAAGTTTATAGAAAAATTGTATTTACTTCGTCTAATTAAGCTAACTGCTAATGAAAAACTTGAGCAGGACAATAATAAAAAATGTGCCCTGGAAGCATGTAATCAACAGTTCAAATTAAGTAGCATTAGCGCCCTTGTAAAGTTAATAATAGAGCCTTTTAATATTTTAAATGTTTTTATAATTATTTTTGTGGCCGTTGAATTCTTGAGTATGGATATTATGGTAGTCGGTGCATTCCTGTTAATATTAATAAAAATAGCCAACTCTGTCAAAGCACTAAGTTATTCTTGGCAACAGTTTTCAGGTTTAACGGGAGCAGTAGTAAATTATTTAAAACTATTAAAAAATATTAAAAAGGGTGGTGATCTTACTAATAAAATACATGTAAAAAAAATCCCTTTTCCTTCCTTACAAAAAGGAATCAAGTTAGAGAAAATTACATTTTCTCATGAAGATGCTGATGTTATTAAGCAAGTATCCTGTTTTGTACCCCGAAATCAAATAACGGCTCTCTTGGGGGATTCGGGTGCTGGTAAATCAACTCTTATAGACTTAATAACCAGGTTGTATATTCCGAAGTCAGGGAAAATATTATTCGACAATGTGGATTATCTTAATTTTGCAGATATAGATTTTTATAAGAACTTTGCTGTTGTTTCACAGGAACCTAAACTTTTTAATGGATCAATAAAGGAGAACATTAGCTATGGTTTGGAAATTGATGAAAAAGATGTGATTACTGCAGCGAAATCAGCCTATTGCCATGATTTTATATGTCAGCTTGAAGGAGGCTATGACTTTGAGATTGGAACAAAAGGGCGGACATTATCAGGTGGTGAAAAACAGAGAATTTCCTTAGCCAGGGCTTTAATTAGAAAACCATCCATTTTGATCTTAGACGAGCCAACAAGTGCCTTAGACTCCGAATCAGAAAAATTTATTAAATTGGCAATTGCAAAACTACGTAAAGAGAATAACACTACTATTATTATTATTGCTCACAGTTTAAGCACCATAAATATCGTAGATAATATCATCGTTATTAAAGATGGGGAACTCCTGGAGCAGGGTACTTATGCTGATTTAAAAGATAATAGCGATTGGTATCAGAAGCAGTTTGAGTTACAAAAAATATAAAAAAATATATTGAAATAGGAGATCTTTTGCGAAAACTAATAAAAATGATTATACCTAACTTTATTTTTAAGAGAATCTCTGATTATTATTATTTAAGAAGAAGGTTAAAGATAATCAACTCATGCTACCTGAACCAGTTGAAATATAATGGAAAGTTATAGATTTCCGGATTCTTTAATTGACAATTGGTATGAATAAATCTAAGGCTATACGGGAAACTTTTTTATGAGGTGATTATGATTCAAGTTTTTAAGCCTTTTTACGGCGATGAAGAAATTAAAGCAGTAAATGAGGTATTAAAATCTGGTTGGGTGGGGCTTGGTCCGAAAACTAAAGAATTTGAGGATAAATTTGCAGAACATTGTAAAACAAAATACTGTATTGGTCTGAATTCAGGAACTACAGCATTAGATTTATCTCTCAAACTTTTAGGGGTCAACCACGGAGATGAGGTCATTGTTCCAACTTGGACATTTGTATCTACAGCACACTGTGTTTATTATAATTTGGCCACTCCTATTTTTGCGGATATTGATCCTGATACCATGAATATCAACCTAGAGGATGTAGCCAAGAAAATCACGTGTAGAACTAAGGCAATTATTCCCGTTCACTTTTCAGGTAGACCAGTAGATATTGATAAACTGAAAGAAATTGCAGGAGACATCCCTATTGTTGAAGACTGTGCTCATGCAAGTGGCGCAAAGTATAAAAATAAGTCAGTAGGTGGGCTTGCAGATATTGGAGCTCATAGTTTTCATGCTGTAAAAAACTTAGCAATGGGAGAGGGGGGGGCAATTACTCTTAATAATGAAGAAATGGCAGAAAGGGCAATTAGGTTAAGATGGTTGGGCATCGATAAGAGTACATGGGACCGGACCTCGTTGGAGCAAAAATACTGGTGGGAATATGCTGTTGATGAAATTGGCTACAAATACCATCTAAATGATATTCATGCGGCTTTGGGGCTTGTACAGTTAAAAAAGTTACATGAGTCAAATAGCCTTCGTAGAGAAAGAGTAAACCATTATTTTGAGGGATTAACGGATATTGAGCAGATTCAATTGCCTCCGAAAGATGATAATGTTTTGGTTTCAAGTTGGCATCTTTTTGCAATTAGAACACAGTCACGCGATAAACTCAGTGTTTACTTGCAAGAAAATGATATCAACACCGGTGTCCATTATAAGCCGATTCATACTTATAAATGCTATGGAAATAGAACCTATTTACCCATTGCAGAGAAAGTATTTAAGGAAGCTCTTACCTTGCCTCTTTATCCTTCTTTATCCAATGACGATCATGACAAAATAATCGATCTAATTCGAAAGTTTTTCAAGAATTCATAATAGAGTAAAAACATGCAAAAAATAGTTTTTTTGGGAGGGAAGCAAATTGGTTATGATTGCCTTCAGTTTTTAAATACACTTTCTGATGTAAAACTAGAACTGGTCATTAGTAATACATCCGATTTATCAAAATCTCCAGATAGGTGGTATCCTAAGATACATACCTACTGTAACCAGTTTAATTTGCCTTACCAGGCGACTGATACTCCTCACTCTTCTGATATTTTATCCAGGGTTTCAAATATTAATCCTGATTTTATTATAGTTGTTTATTATGATAACATTCTTAAGCCGAAACTGTTTAATCTCGCTAAAAGGGGAGCTATAAACCTTCATTTAGCAGACGCTTTGAAATATCGCGGATGTTACCCTACAACTATGGCTATTATGAATGGAGAACAGGAATATGGTGTAACTTTACATTATATTGATGAGGGTATTGATACAGGGCCAATTATTGCTCGCAAGACATTTCCATTATCTGATGATTTAAGGGGTGATGAGCTATACTTTCTTGCTTCTAGAAAGGGGTTAGACTTATTTAGAGATAATATTGAAAATGTCTTTCAAAATAAGGTTTTACCTGTGGTTCAAACAGCAGATAATGATTTAAAAAAATATAAACGCAACGACTTCCCACCCCATGACTTGAAGATAAAAGAGGAAGTACCTCAGTTGTATAACAGAATTAGGGCTCTTTTGTTTTCACCCTTTCCCCCTCCCTATTTTTTTATAGGTAACCAAAAGTATCAAATAGTTAAGGTCGATGAAAATAGTGATCCATGAACTGGTTTTACTAGGAGGGGGGCTTCATATACTATCTGAGTTTATACTGCGGGGAGCCGCTATTTATATCCTTGAATCGTAGACATGAAATTCTCATTATGATTTCTGGGATACATATATTTAGCAGTTTTGCAGTTTTCAAATCCGATTTTTGTTAATTCATCCATCATTCTTTCTTCACTTGGAACACATAGGTGTAAATCATATCGGTCTTTCTGGGCCCCGTGGACAAACATTAGGAGTTCATCAGTACAACCATCTTTATTATATTGTTCAATTATTTTGTTAAGGGTTGGCATACTAATTTCTACAAATCCACCTTTTTTAAGCAAACGATAAAATTCTTTTAAGATTAATCGGATATCTGCCATGTTAAAATGTTCAAGGTTCGCTACAGATACTATTTTGTCCACTTCATCACTGTCTATGGGTAGTTGCGCTGGGAATTGATGTTTAAGATCTACATAGGGTGTATCTAGTAAGTCTACATTTAAATTTTCCTCTGATACGGGGTTATATCCTCCCATTATTTCTAAAGATTTAAAGCTCTTCTCCCTCCATTTTCTTATGCGGTACTCCCTTTTTAATCTTAAAGAGTATCTAGCCGGTATTTTTACTTGATTTA
>CAYFLR010000065.1:15463-32977 GCA_964343805.1 uncultured bacterium | reverse complement strand
GAAATGGACTCCCCACCACTTTGCCGGAGGCATGTTTTTTAAAAATATCCCAAAGGTCATAGCCTGCTTTCCATTTATTCATTCGGTACTGTCCACGATAAAACTCTATCCCTCCACCAATTCTGATATATTGTTCCAGCAAGTCTCTGACTCTAGCTTCAATATCCACATCCTTTAGAGTGAACTTGATACGTAATTGTGATTCTGGCAAGAGACCATGTTTGTCGATAAGTTTGAGTGTCTTGGTAATGCCATTACCCTCTTTCAGTTTAAGCTCCTCTATAGGTTTATCACTTTCCAAAAAGGCAGTAAATTGATCCAGCATATGGTGAAAACCCAAATACTCTTCCGACAGATCCTCTCGTTTGTTGGTATCTTTTAAGTATGAAGACTCAAGCATCCCTAATACAGCATAAGCCCAGCAGAAACCAATTTTAGCCTGATCTTTCACAGCAGTCTGCTCAATATGCACCGTTTTGGTATCATTATTTAAAGGGGGCTTGCAGGCAAAAATAAATAGCATAAATATAAAAAGAGGGAGTCTCATGAAAATTCCTTTACAAGGATTCTCCCTCTTTTCGTCTTAATTAAAAACTTCTTGAGTTTTTTTTCTGTCTTATAAGATGGGACTGCATCTCCAGCTTTGATTTCCATTTCTAAAGCACCCAATTTTTAATGCCTTTTTATACTCATAGGCATTACTTAAAGTGACTTTAAGGGTGAAAGCATTTTGATATTTATTGTAAAAACGTTGGTACTCACGATCCGCTTTTTTCTGATATTCGGTGTAACCAACTAAATCCATTTTCCCCAGTTGCTCCATAGATTTAATGTGATACTCCCACCATAAGCGATAGTTCTCTTTAGGCTGGAGATAAATAGGCAGAGAATAGCGTCCACCGATTTTCTTCTTATTCTTGGGAAGAACAAGAGTTATAGGCTGATAGAGACCTTTCTCATCTTCTATGGTGAGATTAGTGGCATAACTGCTAGCCGCTTCAGTGATATTTCTGCCTACCGTTAAGTAAATCCCAAAGGGACGATACTGCATATTCGCAGCTGGTACAAAAAGATGACTCGCTTCTCGACGATTTTTAGCCTCAGACACGGCCTCTTTAATTTTATCTGCTCCCATTTCAACTAGCTCAGGAGGGACTCCGGTTTCATTGGCAATCACCTCTGTTAAATAATCTGAAGATAACTCAACTAATTCTTCAGAATTGGGTAAGGTGGGAGGTATCCCTGACATAACTAGAGTGGTATTGATACAGGTCCCAATAACTTTCTTACAAAAATCGGTATCACATCCACTCATCTCAGCAATTAACTCTGTCATGGTGGCTTTGAGAGCATTGTACTGACTGCTGATCCAGTCCACCATCTTTCTGATACTCGACCAGATCTCTCCAATCATGCCGGTGATGCTATCTAAAAAACTATCACTTTGGTTGCATACATTGAGAACCTGCCCCTTTTTATAAGAGATACCAAAAGGGAGATCCAAGTCTTGGGTCACCTTATTGTAACACCAGAAATAGCGATGATCTTTTTGCATAGGAGAGTGGCCTGCTATACTAATTTTTGGCAAACTGCTGTACCAAGTGGGTTCAGTTGGCTTTTGGGCATTAGTAAATATAACCACATCATTGGATGGAAGACCGGTGAGCTGCAAAAAGTGACTTCCGTTGACCGGAACAACTCTAATAAAAAGAAAGTGAGTGCTATGTAATAGTTCTGTAATATTGTTTCTCTGGAGTTCGATATCATGAAGGTATCGTTTTTTAAATTGATGCTCTAAAGATGGAAATGCTGGGAGCCCTAAATCTACCTGAAAAGCAGGGGACTTTGTGATTTGATTGGCTACCGTTTTTGGAGGTTTAACCACTCCTTTAACAGCAAGAGAAACGGCAGTATAACCCCCTCCCCCCACAAAGACAGGAGGTTTACTGGTTGCGGAGAAGACCGGATAATTAGATAGGTTATCAAAATCCATATCTATGTTCTTCCAGCTTCCAATATAACCTGGGCAGTGGAGTTTTTCAGCTAATAAACCGGTCGGGTTTTTCCAATCCTGTTCTCTTTGAAAAGGAATTGCTGAAACTTGGATAACCACACATTTCGTTTCTGGAGCATTGGTGATCCATCGTAAATTATGAACTCCAATGTTATTTCCTTTTGGGATATCGAGCCTTTTAACATAGGCATTGGTATCATAGTGGCCTGCATCTCGCCCTAAAAGCAATTTGGTAGAATAAAGAGGGCTCCTATTTTTTTTGGTCAATTCTATCGGCCATGAGAGCTGAAAAACCGCATTTTGATAGAGATCTATATCTTTTATTTTCTCTGGATAAACAGGGGGCAGGTAGGAAATACCTGAAATAGGAGCAATAGGTCTGGGCCGGAATCGGTTTTGAGCTTCTAAAATAGGGTTGGCAATGAGTGCAAGTAACAAAAATACAAAATACTTAGATAGACCTTTCATAATAAACTCCAACTAACCTTGTTTAACTTTCAATTCTTCTCAACTTCACTCCTTAATTTTTGCAACAATTATGCCAACTATAAAATCATGTCATTTCATCAGGTTAACAAATCTTACTCTTTTTACAGCAGTAACTTTTCTGTACTCTGCTGCAAAGACAAGGAATAAGAAAAATGTTAGGATAATAAAATAGATGGAAAAAAAAGAAAGCAAGGTTGGAATGAGTCAAGAAACCATCCCCTATAAACGGGCGCAAATAAAGATCTGGGAACATGAAATCGAAGAGGGTTGGATTGTTCAGGCAGGTAAGTCTGATGCAGATAACGATCGTTTAAGTATTAAAATTGCCAAACCTAATGATTGGTGGTTTCATGTGCGAGGCATGCCCGGCAGCCATGTTATTCTGCTTGCAAAGGAAGGGGAAAAACCTTCAAAAGAAATTTTAAAAAAAGCAGCTGCGGTGGCAGCCTATTACTCCAAGGCCCGTTCAGGTGGAATTGTTTCTGTGAGTGGTACCTTAGCTAAGAATGTGACCAAGCCCCGAGGAGCCAAGCCAGGTACAGTCACTATCCGAAAAGAAACGGTCTTTAAAGTTAGACCAGCTATTCCCGAAGAAGAGTCATGAGATTATTCTTTTTATTACTTATCATGTCTCAATCTTGGACTGTTGTCATTCGGGCAGGATGTCCGTTTTTAAAAGATAAATTTCATAGCAAATTTCCGGTCAACACTTCAGCTACTTCCATTAATGATAGCATCTACTCTCCGACTACCCCAGTGGCTAAATCTTTCAGTTCACGCAGTTTAAAAGATGTAAAGGTGAGACCACAATTAGCAAAAGCACTTGCAACCAGTTATGAAACTTTAAATCAGCTCGCCAAAAGCCATATCGCATTTATTGAATTCAAAGATTTGGATGCCTTTTTTAAAAGAGAACATGAAAGCATTCCTTACCCGACTTGGTTAACCCAACTGCAAAGGAAAGCTCCAAAGAATCCACCTCAGTTTGGGAGTGTGAGTTCTCCTGTTTCCCTAAAAAAAATAGGAGAAGGAGTGAGATCGGAGGTCTATTTTTTTTCTACTTCTAAAGGGAACCAAAAGCAAAACTATTATTATCGGCCCCTTTCACCTCAGCTTATCTCTATAGCGAGAAAACATTTAGCTGCCCATACATTGAACCAACTTCTCAGTTTGGAATATGCGCCCATTACTTTTATGGCAATTGTCAACGGCAAGCTGGGAACCGTATCTCAAGAGGTTAAAGGTAGTTCACTCTCACTTGAGACAGCCAAGATTTCGGGATTGGAAAAGGATGGAGTTCGTGCCTTTGAATTTTTAGTTGGAAACATAGAAGCTTTTAATGGAAATTATCTCATTACTAAAGCTCAAAAGGTGAAGGTTTTTGACCATGATTACGCTTTTATACCAGGGATAATGACGGAGTATGCAAATTATATGGGACATGTTCCTGACAAACTTCCTTCCAACTTCCTGGCAAAACTAAAAACATTGAACCCGGATCTAATAAAGAAAGAACTCTCTCCCTATTTAACCCATGGAGAGCTCACCAGTCTCATTTTCAGGCGAGAAGTTTTGTTAATCTATGGAGCCCTGGTAAATTGATTGGTTCTTCCATGAAAATTTAAATGTGAAATAGGACTAAAATCCGTAACCCGATTATAGTCAATAGATAAATCTAACAGTTCAGGCAATTCTCCCAAGGGTTTTACGTCACTAATTTTATTTTCACTCAACCTCAATTCCTCTAGGTAGTGCAGGTTCGCCAAGGCATCGATTTGAGAAATATTGTTTTTACTTAAATTAAGATTTCTTATGAGGGGTAAAGAATCAAAAACGGAAACTTCAGAAATGAGATTATCACTCACATCGATTTGTTGTAGATTTTTAAGCTCTTTCAAAGGAGAAATATCCTGAATGCGATCATTGTTATTCAAATGGATTAAAATAAGACTAGGTAGATTGGAAAAGACAGGTAAAGCAGAGATCTTATTGTGATCGAGTTGAAGAATTCTTAATTTTTCTAGACCCTCAAGAAAGCTAATATCTTTTACTTGATTGTAGGAAAGACCGAGACGAGTGAGATGGGAAAGGTTGGATAAAGGACTAATATCAGTAATTGCGTTATTTGAAAGCCAAAGATGCTGAAGCCAAGTTAAATCCCCAAACATTGAAATTTCTGTTACCTCTCGATTTAGATTCTGCCCCTCCTCTGCACATGTGGCACAACTAGAAGAGAAATAAACTAATTCTTCCAGGTATTGAACCGATTGAATATTTTTTAAATTTGGATTTTCATCTAAAGAAAGAAACTGTAAATTGCCCAGAGACATGAGCGGTGTGAGATCTTTGATATCATTCCCATCTAAGGTCAGTTTTTCAAGAAAAATCAAGTTAGACAAAGGCTCTAAATTCTCTATCTCACAACTGTCTAAATGAAGTTCTTGCAAAAGAATTAATTCCCCAATAGGAGCAAGATTACCAATCTTTGTTCCAACAATAAGCAATGTTTCTAGTCCATGCAAATTCTTAAGCGGGGAAATATCACCTCTAAATGGTTCAGAAATTTTTAAGAGAGTCAGTTTTTTTAGTTCTGCAATAGGCTCAAGAGTATGAACAGGGGCATTTAAAAAGAGCCGCCTCAGATGGTTAAGACGAGAGAGGGGCCGGATGGAGATGGGGTCATCCTCCATAGATGCGATATGTAATTCATGCAATTGAGCTAAGTTACCAATGACCCGGAGATCGGTTTGCTTATTAATAAATAGGCTCAACTTTTTTAAGTGGGGGTAACTGGCTAAAAAGGAAAAGTCTTGGTACCTCGCCACAGAAAAATCGAGGCTGATCAAGTTTTTCAAATCCTTAAGAGGCTTATAGTTATCATCAAGCACTCGGTTGATGCCAATTTTTAATTCACGGAGCTGTGATAAATAGCTGAGAGGTTCAATACTCTGTATAAAGTTAGCATCAAAGTGCAGCGTCTCTAATTTAGTAAGAAATTTGAGAGGATTTATGTCTCGAATATTTGAATCAGTGATGATCAATCGTCTAAGAGAGGGAGTAAATTGAAGAGGCGATAAGTCTTCCAAATCATTTTGGCTAAATTCAAGAGAGGTCAGCAGAGATAAATTCTTTATAAAGGAAAGGTCAAACTCTCTCAGGTAGTCATTGTGTAAAAAGTTCATCTTAAGTTGGCGAAGCCCGGTGAGTAAACCCACCGTGTTAACTTGGCTATTGGTTAATCTATTTTCACTGAGATTGAGATTGAGTAGGCTCTTAAGCTTTTTTAATGCCCCCAAATGGGAAATCATATTTTTACTTAAATCTAATGAACGGAGCTTAGTATGATGGGAAAGAGGGGTGATATCTTTGATTCTGTTTTCACTTAAATCCAGCTCTTCTAAATTGGTAAAAAAGCGCAAAGGAGATAAATCCACCAACATTTTGTGGCTTAGATCCAAACGAGTAGTGGATTCTAGTTTTGCCAAAAGACTTTTGCAAGCTACCTTGGTAGGAAAGAGAGTTTTCTTTATAACATCCAGAGTGTAAGAAGCTTGAGTATTTTGACCCCACTGCTGGCAAAGGGGATGATGAACTCTTTCTTGCCCCTGCAAGGGTCCCCAAACTAAAAGAAAGAGAGTGAAATAGAATAACAAACTAATCTTAAAAGTTTTTTCCATAATTGTATTATAACTCAATTTTGATTTTCACCCTAGGTCTTAAAAGTCGCGACAATTTAGATTTTACCAGCTAAAAATCTTGCCCTGCTCATTTTTTCAATTTATAATAAAGAGATATGATACCACGTACCATCAAATCTTCCATTCTCAATAATATTAAAAGCAAGTACGTTTTATTAACCGGTCCCAAGCGAGTAGGTAAAACGGTCCTTGCTAAAAATCTCTTCTCTGATTTCCAAATATTAGACTATACCAATGACGAAGATAAGTTACCCATTAAAAGGCGAGCATGGAAACCCGACATCTCCTTTTTAATATTGGATGAAATTATTAAATTAGACGGCTGGCAAAAACTGCTAGCAGAAAACTATGAAGAGAAAAGATTCTCCCTCCCTCTGATTGCTCTGGGGGGAAATCAGGTGGACACCACCACCCTCAACCAGGATATACCAGGACGTATCATTCAATTCCGACTCCATCCTTTTGACCTCAAAGAGTTACTTCAGATGGCGAGTAGGATGGACAGAGGGAAGATTTTAACTCGTTTAGAAATCTGTAGCGGTTTTCCCGAACCGTTTTTAAAAGGATCTCCTGAATATGCCAGGGAGTGGACCCAAAAGACCATCGATACTCTTTTTGGAGCCGAACTTTATGGCCTTGTAAACATAAAAGATATTCATAAGATCCGACTGCTAGTGGAAGTTTTAAGAGCCAAAGTAGGGATACCCATTTCCTTTTCCGCTTTAAGCCGAGAGATAGGGACCAGCTATAAGACGGTACAAAGGTGGATTAAGGTTCTAGAAAAACTCTACCTTATATTTAAAGTGACTCCTTATCATGAGGGTATTCATAGATCCCTTAAAAAGGAACCAAAGTACTATTTCTACAATACAGGAATGGTCAAAAGTGGAAAAGCTAAGAGGTTTGAAAACTTGGTGGCTTTAGCACTTTTGAAGAGACTGCACGCCTACGAAGACATGGAAGGTCATACTGTACGCCTTCACTATCTCCAAACCAAAGATAATAAGAAAGTGGATTTCTTTGCCCGAATTAACAACCACGTGACTCTCATAGATACTAACCTCGATGAGCAAGTCCCTTTAAAAGGGATCAGAAACTTCACCTTTAAAAAGTTTCACTTTCAAAAGGTACAAGTTGTTCGAAATTTGACAGAAGAACATACTACAAAAGAAAACATATTAGTAGTTTCGGCTGTGAAATGGTTGGGAGAGATGAATTTAATCTGCCCTCAAGTAGAGATAAAGCAGAGCACCTCCACCAACATAAATCAAACTTCGCTTCTTACAAGTAAGAACAACACAACGAAAACTGTGTCCTATTAGGGTATACACTGAAAAGTACCAATAGCTTTCACCTTGAGATCAGCATCCTCTTTATGGCCGAGCCATAGGCTATAAGTCCCTTCAAGTATTTCTCCACTTATAAATTGATTCACAGTCACTTTCGAGTCCGGCAAGATACTATCATAGAGTTGATCTTTAAATTGAAAATGAGCATGATCCATTTTATTTACTGGGTACTCTCCACGATGCACGGTTTCATCTTTGAGTACAATCATGAGATACTTGTTATAATCTTCGGCAATTTGAATACCTACTTTCATACTGTCATCATCATCTGCTTCACAAGAAACCGCTTTTATAAAATAGGTTTTTCCCATCTCTAAATTATCAGTCTCTTTAATATCAAGTGTTCCTTCCTCTTTGGTGGTGACACTTTCTGGGACTGATCCCTTTAGATCGATATAAAATAAATCCGAAGTAACCGAGATAGAATCATCTCCTGTCGCAGAGGTGATGTTTAAAGCTAAGGAGGCATCAGCAGAGAAGCCTTTTTTGAATCCTCTAATCACAATCCGTCCTGATAGGTTCTTATTGTAATCTTTCCCTTTTAAAAAGATGTTGGACCCCTCCAATATTTGATGTTCCCCCATAGCTTGAGCAATGTAAGCACCCTGTAAAACCAATCGGAGGCTATAATCTGTGCCATTTACCACTAAGGACCATTGGTTTTCGCCATCTTCTCCATCCGCAGAGGTCATCATACTCATTTTATAGTCAGCATTCTTTTGATTATCAGTGGAACCAGCTACATTGAAGGTGGTTGTTTCTCCATCACCACCGGTAGAAGAACTGTCGTTAGTTGAACCCTCATAGGAAGAAGGAGAAGGAGGAGTATAATCTCTTAAGATGTTCATAAAGAATCCCCTCACCTCTATGGAATCTGTTTTATCTTCAGTTTCCATTTTCAGATCATAAGATCCCGCCACATACTCATCCTTAACAAACTGATTCACTTCTAATTTGGCTTCCTTCACTACATCATAGGTATTCTCACCCACTCTGACAGTGGCCTTCTCCAACTCTTCGTAGGTTCCCACCACCAGAGAAGTGGTCTCCACCTTTAGATCGATAGTATGATCTTCGCCGGAAAAAAGAGTGTTCAATTTCTTCTCATCTTCATCATAGGTGACAAATTGGGTTTTAGATTCCCCTTCTTGGTTTACATTTTCAGCTTTAGATCCTTTGATAGAAAAAGCATTGAGTTGATTGTTATCCACTTCACTTTCTTGCTTTTTAATAGGTGAATTAAAAGTCCCAGTGATGGTGATTCGATCTCCCTCCTTAGAGGTCACAACTAAAGTATAACTTCCCCCAATCACCTTATCCGCTTCATACTGATCAATCACTATTTCCGCTTGTTCAATCGATTTATAAGGTGTGTCTTTGAGTATGGCATCTATGGACTTAATATCTTTATAAGTACCTAAAATTTTATCACTTGTTTCAAACTCCATCTGAATGGAGTGATCGTCCCCCATAAAACCCATGGTCATTTTTTTATCTTTTTTAGGCGACATAATGACCTGATAGGGAGACTGATAGGTGGTATTTAATTTCTGATTTCCTGATCCTTTTACGGTAAAGGAATTGGAGGGTTTGAGATCGGGTTTATTTGAAGTGCTACTTTCACTTACCTCTCCCTCCTCATCTCCCTCTTCTCCGAGCTGAGTAAAAATACCCTGTCCACAATTTAAAAAGGAGAATAAGAATAACGCCATAAAAGAGATTCCCAAGCAGTAGATTTTTTTTGTAAACATAATTCCCCTCATTGATCACGATTGCAGTCTTAAGTAATCCTATGTTGCAATATGTGCTCCAAGCCCTATAACTTATTGTTTCTATTTTTAATTATAAGTGTAACAGATGGTAAGACCGGGTGCAATGGAGGTAATTTATCCACGAACAGCTGAAAACTGACAACTTAATTGTCACTCAGTAGGATTTATCCTTTATTTTACTTGAGAAGTTCTTCTACTTTTTCTGATAGGGTATCTAGGTTGGTTGGTTTATGAAACACAGCTTTCGCACCTTTTTCAAGGGCCTCTTCATCCCTTACAGCTGTAAATCCAGTAATAAAGATGAGGGGAATATCTTTGAATTCACTTTTTAAAAGCGAATCGAGCAGGTAAATACCATCCCCATCATCCATCTTAATATCCGAGATAATTAACTCGATGGATCCGATCTCTTTTAAAAGTTGAAGAGCTTGATTTCCGCTTCTAGCCTTGTGAACAATAAAGCCCATATATTCAAAGTAATCACCTATTGTATCTAGTATCATAACCTCATCATCAACGACCAAGAGGTTTTTCTTAGCTGCCATGTCCTAATTCCTCCTTGAGACCTTCATTTGACCCTGTGCCTGCTAAAGTGGTGTTTCTATAAGTAAGTACAATCACCAGCCCCAGAACAAAGTAATCTAATAGTAGATTATCTCATAAAATAATTGAAAATTAAATAGTTATCAGCAGTACCGTCCAAGAGTTTAAAACTCTTGTGGATTTTATATATATTTAATTTTACTATATATTTTAATATATTTTTTCTTTTTTTATAATTTTATTTGACTTTAACTATATAAAGTAATAATTATAGAGCTTCTGCTTCTTTGGAAGCTGCATGAAATCGAATTAACAACTAATTAGGTCAGCAAATGATGGGAAAGTACATAGGTATTCTCTTTTCTTTAATAACCTTTTCGTTTCTAGAGGCCAACATCTTTGATCAAGATGATCGGCAACCCATGACTTCCTCCAGATACCCTTGGAGCACCATTGGTAAAATTTTCTCATCAAAAAATAGCTGCACCGGGACTTTAGTGGGCAAAAATCTGGTAGCCACCGCAGCTCACTGCGTCTTTGATGATAATCAAGAGCTTCTCCCTAATTTAAAATTCTTTCCTAATTATAAAAATGGCAAAGGCCAATATTTTAGTGGAATCCATAAAATTTGGTATGGCACTCGTGATCCGAAATGGGGAACCCCAGCAGAGAAGACCTTAGGGAAACTAGATTGGGCCATTTTACAACTCAACAGCCCTTTAGGTGATTACTTTGGATTTATGGGTTTAGAGGATATCCACTCTCCCTATGGTTATAAAGTAAACTTAGCCGGATATGCTTCCGACTTTGAAAACACTAACACTGCAGGTGTTCATTTGGGCTGCGCTATTAGAGGTGAAAGAAATGGTTACTTTATCCACGATTGCGACTCCAACAAAGGGGCCTCAGGAGGCCCCCTATTTAACAATGATAATCAGCTGGTGGGAATCAATGCGGCGGGAGTAGCAGACACTACAACTTTTGAGTTAAGTAAAGGAAACATAGCGGTAAAAGTAGCCGGTTTTAAACATATTGTAGAAGAATTACGAGACAATGAGGAGAGTCCCACAGACACCTACTTTATCTCTTGTAATAATACCTATGATGATCTTCATATGTCCTACAGCTATTTTTATCACAACAGTTGGCACACTAAAGGGTGGATAAAAATCAAAGCACAGAGCTGCAGTGAACTAAGTGTCCCTGGAAAATATTACGGAGAAGTCTACTTTTATGCCGAAAGCAATTCTCATAAATGGAATGCAGGCTCCTCCACTCCCTTTTGTGTTAACAAACAGAAGCCTTTCATCTATGCCCAGGCAGATCAAATGTCTTGCAATCTGAGCACACAGAAGAAAGTTCCATTTGCAGGACCTTACTCACTTAATTTTAACCAGCTTTTCACTCATAATTTTGATTATTAAATCAGACGATTCATTTTAAACAATTCAACTTGAAAGGTATTTCATATGAAATTAACGACCCTTTTAGGAGCAATACTCATACTATTCGCTCTTGTCAGCTGTGGAAATCCTAATAATAAATCAGAACTCCAAGAGAGTGAAAAAAAGTTCCACCTCTCTTTCGATGTAAGGTCAGCTAACACCATGGACCAAGAGGGTGAATTAGATATTCTTTACTCCCACCTTGGAGCCAGCCTCTCCAATCAAGAAGGAGGTTTAGAACAACTATTGCAAAATCTTAGTATTCCTAAAAAAGATATTAGGTACATTTGGGAATTTACTTTCAAAGTGACCGGTATTCCTTCCTTGATAAGTGATGCAACTGAAGAAGAATTAAAACTGGTATTAGAAGAAAAATTGGCCAAAGCAAGAGCTCTCCATTTAGCTGCCATGCCAGCTCAAATAGAAGCTGTGCTCGCAAGTAAAATTCCCAGTTGGTCCCTATTACCAGAAAGTTTTAAAGCTCCCATTCGCAGCCGAGCTCTGGCGGGAGCCACCCATGTGCTTGATCAAAGTTTAGAAAAAATTAGAAGAGCCAAAGAGCAAGAAATCAGTGATCGCATTTCCCATATCCATACAGAAACCACCTTTCAAGAATTTGCTTTGGGCGTAGGAAAGGTTTTTGAGAAAAACACCCTGGTTTATATCAAAGTGGGAAAGTTTAAAATTAATAATGGCCCTAGTCTAAATGGGAGCGGACAAAGCCAATTAGAAGAGTATCGATACTCTAACAGTCGAGTTCAGCGCGGAACAGGAGTAGCCCCTACCATGGCCGCAGGACTCGGAATCGTTAAAATGCTCAAAACCAAGAATAACAAACCCTGGTCAGTGAGAGCAGATCTCTACTTTTTCCATGATCGAGTGAGTTTTATAAGTGGCAAAGATTATATCGGTACGGTTGTAAGTATGGAAACTGAAGCCTATGAAGACCACCGAGAACTCTTAACTATCGATTCAGTTTTACTCCGAGGTCTCATCCAAAGTGAAAAAATTGATTTTTACCTCTCTTTAGGTAAATACGATGATGTGTACGGATTTTCAACGGGTGTAACACTGCGGCTCAGTGACAAGAACTCTCTTTTTATAGATTATTATAAAGGTGATCGCTTGCAATTAAAGCAAGGACTCTCCATCTTTCTCGGTCGACAAGTGAGCCCCAATTTAAAAATCTACATGGGTTATGAAAACCTCGAAGACAGCTATCAGCCGACTCATTACGATGGAACAAAGTCCCTCCATATTGAAAGAATTGGTTTGTCCTACGATATTTCTGAGCGAGTGCAAAGAGTGATAGATTGGCTATTTAAAAGACATGGTGCCGAGGATAAAAACTCTTGGGAATTTGAACTTAACTTTAGCGTGGAAAACGTCCATGAATATGATGAGCCCATCAATGAAGGAGAGAAAGGGTTCTACACTGGATTTCGCTTTACTAAGAGATTTTAACTTTACTTTTCCTAGGCAAATGGGCTAACGTCGTCTCGTTAATGATTCAACCAACAACGAGGGACGATATGAAAAAATTAAGCTTAATTTCACTCATAGTTTTTGCCATGACCCCTTTAATGGGATTTGAAGGGACCTATTTCAGCTCCAATAACCGAGAGATCACTTTTTTTCAGGTCTCTCCCAACCAATTGATTGCCACCACTGAAGTTAAATATGTGGATCATTTTGGCAATCTAACCGGAGAGAAAATCGAGTACCACTTCTCTTTTGATCTTAGCGGAGAAGAGAGTAACCAGGTCTTTGGCAAAATGGACAGTTTTGATTCCCACTACAACTGTCTTTTTGAAAATGGACCCGCCCAACTGACCAAAAAGCCAGATGGAACGATGGATCTTGTTTTTAATAAGATCACCTTTAAGGTTCGCAAACACTATCATGTAAGAAGCTATCTAGAGCCAGTTTATTGCTATTACTATGATTATGGCTACCGACATCGCTATATTTGTGACCGTCGACTGGTAGAAGTGCAAAACCCCCTTCCTTTTAAAAGAGAGTGTGTGGTGACCAGTCGAAATCAGACCGGGATCAAACTCTATCCTTAAACTTTATTTAATAGGAAGCGACCACAGACTCTGCATAGCTTCGTCCGGAAGGGGTGAGTTCATAGAGGCCATGAGTTTCGTTCTGGACATAGAGATGGGATAGGTCATGACTTTCTGCAAATTCATCATGAATCACTAAGATAAAAGCATGGGAGGTGCAGATGTTTTTATCTGCTCCTTCGAAGAAGGCACAACGGTCTTGATAAAAACTCAGTCCATTATTATTAAAGTGCCTTGATTCGATAAATTTGACCATTTTTTGATAAAAAATATCGTCACTGGTAGCCACCACAGTCTCTCCAGTTTCCTGGGTGTCTCCAGTCTTATCCGGAGTCGCCTCCACCTCTTTCACATCTGAAACTTGGGTACCTAGTTGATCAGATATAACACATCCACCCGTAGCCTCTTCTGGTGCATAACCGTGAGGACAACCTGTTAATTCGGAGATCTCTTGAGTCACATAGTATTGATAAAGCCAGATAATTCCCGCTTCATCATCGGGTTGGAGAGTATTAAACAGATGAGTGGAGTTCATAATGGAAAGGGCCTGGCTTCCATATGTCCGTGTGTTCTCGTCAGTAGATTGATTGTGAACTTTGACCTCTTCTGTTTGTGCCCAAGTCACACCTTCATCATAAACATAAGTATCACCTAAGCCAAAGGCATGTCCCACCTCGTGAAGTAACACACTCATCTGAAATCTGTCCACGTAATCTAGATTGTGACGAATATACTGGGCTTGATACATGGTTATAGTAGCAATTTCATCATATTTAGGCGACAAATGAGAACGCCCCTGCTCGCATTTAAATATAAATGCAATATCAGCATCAGCATCTACTTTAGTGGCTCTATGAGTAATGGGCCAATTTTCATGAAGCTTTAAATTTCCTGCGGCATGAGCATCGGCTAGGGGAACTTGCCAACTGGTTAGCGCTTTAGTAATGGCCGGTTCCAGATCAGCTTCGGTCACACAGTTTCCTTCAATAGATAGGGAGTAATTAAAGCCTGAGTGCACCTTGTAGATCAAAAAATACTTAGCTTGCTTATTGATATAGGTAAAATCATCATCATAATAGGCATGATTTCGCTTATCCTGAGCAGTGGCTACGAATTTCACACTGCTATCCTCATCCTCTTTTTTAGCATCACAGCCTATAAAAAGAGCGCTGGTAATAAAGCTAGTAAGAAGTAAAAGTGTCATTCCCAAAAAACGTTCCATTTCAATCCCCTTCTAGGTATTTTTGCCTAATAACTTTTCGGAATTTTTTCAAATATCTAAACTCCATTTTTTCAATAGGGGAATTAACGTTTAATATTAAACAATTACCTAGCTGGTGATAAAAGCGAAAGCTTTTAATAAGCTTTACTTATAAATCACATAACCACTTTTTACTTTTACTTATAGCTAAAAAGGTTTATTAAAGACTAGCTAAAAAACAATTCACAAACCATTGGAGTGCATATGAAAAGGCTCATACCGGCTATTTTTCTGTTTATCCTAGGTCATAGTCTTCTTGGAAAAGGAGGCCCCATATACACCAGTTATCTATGGCATCTGCAGCAACCTATCTACTGGCCAGACAAACACCCAAACTTCGAGAGGTACCAGTATGCCAACGACTCCATCTCATTAAAACAACAACAGCAAGGTCATCCTCTTAATAACCTTACTAGCATTTTCAGCAAAGATGATCGGGTAGCCGTCTATCAATATCGTATTCCGGAAGCTTTAAAAACTATCCAGTGGCATCCCAATGCAGGAGCTCAAGTTACCTATTCAGGCTGCCTCATGGAAAACATTCAATCGCTGGGAGAACATTATAGTTTGGGTTATTCCCCCCATTGGAATCAACCTATTAAGAATGCCCGGAGCTGGGAAACCTCTGGAGGGCATCCTCGATTAGATTTGATACTCTTTACCTATCACCATGCCCTCCCCGGTCTTATTGATCCTCTCCTACTAAAAAGAGAAATCGAAATCTATAAAGAAGTTTACGCGCCCCATTGGGGTGATCACCCCTCTTTATCAAGAGGGTTTTTTCCCGCAGAGATGGCCTTTTCCGAAAGAATTATCCCTACCTTAGTGGAACTGGGTATAGAGTGGGTTGTGGTTTCCAATTCGCATATATCTCGAGCAATTAAAAACTTTCCCTTACAGCTAGGTTCTGGTGGGGAAAACACTGAGCCTCCAAACAAAGCCGATCAAATCAACCCTCCTCAAGATCAGTGGTTTCAAATGAAGATTTCAAGAGGCTGTGCACCAACTAACGCCTACCCCTACTCCATGCGCCCTCACTATGCAAAATATGTGAACCCAACAACTGGCAAAGAATATAAGATCATCGTAGTTCCAGCGGAACAGGCCATGAGTTGGGAAGATGGTTACAAGATCTATGGAACATCAGATATTGATCGCTTAGCAGCTATCGATAATCATGATGATCCTATGCTCATGCTTTTTGCGCATGATGGGGATAATGCTTTTGGAGGGGGCTACTCCTACTACATGGAAGGGGTTAATAAATTTGTATCAGAAGCAAATCACAGAGGCTACCATCCTACCACAATCCAGCAATACTTAACCGATCATCCAGTGGATCCTGAAGATATCGTCCACGTGGAAGATGGGGCCTGGGTCAACGCCGACGGCGATATGGGTTCTCCCACCTTTTCCAATTGGAACTGGCCTCTGGTGAACAAAAAAGGAGAAGTTGATATAGCAAATGGCTGGGCTGAAGATGAACGTAACTGGGCTGTTTACACTGCCGCCTTAAACCGAGTTGCTACCAGTGAGCATATATCTGGAATCCCAGTTAAAATTAAGAACATTGTAAATCCAGCAACAGAAGGTAGCAATGTAGAGAAAGCCTGGCACTTTCTATTAGGTGGCTTAGCCTCTGGCTATATGTATTATGGAAAAGTATTAGATATGGAGTCGAAACCCGCCATAGCCTGTAATCGAGCGGTAGAATACGCAGACACCTATCTGACGGATTTAAAAGCAGACAAGACCCCTCCCACCATTTGGCTCCCTCAGCGTTACCCTTATAATCCGGGTGGTCTCAACTATGGTGCAATCTACGGATACAAAAAGGTCTTGGCTGATAATAGCTTTTGGGTGTGGACCTTTATCCATGATGTATCAGGTTTAAAATCAGTTCGGTTCTATTATCGAGTAGATAAAGATGGAGAGAATTCCCTCTCCTCTAATAAAAACGAAGTCTATGCGGCAAGCAATGAGGTGGGTCCTTGGCAATCAAAAAGCATGACACCTCGAATATTTCCCAAAGGTAACGTTTTTAATGATCCAGAGATCAAATTTGTGGAAGAACCTCACTATATAGCTGATCAGTACTCCATCCATATAGATGAAGAAAGACTGCAAAATGTACTTATTGATTATTATGTGGAAGCCATTGATAACAATGGAAATATTGCTCGTTCTCCCATTCAACATATGTGGATAGGAGCCTCTCAAGATTAAGATCGAAAGATTTTAAACCGCCGCTTTGTATATTAATAAGTAATAGATTAAAGATTCCCTCCCCAATTACCGATAGAGAGGATATAGGAAATTTTATAAGGTAATTGGTTTGAAGTCTTATTCCGCAATCATTTTTTTTGGTCTGCAATTGATGGTTTTAACCATAGGGTGCAGTCTTTTCACCTCAGAAGAGGATTTAAATGACAATTCTAATAATTCCAATGATGAGGTGGTGAAGCTCAAACCCAAAGCCAAAGTCAGTGTCAATAACTACAAGCCAGTTAAGCTCAGCGTTCCCCTTAGTCCCAAGTCCTCCCCTAAGTCGTCGCCTAAATCCTCTCCTAAGTCATCACCTAAATCGTCGCCCAAAGCTTCTCCCAAGGCCTCACCTAAATTATCACCGAAATTGCTCTTGGTAAAAAGCGAAGAAGAGACGAAATACAAAATTACCGCCCATGCACTTCCCAAGACCGCTTTAGATATTGCCACTTCCAAACCACCCATTAGCCTTGATCTATCACTATTATGGGAAGATGAACTCCTTCCCCCAGCCCCATTCATATTAATTAACAAGGAGCAACTGGAGAGCGAGTCCTTAGATTTACGTATAGAGCCATTAGATGATGACGGAGCCACGTTAGTTGTCTT
>CAYFLR010000065.1:6960-15453 GCA_964343805.1 uncultured bacterium | reverse complement strand
AAGTGGAGAACACAGATACCACCCCCTTCTTAACTACAGTGGAAACCATGTCCATGAAAGAGGATGAGTTTACCGCCACCGCCGATATAACTTCGACTCTGGCCAGTCAAATGTTTAGCAAAGAGGGAAAGGTAAAACTCACTCCATCTGCCATTTCACACCTCCAAGAGGTAAGTGACAAACTTTCAACTGTCACAGAAGATTTTTTAAACGGAGTAGACCCAGATAAACCAATAAATATTGATCAAATTGCGGAAATAACCAAGGTCTATGTACAAAATGAAATCGTTTCCAACCCTATCATTCAAAGTGATGTTTTTGGGGTGGTGGCGAATTCCGAAAAAGAGCTCAAAGTGGAAGCGGTGAAACAGGCAATTTTGGAGAGTAAAAATAACCCAGGGAGCAGCGCAGATAGCCTCATCGAAAGTATTAATAATGAACTCAGCCTCAATATAGTGGATCAAATCAATGAGATCATTTCCGAAGTGGAAGAAAAAAGTGAAGCCTTTGCGGAAATGGTAGCGGAAGTGGTGAAGCCGGAGAAACAAAGGACTCTGCTAGAGGTCATAAAAAAGCCCAAAGTGGTTAATAATGATGTCAGTCAAATGGACAAGCTCCTTGAAAGTCTCGTAGAGAAAGGGAAACTTGACAAACTCACTGTGACTTGTGGAGCAGAGGAACTCAATATTAATGGGGTTTGTGAAAAGAAAGCCATTTGCCGTGACACGGAAATCTATCTTGAACTCGAAAATAGATGTCAGTCACTTCTCGAATTGGTGCCTGCAAATGACCCTTTCCTCCTAGATGGTTATGTATTTCAAACCCCGGGAAATGGAGAAATAACAAAATTCAATCTCGCTAAAAACTTTTTAGATTTAGGTGAGAGCCTGATTTTTGAAGTGGAAATTCTTAATGGTTCTGAAAATCTCTTAACTCGTGTAGAGGGAACCCATCTAGAACTAGAAGCTAAACGAGACCTGGATAACTTAGCTGAAATTAGGATCAGAGCCTATGAAGAACACAATAAAGATCTGGTGATTGAAGATACTTTTATAATAAACATTTTCAAAGCCAACTATGCCCCCTATTTATTCCAAACTCTCCCACAACTGGTGGTAGCAGAAGATAGCGGTGACACCCAAGTTCCTCTCGGTGACTATTTTAAAGATTTTGAGCATGATCGGGACAAGGGTCTCATCTTTGCGGTTATAGGCAATGATGCTCCAACCAAAATCAAGCCCACACTTGTGGGTGACATTTTAACACTCAGTATGCTTAAAGATCAGCATGGCACCGTTTCCTTAACATTGCGGGCCACAGATCTCAAACGTCCAGATCTCTCTATAGATGACAGTCTCGTAATTGAAATTCAATCTGTGAACGATGCTCCCATCATAGCAGAGTCCTGTGCCACTTCGGTGAATCAAGATGCTAATTATTCTTGTTCTCCATCGGTCTCAGATGTTGATCATGAGGCCGGTTTTAGTTGGTCCTATGGCAGTGGTCATACCTGCGCATGGTTAGATACCATAAATAGCTCAACCGGGGCTATTTCCGCCTCCACTCCTCCCACCGGAAGTCAAGTGGAAGAGTGTACTGTGTCTTTGGCAGTGCAAGACGCAGATGGTTTACCGGGAGAAACCCATCGGTTTAGTGTCAATGTGATCAATGTGGTACCCAGGCTCAGTATTACCTCCACGCAAGTGGATCATACCTACTACCCCACTTTTTCAGTGCAGTTTAATTACAATGAGATTGTTTCCGGGTTTACAACAGATGATATCAATGTGAGCAATGCCACTTTAAGTAACTTTAGACAGGAGGCCAACCCCAATAATTGGTCAGTGGATGTGACTCCTTTATCAAATGGAAGTGTCACTCTCAGCGTGAATAGTAATGAGGTCTTAGACAGTTCCAATACCAGCAATACCGCTTCTAATACCTACACCATCGACTACACCCTATTAACTCCTCCTGCTACAATTTCGGTAGACGAGGTGCTCTCTACTGCTAACATTGATTCCACCACAGCTACTCCCACCGTGACGGTCGGAGGTATGATTGATGATAGTATTGATGCTCTGATTTATAATAACTCCTCGTGTAGTGGTACCGCCTTTGGTAGAGCAACAGCTTCCGGCACAGGTGTTTCTGTTACCCTCACAACCCCATTACCGAGTGGTATTCATAAGCTTTATGCCACCAGTAAAAAAGGAGAAGTGGAATCCACCTGTTCCACCGAATTTGACACTCATGTTTACTCCTCTGAACCTTTTATTTCAGTGTGGCGTACCACCACAGATGATGAAACCTTGACCTTTCCATTACGATCCGGGCTCAATTATGATCTCTATATTGATTGGGGAGATGGGTCCAGCCTCGACCGTATCACCGCCTATAGTGATGCAAATCGCATTCACACCTACGCCACTGCGGGAGACTATACCATCAAGATGATTGGCCTGGCTGAAGGGCTTGAATCGGTAAGTGCGAGCAGAAACAAACTCAGAGAGGTAACTTCTTTAGGAAATATGGGTTGGACTAACCTTTCCTACGCTTTTTATTATTGTAAAAGCTTAACCAGTATAGCAGGTGGAGAGACCAAAGATGTAACCAATATGGCCTATATGTTTATGGAAGCCACCAGTATCAGCAGTATAGACACCTCCGGTTGGGACACCTCTAAGGTCACTAATATGTCCAATATGTTTAGGAAAACCAGTGCCAACCCAGATGTATCCTCCTGGGATACCAGCAGTGTCACCACCATGGAAAATATGTTTTATGAAAACACCTCGGCCACCCCTAATGTGACTAATTGGAACACCGGCAATGTAACCAACATGCAAGGACTCTTTAGATATGCCAGCAGTGCTGCTCCCAATGTCTCTTCTTGGAACACCAGTAAGGTCACCAATATGAACGGAGTTTTTGGGGGAGTGCTCTCTGATAACATCAATATCTCATCTTGGGATATCTCCAATGTAACTGATCTATCCAATATGTTTTATGGATCCACCAATGCCCTGCCTGATGTTTCTTCTTGGAACACCAGCAAGGTTACCAATATGAGCAATCTCTTTCGTGGGGCGGCGAGTGCCAACCCCAATGTCTCTTCTTGGGATATAAGTAATGTCACCAATTTGCAATATATGTTTTTTGGAGCCACCGATGCCACTCCCGATGTGAGTAGTTGGAATACCGCAAGTGTCACCAATATGTATGGGGTCTTTCGAAATGCCACCAGTGCCAACCCCGATGTAGACGAATGGAATACCTCGAATGTCACCACCATGGCCTACCTGTTTGCGGGAGCTACCTCCGCCAATCCAGATATTGCAGGTTGGGATATATCAAACGTCACTGACCTATCTTATATGTTTAGTGGAGCCACCAGTGCCACCCCCGTGGTAACCACTTGGAACACTGCGAGCGTCACCAATATGGCGGGGGTTTTTCAAAATGCATCAGCTGCCAACCCCATTGTAACCAATTGGAACACCGCCAATGTGACCAATATGAGTTACCTTTTTCAAGGAGCCGATTCTTCCAATCCAGATATTGATGAATGGAACACCGCCAATGTAACCAATATGATCTATATGTTTTACGAAAATGATTTAGCGGATCCAGATATCACCGCTTGGGACACCAATAAAGTAAGCAACATTTCTTTTATGTTTGCCCGGGCAAGTGCGGCCACCCCCGATTTTAGCAGCTGGGATTGCACAGTGAATACCAATGCCTCTTATCTTTTTGCTGGGAATTCTGGAAATCAACCCACCCCCACTATCGCGACATGTAGCACTTCCTGTATAACTAATATGTCCTATATGTTTAATGGATCTACTTTAAATCCCAATGTTGCAGATTGGAATGTATCCAATGTCACCAATATGCAGGGTATGTTTAGCTCCACCACCAATGCCAACCCTGATGTTTCTGGGTGGGTCACTTCCAGCGTAACCAATATGGCTTCCATGTTTTATAATGCTACCGCTGCCAATCCTAATGTGTCATCTTGGAACACTGGAAGTGTGACGACGATGGATTCCATGTTTAGAGGCAATACTGTTGCCACTCCCAATGTAGCAACGTGGAACACTGGCAATGTCACCAGTTTTAGACGGATGTTTTATGGGGCCACCCAGGCCAACCCCAATGTTACAGATTGGAATGTAGACAAAGTAAATGATACTTCTTATATGTTTTCAGGGGCTGGCAGTGCCACTCCCAACCTTGCCAACTGGTCCTGCGTGGTTGCCAGAAACGCATCTTTTATGTTCGAGAGGAGTGGAGGCAATCAACCAGATCCCGTTGTATCCTCCTTTGACACCTCTTGTATTACCAATATGTCCTATATGTGGAGAAATAGTACCCTAAATCCAGATGTAGCTAGTTGGAATACGGGGAATGTGACCAACATGGCCTATATGTGGAGCGGGGCTTCTAGTGCCAATCCCAACGTGACCAATTGGAATACCGCCAATGTCACTACCATGGCTTACATGTGGAATGGAGCCTCTAATGCCAATCCCAACGTGGCGAGTTGGAATACGGGTAATGTAAATGATATGAGCTACATGTGGAACGGGGCTAGCCTCGTGAACCCCGATGTGTCTAATTGGAATGTGGCCAATGTGACCAGCATGTCTCGGATGTTTCAAAATGCCACCAATGCAAATATAGATGCTTCTTCTTGGGTCCCAACCAAAGTAACCAATATGGTTAATATGTTTAATGGCGTGACTTTGAGCACCACTAATTATTCGAATCTTCTCATTCAACTGGCGGCAGAAAATACTAATGAAAATGTGAGTCTGAATGGAGGAAGTTCTAAGTATAATTCTTCAGCAACTTCAGCACGGCAAACCTTGGTAGACCGAGGCTGGACCATTACTGATGGGGGATTAGAGTAAGAACCTCATTAAGTAATCAGGTTTGTAAAATGGTATCCATTTTTTCACGCAGCTGCTCAATATTACCGCAATAATGAACACAACCTCGACTCAAAGCTTCTTTTGGCATGCCAAAACTCACACAGGATTCTTCATCTTGCACCATGGTAGCAGCCCCATTGTGATATAAACTGGACATTCCCCGGGCTCCATCGGATCCCATTCCCGTAAGTAAAATAACTAATGCATGACTGGCAAAGGTAACAGCACTGTTAAAAAGATGATCCACACTCGGACGGTGACTCGCCACCGGAGGGTCATCGCTGTGTTTAGCCATAAAAAATTCATCGGTTTGAATGAGTTTAATGTGCACATCTTGATCAACACAATAAATATTCCCAGGTTTCAAAACCTGCTTATCCTTAGTAATCACAGGTAGCCCAGAAGCTCTTTCTAAGCTAGAGACAAATGAATCAGCAAAAGAAGTCTCAATATGTTGAACCAACACGATAGGTGGCATAGTTTTATCTAAATGAGCCAAAAGTTTACTTAAAGCAGCCACTCCTCCAGTGGAAGATCCGATCAAAATCACCTTTATATTTCTAGATAAAGGAGGCAGAGTATCGGGTAGGTTCGGAGCAATATTATGTTTGGCATTAACGATATGATTGAGTTTTTCAAGCAGATAATTTGAAGTTTGGAGACGCTCTTCACTGATACAGTCACGGGTTTTAATATTTCTTTTATAGAGTTCTAGGTCGGTCTCTTTCAGATTGTTTGATATTATCACAGTGGGAATATTTAAATGAAGAGCTCTTATAGAAGCCAACCAATCCAGAGCTTGAATGGTATTTTCTTTATGAGCCACATCCACCACGATCATAGAAACTGATTGTTTTAAAATGACCTGGTCTGCAGCTACCGGCAAATGAGTGTCAATGATTTGGACATATTCCGCCCGAAAAAGGGTGTTCACTCGAGCTAAAGACATGGGAGAAGCATTAAACACTAAGACCATTTTACCTTTCAACTGGTGCGAATCAATGAGTTCCTCTTGATCTTTCCGATAAATAAAATGCTTCTCTTTTTTTAAACTCGTAAGGTCATCCAGCTTTTCAGTTATACCCGCAATATAAAGACCATTTTTTTTCAATCTTTTGCCAATATTTAATAAAACCCGACTGATCACACTTTGCGAGAAGTAGATCAAAACATTGCGACAAAGAATCAAATCATACTTACTTAATCTTTTAAAGTTACCTTCATAGAGATTAAAAGTTGAAAAATGGCATCGACGTCGGATCTCTTTTCTAAAGGTAAAGTAGCCTTGAAATTTATCCGTCCCTTCCACCAAGTACTTTTGATAAACATTGGGGATAGCGCTTTGCTTAGCTGCTCCGTAAATACCTTTAACTGCTTTTTGCACAGATATTCGGTCCACATCCACTCCTGAAATTCTATAATCAAAAGTGGGATTTTTTTTCCGAATTGACTCTAAATACAAAGCGAGAGAATACACCTCTTCTCCAGTGGAGCAGCCAAGAGATAAGACTTTAAAAGGAAAAGGCTTATCTAGATGATACTCTTTAATCTCAGACTCTAAGAATTTTAAATAGTCAGGTTCACGAAAGAAGTTGGTTTTATGAATAGTAATATTATGGATAAAATGGTTAAGCTCATCTTCTTCCCGATAGAGAAGGTTAATATAATCCTCCTCTTTTTTGAGCCCAAATCTATCCATTCTTTTCTTGGTAAAATTAAAAATATTTTGAGTCCAAGTGGGATCATCTTTGAAAGAATGCCCTAAAACCAATCTGACGACTTTCAATATAAGGGAGTTATCATTATTAATCAAAACGTTACCTTTTTTATGTAGCATCTGGTAAATCAATAGGAACATCCACATCCACCAAAGCAGCAAGGTGCAATATGGTAATTAAATTATTATTAGATCGAACCAAGCCTTTTACGGCTCCACTTTTTACCATGCTATTACCATCCACCCCATAGGTCTGCTGTATCTCTTCTGGCTCAATAGTTAAAACACTATAGACTTGATCAACTATCCCACCTAAAGTTCCCTTTTCCGAGTCAAATACCAGATAAGAGCACTCATTGGTATCAACTTCTTCAGCTCTAAACATCTCTCTGAGATCCACCACCCCGATGACCTCTCCTCGCAAGTTTATGGCTCCTTTAAAAAAGGGAATATCACTGGTAACCGGAGTGGGAACGATAGGTTTTAAAACTTCTTTGACCCCGAGTATATGTGTTCCAAAAAGTTGTTTTCCTAAATAGAAAATAAGATACTTATTGTCATTTTCTGAGGTGATAGGCTCACTGGTTGAAGGTTCTGTTCTTCCCCTACCCGAGCTTGGTTTTTCACTCATGAGCAGATTCCTTTAAATAAGTTTGGTCAAATATCGCCTTATGTTTAAAGAGGTCTAAAATTAAACCGGGCTGTCCATTACTCAAGACTGTACTCCCTTTATATATTTCTTCTCGAGACATATTACTTGAAAGGGAACGGCTGATAATTTGCTGTTGGCCTTCAATGTTATCTACTTCTACGGCAAGCCGTTTTTTATCTAACTGAATTATCAAACAGGGGCGGCTTTTTCTTGTGGAGTCATAATCATTTTCTCCATAGAGAGGGATTTTAGAAAATGATTTATTTAAATTCACCACCTGCAATATCTCGCCCTTAAAATCTATGAGCTGTTTTCCTAATTTATCAGAATGAATATTGAACTTGGTCAAATCGGTCACTTCTTGCACATCATTTAAGGGGACCAAATATTTTACACCACCAATGCGAATAATAAGAGTTTCAATTAGACTAATAGATAGGGGAATGGAAATTTTAAACTCTGTACCTTCCCCTAAAATAGAATTGACCTCGACCTGCCCTCCCAAATTATTAATACTGTTTTTAACCACATCGAGTCCCACACCTCGTCCGGAAATTTCCGTCACCTCTTTGGCAGTTGAAAAGCCAGGCAAAAACAGTAAATCAAAAATCTCTTCATCAGACTGTAACTCTCCCTCAGAAACCAGACCTTTAGCTAGGGCTTTTGAAAGTACTTTTTCTTTATCAATACCCCCTCCATCATCTTTAATTTCAATAACCACAGAACTGCCTTCATAATAAGCCTGAAGGTGAATCAATGCCATGGCTTCTTTGCCCAACTCTTTGCGTTTTTCACTGGTCTCAATGCCATGATCAACTGAGTTTCTTATAATATGAGTCAAGGGTTCTGCAATTTTTTCAATGACGGTTTTATCCAGCTCACAGTCACGACCGGAAGGGATAACTGTAACCTGTTTTTTCTGATCGCGCGCAATATCCAAAGCAGTTCGGTTCAGCCTTCGAAAGAGCACTGCCACTCGTTGCATTCGAAGAGATATTCCTTCTTGTTGCAGCTCTCTGACAGTCTTATAACTAGCTTCTATTGCATCCAAAGCTGTGACCGCATCTAATTCATAATTCCGTTTATGATGATGAACAATGGACAATTGAATAGATAATTCGGCTATTGTTTGGATCAGTTTATCAATTTTGGCAGCATCGACTCTGAGGGTTTGACTCTGAGGT
>CAYFLR010000065.1:4057-6950 GCA_964343805.1 uncultured bacterium | reverse complement strand
CTTACTTTGTTCTTCCAGCACCTGTTCCACATCTTCTTCATCAATCACTTTTTCCTTTACCAAAATCTCACCCAGCTTGCTATTTTGAATAGCCACTGCTCGATCCACCTCCACTTGATCAGCCTTCTTAAGCTCCACTAAAATTTCACCAAAAGAAGAAGGAGGTTCTTCGGCAGGATCCGGGGTAGTTTCTTTTTTGGATCCACTGGGATTACGTATATCCACGGCAAGACTTAAAACTTCAGCTAAGAGGCTGGCCTGGGGCAAAAACTCGGGATCAAATCTCAGTTGAGATAGCCACATCTCAAGAAAAATATGGCATTTAAAGAGAAAAGCAATAAAATCTGAATCTAAGGCAGAGAAGTCATTTTTGACAACTAAAATAACATCTTCAATTTCATGTATAAACTCGCCTAATTTAGTAAATCCAACCGTTTTGGAGGCTCCTTTCATATTATGAGCAATACGAAAAAGAGCGTTAATAAGCTCCATAGAGGGTTTGTTTTCTAGTTGTATACAGAGTTCTTCCCAGTTCCCAAAATTGTCTTCGCACTCGTCTAAAAATATATTAACAATTTCTTGTTCCAATTTGCCTCACCTACTAGCTTTCTTTTTCTTGACCTTCATCCTCTTTAAAATACTCGAGGTAGTTCGCATCTCCCTCCTCTTCGTTCAACTCGCTATCATCAGGTTCATTGGTCCCACTGTTTAGCTTCTCTGTAATCTTAGAAACAACTAGGTTCACATCCTCTTGGGATGATTGTTTACTTTCTGTTGCGGTTTCCTTTTCTTCATTTTGGACACTTTCTGTAGTATCAAAATCTTGCTGCAAAGCGAGAACATTCTCAATGTATTCTTTTCCACCAAAGAGTTGATTGCGGATTTTTGAACGAACCCCGTTAGTGATTATTTCTATTACATCAGTGTATTTTTTAATAGAAGAAGACTCATCAGAAATGGTTTTGGCAAGTTTAATACTAGATTCAGAAACTTCTTTGTTAGAATAGGCCACCTGTCTCATTTCATTAATCGCTACACTGCTCTCTTCAAAACCAGTAAGTTGTTCATTTATCGAATCAGTTACAATGTCTAAAGATTGGGCAATTTCTTTCACATGGGAAGAGATTTTATGAAAAGCGGTTAAAGCCTCTTTCGAGACTTCCTCACCACGAATGACTTTTTCAGTAGTTATGTTTACAATATCGTTGACCTGTTTATTACTCTGCTCTAAAAGATTACTAATATCCTTTGAAGCTTCTCCACTCATTTGAGCAAGGTTACCCACTTCTTCTGCAACTACAGCAAAACCTTTACCATGCTGACCTGCTCGAGCCGCTTCAATAGAGGCATTAAAAGAGAGCAGCCGTGTCTCAAAAACAATGTCATTAATTACATTTGTTTTATTAGATATTTCTTTTATGATATTGACCATCTCATTAAGTTGAGCATTCGATTCCTTAATAGCTTCGATGGAGTTAGCAAGGGTGTTCATAGTTTGAGCACCGTCATCCGCTTGTTGCATTGATTCTTTGCCAAGAAACACTGCCTTCTCAATTTTTTTACTACTTTGAGCTGCCATTCTTTTAATTTCGGTCATGGAAGCCACCGTTTCTTGCATAGAGGAGCTTTGAGAGTTAACTCCTTGTTCTAAATATTTACTGGCTTCATTCATCTGTTTAGCCACAGTATTAGTCTTTGAAGTACTGTCTTTTAAGAACTGTACCACTTCTCGTAAGGGCTTAGCTATTCGATTGGTAATTATAAACAAAGTTAATGAAATGAGCAGTTGAGCTAACATAAAGCCAAGTATGATATTATAAAGTAGATGGGCTGCAGAATTTTTGACCTCTCTTTGATTATCTCCAATAATGAGATGCCCTAACAACTTGTCATTATCATAAATGGGATTCTTAATTTCTATTACATCTGACTTATTAATGTGCTTGGCTTTCTTAGTGAGAGCTTTTCCATCTCCCCCCAAAAATAAGGCATAATCTATATCCCCATCTTTTTGTGCCACTGCCACAATTTTTTCAAGAGCTTCTAAGTCCCAATTGACGATAAAGGTTTTACTGCTATCTTTAAGAAAGTTTTGCATTGAAGCGACTTTATTTTGCAACTGATCTTGAAAACCAGAATAAGCAAGTTGATAAACAAAGGTACCCAGTCCAATCATCAGAATAGAAAAAACAATATTGGCCGGCCAAATGAGTTTATTGCGTAAACTTAAACGACTAAAAAAATTAAACATATTCTCCCACCACACTGATAATTTTTACATTATTTTTCATTTGATATTATGACTGAAATTTATCTTCAGTGAAACAAAATAGCTTATAGCAGGGGTAGAAAGAGTAATTATTTTGAAATTTTTAAAATAATCTTTATCATATTGTAAAATTTTTGACGATCGATTGGTTTTTGGAACATAAAAACGTTACTATCATTGATGGATACTTCCAGTTCATTTGAGTACCCGGTCAGCATCAAAATAGGGGTTAGTCGGTTGACAGTCTCGTGCTTGCGTAAATAATCTATCACCCCGTTACCATCAATGGAGGGTATTTTCAAATCACAGATAACCAATTGATAAGAGGTGTACTTTAATAAAGCGAGGCTTCATTTCCATCATCTACCCTCTCAATTTCAAACTGAGTGTCATCGGTTGAAAGTCGATTTAAATAGCTGCTCAAGAGTTCGATAACATCGGGTTCATCCTCAATGATTAAGACTTTGTGTTGTTTGGTGGCCATAGTACATTTCACCTTAAGAAATTTTTGAACTTATAAGAAAGGATATCCTATTAAAATTAATCGGGAAACAACAATCTTCAAGGCATAGCTTTGGGCCAGAGTTGGTTTTCAAAAACCAAACTATTGAGTAAGTAGAAATA
>CAYFLR010000065.1:0-4047 GCA_964343805.1 uncultured bacterium | reverse complement strand
CTTCGCATGTAAAGGGGTATGCAAAAGATCGTTTTATCATAAGAGGATCTTCTTTGAATCCCTGCATCCCTTTTTCAAATAAAGAGTCTTTCACTTCATCTTTTTGAAAAAAGTAGTAACACTGCCTGCTTGGGGTCATCAGTTTAGCCATTTTATTTCGATCACTGTACTGATAAACAATATTTTTATCCCGATGGGGAGAAAGCAGACTCATTCCCAAAAAACTATTGGGAGCTGATAATTGCATAATGTCTAATAAAGTGGGTAATATATCTATTTGACTAGCCAGAGAATCCACTTGACCTGGTTTAATAAACTTTGGGGAATAAAAGAGTAGAGGGATTTGAGTAATATTCCGGGTGAGCCGACCCGTGAGATGCCCGGGGATGATTCGCTCATAAGATACGATATCTTGTCCGTGATCGGCTACTAAAACAAATAGAGTGTTATCAATCACCTTTTTTAACTCAGGGTCCTCAAAAAGTCTTTCCATAAACACTTTTAAGGCTTGGTCTGAATAAAAAAGAGTATTTTTATACTTCTGCAAAGTGTTGGAAAGTCCAAATTTATTATATTTTTTGGCTGGAAGCTTATAAGGATGATGATGGGTTAAAGTTAGCAGAGTTAAGGTAAAGGGATTTTTACTACCGTGAGTCTTAATCCAGTTATAAGCATCATCATAAACCGCCTCATCTAAGATACCCCATACTCCAGGCACTTTCAGCTGATTGCTTATATGATCTCCACCGACCATACGATCCACATGGTGACGAGTAAAAAAGCGATCGATATTATCGAAAGACAAACTACTGCCATAAAAGATAATATTATAATAACCAAGGGGATGGAGAATATCTTGCAGACAGAGCAATGAACTCTGATATCTTTCAAAAACTATTCCTCTACCCAAAATGGATGGAACAGAACAAAAAATTGAGGAGTAAGCCCTCGAAGAATGTACACCTGTTGCGTAATGATTGGTAAAATAGAGACCCTGGGGAATCAGTGATTTGAAAAAGGGCACCACTTCCGGTTCATCCTTTTGTTTGGGCAATTGCTCAAACATAAAGGATTCTAAAATTATAAAAATAATATTGGGAACGTTGTCTTTCTTGCTTAGAGAAGATGAGACATCTTTCTTTTGTACCAGGGGATATTTCGGAAATAAAAAACTTACATCTTTGCGAATTTTCAAACTACTCTGTAATGTTTGTAGGTAGGATAACTTTTCATCGCTACTTAGATTTTTTATTTTTTGATTCAATCCCTTTAATGAGGAGGATTCGGTAAAAAGATAGAAATAGGGATTTATACGCCATTTGCGTAACACCACATCAGAACTAGATGGATTATAAAGTAAAGGAATCCATGAACGAACAATTAAAAACAAAAAGAGTAAATGAAGAAAGTAAAACTTGCTAGAAACTTTTATCTCTTGAGATTTTATTGCTAGGGGTTGTCGCATTAGAAAAATACAAAGCGCCCATGATAAAACAAAGGCTAAAATAGATAAAAAAGATCCAAGGGTAAAAGCTTCTCCTTGCAAGGAGGGAAGCAGTTGCTGCAGAGAAGTAAGCAGGACCACTAAATCATGAAGGGAAACATGATCATGTATTTGGTTAAAATAACTATAGGAAAAGAGGTAGGTAAAAGAGATGAAAAAAGCCCAAAACAAACAATAAATTTTTATAATTTTAAAAGACTGAAAACTCCTTTTAAGAATCCGAGCGATGGGTAAAAAAAGTACCAAAGGCAGAAGCAGATAGGCTGCAATAGTACCCTGATAGACAAAGTTATCTAAAGTTCCAAAAGCCCAGTACTTTAATTCAGACTGGGGAAGGTTTTTCCAGGTATAAAAGGCAAAATAACTACCCTCAATAAATAAAAAAGAAAATTGGATGAGGAAGAGGACCAATAGAAAAAATTGCAGCCAGGTCACGAGGGGAATTTGCCCACGCATCTTAGTTAACGGAAAAAAATGAGTTTTATTGACTTTCAAGGAAAGGAAATAGAATAGCGGTACCCCTAAGTAGGATAACCAATCGGAAGGTGTGGACATGATATCTCTTTGATAAAATTAAAACACAATTTTAAATTGAGTGAAAATAACCTATTAGCCCTTCTTACTCAACAATAAAAATACACCTTAACAGCTAACAAGGGATTATTGTGTTAGGGGTAATTTTGCATTTTATATAATTTTATTTGACTTTTTACCTATATAATTGATATAATTAAAGTCACGGTCTAAAAGCCTGTTCAATCTTACCCCCCACAAATTTAATTTTTAAGATCCCCCCATAGTTTACCCATTGAGGTAAGGAGGGGGATTTTTTTATGTATAAAAAGGCAGGGTTTTCGCTAGTAAGTATGTTTTTAATTCTAAACTTACTGGTATCTTGTGGAGAAAAAACGGGTCAAAGTAATCACCAAGATCAGGATAATCCTACCCATCATGTCCACTCAGCTGAATGCTTACATGGCTTTGATGAGAGTGAGGATCTCAGCATCTATTCCCATCAAAAAGAGCCCCACTTTAGTCTGGTGCAAATTGGAAAAGAGAGCTATGGGCTGACTTTTGAAGTGGAATGGGGATCCATGACCGATAAATGGAAACAGATGCTGGAAAGAGCTATCAGTGATATTGAAAAGATCGCAAAAAAACCCAGTTTTTATGAAACAATTGCGGCTGTTGATAATTATACCTGTATAGCGGGATCAGTGAGAGATCGAACCGGAACCACCAACTCACAGGAAGTGGCAGATTATATCGCCAATTCTCACGTAAAGATCAAACTAAAAACCTATTACAACTACTGGTCTCGAGCCATCGGCAAAGCCAGTGGGAATACCATCAGCTTTAATCGAAAGTATTCCAATCGAAGTCCCGAAAAACTAGCTAACACCTTAGTTCATGAAATTTTGCATGTGGCCGGCTTTGGTCATTGTGGGAAAAACAATCCCAGAACCTATAGCTATTTACCCACTTCAGTACCCTATACCGTAGGGGATATTGCGGAACAATTTGATAAGGACCTTCACCTAAACCCAGAACCAGAGCCTACTCCAGTACCCGAACCTACTCCAGTACCCGAACCTACTCCAGTACCCGAACCTACTCCGGAACCAGAACCCACTCCGGAACCAGAACCTGAGCCCTCTTTTGATTGGCAATACACCACCCATCATCATAGTAAAAAGTCAGTTTGGTATTCCCGCCTTGCACGTTATCAAATTAAAATGAATATAGAAGAGCAGCAATTACAACAAGTGGAATCAGTTACCTACACCCTAACTAATAGTTCTTTTAAGCCACGGGAATTAAAATCATCTAAAGTTGAAAAGGGAAACTTTATTTGGAAATTTAAATCTTCAAGAAACTATGAAAGTGTTACTATCACAGTAAAACTTGTGGGGGGAGAAACCTTCACCAGTGAATTTGATATTTAAACCTGGATCAAAGGGAGCCGGATTAGGCTCCTTTAAACCTTATTTTATTATATATCCGTTCCCAAACACTGGTTTTAGGGATTTTCATATTCTCTTCGGCAAGTCGGGCTGCATCAATTTCCGCCTGTTCACGTTGAGCCTGCTCAATTTTTAAATAAAGAAGTCTTTCCTCATTTACTCTTTCAGCCTGTAATCTGGCAGCTTCGGCTCTTAAATCGGCAATTTGATTAGCATCAATTTGTGCAGCTTCTTGTTCCATAATTTTAGCTCGAGCCGCAGCCATGGGATCCTGAGATCTTTTCAGTTCTTCTTGTCTTGCAGCTTCTTGCTTGGCCTCTTCTTCTTTTATTTTGGCCAGCCGTAGTTCTTCTTGTCTGGCGGCTTCTTTTTTCGCCTCTTCCTCTTTTATTTTGGCCAGCCTTAGTTCTTCTTGTCTGGCGGCTTCTTTTTTCGCCTCTTCTTCTTTTATTTTGGCCAGCCGCAGTTCTTCTTGTCTGGCGGCTTCTTTTTTCGCCTCTTCTTCTTTTATTTTGGCCAGCCGCAGTTCTTCTTGTCTGGCGGCTTCTTTTTTCGCCTCTTCTTCTTTTATTTTGGCCA
>CAYFLR010000064.1:26418-34611 GCA_964343805.1 uncultured bacterium | reverse complement strand
ACCCAGAGCAGATATTTACTATCATCGAGAAAATGAAGAAGGATGCAGAACTATTCAGCGAATCAGAAGAAGATCAATACTGGTTTGCTAAAATGTTAGGCTTTGCCTATCTAAAAGCGGGATCTATTCGAGAAGCGGCTACTGAGCTCGAAAAAGCCCTGCATTATAAACCTAAGGAAGCAGCGCTATATAGAGTTCTTTTCGCTATATATTATGAGTTAAAGGATGAGTTGAAACTGGAAGGACTTCATTCTTTGGCATTGAAAAACAAGATCACTCTTAAACCTAAAAACCGTGAACAACAGAAAAACGAGAGGTAAGTGAATGAGAGGGTTTACTGATTTTATAATCATTCTAGCTCATGTTTTGATACTTTCTTTATTTTCAGGGAAAATAGTCGCCCAGTCCCAACCCTCTGATAAAGGTGAGTTAGCCCAGTTAATGGAAAACCTTTCGGTGGTTCCTCATAAAAAAGGGGTGCCGGCTGCTGATTTTACATTGCCAGACCTACAAGGAAATCAAGTTCAATTAAAGAATATTAAAAAGAAGATGATCATTCTTCATTTCTGGGCAACATGGTGCGGCCCTTGTCGAGAAGAGCTGCCTGAATTAGAGGCCTTCTATCGAGGGTTAGATAAAAGTAAGTTTGCACTCTTTGCTATTTCAGCAGATACCGGTGGAAAATCTGTGGTAACTCAATTTTTAGCCGGTAAAAACTACACCATGCCTATACTGTTAGATTCATCAGGAAGAGTGACGGGTCAATATCAGGTAAGAGCCTTTCCTTCAACCTATCTCCTAGATGGAAATATGCGAATAGTAGCTGAAATCAATGGGGCTCGTTCTTGGAAAGCCAAAGAGGTTGCCCAACTTTTTCATATTATCAGCCAAACGGCAGATATAGCTAAGGCATTTCAAGGGGTCTCTGAAAAAGTGGATTTTAGTCAGGTGGCCGGAAGCAAAAAGTTGACACCCGAGGTTATCGAAAAAACTCTGCCCCGCTTTGATATCAAAACTACCTCTGATAAATCCAGCTACTTTCTAAATGATACTATTAACTTTAAAATAGTGTTTTCTTGGACCGGACAGGACATGATGTCCTTTTTTATTAAGCCTCCCAAACTGCCAAAGTTGCCAGGTCTCAAAATCTTAAAAACTAGGTCTGCTTCAAAATCCTCAAGAACACAGAAATCACTGTCCTACGAGTATCAAATGAAAGCTGAGAAGGAAGGAGCTTATTCCTTAAATCCCATTGAAATGGAGTACATGATAATGGGCTATGATGAAACGGTTAAGCGAAAGGCTAAAGGTCTTACTATAAAGGTCACACCTCGATTGATTATGGGATTAACCTATTTGCAGTTTAGTGGAACTCTTTTCATTATTTTATCTGTATTGGGTGTTCTTATTATTGTAAGAAATAGAAAAAATCAGCTTCGAGTCAAAACGGGTGAAAGGGTGAAAGATCTTAAAAACACCTTAGATGAGTTGAATGATATTTACCAAAAGATGCGTGAGAGCAGTTTGAAAAAAGATCATCCTCTATTTATGCAGCAAATTATATCTATATCTAAAGTAATGGCTCCTACCTCCTTACCTAATAAATTGAAAGAGGTGTTTGTGTTAGATGAGGAGAAAATTTCGTTACACACCTATGGAGGAGGGCAGTTTAGTTCCTCTGAGTTATCTTATTTTCTTGCTAAAGCCGAAGATTGTATCAAAGAGTTTGAAAAAATTAACCAAGAAGAGGGAATTACTTCTTAATGGCTTTGCTGCTTAAAGAGAAGGCTTTGGGAGTCGGGTAATAGTAATTCATTATATTTGTGATTTCAGACACTTCGTGCAGGGTGAGATTAAATCTCTGCTGGTTTTGAATTTCGTAAGTGTAGGCTTCTCTTTCCGCATCATGAGTTCCATTGAATCCTAAAAGATCTTTTAAAACAATAAGATATACATTCTGATTGCAATGGATTTCCATCTCATGGGCCAGGGTAGAACCAAGAATTCCCCAACTGGAATAAGCTTCCGGGCCAATAAGGACTTTCGCATTATAAATGATATTACCTGGGATGGTGAGACCTCTATCATTAAGCTGGAGATCAATTTTAGGCCAATCCTGGAAGGGGAGTATTTTTATATTATAGGCATGCACCGCGATATCAATCGACTCTTGAGTAAACTTTGGCTTTCCATGTAATATCACAGGGATAGTTTTAGCTTCTTGCAAAATGGCAGGAAGTTCTTCCTCTTGGTTAAGCAGAACCTTGACACCATAAAACAAAGTGAGACTGGCGAATATCAGGATAAAAATGTTGTATAAGTGTTTTGTCAAAATGGCCTCAAGTTTAATAACTAGGATACAATATCCTATCTAACCTCAGTGCAACTCTTATACCAAACTCTGATCACAAAAATGGAACCAATAAAGCTGAGTTATGTTTATTTTCAGAATAGCAAGGGTGTAATTTTTTTAACACCCTATTAATTTTTCAAACAACTGTCTAAATTTTAGACACTCACTCTTTGGTTTTAATCTGAGAAAAGAGATAAACTAGAATTTTAAATATGTCCTTATTATATTGTCCTTTCATCTTGTCTTTAATCAGTTGAAAGGCATCCAATCGGGTTCTCCGATAATGATAAGATCGGTTCGTTGTGAGGGCACTAAAAACATCACTTAGGAAGCTTATTTGTGATTCAAAGCTTATATCTTTGGCGCTTAAACCATCTGGATAGCCCGAAGCATCCAGTTTTTCGTGATGGTGAAGTATTATATCCAGTGAAACAGGGTCAATTTCTTGCTCTTTTAGGAGGTTATATCCCATAGAGGGATGGTTTTTCATTATTTCCCATTCCTCAGGTGTGAGTGGGCCTGGTTTATTTATGATGGAAAGGGAAATTTCTTTCTTACCAATGTCATGGAGCAATGAACCGAGACCAATGAGTTTAGTCTTTTCATCTGGATTCCCCATTTTTTTGGAAATAGCACAGGCATAAGATGACATGGTCACCGAATGAAAATAGGTGTAATAGTCATGATTAGCTAGATGCTGCAAGACTTGAATAGAGGACATGTCCTCGTTGAGGCAATTCAGGACTTCATCTATCAAAATATTAGCATTATCAATAGCTTCTTTCTTTACCTCTCCTTCAAATAGAGCCTCCATTAAATCGGATCCCACCTTCTGAATAGAGATCAGTCTTTTTTGAGGGGGGGCATTGTGATCTATTTCAACTTTGGGAATGATTGAACTCTTAAATTTCTTAAAGAGGGGAAAATCTCTTTTGTGATAGTAGAGGTCGCGAACATTGGCTTTCAGTAATTCCTGCAATTCAGCAAGAGTCCATTTATAATTAGCCTTTGAAAACAGAATAAAGTCGTTTTTTACTTTACAGTAGATGTCGAAGAGAGTCCGAGAGTTGTCCCGTAAAAGCGAGACCTTGAATTGGAGGAACTCTTCAGTATTATCTAGGAGGTTAATATTCATTGACAAAATTAATATGTCCTTTGTTGTCGATGTAAATGCCGTCCTTTATTTTACCACCTTTGAATTGTTTATGGTTAGGAATTTTCCACTGGTTCTCATGATAGAGCTTAATAACTCGATTTTGCAGGCGAAGATTTTCCACTGTTTCATCGGTTATATAGATGGCTAGATCTTGAGATGCTCTGGAGGGATCTTGAATGGCTAGCAATTCTAAGGTGGCAAAGCGAATGCGCTCGTCATGATTATCTAAAAATTCCTTTGTTTTATCATATATTTCGGGATGTTTATAATCCCGTAGCATAGTCAGGATTTCTAGGTTTTTTTCTAACTTATCTTTTGCAAAGGAGAGGTCTTCATAATTAATCACCGAAAGAAGAGCGGGAACAACATCGCCAATTCCTAATTTATTGAGAGTTTGGATAGTCCAGGAGATATTAAAGTCCTTCTCTAAGTTTTCATGAAGCAGGGGAATAGCCCTTTCTTTATGGCTCATTATTATTTTTTGAACATGTTCCTTCTCTTTATTATCTAAAATGGAATGCTCTATATTGAAATTGAAGCGTTTAATGAGTCCTCTCAGAGCTTCATCATTGGTCTTTGCCTCTTCTTCCAGCTTTTCAATGGCCACCAATCGGTTTTCTTTGTTTGTTTTTTTGTTACACAGGAGCTTAATGGCGTTCTCTAGTGATTTTTTCTTTCTATTTTCCATAAATTTATTAATAAATTCAATCATGAAGGGTCTCCTCGAATTACAGAATAACTACCTCAACTATGAATTATTATAATCTTCGTGAAAAACATTGCAAGATACATCTTGCAAGATCAATTGAAATCCTATATGGAAGGTATTGTTATTGGGTGGTGTACCTTGATTGAGAGTGAAGCTTATGAACATTACAATGGATCAGATATCTAAAGTTAGTGAGAAGGTGTTTGCTGACTTGCAAAAGGCAGAGTGCATTTATGTGGAAGAAGGTGGTGAAGATGCAGTGATTAATCTCATCATGAATGTTTTTCACTCTGATTTATCAATGGAAAAGAGAGTAACACGTGATGCAAGGCGCTATTTAGAAGAGAAGAAAGGCCTCGCTGATCAAACTAACTCTACGGAAAAAGAGTTATTAGAGGATATAAAGAAGACAATTGCTAGAAATAAAGATTATGTAATAACTAATGGTAAAGAACGTTCCGAGAGTCAAACCAATAAAATAATTAAGGCTCTATGGAGACTCGATGAAATAGACTTTTATGTAGATGACAACTTCCTACGCAAACAAATCTTTGCATCCATTCAAATGTTCATTGCTGCTGAAAATGGATTCTTAGACGAAGTAACTCAAATCCTCTCTAAGCAATATTCCAATTTAACTCCTCACAGTGAAGAATGGAATGTAATGTTTGAAAAAATCTCCCTCGAACTCCGCTCAAGAAAAAATATTTAATTCCGACAGCTATTAAACGTTTGGTTCTAAGATGAATCAACAATTCTAAACAAATTGGTGTAAGTTTAGATTTTAAATGGAGTTTTCTATGATTAAGACGTTGCCTGATGTTTTTAAAGCCACCGCTGAGAAATATGCTAATCATCCATCTTTTATGACAAGAACCTCTTTAAAAGGACCTTATGATGGACCTACGTGGAGTGAACTTCATGAAATGGCCCTCAATTTAGGGACTGCCCTGGCTAAACTAGGATTAAACCCTAAAGATCATGTGGGGCTTTTAGCAGATAACTGCTTAGAGTGGATTCTTTGTGACATGGCTGTGCTTATGAATGGTGCAGCTGATGTTCCTAGAGGAACAGATGTCACAGATGATGAAATTGTCTATATTTTGAATCATTCTGAATCTACTTTCTTAATTCTTCAAAATGAAAAAATGCTAAAGAGAGTGCTCAAATTAAAAGATCAGCTATCCAGTATAAAAACTATTATTGTAATGGATAAGGCTTTTTCTGAAACCGAAGAAGTTAGAAATATTTATTCATTGGTAGAAGAGGGGAGTAAGTTAAGAAAAGAGGGAGACAGTGAGATAGAAAAACGGATGGAAAACATCCAAGAATCTGATCTTTTTACAATTATTTATACCTCAGGGACTACTGGGACTCCAAAAGGAGTCATGCTCACTCATGCCAACATGGTTTCTCAAGTAAGAACTTTAAAACCTTTAGTAAAACTCAAGTTAGAAGATAAGGCTCTTTCCATTTTACCCATCTGGCATGTTTTTGAAAGAGTGGTGGAATATCTCTTTATTAGTGCCGGAGGGCAGACTTTTTATACAACCATAAGGACCATCGTTGCCGACCTGTCAGATGTACAGCCCACTATTATGGGGTCTGCTCCTCGTTTGTGGGAAATGGTTTATCAAAAAATGATGGCCAAAATTGACAAATCACCCACAGTTGCCAAAATGCTTATTAAAACTTCTCTATTTGCTCTGAGTCAGGTTAATCAAGCTAAGCGTTTTTTCAATGGAACCTTGAGGTATTTAGAAAAACCCACTTTCATGGATCGCTTTAATGGTTTTTTTGTTCATGCATTTTGTTTTCTACTTTGGATTTTGCCAGCCACTCTACTTAGCTTTGTTCCAAAAAAATTAAGAGCTGTAACTGGCAATCAATTAAGAGGAACTATTTCTGGTGGAGGAGCCTTGCCTTCTCATATTGATCTCTTTTTCAATGATATTGGAATACCTGTTTGGGAAGGATATGGAATGACAGAAACCTCTCCGGTTATCTCTGTGCGTCCTCCTGAGCACATTGTAATAGGTGCTGTAGGAGGTCCTATTCCTGAAACTGAAGTGGAAATAAGAGATGTGAATGATCTAGAGAAAAAGCTTCCTCAGGGTTCCAGTGGAGTTATTCATATTAAAGGTCCTCAGGTAATGCAAGGTTACTATAAAAACCCAGAGGCTACCTCGGCTGTGCTCAAAGATGGCTGGATGAATACTGGTGATATCGGGATGATTAACTTTAACGATGCTATTACCATCACTGGAAGAGCCAAAGATACAGTTGTGCTCCTTTCTGGTGAAAATGTGGAGCCTGTTCCCATTGAAAATAAAATGCTCTGTTCACCCTATATCTCCCAAACTATGGTGGTGGGCCAAGATCAAAAGTTTCTCGGGGCACTGGTTGTTGCTGATGAAGACACTTTGGTGGATTGGGCTAAGAACAATGGCCTTCCCGAGATGGGATTTGATGATCTTCTTATTAATGAAAAAGTATCTGATCTAATTCGAGGGGAAATTCAGACTCAAATTAATAGTCGCAATGGTTTTAAATCTTTTGAGCGAATCGGTGGCTTTCGTATTTTACAAAAACCATTTGAAGTGGGTGATGAATTAAACAGCACTTTTAAGCTCAAAAGGCATGTGGTGTCTGATAAGTATAAAGACCTCATTGGCCAAATTTACAACTAGTTGGCGTTTCCTTTTTGTTTCATTTTCAAAGTCTGTTGCCTTTTAACAATACGTTCCTGCATCCGCCTAGCTTTATCGTACTTAGGATCTTTTATGAGGGCGAGTTTAGCATATTCATAGGCATGTTCTAACTTTCCCCACTTCTCATAAGAGAGAGCCAGGTTAAAGAAGAGGAGGGCCGATTTTGCTCCTTCTGGGAGAACATATTGAGCATTTCGATATAGATTAATGGCTTCCAAATACTCTTTTTTTCCAATTAATTCCACTCCCTGATTGTTATAATATCGGGCTAACTCCATAGCCTGGCCGGTTAACTCAAACATTTCTCGTGCTTTGAGGAGGTCTCCTTTAGCAAAGCAGACCTTTCCTAATCCCACTTGAGCTTCAGTCATATCAGAATCCAACTCGAGGGTTTTAGAAAAATAGGATTCGGCCTTATTGAGTTTGGTCAGACTAAGACAGGTCTGCCCGAGTTGCAGATTTCTGGCAATACAAAAAGGGTTAAGGGAATTAGCCTTATCTAGAATAGAGTAGGCATCGAGGAGGCGATCTTGTTTTAGTAGAATTTTTGCTAAAGATTTTAAAGTCGGAAGATGGTTGGGGTTAATATCAAGGCCCTCTTTCAATACTTTCTCTGCCTGTTCTAAGTCTTCTTTAAGCTCTAAAATTGTTGCTTTAACATAGAAAGCTCTGGCTGTTTTGGCAAAACAGTGGATCAGTTCTTCTGAAATCATTTCTGCTTCTTTGAGCTCTTCTTTCTGCCTGTGCTCTTCAATTTTCTCATATCTCTTTTCTTCTTCTGAAAGCTGGCTAAACTCTTTAATTAATTGATTCCACTTTCCGGTGAGTTTTTCTTTCTGAAAAGGATAGTTAAGGATGGATGAAATATTAAACTCGCTGAAAGCCATCACCGTCTCTCTTTGAAATGATGAGGGGCTGATGAGAAAAATTTTAGGAGGAAATATTGGAAAATGATCGTTTAACTTTTCCAAAAGAGGCAAGAAACTAGATATTTTTTCTTGTTCAGTTAAATTGAGTTGCTCTTCTTGCCCTAAATTGAAACCCACAAGGGGGTAATCTCCAATTTTTATATGATTAAACAGCTCCTCTTCTTGATCAGTGCATGACCAATCAATATTTTCTGAAAGCTCTTTCACTCTTTTTCTCAGACCACGATAAACAGGGTCCATCTCAGTGGCAGGAAAAATTAATACTTTGTTCATAATCTGTCCTTTATTAGTTCGAGAGTTAGAAAAGGCATTTTATGTCCATTAATAAGGTAGTT
>CAYFLR010000064.1:25228-26394 GCA_964343805.1 uncultured bacterium | reverse complement strand
GAGATATCTTTTGGAATAGGAGCATCAATTTCAGGGGATACTTGATGAATACGCAAATGAGTCTTTTGGATTTGAGAGATTATTTCATTAACTGAGAAGCAGTGAATAGAATTTTTTAGAAAGAGGTCAACAAAATCTTCAAAAGAGACAAATTTAAGGATGTGATCAAACAGATCGGAGGCGGCATAGTGTAAGGGACGTTTATTTTTGATAGTGATGTTCATTTGTCTGCAGTGTTCAATTTTTTCTTTATTAAGATAGATTGAGCTAAATGGAGTCAATGTCTGTTTAAACCATGAAAGAGGCTTGTCACATACTCCTTCTGGATAAATCTGTTTTAAGAACATTTGATAATTTCTTACAAAGTTAAACAAAGGCTTCATACAAAAGGAGAGAGAGAGAATTTCATTGGAGTCATTCATCTTTTCTATTATGTCAGGGGAAAATCCTTCATAAAGGATTCTCAAACTAAGATTTTCTAAATTTGGCTTTTCAATAAAAGGATGTGATGTCTCTGACATTTAGAAACTCATTATATAATGTATATAAAAAGAGATTTTATCAGCAGTATTATTCGCTGATCCACCTCTTCACTTGAGTATTGAGGTTTTAATGATTTTTTTAATTTATCATAAGAAATGGGCTCTATGCAAAGGGAGAGTAATTTAAGGGACAGGGAGTCCAACGGTATTTGCTCCTCGAGAAGGGGGCTATACTCTTGAAATTTAAAAAAAATAGATAAAAACCTCAACGGTTTTAAGCGTTTAATTTTTTGCTTTAATGTCGGGTTTAAAATACATTGGTGGTTGCTTTTTGGAATTGAAAAAGATGGAGACTGAGAGGAAAGTTCTTTCTTATGGGATAGGAATACTAAATTGGTTTGAATTTCTCCCATGGATTCCAAAAGGTTCATTTTATCTAAAGATTTAAGTGAAGAGGTTCTTTCTTTTTCGGGAATTAACTCATCTAAATAGGATGCTGATGAGGAGTAGGGCATTAAGAATTGATGGACTTTAAAGCCAGATTCCTCCCAGAGGGATTGAATTTCCAGCAAAGAAAGTGGAACCTGATGAGTGTGTAAAAAACCATCCACATACTCAGTGTTTTGAATTTCTTTCGAATAGAGATGATAACAGCTCTTAAGAGGATTATCCTCTTCTAAGCTA
>CAYFLR010000064.1:18972-25218 GCA_964343805.1 uncultured bacterium | reverse complement strand
AAACGACCCAGCTTTTCCATCACCTGTGGGGTTTCAAAGGTCCATCCAAATTCCTTACAACATTCTGCTAGTTGGGTAATATATCTTCTTCCATAGGAAGGATAGATCATGGTTCTCAAAATCCCATCTTTTTTTAAATTTCTATAAAAAATTTGCAGAGCCTTTTTGGGGTTTTCTAAATGGTGAAGAACTCCATAACAATTAATATAATCAAAACTCTGATTCAATTGATCCAGTTCGTGTAAATCCATACATTTAAACTGAATTCCACCTAACTCAGAGGGGGGTATTCGTTCTTTAGCTATTTCTAAAGATTTTTCACTGATATCAATAGCGGTTATAGATGCCTCTGGATGGGCTAATTGACAGGCGTAGGGTTCATATGTTCCACATCCCGCTAAGAGGATCTTTTTCTTTTTATGGGATTTAAATTGTCCGTGGGTCAAATAATAGAGCGTTTCATAATTTAAGAGATGGGTCGATGAAAGTTTAATCTGAGCGTACAGAGAATAAGAGGGATACGGATAGGTATTGTATTGATCTTTTTGACGACTAAGAATTGAGGAAGTCACAGTAAATTAAAAGGGGGCCGAAGCCCCCATTTTGCTTATAAGGTTGAAGAGTGTTTTAATAGCTCTACTAATTTGCAGGAGTATCCCCACTCATTGTCATACCAGGAAACGAGCTTAACAAACTTCTCATTTAACATAATTCCAGCATTGGCATCAAAAATAGATGTACGTGAGTCACCTAAGAAATCATTTGAAACCATAGCTTCTTCTGTGTAACCTAATACACCTTTTAAGCTTCCTTCAGATGCGGCTTTCATAGCTTTTTTAATGTCATCATAGGAGGCAGGCTTATCCAAGCGAACTGTTAAGTCTACAACAGAAACATCTGGTGTTGGTACGCGGAAAGCCATTCCTGTTAATTTTCCTTCTAGTTCAGGAATTACTTTTCCTACAGCTTTTGCAGCACCAGTAGAAGAAGGAATGATGTTTTGGAAGGCACCACGGCCGCCTCTCCAATCTTTCATTGAAGGAGAGTCAACTGGTTTTTGAGTAGCTGTTACAGCATGAACTGTTGTCATTAATCCTTCAACAATTCCCCACTCATCATTAACTACTTTAGCCATTGGAGCTAAACAGTTAGTTGTACAAGAAGCACCAGAGAAAACATCCATATCTGCTGTCATATTTTGGTGGTTAACACCCTTAACAAACATTGGGGCATCGCTTGAAGGAGCAGAAATTACAACTTTTTTAGCTCCAGCTTTGAGGTGAAGGCCTGCTTTTTCAATAGTTTTGAAAATACCTGTTGATTCAACGATGTAATCAGCGCCGACATCTCCCCACTTTAAATTGGCAGGATCTCTTTCGGCGGTAATACGAATAGACTTACCATTGATAACTAAGAAATTATCTTTAGCTTCTACGTCTCCAGGAAACATACCTTGGGTAGAGTCATACTTGAACATATAAGCCAAATATGCAGGATCTAATAAATCGTTAACCCCAACAACTTCAAAGTCACTATTGTCTAATAGTGCTCTAAGAGTCATTCTACCAATTCGTCCAAATCCATTGATTCCAATTTTTACTGTCATGACACTATCCTTTCCTTTTGATAATTATGTACTAACTTAATATAAGCACTCTTTACGCACTTTTAAGCCCCTTCGTCAAGTAATGAATTATTATGCGTTAGTTTGATCCTAAAATCAATTTTATTGTATCTTTTTTTTAACATGTTATAATTGTTTTAGAATTTGTATGCCTTTTACCAAAGAGAGCTAATGTTAATAATTCCATCCATAGAACTGAAAGACAAGGTTTGCGTAAACACTTTACAGGGCTCTATAAGTGTTGTATCTCGTGAACCAGAACAGCTAGCCAAACTCTATTGGATTAGTGGTAGTAAGTACATACAGCTTGTGGATTTAAATGCTAAAGAAGGTGATAAAAAGGATAACATAGAGGTTCTCTCTAAAATTATTGATAGCTGTGATTTTAAAATTTACTATCATTGTCGTCCCACCTCGATTGGATATATAGAAAAATTAATAAAGATGGGTGTTGAAAAAGTTGTAATGGATATTTTGCCTTCGGATAATACCCAGCTCTTAACCGAAGCTTTTGAAAAATTTGGTTCTAAGCTTATTTTAGCTTCCTATATTAAAAATCACAGGCTTTATGCTAAATATGCTAAGAAGAGTTCCGCAGCCGATATTTTACATGAGATTACAAACTTATCAAAGAAAGGTTATAAAGACTTTTTGTTCATCGATCTTGATCGAAAAAGTTTGATGCAAGGTGTTTGTCTGTCTTGCATTCAAGACATTGTTGGAAAGATCAATCTTAAAATTAGTCTATTCGGTGGAATATGCTCGGTTAAGGATATTGAAGAGATCCATAAAGTTACAAATGGTAAAATTGCTAATTGTATGGTGCAAAAAGCTCTTTATGATGGCAAATTAGAGCTCCGGGAAATAATAGAAAAGATGAGAGCTCTCAGTTAGTTTCTTCCTTCGTCTATCCAATCACCAATATGACTTCTTACACTTTGCCAATCATCCTCCAGACGTTTATCGAGGAATTGAGTGAGAATGCTGTTCATGGTCTCTTGAAACTCTTCAATAAGAGCGATTCTTTCAATTAATTTTTCTTCGGGTTGTACGAGAACTTGAGGTAATTTAATTCCTTTAAAAGTGGCATTATCGGTGCGTACTGTCCCAACCCATTCTCTTTGATCATTTCGGAGTCCAAACTTGATCTCTTTAGGTAATTTCCCAGATTGCAAAGCGATGAGAGCTTCTTTTGAACGAGAGGGATTTCCTCCTTGAATTTGATTGGTTCGTGCTTCGGATTGAGTGGTGGCCTCCAAAATGATTTTATCATCAATCCACATTTCAACATAGGTTCCATCTGAACAGCGAATGGATCCATTTTGAGTTTCAATTTCATGCCATAACCAAATAAGGAATTCACGTCCTAAAAATGGCTTGGCAAAAGCTAAAGATATAAGTCCTTCTAAGTGTTCTTCCTTCATATGATCAATCTTTTTCGTTAAATTAAGGATAAGAGGAAATTCAACGTAATGGATCCACTGTAAATTGTCAACACTCTACCCGAATATTTCATGAGAATTCTACTGCAATTTAGTTTAGAACAACAGAGTCAAGTGTCTTGGGTATTTTGTGACTTGCGCAATATGTATAATATTGCTCATCACCAAAACCCAGCGACATACTTGATTCTGTTGGCTATCCAAAATTTCGTTACGAATTCTCATGAAACATCCGAGTTTACCCGTATCTGTAATGGAATAATGCATAAAAAAACGATAGAATAATTTTTTTTAAAATAACAAGGAAGGAAAGATGGCTAAAAGATTAATTATTATGCGGCATGCAGAGAGTCCTATGAATAATCAAGGGCGCGATCATGACAGGATTTTGAGTCCAAGAGGAAAAGAGGATGCAAAAAATACCGGTCAAGAGATGATAAACATGGATTGGGCTCCAGAGCTTGTTTTGTGTAGCACTGCCAATCGAGCAAGAGAAACGCTCGCTGCGGTAAAATTTCAGAATCCACCTGAAGTGCAGTACCATGAAAATTTGTATTTAGCGGGAATTGACCAGATACAAGAAGTGGCTATATCAGCATCAAATACTATTAATTCCATCATGGTAGTTGGTCATAATCCAGGTTGGCAAGATGCTGTTCATGTTTTAACGAAGGCTTTTTGCGCGATGGGTACGGCAAATATTGCACTACTAGAGTACGAAGGTGATGAGGGGGATTGGCCCGATACCTTGAATGATATTGGAAGTTGGAAGCTGGTTGAGCAGTTGGAACCTTAATCCTGTCTTTCAAAAAGTTCTGAGGATACAGACTTAATTACAAGGTAACCTGATCCTCAGTTAATCGTCGAATCTCTTCTTTGATCACAATGCGTGCGATGTCTGGAATAATATCATTACAGGTATTTTGAATTTTATCTGCAGACATCTGAGTCAGGCATCTTTTTACCATGGATTCATCTATTTCAATGTTTTGATAAACTTCTGATAAAAATGGCTCCATATTGTTTTTCAACTCATCTCCCACTCTTTCATCCAATAAATCTGGTAATTGGGTATTGAGCTGAGCTTTGGCGATCTCTTCCATTTTATTTTCTTGTTTAGTCTGGAATGGACGAATCACTTCTTCTACAAAGTATTCTTTAAGAGCTACTTTTAAATGGTTGCCCAGAGAATCGGCTAATGATTTTTCCAGACCTTCCTTGATTTGCTGTTGGATTTCCATTTTTATCTGAGATAGATCTTCCATGACCTCTTTTTTTATAGAATCCACTAAGGATTTCTTAAACTCATGCTTTACCACATGATTCAGGTTTTGCATTATCTCTGCTTTAATACGATCTTGAAAATCTTGATCTTCTTCATCTTTAATTGTTCCCTGAACCTCAAATTGAGGTAAAGAGCTGGTGTTGGTTTCTTTAGTTTCATTAAAACTGGAAGTCATTTCTGGCTGGGGTGGAGCCATAGTTTGATCTTCTTGGAAAGCTAAAGTACCAGGGTCTTTGACCATATACTGTTCGAGATTGTCAGAGGATGGAAGATCTTCTGCTTCTTCAGCTGTTGCATATGCAGTTTCAGGTTCTGGAATTTCTTCAATGGGAGCAGATGCTTCTTCTGGCTCTATCTCAACTTCATTTACCTGAATATCTGGAGCAGATTCTTCTGTTAAACTTTCTGGAGGCGGTGGAGGGCTAAACAGTGTGTCCTCTCCAGCTTGTGGCGGTTCTGGAGCTGCCTCTTGTGGAGGATCTGGTATTGGATCTGGAGCAGCCGCTATAGGTTCTTGCGGTTCTGAGTCGGTTGCTGGTAAATCAAATAATGCACCTTCATTAGCTTCTGCTGGGGGAGGGGGAGGTGTAAAATCGGCCTCTTCTACGGGCGTTTCTACCACACCCGCATCTCCTCCATTATTAATGAGGTTTTTTACTAAATCCACAAGTGAATTCACTTCAAATGGCTTATTTAAGAAAAACTCAGTCCCCGCTGCCTTTGCTTTTTCAGGATTAAACTCTTCATAAGCTTCTACCAACAGAACCAAAGGGATATGAGGCATATTGAGAGTTTGTCTAATCTCTTTACAAAGGTCATATCCATCCATGTTGGGAAGTGAAATATCTATTAAAATGACATCTGGTTTTATCTCGGGGATTTTTTTTATGGCTTCCCCGCTGTCTGTAAGTGTGGATACAGAGATGTCTTCTGATCCGAAAGCTATCTCTACAACGCGATGAATGACAACACTATCATCGATCAACAGCAATGTCTTAGACATGCCGCTCCTCCTTAGGTAATTTAGTATTTAATGTATGCCTTCACTATACCATCGGTTGGGTGGTTTCGTCTATAATTTAATTGATTGAATATACTAACGAATGTATCATCCCCGACCATGAAGTTAATAGATACCCTGGAAAATGCAAAAAATTTAAAAAGTCAGATGAAACCGGTTTTTTGGGATTTGTCTTTCTACTCGGGTTCTTTTGATTCAGAAAGCATTGACATTTTTGAAGATGCTCCTGAAACTCATTCCAACCAACAGCTCTGTGCAATGATCTTAACTCGGACTCAATGGGAAGAGAATAAAGATCTTTTTATTGAGATGGAAAAGCGTTCAGAGATCCACTTCATTATAAAGGGTGAATTTAAAGAAGAGGAATTGAAAGAGATCTCTTGTGCATCCATTTCAGCAGTTATTATAGATCCTGAATCCGTGGATGTTTTTTTATTGCAATACTATTATGAGATTTTGATTGAATCCAATATCCTACTTATGTGTCCCATCGATAGTATCGCCCATATTGAGAAAATAATTGAAACAGATGTGCAGGTTTATATTATTCAACAAACTAAAGAGGAAGAAGTTCTTAAACTATTAAATCATTCTCCTAGAAGAGTGTTTACTCTCCTTGATGAAAATAAAGAAGAGTCATACTCAGTAAAAACCATGGAGATTTTTAATGGTGTTATTAAAGCGAACTAATAATTAAGGAGTCCTTATGAATATAGAAAAATTAATAGAGCAACCGGTTTTTAAATATTTCCATGAAATTTCTAAAATACCTCGATGCTCAAAAAATGAAGCAGAAATCATTAAATGGGTGGAAGGCTTTGCCAAAGAGAGAGGTTACAAGTATCAAAAGGACGAAGTAGGAAATTTAGTGGTT
>CAYFLR010000064.1:7555-18962 GCA_964343805.1 uncultured bacterium | reverse complement strand
ACTGAAGGAAGAGAAAAGGCTCCTGGTGTCATTTTACAAGCTCATATGGATATGGTCTGTGAAAAAATACCTACTTCCAATCATGATTTTTCCAAAGACCCCATTGAATTTGTCATTAAGGACGAGTGGTTATACGCTAACAATACAACCTTGGGAGCGGATAACGGAATTGGAATGGCTTTGTCTTTGGCTATTTTAGATAACGATCTCCCTCATGGACCATTGGAATTACTTTTTACGGTAGATGAAGAGACCGGCTTAACAGGTGCTAATGCCTTGAAAGAGAAATTCTTAGATAGTGAAATTCTCCTTAATTTAGACTCTGAAGATGAAAATATTTATACAGTAGGATGTGCCGGTGGAATTCAAACAGATGTGACCCTAGAATTGGCTAATAAAACATCCCATCAAATGGATAGGTCTTTAGAAATAAAGGTAAGAGAGTTAAGGGGAGGGCACTCTGGAGTTAATATAGGAGATCAAAGAGGAAATGCAATTATCATTTTAGCGGGGGTGCTGCAGAAATTGAGTGAAAACTATAGCTTCACTTTAGTTGAAATGGAAGGAGGAACCGCTCATAATGCTATTCCTCGAGAGCCGTTTTAAGGGTCTATGAAAAAGAGCTCTCTCCTATTCTAGATGAAATAGGGCAGTTTCAGGCTCTCTATCGACCTTTATATCAACAAGATAAAAATCTTCTAATTGAAGGTCAAAAAATTGAAATGTCTTCTGTGAGTACTGGAGGAATTGATGAGGAAGGGACTAAGAAAATAATACAATTTATTTTAGCTATGCCTAATGGTGTATATCGAATGTCAGAAGATATATCCGGTTTAATTGAAACATCTAATAATCTTGCCAGTGTGAAGCTGGAAGAGAGAGGTAGTCATTGGTTTTTTCATCTTTTAACAACTCAACGGAGTTCTAATGAAATCTGTCTTATGGAGCTGACTCAAAAAGTTCAATCTTTGGCTCAGCTTGCCGGGGCAAAAGCAATTAACAGTGATGCTTATCCTTCCTGGCATCCTAATATGGATTCACCGCTGTTAAAAAAGTGTGTTGCTGTTCATAATGAAATGTACCAAAAGGAACCAATCATTGAGATCATTCATGCTGGTTTAGAGTGCGGAGTTATTGGTTCTAAATATCCTAATATGGATATGCTCTCCTTTGGTCCCACCATAAAAAACCCTCATTCTCCTACAGAGTGTGTTCATATTAAATCTGTTACCAATACTGAGCAGTTACTTTCCAAAATTCTAGACCGCTTATCATGCTAAATTTAAGTCGTTTAATTTTGTAATAGTAAGGAGAAGGGATGTCCCTTCAGGTTGGTGAAGGGACACATGTAAGTTTGCAGGTGGGAAAATAAGTATACGAAACAACTTTCTTAAGGGGCTTGATAGTTGCTTCGTAAGAAGAATGCCTGACGTCATCCTTGCTTGAATAAAAAATTACTCCCATTCAAAAAATTTGTCAACAATATAGTTCACTATTTTAAAAAAAAATTAACTAATCTATTTATTTTATTGCAAAAAAATAATTATATATGTTAGTAATGTACCTAGTAGTGATATATATGAACATAAAAAAACAATAAAATGAATAAGTTAACAAATAGAAAAGAGGTATTTAGAGAGTTAGAGGGAGTACAAAGAACTCTTTCTCCCTCAAAAGATCTGTTTACAATTGTACTTATTCAATTTGATCAAATCTCTAAGCGCGTTAATTTAGTTGAAGAAGAGCAGTTTCAGAATATAAAAACTTTCTTCTTGAATGAACTTGAAGGTTTTTTTGAAGATCAATCAAAAGTATATGCTGCTGATATACTTTTAAGAGAGATGGCCCTTTTTTTTCCTAATCTTGCTGTTGAACAGGTTTTTATCATGCTGGAATCTTTTCGTAACAAGATTCAGAAAAAACCAATAGGTGTCTTTGTAGGGCGAAAAAAGAGAAATGTAAAAATGAATTTTTATGCAGGCATTGCTTCTTTCCCTGTTCATAGTAAAAATTTAACCACTTTGTTTCGTAAAGCTGAGCAGTCACTCTACACCGCAAGGAAAAGTGGGCGTGGTTTTGTTCAAATATCAGCCGGTGAAAAAATGGCACTCAAAAGTACCTATTACACTCATAATCAGGTGGAAAAGCTGCAAGCTATAGCCACAAAATTAGGTAAATCTGAGTCCTGCATTCTTCGCGAAAACCTTGATCTTTTTATCCAAGAGCATCAATTTTCCTGTCAATGACCACTTATTGGCTAAGTACCCAATTTTTCTAAGGGGATATAAGTTGTAAGGGTCTATAATTTCAAGTATTAATCACAATAGATAATTTGAAAATATCGTTAATATTCACTTCTCAGGGGTTTTCTGTGCGCAGTTAACTCATCAAAGATTGTCCTACCGTAAAATGTCTTGCTTTTTCGCAAGGACTCCTTTTGAGGGGTCCTTGTCTGAGCCCTCCTTTTTAACCTTGTCCCTTGAATGACAGTATTTTTCTAGGATTTAATTTTCATCTATTTGGATTGACTCATTTTTTTTCTCATCTATTTGAATTTCTTAGTAAAGTTTTCATGTTAATGCCCGACTAATCATATGAATGAAACTAATAGCCCGGATATTTATGAATTTTGGGTACTCGAGCAATGGTTAAGTGAAAAGTAGATTGAAATTATGAATGCTGTTTTTTCATTATTTGGACATATCATTATTCGCCGGCTGGAAGGAATTGGAAGATATTTACTCCTATTACGTAATATTCTAGGAGCTTTTGGCAAGCGTCCCTATAGATTTAAAATTCTCATCGAACAACTCGAGTTTTTTGGCAATAAATCCTTTTTCATTATTTTTCTATCAGGATCTTTTACTGGGGCTGTTTTTGGCATGCAGTTGGGAATGATCTTTGGGATGTTTCGGGCAGAGGGGCTTACTGGTGCGGCTGTGGCCATTTCATTGGCTAGAGAATTGTCGCCAGTTCTGACTGGTCTATTGGTTGCGGGGCGTGCTGGATCTTCCATTGCGACAGAAATCGGATCTATGCGTGTACGAGAACAGATTGATGCCCTCGAAGTTATGGCCATTGATCCAATTAATTATCTGGTTATTCCGAGAGTTGTAGCGGCCATAATTATGCTTCCCTTATTAACCGGTTTATTCAGTTTTGTAGGAGTGTATGGAGCATACATTGTTGGTAAATTTTTGGTCCACATTGATCAAGCGGTTTTCATTGATAAGCTTCAATGGCTTCTTTCTATTTCAGATATAACTAAGGGGTTATTTAAAGCCTGTGTATTTGGGTTTTTAATCTCCACCATCGGTTGTTTTCACGGTTTAGGAGCAAGTGGCGGTTCAGTAGGTGTTGGTATTGCCACAACTAAAACAGTTGTACATTGCTCAATAGCTATTTTTATTGCGGATTTTATTATTACTTATTTTCAGGTTTGACAGTGATTAAGTTTAAGAACGTTTTCAAACAATTTAGCGGACAATATATTCTAAATGATTTCAATTTAGAGTGTGAAAAAGGTGAAATGACTGTGATCATTGGCCTTTCTGGTACTGGTAAAAGTGTGGCTATCAAGCATGTCTTAGGATTACTCCAACCGGATTCCGGAGAGGTCTTAGTTGATGGTTTGAATGTTCCAGACATTCCACAAACAGAACTGCCTCAATTCAGAAAGCGTTTTGGTATGTGTTTTCAAGATGCCGCACTTTTTGACTATCTTACCGTTGAAGAGAACATCTCTTTTCCTTTGAGAGAGCATACAGATCTGGGTATTGGAGAAATTCGAGATATTGTGGCAGAAAAGTTAAGTATTGTCGGATTGAAGGGAATCCAAAATAAATATCCCAGTGAACTTTCGGGTGGGATGCGTAAAAGAGTTGGTTTTGCAAGAGCCATTGCGATGGACCCAGAGATCTTAATAATTGATGAACCCACTACGGGACTCGATCCTATCATGATTGGTGTTCTCAATCAGATTATTGTGAACTTAAACAAACGATTGAAAGTGACTTGCTTAGTTATTTCTCATGAGCTTTCCACCATCTTTTGTTGTGACAAAATTGGGATGCTCTATCAAGGAGAGATATTAGAGACCGGAAGTGCGGAAGAATTTAAAAACAGTGAAAATCCAATAGTAAGGCAATTTATTAATGGACGGGCAGAGGGTCCAATTAATCTTTTTTAGAGATGAAAATGGTTGGCTTTAAATGGTGCACAATGTTGAATAAAGGTTCGAACTATGAGCTCAAATAAATCACTCGAATTTAAGGTAGGACTTTTTGCGGCTATTGCAACGATTATGATTATGTTTTCCATGGTCGTTGTGGACCCAGATTACTTTAAAGAGAAAAAGACCCATACCTATTACACACTGCTTCCAGATGCAGCAGGTATAAAGCCTGAAACTCAAGTTACTACCAGTGGAATCATTATAGGGTCTGTAAGTAAAGTTCAGCTTACTGACAAACTTGTAAAAATATTTATGGAGGTGGATGAGCACACAATACTCCCAATAGATACAGTTATTAATGTTAGAACCAGGGGAATTTTAGGCGATGTATTTATTGATATTGCTAGAGGAAAAGAGGCTTCAAAACAGATTAAGCCCGGTGGGCTAATTCCAAGAAATGCGGTATCGAATGACTTTAATTCTCTTTTAAATACTCTAAGTGGAATATCAAGGGATATTAAGCAGATCACCAGTACTTTGAGAGTCGTTTTAGGCTCTGAAGAGACTGGGGATTCACTACGAGAAATTATTACCAATCTAAGGGAGCTAACAATAAAGATCAGTCATGGCTTTGAAGCTAATGAGAAGCCGATCACCCAAATGATTGATAACTTTACAAAAATTACTGATTCAGCTCGGAACATTTTAGGAAACAATGAGGAAAATATTACGGCTTTTTTAGCTGATATGAAAGCCACCGGGCAACTGCTTCGAGAAATGGCCGTTACTTTGAAAAAAGTGGCTAACCCTGAGAACGCTTCAGCCATATCAGCCTTTGTAGATAAAATTCATAATGCAGCCGAAGAAGTGGACATTATGATGAAAAACTTAAACCATGGGAGAGGCTCGGTTGGAAAATTGCTCTACGAAGATAAGACGGTCAATTTGATTAATGAAACATTAGAGAATGTTCAAAATTTTGTAAAACCCATGAATGACGTGGTGGTACTGGTTAATTATAAAGGGGAAGCGGTGAGTGGAGGTCGAAAACTGCATCATTTTGGAATGGAATTGCAAACCAGCCCTGATAAATCTTATTATCTTGGTTTAGTTGATGATTCCAATTTAAAATCCCATACCATTCGGACTGTAACTACCACGGATGATGCTAAGAAAACCGCTAATACCGTTACTTCTGAAACAATTTCTGATACCGGAGATCGCCTCTTATTTGATTTTCAATTCCGGAAAAAATGGTGGAATACAGGGCTTCGCTTTGGCCTATTTTCCTCTTCCGGTGGTTTAGCTGTGGATCAATTTTTATTGGACGACAATTTACAGCTCACCTTAGAGGCTTACAATTTTTCCAGAGTGGATAGCGGACCTGTGGCTAGACTGTTTGGAGAATATCACTTTTGGGAGCATCTCTATGTAACGGGAGGTCTCCACGATTTTACCGCTGGACTTTATTCAGGCGCAGACGATGAATTCTATAAAAACTTTTTTGGTGGAATGGGTATCCGTTTTACCGACGAGAACATAAAAACCTTGCTATCCATTGGATCCTTAGCTAAATAGAAGAGTAATTTAGCTAGTTAGCGTCCGTAAATACACATCCGCTATATCTAGATAAAAGTTTTTCAGAGGTAATTCTGATAATCCTTTAAATAAACTAATGAAGGTGACTTATGCTTGAATTATTGAGTAATGATGGCTTTGCTCGAAGATCTCGAATTACAACTAAAAGTGGCCAAATTGAGGGACCCATTTTTATGCCTGTAGGTACTCAAGGGACTGTCAAAGCTCTCTCTCCCGATGATTTGTTAAATATTCGTGCTGAGATCATATTATCTAATACCTATCATTTGTGGATCCGACCCGGTCATCAGTTGATTAAACGACAGGGTGGCCTACATAAATTTATGAAGTGGGAAAAACCAATTTTAACTGACAGCGGTGGCTTTCAAGTTTTTAGCCTCTCATCCTTTCGAAAAATAAAAGAAGATGGCGTAATGTTTAACGATCATATCAGTGGGGAGGCCCGATTTTTAACACCTGAGCTGTGTATGGAAATCCAGGACTCTTTAGATTCTGATATTCACATGCAATTAGATGAATGCACTCCTTATCCTATGGATGAAAAAGGAACACGTAAATCTTTACTTCAATCAGTTCGTTGGGCTAAGCGTTGTAAGGAATCTCGCATTAACCCTGAAAACAAATTATTTGGAATTGTACAAGGAGGTATGTATCCCAACTTAAGAAAGGAATCCTTAGAAAAGCTTATGGAAATAGGTTTTGATGGTTATTCTATTGGTGGTCTTAGTGTGGGGGAGCCAAAAGAGTTGATGTATGAGATTATCGATTACCTAAAAGATATAATGCCAAAGGATAAGCCAAGATACTTAATGGGAGTAGGGACTCCTCAAGATATTGTTTATGCTGTTTCTAAGGGAATTGATATGTTTGATTGTGTTATGCCAACCCGTAATGCCCGCAATGGAACGCTCTTTACATATAATGGCAAGGTAACCATAAAAAACAAAAAGTATGAAGAGGATTCAAATCCCTTAGATGAGAATTGCCAATGTTATACTTGTCAGAATTTCTCACGCTCCTATTTGCGGCATTTATTTAAAAGTAAAGAACTTCTCTCATTGAGATTGAATTCAATCCATAACCTCCATTTTTACTTGGATCTGATTAAGCAAATAAGGCTAGCCATTGAAAACAAAAGGTATGACGAATTTTCAAAGGAGTTTTTGTCCAATTACCAGAATAGCTAGAGCTAATTATTTATAAAAAGTTTTTGGAGTTATTGTGAACAAAGATCAATTTATAGACATAATTGAAAAAGCTGTATTTAGAGCTAAGAACTTGCCACGTACCGGTTGGAAAATGAGTGGAATCAATGATTGTGAAAGTGTATCAGAACATATATTTGGTACTTCATTTATTGCTATGTTGGTTTGCGATATAATTAATAAGGGTAAGCAGAAGGTATCTACCGAGAAGGTTCTAAGAATGATGCTCATTCATGATATGGGTGAGTCAATGATTGGAGATATACCATCACCTCCCGTTAAAGATCTAAAACCCTTTAAAGATAAACTTGAAGAACATGCATTTGTTCAAATGACAGAAAACATAATTGATGCAGATAGTTATCATAAACTTTGGTTAGAGTATAATGCTGGAGAAACAAGGGAGTCTCAGTTAGCCAAGGCAATTGATGGTCTTGAGATGATGTTTCAAGCATTTTTCTATGAAAGGATGGGATACCGTAATTTAGATCAGTTTTGGCAAACCATTCAACAGAATCAATACATTCCTCATTTTCCCTTTCTGTCAGAAATATTGAATTCACTCATTGAAAAGCGCAAAGAATTTAAGTATAAGTGAGAGCCGATTTGGATTTTGGTTCTAACCAAATCTTTTTTTACAATTTCAATATCTTTTAAAAAGAGGAGATTTGTTATATGGATTTTTTATTCCCCACACTATTAGCTGCAGCGCCTGCTGCTAAGAACCCTAGTTTTTTTGATGTTTTTGTTATTCCAATGGCTATCATTTTTTCTGTATTTTATTTTTTAATAATAAGACCACAGAGTAAGAAGGCTAAACAGCAACAATCTATGTTATCTGCCTTGAAAAAAGGGGATGATGTTGTAACTTCTAGCGGTATCTTTGGTAAAATAACTGGTTTGACAGATCAAGTGGCTACATTAGAAATTGCCCCTAATACTAAAATCAAAATAATGCGGGCAAATATCCATGGATTATCAAATCAACCTCAGCCAGAAAAGTGATCTAAGACCGAGTTTTAAGGTAATATTCCTCTTTTACTTGGGTTTATCTTATGCTAGTATTTTTGCCTTGTAATATACACGTCCTAGTTTGATAAGGAGCTTCTCATGACAGCCAATTGGTGGACTCGATTTATTTTCTATATTTTTTGTGTGGTGCTGGGCTTTATGTTTGTTCTGCCTACCATGGGAGTGTACGAAAAGTTGCCCTCCTTCTTACAAAAAGTTTTCCCTTCCAAGTCAATCAATTTAGGTTTGGATTTAAGGGGGGGAATGCATCTATTACTTGAAGTTGAAACCGACAAAGCTTTGGTCAATCATATGGAAATTCAGGGAAAGTATTTTCTTGATGCGGCGAAAGAAAAGAAGTTGCCCGTTGATAATGTAAAAGCTGTTGGTACCGAACAGTTAGAAGTTTTTCTTACTTCAACAGATCAATTGGATGAAATTAAAAAAGTCGCCTCTGATTATCTCGGAAAAGGTGGCGGTTTAACATATCAAAGTTCTCGTGAAGAAAACGGTCTCCCAGTTATGATTTATGGTTTTAATGAGGGAGTCCAAGATCAAATTGTTGATCGTACTTTAAGCCAATCATTAGATACTGTAAGAAACCGTGTGGATGCTTTTGGTGTTGCCGAACCTTCCATTCAAAGACAGGGAAAGAAAAGACTTATTATTCAGCTGCCTGGTCTTCAAGATCCTGCAAGAGCAAAGCGTTTGATTGGAAAAACTGCTCAATTAGTATTTAAATTAGTAGATACCTCAAAAGATGTGGCTCAATTAAATCGTATGATTAAAGAATCTAAGCAGAGACTAGGTATTGCTGAAAATGATTACTCTTTAGAATCTCTAAATAAGATTAATAAAGATTTAGAAAGCCAACTACCTAAAAACCGAATCATTCGTTACGAAAAAGTGGTTAATGAACTGACAAAAGTAGTTAATGCCACACCCTTTTTATTAGAAGATCGAGCTTATGTAACGGGTGATATGATTGAAGATGCCTATGTGACTCAACAAAGACAAAATGCATTTGATCAACCTCGTGTTATTCTCAAACTGAACAACAAAGGAGCAAAAGCCTTTGCTTCTGTAACAGGAGATAATGTTGGCCGTCTGTTAGCCATCGTGTTAGATGATGTGATTCGTTCAGCACCTCGTATTAATGAGAGAATTCCTAGTGGCGATGCGACCATCACAATGGGAGGAACCAATACTCAGCAGATTATCAAAGATGCTAAAGATTTATCTCTCGTTTTAAAAGCAGGTGCGCTGCCTGCACCGATTGTTATTTTGGAAGAGAGAACAGTGGGACCTTCCTTGGGAGAAGATTCCATTATGAAAGGAAAGCGAGCAATTGTTTGGGGCGCGGTATTAGTTATTATTTTCATGATTATCTTCTATCGCTTTCAAGGAGGAGTTGCCACCTTATCCATTGCATTTAATGTGGTCTTTATCTTAGCGGTTTTAAGTATGATTGAAGCCACTTTAACACTACCAGGTATTGCGGGTATTGCTTTAACGATTGGTATGGCGGTGGACTGTAATATCATTGTAAATGAAAGGATAAAGGAGGAGCTGCGGACGGGTAAGACCATCAAAGCAGCAATTGCAAGTGGCTACGAAAACTCCTTTAGTGCCATTTTCGATGCGAACACCACCACCTTGATAGCCGCCATTGTACTGATGCAGTACGGTTCTGGACCTATCAAAGGATTTTCTGTTACCTTACTTACTGGAATTCTAGCGACGCTGTTTACCAGTTATTACGGTTCTAAAATATTTAACGAGTGGTTGGGTTCCAATAGTTTTACTTCTAAGCATGTGCACATATAGATTGGGGTTACAAAATGGAAGAGCATAAAGGTTTTAATATTGATTTTATGAAATTCTGGAAGGGCTTTTTGAGCGCTTCCGTGGTTGTTATTATCATCGTGTGGGCCATCATGGGTATCAAAGGCTTAAAGTATGGTATCGACTTTGCGGGTGGTACTAACGTTCTCTTAGGCTTTAAAGATAATGTATCCATCGATAAAATTCGAACTCTTGCACGCCAAATTAATAGTAGTGCTGAGGTTCAAACTTTTGGAGATGAAGCCTCTCATGAGTATATGATTTCCTTACAGGCAAGCAGTAAAAAAGGCGAAGAGGTGGGAGATAGAGAGTCTAAAACCCTCATCGCTGCCTTTAAAAAAGAGCTTGGAAATGATAAAGTAGAGAGCCTTCAGGTAGAGTCTGTAGGAGCTAAAATTGGTGCCGAGTTTAAGGTAAATGGTTTGCGCTCTATCTTCTTTGTTTTAGGAGCTATCTTACTTTATATTGCTCTTAGATTTAATATTAACTTCTCCCCCGGAGCCGTTCTCTGCCTTGTTCATGATGTAAGTATTACAGCTGGTATTTTCTGTATTTTGGGTAAAGAATTTAATTTATCAACTATTGCCGCTCTTTTGACTGTGATTGGATATTCTCTCAACGACACCATTGTGGTGTTTGACAGGATTAGGGAGATTATGACTAAGCATTCAAAAAATAAATCTATTGAAGAGATTTTAAATTTAGGAATCAATCAGACTCTTTCCCGTACGCTTTTAACGTCTTTAACTACACTGGCAACCACTCTCTGCCTGTTCTTTTTAGGTAGTGGTTTAATTAAAGACTTTGCACTTGCCCTCTCTATCGGTGTATTGGTAGGAACCTACTCTTCAATTTATATTGCCAGTCCTTTTATCATTATTTACGACATGCTTTTTGAAAAGGCTAAACATGCATAAAAAATGGACAATTGCTGCCGACAGGTTAATTCCTGAGGCAGTGTCCATGGCAAACCAACTTAAAATTTCACCCATTGTTTCCCAGCTGCTGTTAAATAAGAACTTTAAAAAAGAAGAGATGCTCTCTTTTCTTTATCCAAGTTTGACTGAACTTCCTGAACCTGACACAATGCACGGAATTTCTTCTGCCGTGGATCGAATCCTTGAAGCTATCGCACAAAAACAAAATATCGCCATATTTGGAGATTATGATGTGGATGGCATCAGTAGCGTTTCTCTTCTATTTAATTTCTTTAAGAACATTAAAATTGAGGTCATACCTTATGTTCCGGAACGCCTGAAAGAAGGTTATGGCTTAAGTGTCCATGGAATAAAAACTTTAAATAGGAAAAAAACCCACCTAATTATAACAGTAGATAATGGAATTTCAGCTCATGAAGCGGTGGATTATGCCAATGAAAATGGGATGGATGTTATTATAACTGATCACCATACTCCCCCGGCATCATTGCCTAATGCTCACTCCATTATTAATCCTAAGTTAGAGCAATGTCAGTTCCCTTTTAAAAGTTTAGCGGGGGTGGGAATTAGTTTTTATTTAATAATTGCTCTAAGAAAAAAGCTTAAGGAGCAAGGATTTTTTAATAAAACCACTT
>CAYFLR010000064.1:0-7545 GCA_964343805.1 uncultured bacterium | reverse complement strand
AACTATCTCGATTTTGTGGCCTTAGGAACTGTTGCTGATCAGGTTCCTATTGTGGGAGCGAATCGAATTTTAGCTTCCCATGGGCTCAAAGTTCTAGGCAATTCATCTCATCAGGGAATTAGGGCTTTATCTGCTGTCTCTGATTGCTCTGAAAAAATCTCTGCTATTGATGTCGGATTTCGTTTGGCTCCTCGAATTAATGCTGTAGGTCGCCTCGGAAAATCATTTAGAGCCTTTGAGCTCCTATCCGCAACAGACTACCCCTCTGCATTAGTATTGGCCCAGGAATTAGATGATACTAATCAAATTCGGAAGGATATTCAGGAACAAATTTTTAAACAAGCCGCATTGAAAGCTGAAGAGTATGGAGAGGATGTGGGTTTGGTTTTATATGACCCTGCTTGGCATGTAGGGGTTGTGGGAATTGTTGCTGCAAAAATTGCAGAATTATTTCATAAGCCCACTGTGTTGATAGGTCAAACGGCTGATGGTGTCTGCGTGGGTTCCTGTCGGAGTATCCCAAATTTTAATTTGTATGAAGCTATTTCAAGAGCTAAGAGTTCTTTAGATCGATTTGGTGGGCATGCTATGGCCGCCGGTTTATCGGTGCAGGAAAAAAATATCCCCATCTTAAGAGCAGATTTCGCCAAAGCATGCCAAGAATTAATCTGCGAAGAGCATACTCCTGAATTGGATATAAGTTACGAATTAACTTTACCCGAAGTAACCCCTTCTCTGATCAGAGATGTTGAAAAACTAGCCCCCTTTGGACCTGAAAATCCTGAACCAATCTTTGCAGTTAAAGATCTTAAAGTAAAATCTTGTAACATTCTTAAAGAGCTTCATGCTAAGATGATCCTGACTTCTGGGAAATCCCAAGTGGAAGCCATTGGTTTTAATCTTTTGAATAGATTTTCATATGAGGAGCTTATGAACCTAAAGCAAGTTGATGTCGCTTTTAAACCTCGCATTAATGTATGGCGAGCTATGAGTAAATTGTCACTTGAGTTAGTAGATATTAAATCATCATTATCGATGTTTTTTATTTGCTGTCTGCTGCTAGCATCCTTTTTCACTCCTTCTAATAATTTAGAGGCAGCTGAAAAAATCAATATGCTTGATATTCGAAGTATTGCCCTATCAAATTCTTCAAGTGCTTTTGCAACGGAAGGTTCCAGTAATGATTTAAATCCAGCGGGAGCAGCGTTGATGCCGATTTACCGTGCATCTGCTATGATGATAAATTCAGGAAGCGGCTTCAGCAATTACCAAGTGACAATCACCGATGCCAAGACATCTTCTTTGGCAGGTTCTCTCTCATTTCGGCAGGTACTTAAACCTAAAAAGATGGATTATTATGCCGTTCATTTTGCTTTAGCCCAGTTTTTTATTCCTAAGAGATTAATTCTGGGCGTCAATGGCACATATATTAACTATGACAATAAAGAGCTAAAAAATACCATAAAAGATTACAACGCTTCAGCGGGTTTAATCTTTATTCCTTATCCAGGAATGTTTGTTTCAGCTTCTACTCGAAATTTCATCGAGACAGGAACACGGCAGTTGGATGAAAATGTCGTTCAGGCAGGTTTTGCTCATTCTGTGAGTCCAATGATTCAATACTATTTGGATTATGTCTACTTAGAAGGAGGAGAGGTAAAAGAACCTCATCTGGTACTGGCAGGATCAGAATTTATGTTCAATGATAAATTTATTGTTTACGCAGGATATGGTGGAAAAGAGTTAGGGGACTTTGGTTCCGTATCAGGTGGTTTTCGTTTTATATTCAACAGAGCCACTGCTATGTATGCCTTTCAACAGAAGGGCTTATATTTTGATGACAACACCCACTCCTTTAAATTTACTTACGATTTTTAACCTTGCTACATTTTCTTATTTTGATAGAATGAGGGGGTTTTGGAGGAACCTATGGATGATTTGCAACCTGGCAAAGAAATTTTGTCATACTGTTTGAAATGTAAATTGAATTTGGCCCACACAATTGTTTCATTGGTCGATGAAGTAGTCGCTAAAGTAACTTGTAAAACCTGTGGCAGTGGCCCTAAGAAGTTTCGTCCACCTAAGGACTTAACAAAAAAACCTGCAACCCGTAAGAAAAGATCTTCAAAAAAAGATGTGGTTAAAACCACAGATGAAGATATTAAGAACTGGCAACAAAAGAACATTGCCAAGCGTGAAGCCCCACCTACACCTTATGCTCTCGATGCCCTCTATGAAGTTGATGGTTGCATTGAGCATCCAAAATTTGGTGTTGGTTTTGTGGATAAACTGATTAATAACAAGCGAATGGAAGTTCTTTTTGAAGAGGGTCGCAAGTTATTGGTTATGAATTATCAAAAATAATATCAAGAGCTTCTTCTAACTTAGCAACAAAGTAAATATCGACCTTTTTATTTTTGCTGATGGATTTTTGTGCCTTCTTTGGAAGGACGATTGTCTTGAAGCCTAGTTTTATCGCTTCATTCACTCTTATATCAAGTTGATTTGCGGATCTAATTTCACCGGTGAGACCCACTTCTCCCAGTAAGATAGTATGGGCGTCCACTATTTTATTTAAATAACTAGATACTATGGCTGCAATAATGCCGAGGTCAGAGGCTGGGTCATTTACTTTTATGCCACCTACTACATTGGCAAAAATATCTTCACCAGATAAAGAGTATCCCATCACCTTTTCTATGATCGCAATGAGCATATTAAGTCTGGGGAGTTCTACCCCTAAGGAATTCCTACGGGCATGACCAAAATTAGAAGAGCTGACCAGTGCTTGAAATTCAATTAGGAGAGGTTTCGACCCTTCCAAAGATACAATGACTGATGAACCCGCAACTCCTTCATGTCTTTGAGATAGGAAGTACTCGGAGGGATTATGAACCTCCTTCAGACCGGTTTCTTTCATATCAAATACACCGATCTCATTGCAGGATCCAAATCTATTTTTAATCACACGCAAGATCCGATATTGATTATCCCCGCTTCCTTCAAAATAAAGAACGGTGTCAACTAAGTGTTCTAAAATCTTGGGTCCCGCTACCGCACCTTCTTTGGTGACATGACCAATCACAAAGGTTGAAACACCGGTCGATTTGGCAAAGACCATAAGTTCTCCAGCGCATTCTCTAATCTGGGAAACTGTGCCAGGGGTGGATTCTATAGATGAAGAGTAGACGGTTTGGATTGAGTCTATAATGAGTGCGGAAGGAGCCAGCCTGAGAGCTTGTTCTTTTATTTTATCAAGACGGGTTTCTGCCATTATAAAGAGATTATCTTCATTGATATCTAAACGATCGGCTCTCAGTTTGATTTGATCTAACGATTCTTCTCCGGTCACATAGAGAATCTTTTGTTTTTGTTCTGCCAATAAGTTGGAGACTTGTAGTAAAATTGTCGATTTACCGATACCGGGATCTCCGCCTAATAAGAGAAAAGAACCGGGAACTAGCCCTCCTCCTAAAATTCGGTCAAACTCACTGAGCCCCACCTTAAGTCGAGCTTGATTGGAAGGAATGATTTCATTGACCGGAACAGGGCTGTTTTCTTTTCCGTCTTCGCGGTTAAAGAGAGTTTGTTTGTCTTGGCGAGCTGATTTTGGTTTATTTATAATCTCTTCAGTATAGCTATTCCATGAATTACAGTTGGGGCACTTGCCTAGCCATTTTAATGAAGTGTTCTGACACTGACCACAACGAAACTGTTTTTTTCCCATGATTGTATCCTTTGGCTCGGGATCAAAGTTTATAAGGATCCAGCCTACAAAACTATATATTGACACCTTCCACCTTTCACAAGTAAAATCCGTTCCCATGGAGAAAAAAGTTATTCTGTTATTTATTTTTCTGGTGATTGTTAGTTTTGATCAATTTTCTAAAGTCCATGTAGAAAAAACCCTACTCACCTATCACAATGAAAAAAACCTAAAGTCCTATAGAGGTAAGCACATAAAAGTAATCCCTGACTTTTTTTCAATCTCTTACGTCCGTAATCAAGGGGCTGCATGGGGAATGGGTTCTAATATGAGCTCCACCTACCGGGACCCTTTTTTTTATACCATGACGGCTATTAGTCTAATTTTTATTTTTTTCTATTTTAGAAGTACCCGACCTAGTGAAAGAACTCTTCGTCTCTGTCTCACCTTTATTTTTGCAGGGGCCATTGGCAATTTGATAGATCGGATTCGGCTTAAATATGTTATTGATTTTTTAGATTTTCAATTTTGGGGCTGGCACTTTCCTTCTTTTAATGTGGCAGACTCAGCCATAACCGTTGGTGTTATTTTATTAATTATCGTTACCTTCTATACGGGTTTACAGGAGTCTAAGACTGTTCCCGTTGAAACTGAATAAACAAAGGATATGATATGAATCCCATCTTGTTAGAAATTGGTCCGATCCCTCTTCGTTCCTACGGTCTTATGGCAGCTTTAGGTTTTGTTGCCATTATGATGGTTTCCATCTTTATGGCAAAAGAGAAGGGGATTAAGAAAAACGATATGCTTGATATTCTATTTCTTTTAGTGGTCTCAGCCATTTTAGGTGCGCGAACTCTCTATGTCCTTACCAATCTGCAAGAGTTCGCCTCAAAACCTTTAGATATTTTTAAGATTTGGAATGGGGGTATCGTTTTTTACGGTGGTCTGATTGGGGTGATTGTGACCCTTTTCTTTTACTTCCGTAAATTTAAAATTCCAGCGCTCAAAGTTTTCGATATTTTAGCCACCGCCCTTCCCTTGGGGCATGCTATGGGTCGATTCGGATGCTACATGGCGGGCTGTTGTTATGGAAAGCCTTTGTTAGATGGTGCGGGCCTCATTATCCATAAACCAGAAAATGCTCCCTGGTTTGGAATAAAGTTTCCTAGTGATGTGGGAAGTTTTGCTCCAACAGAGGCTTTTATGCATGCCACTCAGCTTTATGCTGTGATGTACAATGTTTTCATTTTTCTCTTTTTGTTTTTTATAGGGCGCAAAATTCAAAAGAAAGATGGAGATCTGTTTTTTTGGTATTTAGTTATCTACCCCATTTTTAGATCCATTAATGAAATCTTTAGAGGAGATGTGGAGCGTCGATTTGTTATTGAAGATATCCTATCTCTTTCACAGGGAATCAGTATTCCTATCATTATTTTTAGTCTCTATATGATCTTTTATCATAAGAAAAAAACATCTCCCTCTTCATAGATTTAAATAATGACAGACAAACTTTTTTACTATGATGTTATAGTTCCTGTTCCCTATCACGAATCTTTTCTTTATTCCTCCAAAGAGGAGATAGCAGTAGGTTCTTTAGTGCTAGTACCGTTTCGTAATCGGAAAATGACTGGCATGGTATTGAGATCCTCTTGTCCTCTGCCTAATGTTAAAATACGATCCATTATCAAAAAGATCGGTGAACAGCCCCTTTATAATAATAGGCTTTTTAAATTTTACACTCTGCTTGCGAGTTATTATTGCCTTTCTTTAGGCGAGTTATTCAAAATGGTTGTTCCTAGTTCTTTACTCAAAGACAGCAAGGCTTTAAAAGGTAAAGAAGGGATTAATTTTTTTGAATTAAAAAGTAATAAGCAAGACCGCTTGGTGGCTCTTGCAAAGGCCGATGAAGAGCCTTACATCGGAGCTAGTTGGACTCGTTCAGAACACCTACAAGATTTATTTAAATTTATAAAAAAAGAGTCCCCTCTTTTGACAGAGCTGCGGAAACACCCCAGTTATAATGCCGCTCGGCTTTCCAATCTTAAGAATAAGGGGCTTATTCAATCAGAGGAGGTGGAAAATCATTTAGATGCCTTGTCTTTATCTTATAAAAAAGAGAAAGATTTTAAACCCACCTTAAATAAGGAACAAGAGCTGGCAGTTGAAATGGTGGGAAAAGAGCTGGCCAAGCCAATGCCTAAGCCCGTCTTATTACATGGAGTAACTGGAAGTGGAAAAACAGAAGTCTATATGCAGATTATTGAGAAATTTTGCCCAGATAGGGAGGTTTTGATTCTGCTTCCTGAGATTTCTTTGACCCCCCAGTTTGTCAGCCGATTTTACAGTCGATTTGGGGATGTGTTAGCCATTTTACATAGTGACTTAACTCCCAGGGAACGGCTTAATCAGTGGGTTCGAGTTCTTCAGAAAAAAGCGCGAATTATTATAGGAGCCCGTTCAGCTCTTTTTGCTCCTTTAAAAAACCTCGGTTTGGTTATTGTAGATGAGGAACATGATTCCTCTTTTAAACAAGATCATGGAGTTCGATACAATGCTAGAGATATGGGCGTCCTTTTAAGTAAATGCATGCAAGCTGCCGTAGTATTGGGTTCTGCCACTCCTTCAATTGAATCTATGAATAACGTAACTAAGGGAAGGTTTTCGTTAGCTACTTTACATCATCGGGCTACAGCCACCTCCTTACCCCAAGTAAAAATAATCAATATGCGTGAAGAACGTTGGGGAGGACTTTCTAATAAATTGAAAGAGGAGATGAATAAGGAACTAAATGCAGGGAAACAGGTTATTCTACTTCTTAATCGCCGGGGTTATATTCCTACTTTATTATGTTTAGATTGCGGAGAAACAGTGCAATGTCCCAATTGCCAAATACCTCTGACTCTTCATGCTCATCCCAGGGAACTTAGGTGCCATTACTGCGATCTAAAAAGAGAGGATACGAAGACTTGTATCGCCTGTGGCAAAGAGGAGTTAAGTGATATTGGCTACGGAATTCAAAAAATTGAGCAAGAGGTCAAGGAAATCTTTCCCTCTTATCAAGTCCTCCGTTTAGATCGAGATACTGCTTCCAATCGAAAGAAGATGATTCATATTTTGGATGAATTTCGGAATGAAAAGGCCCAGATCTTGATTGGAACTCAGATGGTGGCAAAAGGACATGATTTTCCCAAAGTGACTTTAGTAGGAGTTTTGAATGCAGATCAAGGTTTAAATATTCCTGACTTTAGGTCTGCTGAAAGAACATTTCAGTTGGTGACGCAGGTGGTGGGACGTTCTGGCAGAGGCATTGCAGGACAAGCCCTTATCCAGACTTATAACCCCGATCATTATTCAATTTTAAAAGCGAGTGAACAAGACTATAACTCCTTTTTTGAGCGTGAAATGCAATTTCGCGAAGATGCTAATTACCCTCCTTTTTGCAAATTGACCCTTCTGGAGTTGTCGGGTAATCATGAGCAGAAGGTAAAGCTGTGTGCAACCAAGCTCTATCATCAGCTGGAAAACACTCTCAACATGAATAGTGAATCCTTTCCATCCGTAGAAATGTTGGGCCCAAGTCCGGCGGTGATCAGTAAAATTAAAAATAAATATCGGTTTCATATCATGGTTAAATCAAAACAATACCAGGAAATGAATCAACTGATCCGGCTTATCCAAAAGCATTATCCAAAAGGGCAAATCGACACAGGGGTCAATTATACTATAGATATTGATCCACTAAATATGTTGTGAATTTCTTTGTGCAGGGAAAAATGGTGTCAAGTTTCAGGCCATACTAGAACCAACAATAATCAGCAGTCTTAAACTTTCTCTAA
>CAYFLR010000063.1:32382-34721 GCA_964343805.1 uncultured bacterium | reverse complement strand
AAGAGTTCTCATAAGGATTCAGCCAGAAGAGCAATGAGAACCTCAGTTCAGTTTTAAGCAACCCATATCGCACATTCTAACCCTAAAAACAATCACTTTAGAGATAGAGGTTGATAGCCCTGTGACATGGAATGTCCATTTGGGGAATGGATAAGTGCGCTCAAAATAGCCATCGGTGGTAAACACGGTGTTTACTACCGATGCGGTTGCAGGATGAAGAAAGCTATAGAACCCCTAGGCCTTTATGAGATGCTTTGGAACGTTGACTGAAATTACATTTGTGATCAAAGCTTTCCATTATTATGTTGAAAGACCCAGTATTATCCATATTTAAGAGGAGGAAATGAAAAGAAGTCATTGAAAGGTTTGACCCAGTCTAAGACACACCGTCCGCGTTTTTATATGGCAAACCTTGTAGTTACCTACCCACCAAGCGCAATACACCTCTATATTAAAGAATACTATGGAAATTCCGATGAGGTCTATAGAGGCAAAATATAAAAAATATCAAGTTTGAAGGGTCCAATGGTGACTTTTTGGCGTAGTTTTAGCTGGTTAATTTGCACCGCATCCATTTTATTAATGGTTTTGGTGGCTTGTGACACCGGCTTAAACACTCTTGCCCCTAGAGAAACAGTCAGCAAAGCTCAAAGCACCGGAAAGAATTCCAAACCATTTATGGTGCAGGTGAATCTGGACCAGATAACGATTGGAGAGGTCCTTTATAACGGTACTGAGGATTTTAAAGAAAACTTCATAGCTGATTTTATTCAAAAAGATGAGGAATTATCGGCAGCTGCAATTACCACTACCGCTTTTTCAGAAGGAGAAGATCTACTCCCCTACTCTCATCTGCAGTTGATACCAAAAGAAGGGACTTATTACCAAGGGCAACCAGCTGATAATTCAATATTTATTTTCAATCTAAGTAGTGAAGGATCCTTAAAGCAATCCTTTAGACTGCTTTTTGTCCAAAAAATAGAGCTGAATATCGTCAAATCAGAAACTCAAAGGGAAAAAGGATGCTTTCTGATAACCACCACTAAAAACGATGTGGTGCCTGAAAAATTTCAAGAAGTAGTGGGCATTGATGGAACAGCCCAATTAATCAATACAGATTGCAATTCTATTACTGATGACACCCTCGCCAATGCCATCGCTTCTGGTAAAGATATCAAAGAGATCCTTGCTGCTGAACCCTCTCCCTCTCAAAGCTCGGAAAACAACATTGATCAATTAGACGAAAAAGAGCTAGATAACTCAAATACTAGTAAAGAGATCAGCCATAGCCAGGAACTTGTCAACTCCAACCATACCCATGATGATCTCTATACTTTAACTGAGACAGTGGACGCTCAGCTGGCTTTAAAAGCCGACAACGATCACAATCATCAAGGAATAATCGATCTTCTCTCCCTCAATACCAATACTCTTCGATTAGGAAAACGAGGAGCCCAATTATCATTAACCGGTGAAGGAGTAATTTTATCAGACTTATCCCTTGCAACCTCGGGCTGTGACACCTATGGAGAAGCCACCTTCGAAGCCACAGATTTTACAGATATCCAGATAGGAGATATGCTTTCCGATGGGCAGGGAAATGCGATTTATATCTCTGCGATAGACCAAGGCAGCAATAAACTCACCCTCAGCACCTCCTGTCAGGAGGGAGATAATCCCTTTTATGTATTCAGACCAGGCACTTTAGACCTAGAAGGAAAAATCCAGGGAAATGGCTACAGTATTTTCTACGACTCTTCTCAAGAAACAGCCAAAATCCATTCCTATAACCATGACAACAATAACTACACCGACCTAACATTGGACGCTGCTAAAATCAGTTTGCAAGAATCTGGAAGTAGTGTTGTGACCATAGATGATGGCAATGTGGGAATAGGAATAGCCCCCAGCAGCTATCTTTTAACAGTGGATGGTTCCGTTAAAATTAGTACCGGTTCCCTATTCTTTTCAGATGGTTCGTCTATGAGCAGCGCAGGAACAGGATCGGCGTCTTCCTTATCCACCCAAGGAGACATACCAATCACTGCTGACTCCAATGATAATAGCAATGGAGAGATTCAGTTTAATATCGGAGGCAGCCAGAAAATGGTGATTGCCAATGATGGAAGCATCGGGATGGGAACAACAGATACTTCCAATGGATTTTTAACTGTCGCAGGGAATATGGTCACATGGGGAAAACAGGAAATAGATTATAATGGAACGGGAGATGCACTTCATGTCCACCAAGAGGGCTCTGGAAACATCTTTGAAGCCAGCCAAGGAGGGGCTTGGGACACTCAGTTTGTCATCAATAATAGCGGAAATGTAGGGATCGG
>CAYFLR010000063.1:18650-32372 GCA_964343805.1 uncultured bacterium | reverse complement strand
ATATTGAATCCACAGGCAATACAGAACTGGACCTGGTTTCCACGGGAACGGATCAAACCGTCAATTTAAAGTTGGAAAATGATGGGAGAGCTTGGACCATTAGAAACACGGGGGCAGATGGCGATAAGTTCCAGATTAGAGATATTACGGCAAATGCCGAGCGATTAACCATTGACTCCACTGGAAATGTAGGTATTGGTAGCATCAACCCGGGTCAAAGACTAGATGTGAATGGAAATATCACCACGCAGCGACTGATTTTAAAAAGTAATAATGTGGCCACTACCAGTGATATAAGTCTCAACGGAAATTCAATGATTGAAACTGGTGAATCCATGCTCATCAGTATTGATAGCGATAATGATTCAACCACCTCCTATCTCGCATTCATTCATGATGATGCGGATGGAACCGGATGGTCAGCGGCAAAAGAACTTTTGAAAATCAATGAAAGTGGATTGATTCAATTTTTTGATGGCACAGGTAGTGAAACTTTCAGAGTAGAAAGCGACGGTAAGGTGGGTATTCAGGACAGTAGTCCGATTGCCTCGCTTGATGTATTTGGAGGATATCAGCAGCTGAATACGAATATTATGCATGGTGGACTTATATACAGTGGGGTTTGGCAATCTATATCAGAGCATGGCTGGCTGGCTCTTTCATCGGGTGATTACCGAGGAACAGAATTTGGTAATGTGCACGGTTTTAACTTTTATGGTGGCAATGTTGATGGAACTACTATTGCTTATACATCCAAAAATGATGGGAGCCAATACTTTGTGGTCAGCGCCGGGGATGTAAATAATGGTTATGTTATACCAGGAACCACATTTACTATCGGCGGAAACACTTATACCGTGACCACCAGTCGCATAGTTGGCACGGACACATGGGTCTATGTGCATGAAGATATCTCAGGCGAGGCTGCCAGCGGTAATCTTTCCAACTTACGTTATTCCAACCCGATCGTAAAGTTTACATCTGATGGGAAAGTGGGAATAGGAACAATCACAGGTTTAACCGCAAAACTCACCCTCAATGGTGATCCCGGCATGGAAATTAGGGCGGGATCTGAAAGCTGGTGGTTTTCTACTAATGCATCTGATGGAAATTTGTATATAGCGGATAATGGAGCCAATAAAGTTGTCATTGAAAATGGGGGGCAAGTTGGAATTGGATTAACTAACCCAAGTCAAGCACTCGACGTTAACGGATATGTACGAGCGACAGGATACTACCATTCATCTGATGAACGCTTAAAAGAGAGCATCCACAAGAGCGGAGGCATAGAAATTATCAGCCAACTGCAAGGGGTGGGCTTTAATTGGATCGAAACGGGTGAAAAAGACTATGGTGTGATCGCCCAAGAAGTTGAAAAAGTCCTTCCCGATTTGGTGACCACGAACCCTGAAACAGGTATAAAATCGGTAAAATATGATGGACTAATTGCCCCCCTTATCGAAGCCACCAAGGAGCAGCAACAATCTATTCTACAAAATGAAAGAGATTTAAAACGTGAAATCAAGATTCTGAAAGAAAACTTGAAATCCAAGGATGAAACAATCAAAAGTCTTGAGTTAAGGATAGAAAAACTCGAAGTATTAATGCGAAATAAAACTCTTCAATAAAGATTATGAATTGCCCAACTATTGCAATACCTCTTTTCAATACCTATAATGAGAGAATGAAAATTTTCTTCTGCCTTTACTTACTGTGGTTCTCTCTCAACTGCTTTGCAGCCGAAAGCTACCTCATCCCCAACGACAATGACCCTGTAAAAGTTGATGAGTTTTCTGTTTGTCAAATGGTTGCCAATAACCATGCCACCGAAACGGTATACGTCCCCACCAGCACGGCAGCTGAATGGACCTCCTTTCGTACCAATCCTCCCTCTTCCATAACTTTTTCTGCGTGCAGTGTCATTGACGCCAATGTCAGTGTGCTTATAAAATCTGACACCACCAACGGTTCAACCACTTTTACCGATAGTTCCAATTATGGCATTGCCATCACCGGCAATGGAGGGATCTCCCACTCTACCGCAACAGCCAAATTTGGAAGTAGTTCCATCTATTTTGACGGTTCCAATGATTACTTTAGTTTTGCTTCATCTAGTTACTTAGCACTTGGAAATTCCTTTACAATTGACATGTGGATCAAACCAACCATCCAATCAGCCATTTCTGGGGCTTTAATATCTCACGACACTTATACAGCTGCGCTGAGAGGCCCTCATAACGGAGGCACAAGTATCCATATTTATCTAGGTAATTATGGAGGTTCTGGAGGAAATTTTAACATAGCAAATGACGGGAACTGGCATCACCTAGCATGGGTTCGGAATGCAAGTAATGACAAAATTTACCTTGATGGCACACTGGTACTCACAAAAACGACAGGAACCAGTTGGTCCTCAAATAGTGGCCTTAAAATTGGATTTGCATCTACCGGTCAATGGGGATGTTGCTCCAACTACTTTAAAGGATACATGGATGAGATCCGTATCTCCAAGGGTGTGCAGCGCTGGACCAGTAATTTTACACCGCCCACTTCCCCTTATTAAATTTTCTTTGTGGCCGGGAAATTGGTGTTAAGAGCTGAAGTAATTTACCACCAATTTTCCGCGCACAAAGCACACTAAGGCTCACAAATAACTGAAACCGTCCCCGTACCCTTCACTCCTTTTGAGGTGGTGACAGTAAGTTGAAAAACAAGAACCACTCTAGCTTGAACCACTGGAAGGGTAAAATTTGTTGCTGCGGAGTTTTGATTTTGCAGGGTAACAACGGGGCCAGAAACCTGGCTCCAACTATATGAAAGATCACCACCCAGCGGATCGGAGCTTCCAGATCCATCCAGGGTAATTGCTTGTCCACTGTTTGAAGCTTGATCTTCTCCCGCATTGACGGAAGGCGCTGGAACCACTTCAACATCCAAAAGGGCATTATGAAAGGCGCCATCATTATCCACAACCTTTAAATCAAAGGAAAGTGTTCCAGGAATAGTCGGTGCTACAAATTCTGATTTGACCTTATTGGGGCTCTGTAAAGTCACTCTGCGAGGATCATCTAAATCGCGGGGAACCACCTGAGACCAAAGGTATTCTATAATAAGACCATCGGAATCATAACTACTCGATCCATCTAACACAACTTTATCTCCAGTTCCCACCCAGATTTTTTCACCCGCTCTAGCAACAGGAACCTGATTGGGCATGACAATTACGAGCACAGTATCAGAGGCACTGTCTCCCTCTGGGGTAGTGACAACAACTTCAAACCGTAACACCGTTTGTTGATTGGGGGCTTTGAAAGTAAGGGTGGAGGAGACATCCTCAGTTCCCATTAACTTCTCAATTTCTTGCGGCTGCTGCCATTGGAAGTTCACCCCACCCTCAGTATTTCCTGTCGCCATGGCTTGCAGAGTGACCGTGGCCCCCTCTCTTACATATTTATTATCTCCAGCATCAACCGTAATATTGGTTGGGGTTTCAGTTATATTCAAACTCACCTTCTCTTGTGCTTGCAACCCCTCACTATTGGTAATAGTTAACCTGACAACGGTTTCTCCTTTCACATCCGATTTAAATGAAGTGGAAACATTTGTAGGAGTACCAAGAACTGCTGTTAAATCTCCACTTTCAATCTCCCAAAGGTAGGAGGTGATTTGACCATTAGGATCCACACTGTCACTGGCATCAAGGGTGATTTCCGCTCCCACGGTAGGTGAACCTGATACGGTAATAGAGGCTGTAGGAGGATCGAGTTTCGAAGGAATTTGCCAAAGCAAACTCAAACCATCTCGTAATGAAGCAGTTTGATAGCTATATTCTCTAGCAACTTGGGAAGACACCTGCACTCCCACCGTACTTGAAATTCCTCCATTACACTGATCATTACCAAAATTCACATCCCCATAGTTGAACAAAACTTTGGATGAGTTTTCAAAAAACACCACTTGAAAAGTCACCGTATCAGGACAGACATCTGAATGATAGTGAGGAACCGCTCGCCATTCTATCACCACTTCGCGATGAGGAGGTTCTCCTATGACTTCAGCACTAATGTACTTAGAGTTTCTACTGGTATATTTCTATTTTGCCAAGGAATGGAGCGGTATTCAAAAGTAATGGCTCCATTGGCTGAGATATAAAGATCGGTATAATCGGCCTCTCTGCCAGAAAAATAGATGGGAAAAGGAACCCTGACACCTGCCATTTCATCATCCGTCAAACTATCTAATCGGGTACCCGCAAACTCACGATATTGCTGCACCACTTCCACCGGGTTCTGATAGTTACCCGTCACTTGGACCTGAATAGTTTCACCCCCCTCTGGAGTAAGGGTATATAAACCTGCTTGATTTGCTCCCGTCCATACACCACTGTATTCACCATCACCACTTCCCTCTTCCGCAGATAAGGTTATAGTTTGATTTCCCGGTTCGACCAAAATAGAGATTTCTCCTCCCACCTCACTGCAATTTAAATGAAGCATTTTAAGAGGAAGTGAATCTCCTGTCCCTAGATAAAGACTTTGTCCCACTCCTGGATTGACCCATTTCAGAACTCGCTGATCAGAGCAGGAAAGCGATCCACTCCCGTTACTATCCCATGCTCTAATTCTCCTACCGGTGAGTGTTTTATTCGCATAGCCTTCAATGGGAGTTCCGCCAGTTAAAATAAGATTTTTAATTTCCTCCCAAGAGTGATTCTTATCTTGGGATCCTAACAATCCGGCTAAACCGGCAACGAGAGGAGTTGCCATCGAGGTTCCACTCAAACTTTGATAACGGTCACCTGGTACAGTACTAAATATCTCTTCGCCTGGAGCGACCACATGAACACTCCGAAAACCATAATTTGAAAAATAAGCCAAGCCCTCAGATCGATTGCTGGCTGCCACCGCAATGACATTTGAAACAGGGTAGTTACTGGGGTAATGAGGAGTTAGATCATTATTGGTTCCATCATTACCTGCTGCTGCAAAAAAGAGCATCCCATCTTGCTTATGAAGCTCAATCGCTTGCTGCATTATTTCAGAAAATCCCCCTCCTCCCCAGGAGTTATTGGTAGCCAGGATATTAATGTTATAAACAGTCTTTAGAGTGTGAAAGTACTCCAGACATTTCAATGCATCAGATAAGCTTCCACTGCCATTATCATCTAAAAAGCGACAAGCAATAATCTTGGTGTTCACTCCGACTCCAACAACCCCTTTTGTATTATTGATGGAAGCCGCTATGGTCCCCGCTACATGGGTTCCATGTCCATTAAAGTCCATCGGGTCCCCAGTATTAGAAATGGCATCAATACCATGAATATCATCAATGTATCCATTTCCATCATCATCTAAACCATTACCTGGTATCTCTCCAGGATTCACCCACATGTTGGCAACTAAATCCTCATGACGATAATCCACTCCGGTATCGATAACACCAATGATCACTTCTTTAGATCCTGTATGACCCCATGCTTCAGGCATATTTATATCTGCATCTACTTGGCCACCTTCCTGGCCAATATTGTGAAATCCCCAAAGTTCATTAAAGAGAGCATCATTAGGTATCTCTTCAGCATAATAAATATAATTTGGCTCAACTAAGTCAACCTCAGGAATGGATGAGAGATTCTCTATGGTGTCTTTTACAGACAGCGGGGATTGCACCTCTAAGGAATGGACATCCGCGATTTTTTTAAAGCTGTGCACTACTTTTGAAGAGACCATCTTAATGGCATTCAAACTCTTTATTTTGGTATTTGGTTTGAGCCTAACAAGAACTTGATCTTCATTATGCTTAAGGGAGCGTAGGGGAAGTGATTTTATGGAGGCATCATTATTAACAACAGGCCCCGGCAAAACGGGGGAGGAAGCTGGGTTTACATATACGTTAACAGATTGGTGATTTGTATTTACTGCCGGAGGTGGCACTGGATCAGGTTCAGTTTCTGGAGACTCTATATTACCTGTTTTGCAATGAGCAAAGAGACCTACCAATAAAGCTAATATGATAGGAAATTTTTTTGAAAAGTGCATTCATCCACCTATGTACTGATCTTTGATATACTGATTCAGCTAATCTATCGGAAGATAAAATGAATTCTTAAAAGAAATGCAAACTCAGTCGGCAGGAATAAATAGCTCAGCGATCCGAATCAGAGCGTTCCATATATCTAAAGCAATCCACCAGATGATCATTCACCATCCCGACCGCCTGCATATGTGCATACATAATAGTAGACCCAACGAACTTGAAACCTCTTTTCTTTAGGTCTTTGCTGAAAGCATCGGATTCTTTGGAAGTGGCAGGAATATCATCTAGCTTCTTCCAATGATTAGTAATAGGTTTTCCCCCTACAAATTGCCAGCTGTAGCTAGCAAAACTACCGAACTCTTCTTGAACTTTTAGAAAAGCTCTGGCATTAACTGCGGCTCTCACTTTGAGTTTATTCCTGATAATACTCGGATCTAAAAGCAGTTGCTGGATTTTTTCTTCAGAGAATTTAGCGACCTTCTTAACGTCAAAATTAGCAAAGGCTTTTCGATACCCTTCTCGCTTTTTTAAAATGGTCAACCAACTTAAGCCGGCTTGAGCTCCTTCTAAAATAAGAAACTCAAATAACTTCTTATCATCATGGACAGGGACTCCCCACTCTTCGTCATGATATTTTATGTAGATTTCATTCGACAGGCACCATTCACATCTTTTTTTCTTATTCATGTTAGATCCGATTTTGATTCTTTAGTTATGCTCAAATAATGGATATCCACAACGAGGACTGGCACCGATAAAAACTCTAAAGCACCTTTCATCAATTGCAGCAATAGCATCGGATTGATAAGTAGCCATTTCAAAAACCTTCCCACAATAGGCAGCTGGATCTTCATCATTACTGATCCAAACTGCCTTTTCATCTTTATCACATTTTTCTTTTTCAATTCGCTCTTCAATATCTGCAGTGATCTTCAATCCTATTAGGTAGTGGATTTGGGAAACATTATCATCCTCTTTTCCTCTATAATCAGTCACAACTCCCTTTTTAGATTGAGTGATAAATTTATCTAAAGCAGCCCGAATTTCTTGATAAATATCATCTGCCACTTCAATTGCTTTTCGCCGAGCCCTCTCTCTTTTATCTAAGGAGGTGAAGTCATTAAAAAGATAACAGATGCTAGCCGCTAAAGGGATGAAAAAAGGACAACCTTCGGCATAATCGAGCTTATCTTTGCTTTCTGCTTCTTTAATGAGCTCGTTTTTTTCCTCACTGGTTAAGTTCCAAAAGTGGGGGTCAAAATTGTTGCCCGCGTAGTATTTTTGAAAGTTACTCGCTAAACCATAGGTGAGAAATTCTTTGAGCTCACTTTGGTAAACAAGTTCATCACGGGATTTCCTTTTACAGAAGGACCAAAGATTAGCAAAGTCATTATCTCTTCTATTTTCAGGTAAATCGCATAATATAAAGGTAATTTTCTCTCTATTTTTTTCTTCGGTAATTTTGGATAGAACGACTTTCGATCCCTTTTTATCAAATGGAACAATTCCTGATTTTACTTGAGCCTGTGAGTGATCCCTTTTTTTACATGATACAAAAATACTTAGAAGGAGAGTTGCTAACAAAATTTTACTTTTCATTACCTGGGATCCTATTCTTCTCAATGGACATTAAAATGGCTCATTAAATATGGCACATTTACAGCATGTTATCAAATTACTATATCTTTATGATATATATGCTGCTATAATATATTATGAAGATATAGAGGAGATCCTATGAAACGCATTAACCGAACTAAATTTTCTATTCTTGGCTTTTTAACTGTCAAACCCATGTCAGGATACGACATCAAAAAATTTATCGACACCAGTATTACCTTTTTTTGGAGTGAAAACTTTGGCCGACTTTATCCAACACTCAATGAATTGGAGAAAGCCAAGCTCATCACCAAACAGGTCAAACACCACGAAAGTAGACCTTCAAAAAATATTTACACCATCACCGCAGCAGGTCGAAAAGAGCTGGTTGAATGGCTATCATTACCTGCTGAACCTGAGAAGAATCGCTATGAGCTCTTATTGAAGCTCTTTTTTGGAAAGCTCATTTCAAAGGAAAATATTATCGAAAAGATAGAGATGGCTAAAAAGAGACATGAAGAGTTGCTGAATGTTTACCAAGGCATCGAAAAGCATCTCGATGAGGAGGAACTCAATAACAGCGAAGAAAAACTTTTTTGGAAAATAACCCTTAGTAACGGCAAGCACACCTCGAAAGCACAAATAAACTGGTGCAATGAAACGCTTGCCTTAATGCAATCCTATAAAAATGAGGAGAGCTTATGAAAGTCATGGTTTTGGGCGGAAGCCCTAAAGGAAACAAAAGTGTAACCATGCAATACATAGAGTATCTACAAGTCCGCTATCCGCAACATACTTTTCAAGTTGAATACCCCGCTTTTTATTTAAAGAAATTCGAGAACAAGACCGTTGAATTTCAAGCATTGATGGAAAAAATACGCAAGGCAGATTTAATCATTTGGGCTTTCCCTCTGTACTTTTGTTTGGTTCATTCCAATTATAAACGGTTTATTGAACTCCTATTTGAACGCAAGGCGCAGTCCTATTTTGAAGGTAAATATACAGCCTCTCTAAGTACCTCGATTCATTTTTTCGATCATGCGGCACACAACTATATTCATAGTATTTGTGATGATTTAAAAATGAGCTACATAGGCAGACATTCTCCTAAAATGGACGACCTTACTAAAAAGTCAGGTCAGCAGGAACTCTGCAGTTTTATGGAACTGTTAGACTGGACAGTTAAGAACCAAGTCAAACTACCAATTGAACATAAACCTATCGAGCACTCAAAAGGATCCTCACTCGACTTGCCAAAAACTGAAATTAAGAAAATTCAAACCGAAAAAACAGTTCTAATACTCGTGGATGAATTAAAAGGGAATATTAAAAATATGATTGAGTCATTCAATCAGTTTCTAGAAGCACCTGCAAGGGTGATTGAACTCTCAACCCTGAAAGTCAATCATTGTCTGGGTTGTCTGAAATGTGGTGATAAGAATCAATGTGTCTATCAGGACAAAGATGACTATATGAGTTTCTTCAAAAGTAAGGTGACAAAAGCAGATATTATCGTATTTGCAGGTACAATAAGAGATCGTTATTTGTCTTCCATTTGGCAAAGATTTTTCGACCGGAGTTTTTTCAATACCCATCAGCCGACCTTAGATCGCAAACAATTTGCCTTTCTGATATCAGGGCCTATCTCCCAGTTAGACAATGCCAAACATATACTGACATCCTACACAGAATGGCAAGGTTCACAGCACAATGGTTTTGTGTCTGATGAATCTAATGATGGAGATCTTATAGTGCAGAGAATGCAAAGTCTCGCACAGAGACTCGTTTATAATAGTGATAATAACATCGAACTATCAAAAAGCTTTCTACGTGATGGAGGATTGAAGATATTCCGCGATGATATTTTTGATCATCTCAAAATTATCTTTAGAGCAGATCATCGATTTTATAAAAATCATAAACTTTATGATTTTCCCCAAGACCTTTGGATCAAAAGGCTCTCTATGACCCTGATCTATTGGATAACCAGCATTCCATTTATTAAAAGAAAGATGTATAAAACCATGACAACATTCATGCTCAACCCTTTTAAAAAAACATTATCTCAAGCTAAAAAGGGGGAACTATGGAATCAAAAGTGAGACGCACCTTAGTTTTTGCCGTTGCTGGCTATAACTTGGCTGAAGTAGGACGAATGGTAGAAATTGCCCGAGTGGCTAAAAATCATTTTGATATTTTATTTATGAGTTACGGTGGTAAATTTGAAAAAGTGATTTTAGATGAGGGTTTTCAACTCAAAAAAATGGAGCCCGCCTTAAGTGAGAAAAAGCTAGCTTATTTAAGAAAAGCTTTAAGTGGAGAAACTTTAAATACCATTGGATATTTAAACGAGCAGGAACTGGAAGAGAGAGTTCCAAGGGAAGTTGAATTTTTTAAAGAGATTAATCCAGCGGCTGTATTGACCGGCTGGTGCTTGAGTGTAACTCTTTCTGCAAGAATTGCTCAGGTTCCTTTCGTCAATGTCCTCCACTCCACATCAGTGAGAGAATACTACGAGGCCGGTTTACAATCTTGGCCGGATCGAACCAACTTCTTTTGGCTTCACTGGTTTTGGTCTAAGGAGCAATTAGATCGATTTGTGAATAAACTCATTTTGAAATTAGATCGCCCCATCAAAGCTTACAATAAAGTGGGTAAAAAGTATGGATTGAAGAAGTTCAATAGTTTCATCGAACTCATAGAAGGGGATCATACACTTTTAGCTGATATTCCAGAATGGGTAAATTTTAAAATACTACATCCTAATCATCACTATATTGGTCCACTTCCTTTAAGATTAAAAGGAGAGATTCCAAGCGTGGTCTTAAACATCCCAAAGGATAGGCCAATAGTTTATTTCGCCATGGGGAGTTCTGGTAAACCAAAGTTGATAGCAAAAATAATAGAAGGATTTAGAAATAAACCTTATCGAGTGATAGCCCCTGTAAAAGGGAATATTAAACATTTAAATGTTAATATACCTGAGAATGTCATTGTGACTGACTTTATTCCTGCCGACAAGGTGAACCCTATGGCAGATATTTCAGTTCTTCATGGTGGACAAAATACCGTCATGAATGCCTGCCTTTCGGAAACACCATTTGTTGGAGTTGGAATGCATCCGGAACAACAAGCAAATATCGATGCTTGTGTAAGAAAGGGCTTCGCAGTAAGGCTAAACAAAAAGAAAGTCACGGTTGAAAAGATCCTATCATCCATCGAAGTATTGCTATCAGATAAAAACGCAAAATCAGAAATTTCTAAGTTTAAAAACCAACTTATGAATTGGAATGGGCCCGAAAATGCCGCTCAATTCCTATATAATACTTATGGATCTTAGACTAGTTATACCAGAAGGAAAGAATTGGGTTTTACTAAACTGGATCTGAGTGTTAAATAAGGGGTAGAAACATATATAGATTGTAGGAAGTATTAAAATCACTAAATTAGCTGAGGATGAAAAGACAGAGACAAACCGCGTACCCGGTTGTTTAAGTATGGTCCATATGACCCTCCAGAAAACAGAAGTCGATCCGGCACGAATAGAATTCAAAGCCGAGAGCGATTCCTTGATCGTCAATGGACTCATTGCCATGGTGGAACGAATTCAAAATTTTACCTAGAGTGAATGGGATGCAACTGACCTTCTTAAAAATGATTTTCCTGGCTATTTCTTATTTTTTGGTAAAAGAACTCAGCCTTCAGCTCGTCATTCAACCTGAACATATCTCAGTTTGGTGGCCGCCCTCTGGCTTTTTACTCGCACTTTTCTTACTCACAGAAAAGAAGCAGTGGTTAAGAATTTGTTTGTTATTAGCACCTTTAGACCTTTTGGGTGATCTTATAATGGAGCGCCCGTTATTACTTTCCATCTCATATCTCCTGGTCAATTTCTCTGAAGGGCTAATCGGTGCACTGTTAGTCAATAGATTCGCTTTAGGAGCTAAAGCCTTTACCCAAATAAAATCGGCTTTTCTATTTTTTATAATAGCTTGCATCCTTGTTCCTCTCATTACATCCATTGCGGGGACTGGGACGACTCTTTTATTCTCTAAAGGTACATCTTTTTTCAAAATTTATCGCCTTTGGTTTACTTCAGCTAGCCTAGGAATTATGTACACCGTTCCTTTGATTCTATGCTGGTGGAATGACCCGAACTGGTTTAATGAGAATCTCGATAAAAAGCGCCTCCCAGAGTTCCTAGCCATATCCTTTTCTTTGCTCATAATAACTCTATTGGTTTTTTATAGTTCTGTTTTAGATTCGTCTGATATTTATTTCTATCCCTACTTAATATTACCCTTCATCTTCTTTGCCGCCATAAGGTATGAATTGCAAGGAGTCTCTCTGCTCTCATTTTTGACGGCTATTATTACCATAGGGTGCACTCGAGCCCAACTAGGTCCTTTTGCCGCCATGGGAACAACCACCGCAGACCACATTATTAGTTTACAACTTTTTTTAGGCACAACCTTCTTTTTTGCCCTCTTCATAGCTATTATTACTCATTTAAATCGAATGCAAGCAGAACGCTATAAATTGGCAGAACTGGCAGTTAATGATGGTATATGGGACTGGAATATGATCACCAATGAGGATTACCTTTCACCGAGATGGAAAGAGATCCTTGGATTTAAAGATGATGAGCTTCCCAATGTGGCCTCTTCATTTTTTGACCGCCTCCACCCGGAAGATCGACCGCTAGTTGAAGAGGCCTTGAAAAAACATCTTGAAGAGGGCAAACCCTATCAAATCGAAATCCGTCTTATGGCAAAAGATGGACAATACAAGTGGATTTTAAGTCGAGGAAAAGCCGCAGACAATTTCGGAAGAAAACCAAACCGGATGCTAGGATGTATTACCGATATAACCGATCAAAAGCGAGCAGAGCAAGATAAACTGGTCAGCGAAAACCGGTTTCAAACATTAGCGGAAAACTCTCCTGACTATATTATGACCTTGGATAAAGAATTTAAAATCGTATTCATGAATCGATGTGTCCCGGGTCTTAAGATGGATGAAATCATTGGCCTTTATCTCCCTGATTTAGCCCAAGACCAAAAAAGTGTCGCAGAAGAAAGTTTGGAATATACCTTAAAAAGTCATCAGCCCAGTCACTATGAAACAACACATGATGGTCCTGATGGACAAAAAAGGTATTTTGAGAGTCGAGTCATTCCCATTCATGGGGTGGATCAAAAAGCGGTATTGCTAGTTACCTCTACAGATATTTCAGAAAGAAAAAAAGTGGAAGAGGAATTAATCGAGGCTCGTGACAGTGCGAACTCAGCTAACATAGCCAAAAGTAATTTCCTTGCAGCCGTGAGTCATGAGATCAGAACTCCCCTCAATTCTATCATCGGAATGAACCAAATTTTAGAAAAAAGCGACCTTTCGGATCGGCAAAAATCGTATTTATCTGTTTCCAATAAAGCAGGAGAAGCTCTTCTCTCATTAATAAATGATGTTTTAGATCTATCTAAAATTGAAGCAGGTCAATTAGATTTAGAAGAAGTTTCTTTCAATCTGGAAGATTTAATTGGCAAAACAGTTCGAATGCAAGCTTTGATAGCTCAAGATAAAAACATCGAATTAAAATCTAAAATCGATCCTCTAGTTCCTAAAACCATCAGTGGAGATCCCAATCGGATTCAGCAAATCCTCTTGAATTTGGTGAACAACGCCCTCAAGTTTACCCAAAAAGGAGAGGTCAATCTTACTGTTGATATGAGTTCCAAAAACCAATTGGCATTTCGAGTGAAAGATACTGGAATTGGAATTTCAAAGGATAATCTTGATCAAATTTTCCATCCTTTTGTTCAAGGAGATCCTTCAACCACCAGACAATATGGAGGGACAGGCCTCGGGTTAACAATTTGCAAACATCTCACCGCTGCTATGAATGGAAACCTTTTTATTGAAGAAACCTCAAAGAATGGAACTGTTTTTGCTCTACTATTACCTCTCAAACAAGATACTCAAGCCATTATAAATTCCAAAGAATCTGCCAGGTCTAAATCTCCCTTAGCCCAATCTGTAGAAACAAAACACACAATCCTCATTGTAGACGATTCTCCAGAAAACCAA
>CAYFLR010000063.1:10283-18640 GCA_964343805.1 uncultured bacterium | reverse complement strand
GTACTATCTGCCTTTTTAGAAAGTGCACCCTACCATATTGTATTAGCTAACAATGGAGAAGAGGCTGTGAAAAGGTTCCAAAATGATCATATTGATCTCATCTTAATGGATCTGTTAATGCCTATTATGGATGGTTACACAGCTACCGAGCAGATTCGAATCATTGAAAAGGAAGAAAGCTTAAAGCCCACTCCCATTATTGCAGTGACTGCTCAAGCTTTACGACAAGATCTAGACCGGGCTCTTGAATCGGGGTGTGATGCCTACCTAACTAAGCCCGTTAGATATGATTTACTACTCTCTTATGTAAAAAAGCACATTGAAGACTGAAACACCTTGAAACAAATCTGAAACACCTCTGAAACATCCAACCCTATTCAGATTGAAACAGTGAAACCTTTCAGCCCTACCACTCTTGTAATATACAAAATTAATTTTCTGGCACAAATCTTGCTGTTAGAAGGGTAAGCCACATCTTTAAAAAGGTGGCCATGAAGGTGAACTCTAAACAAAGGATAAATATATGATTAAGAGAATATTGGTAGGATTAGGAGCCAACTCCTATAGCGAAACAGCGGTTAAAAGAGCGATTGATATTGCCAAACCTCATGAGGCAGAGATACTTGCAGTCACAGTTTTTAATGAAGATCGTTTAAGAAATGTAGGTCCCGTTCCAGCAGGAGCAGGAGATCAGGCAAAAAACATAAGGCAAAACCGTATCAAGATAGTGAATGAAGGAATTAGAAAGTCTATCGCACTATTCGAATCACAGTGTAAAGAGGCCAAGATTCCCTACAATATTATCCAGGAAGAAGGTGATGAGTTTGATGCGATCATCAATCACAGTCGTTACTTCGATTTGACTGTCTTAGGTTTGCAAGGATTGTTTGATTATGGATTATTAGATGACCCTGAAAATCAGGTACTCAGAGTTTTTCAAGAAGGAGTACGTCCCATCTATGCGGTTTCAGATCAATTCATCTCAATTGATAATATTTTAATTGCCTATAGTGGATCTATGGAATCAGCCAAAGCCATGAAAAGGTTTATTCAGATGAGACTTTGGCCCAACGCCAAACTAAATATTGTTTGCTTTAATAAAAATGCACGGGAGGCTGATAGGCTCTTATCTGATGCGAAAGCCTATTGTCAGGCTCATGGATTTGAAGCCAATGTCTTTTCCAGAGAAACACCACCTCAGGAATCGTTACTTCCTTTTGCCAAAGAACTAAATACCGATTTAATTGTATTGGGTGACAGTTCTAAAAGTTTAGTGAGTCAAAAAATGTTTGGCAGCACCACTTTAAATGCCATTAAGCAAGCCGACTGCCCTCTGTTTTTGACACATTAAACAATAGTAAAATCATCAAATGACTGGAACAACCGCCATTGTTCCAGTTTCCTACTATCATAATTGGGCTTAAAGTAGATTTTTGGGTAATTTTAACTCCAGTTTGCTATAATATTCTAAAAGAAATCCTAGAATTGTTAACCTACTGAGCACCGCTTTGAAATTTGGAATTAAAACAAAATTATTTAATAATTTGGATCCCAATATTCACCACTCAGAGAAAAATCGCAAAATTAGGATCTTTCATTATTATACAATCTTTCTAATTATCATAACTCTGTCGTATTCTATTCTCTATGGTGTTTATTACCAACTGCCCGCCTTAGGTTCGTTTCTATTTATTGCTTCTCTTCTTGCTGTTGGAGCTCTATTTGGTTTAAAAACGACACAAAATTACACCTTACCCTCTCATACTGTGATGTTTCTGAGTGTTTTAGTATTAGTAGTTACCAAGTACTATACCGGGGGTACCAGCAGGAGTAATACCCTTTGGTTTATGGTCCTTCCACTGTTGTCAGTCTATATTTTAGGAGCAAAGGGAGGAATTGCCTGGTCTCTCATCATTGCTAGTATTATTGTAATTTTTTTGAAGTTGGATCTCAGAGGTTATGAGTTCCCTAATGTAATATCCCCAGAACACGAACAAGCGGACCTGATCATTGCAACGTTCACCTCCTTTTTCACCATTCTGGTTTTTAGTGTCATTTTTGAAATCACTCGCTTAAGAATTTATAAGGAAGCCATTTCGGCAAACCTTGAATTAAAAAATTCACAGGCAAAGCACATTCAAAACGCTAAACTGGTATCGATTGGAACCCTTGCTACAGGAGTAGCTCATGAACTCAACAATCCCCTATCTATCATTCTAGGGCACTCTGAACTCCTTGAAGATGTGAAAGATAAACCAAGAGAAGTTCTGAAAAAGGCGAAGAAAATCATATCTGGGGCTGAGAGGATGGCAAAAATTATTGAACATCTTCGATCTTATTCAGAGGAAGGCACTCTGCAAAATTGGAAAGAAATTGACATTGAAGATCCCATCAGAAGAGCTCTTGTTTTTTCAACCTCTCAGTTAAAATCCCAGAAAATCACTGTTAAAACAGATCTTCCCAAACCACCATTGCCCATTTGGGGTGATCGGAACATGATGGAAAACTTGTTTCAAAACTTGCTTGCCAATAGCAAGGATTCCTTCAAAGGTATTAAAGATAATCGAGATCAAAGTATTACAATAAAAGTCACTCTAGAACAAGAAACCATATGTATCGACTTTAGAGATAATGGTTGCGGAATAAAGCAGACGATGAAAGATCGAGTTTTTGATCCTTTTTTTACCACCAAAGAAACGGGACAAGGAACCGGCTTAGGTCTATCAATCTCCAAGAATATTGTTCTTGAACATAAAGGAGAAATCCATCTTCATTCTAAAGAAAATGAAGGCACTCAAATCTTGCTTAAATTCCCCCTCCATTCATAAAAGTCACTTAAACTTGGTTAAAAATCGACTCTATTTCTGATATTATATTACTAGAGAAGTACCCTTTACATCATAACTGTATCCATGGATATCCTATGAATGACTTCAGTAATTTTTCCATTCTTATAACGGATAGTGATAAAGATTCCAGAGACACTCTGGCAGAGTATGTCAGTCAATTTAAGGTAGAACTACACCTAGCATCCAATTCAAAAGAAGCTACTCTGCTTTTAGAACAACACCACATTGATTTAATAACGTTGGCTGCCAACCTCGACCATGATGGAGAAGGAACTGAATTGTTAAAAAAGATAAATGAGGACTATCATCACCAGACCATTAGATAGAGATTTAATAACTACTAAAATCGAGACCTGTTTAAACCATATTCACTTTAATTTCTATAAAGAGCTCCTTCTCAATAGATTGCAAATACTGAAAGACCCTAATACCAACATCAACACTAACTATCTCCCAGAGATGTCTGATGAATATATTGAAAAACTTATCAAAATTATAAACGAAGATACCAATAGCTTTACCGCCAACCAGGTTTTGATCGTCGAAGATGAAGAAACCATACGCGACCTCATGGCAGAGATGATTTCAACTCTCGGGGTTATTATTCATAAAGCTGAAGATGGACAAGCAGGGCTTGAAATCATAGATAAGCACCCCATCGACCTTGCTCTCTGTGATCGAAATATGCCTCGCCTAGATGGACTCAAAATGTTTGAGATAGCTAGAAAAGATCACCCTGACTTAGAAGGGGTTTTAATTTCTGGAGATACCAGTAATGAACAGCTTTTAAAGGCAGTAAAAATTGGAATGGTGGATTATATCTCCAAGCCCGCCCATGTGAAGCTGATCATTGCAAAAATTAAAAAGAATTTAATTCAAATTAATGCACGAAACAAAGAGCGTCTATTTGATGACAAAATGATAAAGCTATTGAATATTACAGACCCTAATCAGTTTAAACATCTCTCCTCTGAAGACCAAAAAGCGGCCAATGAAAGGTTTCTGTCTTGGGTTATTACGAAACTCGGTGAAGACTACATTGATGATGCTCTTCATTAATTAAGCTTTAAGTTTTTTTTAAAGAGGGCATAGGGACCTATCTTAAGTTATATCAATTCACCCCGGACAAGTGAGGTTACGAAAGATGAAAATTGGAATTCGCAGAGAAGATAAAAATAGATGGGAAAGGCGAGTTGCTCTCACTCCCACCAATGCTGAATTATTATTGAAAGAAGGGCATGAGATATTGATACAGCCCTCTCCTATCCGTATCTTTTCTGATGATAGTTATAAAAAAATAGGTGCAACACTCTCTGAAGATCTATCCTCTTGTGATCTCGTCATTGGTGTAAAAGAGATGCCTCAAGAGATTTTTAGAGAGGAAGGAGTTTATCTTTTCTTTTCTCACACTATAAAAGGCCAAGCCTATAATATGAACATGCTTCAAACTCTTTTAGATAAGAAATGCACCTTAATGGATTATGAAAAAATTGTAGATGACAAAGGAAGAAGAAAGGTCTTTTTCGGTCCTTTCGCAGGTCAGGCGGGTATGATTGATAGTTTGTGGGCTTTAGGTAGAAGATTTCAAGAAGGGGGTCTAGCAACTCCTTTTTTGAATATTAAACAAGCTTTAAACTACACTAATCTAGCCCATGCACTCAATGAAATAAAAGAGGTAGGAGAACAGATAAAAAAAGAGGGACTCGATAAAAAAGTGTCTCCGCTGACTATTGCGGTTTTGGGAAATGGCAATGTGGCCAAAGGAGCTATGGAGATATTATCTGCCTTGCCAGTTGAAAAAGTAAACCCAGAGCAACTAGTAAGTATGTTGGCAGATGGGAATAGCAACAATAAAAAGGTTTATTTGACAGTTTTTGAAGAAAAAGACTTAGTAAGGTCAAAAAACGGTTCAATGTTTAACCTGCAGGAATACTATGAGCATCCAGAAAGATACGAAGCTGACTTTGCCAAATACGTAAATTTCTTTTCAATCATAATGAATTGTATTTACTGGACTGAAAAGTACCCCATATTTGTATCCGAGAGTCGCATCAGCCAAATATTTCAAAAGCGAACTCCCAAACTAAAAGTTATTGGAGATGTTACCTGTGATATCAAAGGTTCAGTTGAAGTCAATTTAAAATCAACTGATTCTGGCGACCCAGTCTATGTTTATGATGTGGATAAAAAGGAAGCCTGTATGGGTGTGAAAGGGAATGGACCTGTGGTTTTAGCGGTGGATAATCTACCCTGTGAATTAGCAGAGGATTCCTCCACCTTTTTCTCCAATGCCTTAAAGCCATATTCTCATAGGTTAGCAACTACCGATTTTTCAGTATCATTTGATGATTTGAATTTAAAACCCGAATTAAAAGGTTCTATAATAGCCCATCAAGGAGAACTAACTCCCGATTATCATTATCTAAAGAAGTTTCTCTAACCTCAAAAAAGGAGTATAATTATCTCATACAATAGAGGAGACTCTATGGAGCAAAGTGATAATTTAAAATTTGCAGATCTCGTAGATGCAACCAAAGTTCAGGCTCTGGCAGATTCAAACTTTGCTGCAACTGGGATACCTATAGGTATTGTTGATATAGATGGTACAATTCTGGTAGCCGCTGGGTGGCAGGATATCTGCGTTCATTTCCACCGAAAAAACCCAATGTCTTGTGTACGATGCGAAGAAAGTGACCGCTATATCATGCGAAACTTAGAGCAAGCTTTGGTGGATGAAACAGTTGAGTATAAATGTAAGAATGGTTTATGGGATATTGCAATCCCTATTTTCATAGACCAAAAGCATTTAGCCACCTGCTTTTTGGGTCAGTTCTTTTATGAAGGGGAGAAACCTGACCTATCCTTTTTTACTAAGCAGGCTGAGGAATTTGGTTTTGATAAGGAGTCATATTTATCGGCTCTTGAGCGAGTCCCGGTGTTCAGTCGAGAAAAAGTAAAACACATAGTAGAGTTTGATTTACAATTAGTTTCCCTTTTATCTTCAATAGGTTACTCTAATTTACAGAGATTAAGAAAAGTCAAAGAGCTCGAAGAAACCAAAGAAGATCTGTTATTACAGGCACGTTGCATAAACCTCATTCAAAAGAAATACATTACTCATTCAAATCCCGATGACTTATTCGATTCTTTATTAACTGAGATAATCGACTTAACTAAGAGTGAGTTTGGATTTATCGCTGAAGTAATTCATTCAAAAGACTCTTCTCCCTACCTCCAAGCCTTAGCCATTTCCAATGTCAGTTGGGACAAACAAACCAAAGCCTTTTATGCAGAAAATGCCCCATCAGGATTCCAATTTAGCAATATGCAAGGGCTACATACCGAAGCATACACTAGTAAAAAACCAGTAATCTCCAATGCCCCGAGCACCGATTCGAGAAGATGTGGTACCCCTAATGGGCACCCTGCCTTACATTCATTTTTGGGTCTTCCCATATTTAAAGAGCAGGAAGTAATAGGTGTTATTAATCTCGCCAATCGTAAAGAGGGCTATGATGAAGAGATGGTATCCTATCTTCAACCGGTTACCACCACCTGTGCCCAAATAATTATTGGGATGCATTTCCAAAAGGTACAAAATGAAACTTCTAAAGCACTCCAGTTTAGCGAAAGTTTATTAAAAAAAGAGAATGCTTATTCAGAAGCGATACTTGAGAGCTTACCAGGTCTATTTTACTTCTTTGATGAAAATCTTAAACTCCTTCGTTGGAATCGTAATTTCCAAGAGACCTCTGGATATTCCGATCAAGATCTAAATGGAAAGTATATTCTTGATTTTATCAAACCTGAAGATCACTTCTTAGTAAGCGAACGAATTGGAAATGTTTTTCAAACTGGCCTGGCTCATGCAGAAGCTAATTTCCGAACAAAAGATGGTAAAAATATTCCTTATTTCTTTACCGGGGCCCGACTTATTTTTGATAACAAACCCCATTTGATAGGTTCGGGTATCAATGTGAGTGATCGACACTTAGCAGAAAAAGCGACTCGAGCTCTAGTAGAGTCTGAAGAATCTCATCGGGTAATTTTAGAAAATATATCTGATGCGGTATTCCTAGTTGATGACGAACATCAGTTCAAATACATTTGCCCTAATATTCAGTACACATTTGGTTGGACAGCGGAAGAAATCGGTAAAATGGAGAAGCTTGATTCCCTCTTCACGAACCCTCTATATAAAAAACATGCCCTTGACCAGGCTGGTGAAATAAATAATATCGAATATGAAATTCTTACCAAAGGCGATGTTACCAAAACGCTGTTAGTTAACATCAAACGCGTCAACATACTGGGTGCCAATCTTTTAATTTCCTGCAGAGACATTACCGATCGAAAACATACAGAACAAGCGCTGATCTTCGCCAAACAACAGGCAGACAAAGCCAACCGTGCAAAAGGGATCTTTTTAACCACCATGAGTCATGAGATTCGAACTCCTTTAAATGCGATTTTAGGCTTGAGCTCCTTGCTGGCTGATACAAATGTCAATCCCAAGCAAAAGAAATATATATCTGTAATTCAACAATCCGGAAATACCCTGTTGTCTCTGATTAACAACATATTAGACTTATCTAAAATTGAATCGGGTGACTTAACTCTGGATTTAGAACCATTTTCCATTCATGAATTAATTCAAGAAGTCATGGAAATTTTAAAATATACCGCTCAAGAAAAGTCTCTCAAACTTATACAAAAAGCGCATCCAGACATTTCAGACCTAGTGATGGGTGACCCCCAAAGATTGCAACAGATTCTGATCAACCTCATCGGAAATGCGATAAAATTCACCGGCGAAGGAAGTGTTTCCATATCTGTTGAAAAGCCCCCATTTAAAAATATGGTTTCTTTTATCATAAAAGATACGGGGCCAGGTATTTCCGCAGATCAACAAAAAGTCATTTTTCGTCCCTTTATGCAAGCTGATTCATCCACCACCCGGAAATTTGGTGGGACCGGATTAGGCTTGGCCATCTGCATTCGTTTAGCCAAATTAATGAATGGAGATATTCAAGTTAAAAGTAAGCTGGGTGAGGGCAGTACATTTATCCTAAGTATTTATTTACCCTCCATTCAATCCGGTAATATGCTAAATCAAACTACAGGCACCAATAAGTATGATCCCTCTGAAGTTGATCAAACACTCTCACCTAAAAATCTACGCGTATTGTTGGTGGAAGATGATGATATCAATCGGATGATCATCCAGTATTTTTTACAAGAAACAGGGTGGCACACAGAAGAAGCCAGAGATGGACTTGAGGCCTTGGAAAAAGCAAAAGAGAAAGACTTTGACATCATAATTATGGATATTCAAATGCCTAATATGGATGGATACCAAGCCACTAAAGAGATTCGTTTATGGGAGCAAAAAGAACATAATGAACCAACACCTATCATTGCCCTTACTGCACATGCTTTAGCTGAAGAATCTGATAAAATTAAGAACGCAGGCTGTAATTTACATTTAACTAAACCGATTGATCGTCA